>NZ_JBIUBE010000017.1:0-165184 GCF_044593395.1 Streptomyces sp. NPDC052301 | reverse complement strand
TACAAAAACTAAACCGGGTGGGGGCTGGGGGCCCCCCCCCCCCCCCCGCCCCCCCCCCCGGGCCCCCCGGGGGGCGCATCTCCTCCAAAGACCAAGGTGGCTCGGGGCGCAGGCACGCGCGGCGAAGGCGAGGATGGGACGACGGGTGCGGAGCGCGGTGTCGAACAGACAGGACACTTCAGTGACGGCCTCCAGTGCCCAACAACGACGCCTTCAAAGACTCCGATCGCGACTACATGCCCGCGGGTCTCTGCAGAGCGTGGCTCCTGATCCCGCCTTCTTTCAGAGGCCGATGCCGTAGAGCGGGTTGGTCTCGTCCCACATCCCGGCCTGTTCGAAGTAGCCGGCGAGGGACTTCGAGCCGTCGACCCAGCCGCCGTGGCGGGCGGTCTCGATGAGGTCTTTGCCGGCTTGTTTGGCGGCGGTGGCGAAGCCGCGGCGCAGGCTGTGTCCGCTCCAGCGGGGTGGGAGGTCGGGCAGGAGCTCGGTGGGGGCGGTGAGTTGGGCGCGGGTGGCGGCGCGGGTGATGGCGTCGCCGATGCCTTCGCCGGTGATCCGGCCGGTGGGGTCGCCGATCGGTTGGCCGTTGCGGTGCATGGGGTGGGCGATGCGGCTGTGCCGGTCGATGCGCACGAACAGGGGGCCTGCGGCCTGGTGTCCGTGGTCGGTCAGGTACTGGCGCCAGGCACGCAGGGCGCGGACGGGGCAGGTCGCCGGGTTGGATCCGTAGGGCACGCCGAGCGGGCCCTCGTGGTTGACCTTCGGGCGCCAGATCTGGACGGCCAGGCCCTCCTCGACCTCCTCGAGGTCAGCCCAGTCGAGCAGGCGAAGTTCGGAGCGGCGGGCGGCGAGGGCGAAGCCCAGGAGCAGGATGGCGACGTCGCGGCGGCCGATGGCGGTGGTGGTGTCGGTGGCGGTTACCATCTTCCGCAGGACGGGCGGGGTGGCGGCGGCGGCCCGGCGGGGCCGGCGGCGGAAGTCCGTGCTCTTCTTACGTTCGGCCTCGTGTCCTTTGAGGACCCGGCGGGCGCCGACGGTGGAGGGCTTGGCCAGTCCGGCGGCGGCGTGGGCGACGGCGACGCGAAGGGAATTCCCGTCCGTGTAGGTCCCGAACGGGGCCCACTCCCGGGACTTCACCACGAAGTTCCTGAAGGTGATCCACCAAAACTCTGGAGTACTGGTGCCCAGCTGCGAGCGGTGGAGCCAGCCGAACGGGTCCAGCTGGATTACGCCTCTGCGCGACCTCTCGCTCAACATCTCGGACGGGAAGCCGTAGCGGGGAAGGAGCCGGGCTTCCTCCCGTTGCATGACCCCCTTCAGCTTCTTGCCGACGCCCCCCGCCCTGGGCCCCTACATACCCAACAACAGCCAGAGCAGCGTGATCACTGCTGCACCGACACCGATGGCTACACCGAGCTTGGGGTCCCGGTAGGCGAAGTAGACAGCCACACCACCCAGGAAAAGGGCGACAATGGCTGCAAGGTCGATGTGCCTAGCCAGCCTTCCACCTGCACTCATCACAGGCCTGTCGTGTCGTGTTCGTGGTGAAGGTTTCAGCGATACGTCGCGAGATGGTCGTTGGGGTCGCCGTGCACCGCGAGGACGGGCAGGGCGAACTCCGCACACCTCTGGCACTTTCGCGCCTGGACTACCCAACGGCCTGAAGATTCCTCAGATCTCCCTGAATCATGGCCTTCTACCTGCCATCAACTTACCGACGGGTGATTCAGACCCACCGTGATCAATTCAAGGTTGCGGACGGTGGAGAGGATCTCCTGCTGGACATCGGTTAGACCGGCGGTCTGGGCGAGACGGGTCTGCCGCACACCTCTGGCACTTCTGCTCGCCGGACCGCCCCACAGGAAGGGCTCCAGCGGCTACTGCCCTATTGGGCCCGGTTCCTGACGGTCCCTTAGGGCACCGTCGCTCTGAGTCGTCCTCAATGCCGCAAACTAAACGGGGATTAGCGGGAAACCCACCACGACCCTCCACTTCCGCAGGTCAGAGCGTTTTCGACGTCGGGGATCAGCGGGGCAGCGGTTGGCGCTGAGAAGGATCTCGGGCTGCGTCCTCGCCCTGTACACCGACGGACTTGTGGAAAATCCAGGCACCGACATCGACCACACCACCCACGACCTGGCCCAGCACCTCGCACAGGCCCAGGGCCAGGACCTGGACGACATCGCCGACGCCCTCATCCGACACGCCGAACGGGGCGTCGCCCGCCATGACGACATCGCCCTCTTGCTCATCCGCCCGACGACCAACGGCAGTGACGCGCCGCAACGGACGCATCCCTGATCCGTGAGGACGCGTCAGGCTGGCGGCGCTGCTGGTCGACTGCGACGGCTCCCACAGGCTCTGCTGCCCAACGATTGGGCAGGTGCGTCGCTGGGCGCGAGCGGGTCAGGACGCTGATGCTGCCGGGACATCGAGGCTGCAGGCGGCGACCAGTCGCCCATGGACGGGCACCCCGGCCCACGCGGTTTCGCTCCTGCTGGCGTGCTATCTACGCGCATCGAATAAAGGCCCGTTAAAGACTTTTCCCTTAAAGGGAGCGAAACGTTCAAGAAACAGTGCGGCGTGACTCTTCCGTGCAATCACCCGGGGTCGCCCGGGTCGTCCCCAGTGCTGGGAAGAGGGAATGTCGTGACGGAGATCGTCGACAAGGAAGCACCGCCGGCGAGTACGGGCGGACGGACGTACAACAACTGGGCGCAGAACGACACATTGGAGGACTACTCCCTGCGCTACGCGCCGAAGTCCTTCCGCCGCTGGACCCCCTACGTGGTGGCCACCACGGCACTCGGTGGCATCGCCTACCTCGCCGACTTCGCCATCGGCGGCTCGATCGCCATCTCCAACGGCTTCTCCTCCGCGATGATCGCGATCCTCGCCGCCGCGGTCGTCATCTTCCTGACCGGCATCCCGATCTCGTACTACTCGGCGAAGTACTCCATCGACATGGACCTGCTGACCCGGGGCGCCGGCTTCGGCTACCTCGGATCCACGCTCACCTCGGTCATCTACGCCAGCTTCACCTTCATCTTCTTCGCCCTCGAGGGCTCGATCATGGCCCAGGCGCTGGAACTGGGGCTGCACATCCCGCTCGCCGTCGGCTATCTGATCTGCTCGCTGATCATCCTGCCGCTGGTCATCTACGGCATGACGGCGCTGTCGAAGATGCAGGTGTGGACGCAGCCGGTGTGGCTGGTGCTGATGGTCGCGCCGTTCGTGTCCATCGCCATCCAGGAGCCGGACGAGTTCTCGCAGTTCACGCACTTCGCCGGCAACTCCCCCACAGGCTCGAGCATCAGCATGCTAGGCGTCGGCGCGGGCGCGGGCGTGGCCCTGTCGCTGATCGCGCAGATCGGCGAGCAGGTCGACTACCTGCGCTTCATGCCCGACAAGACGCCCGAGAACAGCAGGAAGTGGTGGGGGGCCGTCCTCTCCGCCGGCCCGGGCTGGGTGGTGCTCGGCGCGGCCAAGCAGATCGGCGGGGCCTTCCTCGCCTTCTACATCGCCGGCAGCGTGGGCCTGTCCAAGGCCAACGAGCCCATCCAGCAGTACGTCCACGGTTTCAAGACCCTCGCCGCACCCGTCGCCCTGGGCCTGGCCACTTTCTTCGTGATCCTGTCCCAGATAAAGATCAACTCGACGAACGCATACTCCGGTTCGCTGTCCTGGTCGAACTTCTTCTCCCGCCTCACCCACCGCCACCCCGGCCGGGTCGTCTACATCTTCCTCAATGTCGGCATCGCGCTGGCCCTGATGGAGGGCGGCGTCTTCGGCTTCCTCAACACCGTCCTCGGCTTCTACTCCAACGTCGCCATCGCCTGGATCGGCGCAGTCGTCGCCGACCTCGTCATCAACAAACCGCTGAAGCTCAGTCCCTCGTACATCGAGTTCAAGCGCGCGCACCTGTACAACTTCAACCCGGTCGGCTTCGGATCGATGCTCATCGCCTCGGCCGTCTCCATCGCGGCCTACTTCGAGGCGTTCGGAGACTACGGCAAGGCATACTCCCCCTTCATCGCCCTGTTCCTCGCGATGGTCCTCTCACCGCTGTTCGCGGTGCTCACGAAGGGCAAGTACTACATCGCCCGCGTCGACGACCTGGAGGAGCCGCTGCTCGGGGCGGACGGCCTGCCCTCCGCGGCCATGCTGACCTGCACCGTGTGCACGACCGACTTCGAGCGGCCGGACGTGGCGAACTGCCACTTCCACGCCGGGGCGATCTGCTCACTGTGCTGCAGCCTGGAGAAGGACTGCCACGACTCCTGCAAGAGCGGCTCCGGCACGGGACCGGTCGCCCTCGCCATGCCCACCGTGCGGTCCGTGGACTGACCACCATCACCTTCCCGTGTCCCGTTTGGCTCCGGTTCACGTTATTCGACGTGGGCCGGAGCCGACGTCGTCAGTCGGTCAGATCTGCTTCAGCGTCGCGGGCGTACAGTGCTTCGAACGGGCATGCGTCGGTCAGCCCTTTGGGGAGGTCGGCTTCCTGGGCGAGTGACTTGATGGCCAGCTGGCCGTCGGAGCGCAGCGGCGTCCCCACCAGGAGCCGGATCATCGCGTCGGTGATGGCCTCGATCTCTGCGGCATCGCCGGGCCGCGAGGGGCTCGCTGCGGCGGCGGCCATCGCGAGGACCCGGCCCACGGTCTCGGCGATACCCGCGGCCGCCGGTGGCGCGGCCGCATCCGCACTGTCGCTGTTGCTGTCCTGTCCGGTTGGGGCTGGTGCGTCGTCTGGGGCTGTCGTCATCTGCTGTCCTTGCCCTCGACCCGGTCTGGTGCTCCGCGAGCCGACTGGTCACGCTGGAGGCGTCGGAGCGCAGCTCCACCGCGGACTACCGAGTGGGCGGCGGCCTCTTCGCAATCCGTCTGGAAATCGCAGCGCTCGACAAAAGCGCTGGTCGCGGTGGATGTCACGCGCCGGTGTGGGGCCGCTCAGAGGGGGAAGCGCGGTGGGCGGCCCCACGATGCTGCGATGGCGGGATGCAACACGGCAGCGACAGTGGTCGGGGACCGGAGCCGGTACGAGGACGCGGTGACTCCCTGCGGGCGGGCACACAGACGGAACGGAGCGCGCACGTGGGCACACCTGTTTGCCGTACTCGATGTGGGCCGACCCGGCAATCTCGGAGGATTCCGCCAGGAATTCTTCGCCGTCTCCGAAACACCTTCTGTCCAGGAAGGTCTTGTTGTGACTCCCGCAGAACTGGCTACGCCCGCCGATCCCACGTAACTGGCCCCGGGCTTGCCGAAGATCGCCACAGTGCCCGCCTACAGCCCGAGCCCGAACGCGACCGCGATCGGGGCGAAATCCGTTGCGTAGCCGCGCATCCCGTCGCCACCCCAGTGCAGGGCGACGATCTCGTTGCTCTCGTTCACCACCACCGACCCGGAGTCCCCGGACCGCGACCATACCCCCTGCGGATTCAGCCCGAGGTCGGGGATCATCACGATCGACACCTGGCCGAGCAGCATCCAGCGCTCGCTGCCGTCGTGGTTGTGTGCCTTGTAGGCGCCGAGCGTGCCCTCGACCACCCCGTGCGACACCCCGGTGCGATACCCGCGTTTACGGACGACCGAACCGATCCGCGGCGAGGAGATGGCGGTCGCGACACCGATGTCCGCGATCCGTCCGACCTCCGCCGTACGCGTGCCGTCGACCGAGCACAGCGCGGCGTCGAAGAAGCCGGAGACGAGACCGCCGGGGAACAGTGATGGGGTGTCAGGCGCCAGACACTGGTGGAGCGAGCCGAGCCGTTCGATCGTCGGTGCCGGATCGGTCTGCGGCGCCGGCTGCTGGATCGCATCACCGACCGCACCGCAGATGACGTGGGCATTGCTGACCGCGACCGGCAACCCTGCCGGGTCGAGGAACACGCAACCGAGCGTGCCCGCGTGGACGTTTCCGCCCATAATCGCCGCGGGTCCGAGCTGGATTCCGCCCATGATCGGATCGCTGCCCGGCATGCCGTAGGTCTTCTGGTCCGGAATCCCGGCCTGCTCCAGTTGCGGTGTGCCGGCGACGAGAATGTACGCGAATCCCCCGATGGAGTCCGGCAGCCCCCCGGGTGGGTCGTCCGGATTGTTCACCAGAAGTCGCAGCGTGTATTCGTCGGCCTCATCGACCCCGACGTCGATGCCGTTCACACCTTCAAGCTGCAGTAGGCCGAAGGCGGCTTCGTTGAGCGCGGCCGCCATCTCGGCCGGTACCTCGTCCGCGGGCATGTGGGTACTCCTGCCGGTCTAGACGAACTCGTTGGCGATCAACTTGTGCAGGTCGGGCATCACCCCGATGAAGGCGCCCGAAGCCCCCGCGCTGCTGTTGAGCGGGCGAGTCAGCACGCTGCGCATCCGTCGCGCGGAGATCCTCCCCGGCGACCCGGTCGCCGGGTTGAGGGTCTGGAACAGGCCCTGCACCAACAAGCAGACGCCAGCGATCACCGGTGCCGCCGCCGAGGTCCCTCCGAACGGCGGTGCGGTCCAATAGCCGTCCACCTTAGTCGGTGCCGTGGGGTTGCCGCAGGTCACCACGTTTTCCACCCAGGAATAGCAGTCGATACGAGTACCGAAGCTGCTCACCACCCCATTGGTCACCGGATTTGGGGCGGCCAGCCTCCCGTGCGGGGGCGCGGAGGAGCCGCCGCCGACCACGATCGCTCCAGAGTCCTGGAAGTCCGGGCTCTGTCGGTTGAGCATCCGATGGCCCTGCGGATTGACGAACTGGTCGAGCGGGGCGCCGTTGTTCCCGGCCGCCTCGATGACGCTCACCCCGCGCGCGGTCGCGAGCCGGATCGCGGCGAACACCGCGGGGTCGGTCTCGACCGGGACAAAGTGGTTGGTGCCGCCGATGGTCGCCGCGATCTGGGCCTCCAGCAGCAGGACGTCACCGAGTCGCAGCTGCGCCTGAGCGACCATCACCGCATTGGCGATCTCCTGGCGGCTCTGGAAGGAGTTGAACGGCGGATTCGTCTGGTTGTACGACATCACCCGAGTGGACGCGGCTGGCGCGATGCCGCAGATTCCGACGGTGTTGTCGGTGCCGATCACCTCGCCGAGCACGGCGGCACCGTGCGGGAAACTCTTGGCGATGTTGTGTCCGCCGAGCAGCTGGATCCCGGCTGGCAGGTCCTGGTGGCCGAGGAACCAGCCCTGTTCGACGTCGATGAACTGCAAGCCGGAGCCGTCGGCACCTTTCGCCCACGCCGCCTGCACGCCGATTCCGTCGAGCGCCGGTCGCAGATAGCCCTGCTGGTTGAACAGCGGGTTCGGGGTGCCGACGACAGGGTCGGACGCCAGCGGCGTGGTGTACGCGAATTCCACGGTGCCGGTCAGCTGGGACAACACCGCGGCCAGTCCGTCGGTGTCGAATCCTGGCGGGCAGTCGATCGCGAGGAAGTTGTTGAAGTCGGGTGCCAGGTAGTCCGGGTCCGCAGTGCGGGCCTCGTCGATCATCACCTGGATCTCGTCGCTGGTGTGTGTGTCGAAGACGCGGCGCAGCCGCAGGTTCGGCAGTAGCGAGTCGATCACCGCGATCACCGCTTCGAACCCCGGCCCGACCACCGCGTTCGCGAAATCGGTGAGAGTGAGGGCACCGCCCGGACCGAGCGGTACGAAGGTGCCGTCGACCACCTTCACCGTCACCGAAGGCACAAGCTCGCGTTCGAACAGTTCCTGCGTCACGCCGACAGCGGGATCGAAGCGCAGCGATCCCTGCTCGAACACGTTCATGCGCCCGAACGGGACGGCTGCGTCGTCGATCTCGTCGGTGACCGGATAGCCGAGACCGCTGTACTCCGCGCCGAGGTCCAGGTAGGTGGTTAGGATCAAGCCGTGCAGTTCGAATGCCTCGCCGTTCCGGGGATGGAACAGGATCCGACCGAACTCGTAGGGGCGCATGGCGCCCCCGTCGTACAGGGCCTCCTCCGGCCCCACGGGAGCGCCCAGGTTCAGACCGGACGCCAACAGCTGGGCGTGCTTGTCATCTACCCGCGTCACCGTCTCGCGCACCCTTCGGAGGTATGCCACTACCGACGCTCACGAACGGCGCAAACGTATCCCGTTCGAGGGTGCGTTCGGTGATGACACGCTGGTGATGTCGGTGGACGGCTCCGCCAACGATGCGGGGCGCAAAGGAGGTGCGGTTTCCGGGTCCGGCGACCGGGCCGAAGTGCCGGCCGCGCACGGCGTGCATGCGTGCCGTACAACACCACCTACCGGATACCGTCGACCGCCCCGCCTGGAGACCCCGGTCAGCGGCCCGCAGCGCGGTGATCAGATTGCCGAACTGACGTGGGCTCGGCCCGGTGAACGGGGCTATTCCTGAAGGCTCCGACGCTGCAATGGCCTACAGCGTACCGTTGTTCTCCGATCGCCCCCGGCGGCCCAGGAGCACGATGGCCGAACCTGTGGCCACCGCCACGGCGGCTACGCCGGCAAGGGTGATGGCGTGCGTGGTCTGCCGTCTTGAGCCGGTGTTCGCGAGGGTCGGGCCGGAAGGATCGGCCGCGGTTGTCGTGGTGCCGGTGGCCTGGGAGGCCTGCTCGATCAGGCGGGTGACCGCGCCCGGCTGGGATACCGCGACGGCGTGGGACGCTTTGACCTCGACGGTGTGTGCATGGGCACAGCTGGGCCATGAAGCGTTGTGAGGCCAGCGGGATGTTGCGGTCCTGGGTCGTTATCAGAGTCCAGGAAGGGATAGTCTTCCAGGCGGCCTTGGTGGCCTTCTCCTGCAGCGCCGAGGCGGCCACGGGACGCTGGGTGGCGGCCATGAGGTGGTCACCGATCTGGGCACGTCGGCGGCGAACTGGTGGTGGAACTTGTCGGCCTTGATGTACTGGTCGATGCCGGTGCCCCCGCCGGGAAGGGGGAAGGACACGTTCTTGAGGGTGGGTCCGAGAGTGCTCCCGGGGAACTTGTTGGACAGCTCCAGAGAACTCTCCCCCTACGGGGGTGAAGGCAGCAACGTAGACCAACGTCTTGACATGGGCATCACCGACAGCAGCTTCGCTGATCACGGAGCCGCCGTATGAGTGACCGACGAGGACGACCGGTCCGTGCACGCTCTTCAGCACGCTGTGGATGTACTCCGCGTCACTGGCCAGTCCACGCAGCGGGTTCGCCGGAGCGATGACCGGATACCCCGCCTGCTGCAGGCGCGTGATCACCCCGTTCCAGCTGGACCCGTCGGCGAAGGCACCGTGTACCAGCACGATGGTGGGCTTGACGCTGCCTGCCCCGCCTTCCGCTGCAGCCGGTGCTGCCGGAACCGCGCACAGGACGGCGACGGCGAATCCGGCTGCCGCACCGTGGAGACGCCGTCTGTGGCGTCGTATGCCATGGACCGCACTCATTCTGTTCTCGCCTGCCGTCAGGCTGTACCGCAATCAGCTTCACGTGTCCGTGGCACCGCAGGTTTCCGTCCTCGGCGGGCGTGCCGCACGCCTTGCATCCTGCATGAGTGCCGCCAGGCCCTTGCGGGGCGGGTTGTGGGTTTTCAGGGGGGGGCGTCCAGGTCTGTGGGGGCGATGGCCGGCCAGCTCACCCAGTGCAATCGGGTGAAATCGGTGCGGCAGTCGGTGTAACCGCTCGGGCTCCCTGCTGACGCCGCCCCTGGCTGTCGCAGCAGCTCCATCCAGCACCTCACCGCCATCCAGCTCGACCGGTCCGGCAACGTCTGGCTTGCCCACAACTTGTCCAAACTCGCCCCACCCATCGGCGGTAACGGCCTGGTCGCACTCATCGGAGTCGCCACACCTGTCTGCACACCCCTGACCCGGTACCCTCCCGCCCAGCAACGACCAGCTCAACCGCCTGCCCCTCCAGGCCCAGCACGCAGCCAAGATACCGTGCCGGCGTTGCTGCACATGGGGCATTCCGGCGCCGACCGTGACCGACCTGGCGCTCGCCGCCTACGAACGTGCCCTTGAGCCCAAGCGGCTGCAGCTGATCCCTGGCGGCCACTTCGACCCGTACACCAGCCAGTTCGATCAGGCGAGCGGCGCCGCCCGCGCCTGGTTCCGCGAGCACCTCGCCTGACAGGCGAACGAACGCACCCCTTCCCCGGCGTGCCTCAAGCGATCCGAGGACGAACCATGCTCCATCTGTGCTGTCTCAGCGACGACAGCCTCGCCACGCTGGTGGTGAGCAGTCCGCCGCAGCACCGCATCGCCCAGCAGACGGCCACGAACTCACCGAGGCGCCGAGCGCCCTCGGCCGCAGCAGCGCCCCAGCGGGCCTCCTGTGCAGCGAAGGCCCGAATTCAACTCCGGCGGTGACGGTGCCGTGGGAGCTGACCGACTTCCCGACGAGGCCCAGCGCTCCGCGGCCCTGGAGTGGTTCCAGTAGAACCTCCGCCCTTTCCCAGCTCTCTTCCTCGCCCCTCACCCCTCACCCCCACCCAGAGGAAAGATCATGAGCTTTGCCTACTTGTCGATTCGGACCAACGGTTTCCGGGCCAGCCCTTCGCGCGTCCCGGAAGCGCGCGCTGCACGCGGCCGTGGACGCTCGGACCGCAGCGCCCCTGTACGTCGACGCCGTGCAGCTGGTCGACGTGACCGCCAGTAGCGACGGCGGTTTAATCATGAACGACGTTGCGGGCCGCGTTGCGTTCGGTTCGCGAGGTAGTCCAGGCGCTCGCGGAGGCGTCACCGGGGCCGCCGGCCTTGGCGACCTGTGCTGTCGAAACTGCTGAACATAGCCAGTCGGTGCCGCCGGCGGCCTTGCGGGCGGCCTCCTTGGTCAAGAGTCGGGCGGCGTTGGTCAGTCCTGGGCCGGCATCACCCGGGTTACCTTGCCCTTCAGGTCGGCGTTCAGATAGCCGGTGACGTGGTCGTCGGCGAGATAGACGGCCAGTCCCAGCGGAGTGCTGAACGTGGTGTCGGCTGGGCGGACCAGGACGTAGCGCATGGTCGGCCGCTTCACGTTCAGGTCTTTTTCCGCCCGTTTCAGCAGGGCGGGAAGGACATCCCAGTCGAAGTTGCCCAGGCTGAAAGGGCGTTCGCCGCCGATGAGGGCGCTGCTGATGATGCCTTTCTCGACGCCCTGGCCCGGTCGGTAGGTGTAGCTGTCGTACTTGGTGTCGCTGCCCTTGACCATGATTTCCGCGGACACGTAGTCCGGATAGACGGTGAAGTCGCACGCCCGGTCCGTGCCGGTCGCGGCCTTGATCTCCTTCACCGCCGTCCGGATGCCGTCCGGGGTGAGCAGGCCGGTCTTCGCATCGGCCTGCGGCGCCGACGCCGAAGGGGACGCTCTCGGCGGTGTGGGAGTGGGGTCCGTCGTCCTGGTCGAGGACGAGCCAGGTGAATTGGCGGCCTTTCCCCCTTCCTTGTCGCCTCCCTGCGGTAGCAGAGTCCACACCAGGACTCCTGCCAGCACGGTCCCCACGACGGACGAGACGATCGCGATCCGGCTCTTCGCACGACCGCCCGGCCGCGGCGGCGTCGGCCGTGTGGGGCCCATCGGGTAGGGGGCCGGCGGCCCGATGAGGCCGGGCACCGCGTCGTGCGGAGATGACGGTCCGAAGCCCGTCTGCGGCCCGAAGCCCGAAGGCGGCCCGAACCCGGCCGGTGCGGAGGGTGTGGGTGTCGGCCCCGGCGGAGGTGCCAGCCTGTACGAGGTGGCCCCGGCCGCCCCGTGCGGAGCAGTCGGAGCCGTATCCCTGCCTTCGGCCGCTTCCGCGAGCATCCGGTCAGCGGCCTCCGCGTCAGCCCGGCCAGCCGGGTCCTTGACGAGCACGGCGTTCAGGAAGCCAGTCAGCACCCCGGCCTGGACGGGCGGCGGAAGCTCCTCGCTCAGAAGGGCCGCGAGCGTCGCGAGCGTGGTTCCCCTGCGCAGCGGATGATGCCCCTCGACCGCGACATACAGCATCATCGCCAGCGACCACAGGTCGGAGCCCGGGCCGCCCTCGCCGCCGGAGATACGCTCGGGCGCCATGTAATCGGGCGTGCCGATGACGGACCCGGTCGCGGTCAGGGCGGTCGACTCCCTGATGGCCGCGATACCGAAGTCGGTGAGGACGGGACGTCCGTCGGGCCTCATCAGAACGTTGGCGGGCTTCACATCCCGGTGCTGGATGCCCACCTCGTGCGCGGCGCGCAGCGCGGCCAGCACCTCGCGGCCGAGCCGGGCGGCCTCGACGGGCGGCATCGGCCCCTTCCCGAGCCTGTCCTGGAGCGATCCGCCGGTCACCAACTCCATGACGAGCCACGGGTAAGTGTGCTCCCCGCCGTCCACCACGTGGTGGATGGTCACCACATTGGCGTGGTCGACACGGGCGAGTGCCCGTGCCTCGCGCAGTACCCGGGCTCTGAGCATCGCCGCGCCCTGCGGGTCGTATTCGGCCAGACCCGGATCGGGCGGCCGCACCTCCTTGAGCGCCACGGCCCGGTCCAGGACCAGATCGCGCGCTCGCCATACCAAGCCCATGCCGCCGCCACCGAGCCGCGCCTCCAGCTCGAAGCGCCCGTCTATGACCCGTCTGCCGGATTCCCCGTCGCTCATGGCCGGAAGCCTACGAGATACCAGTGACACGGCCCCGCGCAGGTGGCTCCAACACCTCCGGGCCGACCAGGCCGGGCACTTCCCGTCCGCCGGCTTTCGCCGCCGCTATGCCGCAGCGGGTCTCGGATGCCTGACGCCAGGCCACTTCCCGGGCCGGGCCCGGGCCCGGGCCCGGGCTGAGCGCAGACGGTCCAGTACGCGTTCGTCGACGGTGGCCGGCAGCCGCCAGGCAGTCCGTGTAGAGGCGACGGGGCCGAACACTTCGCTCTGGTCCCGCAGCACGGCCGGATCCGCAATCGCCTCGCCGCCGTCGGCGAGCATGACCGCGAGGTCGGTGGCGATCCGGCCCGGGTCATGACCGGTACCGCGTGGTCGAAGTGGCCTCAGCGCGGTGGAGTACGAGCTGGTCAGCCTGGTGGCATCAGCCAGATCAGCCAGTAGCCGTGCACCGGCGTAACCGACCACCCCCGCACCGTCGGCAGAAACACGGAGTTTGGGACGCGAACCGATACCCTGCACGTGGAAAGTGCCTTCACCTGGACCGACAGAACCCCTCGACACGGCTCACCGTCCCAGCTCAGAAGGCACTTCCGCGTTCACGCCCATGATCCGGACCGGACTCCAAGTGAGGCTAAGACGCCATTTCAGTTGGCGTGATCTTGCGGCAGTCTGGGGTGATGACTGCTGCGCTTGTCGAGCGGATGGCGCCGGAAGAGCTGTGGACGTTGTTTCAGCGGGTGGTGCCGCCGGCGCCGGCCCGACCGCAAGGCGGAGGACATCGTCGGCGCGGGGACCGCGAGGTGCTGGCGGCGATCATCTTCGTGGCCACCTCGGGCTGCACCTGGAATCAACTCCCGCCAGGCTTCGGCCTGTCCGGGATCACCGCCTTTCGGCGGTTCACCGAGTGGACCGAGGCCAGGGTGTGGGCCAAACTCCACCGCCTGGTCCTGGACGAACTCGGCGCCCGGGGCGAGCTGGACTGGTCGCGGTGCGCGATCGACTCCGTCAGCGTCCGGGCCCTCAAAGGGGGCAGCTGACGGGACCGAATCCGACCGACCGCGGCAAGAAGGGATCGAAAATCCACCTCATCGTCGACCGCCAGGGACTGCCCCTGTCGATCGGCATCTCCGCCGCCAACCTCCACGACAGCCAGGCCCTCATCCCCCTGGTCCGTGGCATCCCGCCCATCCGCTCCCGTCGTGGCCCACGGCGCAGGCGCCCCGGGAAGCTGCACGGTGACAAGGGCTATGACTACCGCCACCTGCGCCGATGGCTCGCTTCCCGTGGCATTCGGCATCGCCTGGCCCGCAAAGGCATCGAGTCATCTCGGCACCTGGGCCGACACCGCTGGGTCGTGGAGCGGACCGTGTCCTGGCTGTCCGGCTGCCGACGCCTGCACCGCCGCTACGAACGCAAGCCGGAACACTTCCTCGCCTTCACCGCCATCGCCGCAACTCTCATATGTCACCGCAGACTGACCAAGTGAAATGGCGTCTTAGTTGGTGTAGCAGGCGCCGTCATCGTGATCGGCGCCGTTGTGGCCCGTGTGACCGAGACGGGGAGGGCGCCTTCGGAGCCGAAGCCCACGGCCAGCACCCCGGCCGTCCCGTTCGTCATCGATAACCCCTCGCTGCCCGACGACGAGATCGAGGGCTACTGGTACTGCTGGAACAGCGGCGATCCTGAACCGCACCATCTCGACCACTGGGTCCCAAACGATCACCTATGTACGTGGGGTGAACTGAGGAGCGCCGGGGCCACGCGGTGAGGCTCGGCCGTCGCGCATCGGCAAGTAGCCACGAACTGATCGAAAGGACATGCCATGCGGCTGCGCTGGCGCATCCCCCTTCCCGGCCCGTTCTCCAGCCCACGCTCACGGGCGTCTTCACACGACTGACGGCCCGTGCCGCTTCCAGGGCGACTTCCAGCAGGGCGATGTCCCGGAGGGTGTTCTCACCGATGATCTTCTCGGTGACCTGGTCCGGCGACTCCTGGCCGGCCCAGTCATCCGGTGCCCCCCGGTCGGCGGTCGGTCTGGTGTGGAAGGGGTAGCGGGTCATCAACTCCCTCAGGTAGCGGGCGTCTTCGGTGCCGCCGAGATAGGAGAGCATCTTGTTGACAAGGACGCCCAGGGTCTCACGCCCGGGCTCGTCCTGGCCGAAGGCCTGCAGACGGTCCACGAACCGGACCGCGACGGCCCGTGGAGTACCGTCCACGTTGAGCGAGGCGATCAGGTCGTGGCGGCGCGGAGTCCCGGCGAACACATGCGTCACAAAGTCCATGCGCCCTTGCACGGTACGAAAGTCCGGCATGCCGCCGTGAATTCCGACCAGCCGTTCGAAATCGTTCTGCTTCAAAGCGATACTCATCAGCGGTCCTCCCCCGGCAGTATTGTGCCGTAAGGCATCGAGAAAAGAAGGGGTTCGGCCCGGGAAGTGGAGAAGTTCGGCACTTTGCTGGTTGACCTGATCCGCCGCCGGACCGGCCTGATCAAGGACACCGCTGGTCGGACGCTGTCCAGCTCCCGAGCGCATGCGACCGTTCTTGGCTGAGGAAACCAGTCACCTCAGCCCGCTCCCACCTCCCCCCACAAGGCCGTACCTCCTTCGCCCGCGCCTCACAACTCCTCCTCCGCATCCTTGCTGTGTGCACCTGGTGGAGCAGCTCACGACTCACCCGACGTTTGCGGCGCGGGCGGCGGTGGAGCACACGCGGCGGACCGGGGCACTGTTACGGGAACGGCCCGTGACGGGAGCGGGCGGGCAGGCCGCGCTCGGTTTCGAGGAGCAGTACGCGGACTTCGTCGCCGGGACGCATGCGCGTCTAGAGCTGTTCGGGGTCACCCCTGGGCGGCCGGCGCCGCGCTGAATGGCCGCTGGATACCGCCTACATCAGCCTGGCGGTGGAGGACGAGCGCGCTCATGAGCCTCACCACGAAGCGCTCGGTGTCCCGGAAGCCACGCGAACCTCGGTGAAGGTGGAGCAGGCTCTCGCCGGCTGCGACCGGCTGGTGCTGCGGGGACCGGCCGGGTCGGGGAAGTCGACGCTGGTGCAGTGGCTGGCGCTGAATGCGGCACGGCAGAGCTTCGGCCCGGAGCTGGCGGATCTCAACCGGTACGTGCCGTTTTTGTTGCGGCTGAGGTCCTTCAACACGCCCTACGGGCTGCCCATGCCGGAGGACTTCCTGTCAGCCTCCGGCGTGCCATTGCGCGCTCCTGAAAGGTGGGCCGAGGAGCTCCTCGGAGGCGGGCGGGCGGGCGCTGGTGCTCGTGGACGGTGTCGATGAGGTGCCGCCGAGGCTGCGCAGCCGCACGGAGCAGTGGCTGAAGGGGCTGATCACCGTGTTTCCGGGGGCGCGGTATGTCGTGACCACTCGGCCGTCCGCCGTGCCCGAGGACTGGCTGGCGGAGCAGGGCTTCACGACGCACACGCTGCTGCCGATGGGACGGGATGACATCCGGGCGTTCGTCCGGCACTGGCACGACGCGGTTCGCCGGGAGTGCATCGCGGACGCCGAGCGCGAGTCACTGGAGCGGTTGAGGCGAGCCTGAACCATGCGGTGTCGACGCGCCGCGACCTGGGGCGGCTGTCGACCAACCCGCTGATGTGCGCCCTGCTGTGCGCGCTCAACCACGACCGCCGCATGCACCTCCCCCGAGCTCGCAAGGAGCTGTACGACGCGGCTCTGGACATGCTGCTGGTCCGCCGCGACACCGAGCGGGAAATCACCTCCATGGAGGGGGTCGCCCTCTCCCGGGACGAACAGACAGTGCCGCTTCAGCGACTGGCGTACTGGATGATCCGCAACGGTCAAGCGGAGGCGGCCCGGGAGGAGGCGGTCACGATGCTGGACGAGTGGCTGGCCACGATGCCGCAGATACGGGAGCAGGGCGATGCCAGCCAGGTCTTCTCGCATCTGCTGATCCGCAGCGGTCTGCTACGCGAACCGCTCCCCGGCTATGTCGACTTCGTGCACCGCTCCTTCCAGGACTATCTGGGCGCGAAAGCGGCGATCGAGGCACGCGATTTCGGCGTCTTGGTCCGCAACGCCCACGACGACCAGTGGGACGACGTCGTACGCATGGCAGTCGGGCACGCGCGCATGGAGGAACGGACGCGGCTGCTGCGGCAATTGCTGCGCCGGGCGGACAGAACACCGCGCTACCGGCAACGGCTGGTACTCCTTGCTGCAGCAAGCCTCGAACATGCGCCCGAACTCGACCCCGGCGTGCGGCAGGAAGTGCAGCACCGGGCAGCCGAATTGGTCCCCCCACGCTCCGCTGCCGAGGCCGAGCAACTCGCCAAGGCAGGCGAGCTGGTGCTGGAACTGCTTCCCGGCCCCGAGGGACTGGACAGCGCCGCAGCGAGCGCCGTCGTGAAGACTGCAGGCCTGATCGGAGGAGACGCCGCTCTCGCCGTGATCGCGCGGTTCCGCACGGACTCCCGGTCGGCGGTGGCCAGTGAACTCACCAGAGCATGGACGTCCTTCAACGCCAGGGAGTACGCGGACCAAGTGCTACGCACTGTTACGCCCGAGGTCCAAGCCTTCGTGAGCACCGCCGCGCAGCTTGCCGAACTGCCACGTCTGCCGCAGTTGAAGCGCATCTGGTTGGAAGGCTTCCAGGGCTTCCCGCCCGAGATACTCCAGCGTGACGGGCTGGAATACCTGGGCCTCGACGGAGACCGTTCGCTACGCGACCTGTCTCCTCTGTCGCAGCTACCCAGCCTCACCACCTTCGTGATCATGCGCTGCCCAGCGGTCCAGGATCTCGAGCCCCTACGCGGCCTCAGCCTGCAGAAGCTCTACCTCCACGACCTTGCACGCGGTATGTCTCTCGCCCCTCTGGCCGACATGCCCGCTCTGGACCATCTGACCCTCGGCTTCCCTGCCGACGCCACCCGCGCTGCGGACATCCCCGCCGGCCCCAGCCTCACCGGCCTGGTATTCACCAAGAAGAGCCAGGACATCACGCTCGACGGAGTGGACCACTGGCCATCGCTCAATTTGCTGATGATCGTGGGCGATGCCCAAGGCGCGCAGCTGAGCCGCCTGACCTCTCCGCTCCGCCTCGAAAGCCTCCTCATCGAAGAACAGTCGGCCCTCGACCTCACCATCGTGCAGCGCCACCAGGAACTGACCAGCCTCACTCTGCGTGGCTGCACCAGGGCTTCCAGCCTCGCCCCCCTCAAGGAACTTCCCCACCTGACCCGCCTTCATCTGTGGGACTGCAAAGGACCCATCGACCTGGCCCCACTCGCCGATCTGGACAAGCTCACCGTCCACATCAACGACACCACCAACGCCACGGGCCGCGAACACCTCCCGCCCGAACGACTCAACCCCCGAGAGTGAGCATCCCGCCCCTGCCCAACGGGGCCGCCCGCGAACATCCCTTCGTCCCTGCGCCCGCGGGCGTAGACACCACCCCGCCCCGGCGGCGACGTCCCGGCCGGCGACGGTCTCGCGCCGCCCGGGCGCGAAGAAGGCGGCCCCGGCGAACACGCCCGCGGCCGCTCCGGCGAACTGGTCACCCGTAACCTGTGCGGCTACCCGCAGGACGGTCGGAACGAGCGGGCAGGACCCACGCCACCGGGCACGGCAGCGGCGGCCACGCCTGGGCACTCAGGGTGAACCGGGTGAGAAAGTGGAGACGAAGAAATGCACTCGACGGTTCTCGGCTCGCTCGTCCGGGCTCGACGGAGTGAGGTGAATCAGGTCGGCGGAGCCACATGCCGCGGTCGCCAGAGAAACGCTCTGCAGGGAGGAAATGTCGGCCGGGACGACGCCTCCTTGCGCCACCACGAGTTCGGCGATCTGATCGAAAAGCCAGTCTCTGGCGCTCTCGGCACGACTCGTACTGGCAGCCAGCTCGTCGGCGCGACGCTGCTCAGAAGTGAGTCCGGGAGTGTCCACGCGGTCCGAATGGCCGAGGACCATGATCGCGCAGAACTGACCGGTCGATGCGGCCTCCGCTGATGCTGCCGGAGTCACCACCTCATCGAAGATCAAATTCTGTAGTCTCGAATTCAAAGAATCGAACAATGCCTTGAATTCGGTCTCGTGGTCTCCGTAGCCACCAACGGGGAGGTCTACGACTTGCTTGGGCACAATTAAACCCTTCCAGGATGGTTCTTCTCCGCTTCAATCCTGGAGGCGTCCACCCTGACATGCCACTCCGGGCGGCCGATCAGGGTCTGGGATGATGGCGCGGTGAGTGTTGCGAGGATGCCGGCCGCCGAGGCCGTCGAGTCACACGTCCGGGCGTTCTTCGAAGGGCACTCCGTGGAGGTCGTCGACTACGATCTCGGGCCAGGGCGGCGGGAGGTGGTGCCCGAGTGTCCGCTTCCCCGGGGACACGCCCGCATCCTGTGAACACTGCCCGTGACGACCGCCGAGATCGAGTTCCGCGGACGACACGGACACGAGGCGTTGGAGAAGCTCTTCGACGAGGCCGGGATCGTCCCCACCGATCCGTTCCAGCGATCGGTCGCCTGAGTTCCCGGCCTCCGACGGTAACTGCTCGTGGACACCAGGGTCCGGTCGACCGTCTCGCGGTATCAGGGTGCATCGTCCCCATATCGGCGGCGTGTTCGACGTTGGCACCATGACGCATTCCCGCCGGAAGATTGGTCATCGAAATGACAGGCGACGCCATCGAGGCCGCGCTCACCGGACCGGTCGGCCCCGAGGAGCAACGTCTGCCGAACTCACGAGTTCGCTCGCGCCTGGCGGCAGTAACCGCTGAGCGGGGTCTGCCGGTTCTTCTCGGTGGCGATGGCGGAGGCGGAGAGGAGTGTGGCTGCGGCGAGGCTGCCCCAGAGGGCGGCCGGGCCGTGCGGCGCGAGAGAGGTGATGACCGCCGGGGAGACGGCGAGACCGAGGCCCGTGGACAGTTGGAAGCGGGTGAGGGCACGTCCCAGAGCCCGGGCCGGGGCCAGGTGGGTGACGAGTGCGGTGGCACTCCCGGCATAGATGATCTCGCCGATGGTGCAGATCACGGACACCGCGGCGAGGGCCGGAGCACCCCGGCCGGGCCCCTGTGAACCGGCCGCGAGGAAGCCGACGTACGACGCGGTGAGTACCACGCCGGCGAGAGCCAGCGCGGTGTGCCGGGAGATGCGGGACATCAGGACGGTCACCGGAACCTGCAGGGTGACCACCAGCACCGTGTTGGCGACGAAGATGGCCGCCGACCACACCGGGGATGCGTGCAACTGCGTCACCAGGACCAACGGAAGCGCTATTTCGGGGACGTTGAGGCAGAAGACGTAGACCACGTTGGCGGCCAGCAGGATGTGCATCCGCGGTGCGGGCCGTTCGTCCGCCTCCTCGACCGGGGTGGTGGCCGGACGCGCGCCGCCCCCGGCAGCACCGACGACGCCCGCGTGCGTCACCTCACCCTCGCCCTGCCCCTACAGCAGGCCGCCCGTCTCTTCCAGGCCCAGGAGGCCGGTCTCACCGAGGACCAGCTCCGCCAGATCGCCGCCGAGGCCCTGGGCGAGATCTACTTCCGCGACAACGGCCACCGCGCCCACGGCCTCGAAGTCGAACTCACCGACCTGATCGACCTCGAATTCGAGCTGTAGGTCGGGCTGGCACGCCACCGCACCAAACGGTGCGCAGCAGCGGCGCCTCGCCGGGACTGCGTTCAGGGGCCGCCCGTTGCACTGGTGACAGGACCGCCCGCGACAATTCCATGCCCGCGGCAACTCCCCTGTCAAATGGACCGCGCGTCCTCCACCGACAGCTGGACCAGATCGGGGACATACACCCAGGATGGGCAGCCCAGCCGACGCAGCCCGCACGCTTCGGCCGCGGGCGGCGCGGCAAGTGACCGGCGCCCTGTCACGCGTGAGGAGAGCTGTGGCAGCAGGGGCGTTACGGACCGTGCCGCTGGCCGGGGAGCTGACAGCGTCGCTGATCCACCGGGCCGCGGGCGTGCTGCGGCTGTGGACATGCCGCAACTCCCCTGGCACGCGAGCGGTGGTGCGGGCCGATGCGGAGGTGGTGCTCAACGAGGGCCGGGGGGGGTGCTCGCCGAGCTGTGCGGAATGGGACTGGAAGCGCTGGCGCGGGCACTACTGGGGTTCACTGTGGACGATCGGAAGATCAGCACCGGGCCGGAGGTCGGTGCGCCGCAGGCGCGATGGCGGGCGGCGGGCACGGCAGCGGGGCCGGCCGCGTTCGGGTGCCGGCTGTGCACCGCGCGGCGCACCGGGGAGGCGGTGCGGGCGGTGCGGTATCTGCCGTACTGGCGGCGGGTGTGTCTGCGGCACGGCCAGCCTGCTATAAGTTGCGAACCCTCCTGGGCTGATAACGACCGGCGAGCTCACCTGGGCCGTTCCCGGCGTCCTCGCGTTGCGAACCTTCCCGGGCTGATAACGACACGGGCGAGTGGGGCATCTGCGACTACGAGGCCGCGTTGCGAACCCTCCTGGGCTGATGAAGACGGGCGGCCGGTGCTGCGCGCCGGTCCCACGTTCCCGTTGCGAACCCTTCTGGGCCGATTACGACCAAGTCCGTCGACTGGACACGCCGAGCCCCGATCTTGTTGCGAACCCTCCTGGGCTGATGACGACCCTGGTCCTCACCTCCGCCACCCAGGTCAACGCCGCGTTGCGAACCCGTGACGACAATTCTCGACCAGCTCATGTACGGCGCCCGCCAGATGTTGTGAACCCTCCTGGGCTGATGACGACTCCGGGGCCTTCGTAGACGTGGTCCCAGATGTTGCGTTGCGAAACTCCTGGCTGAGGACGACCGGCCACGTCCTGGGGTGAGGGAACGATGACCTGGTCGTTGCGCACCCTTCCCGGTCTGATGACGACCCGCTCCAGAAGCCCCACGGCGGCCCTCCTGCCAAAGGTCGGGCCGCCAGCGCTTGGGCGAGCCCGACGCGCTGCTGCTGGCCGTCGGACAACTCCGACAGGCGCCGGGAGAGTTGGTCGCCGAGGGGCAGGGCGTCCACGACGGCCTCCAGCCAGGCCTGGTCGGGCCGGCGGCCCGTTATCTGCAGCGGCAGCAGGATGTTCTCGGAGCCGTTCAGCTCGGACAGCAGGTGGTACTGCTGGAACACGAAGCCGATGCGATTCGCGCCGCAGGTCCGTGCGCCGCCGCTCGGACAGAGCGGTGATATCGGTGTCCTCGACGGTGATCGTCCCGGACGTCGGCCGGTCCAGCCCGGCCAGGCAGTGCATCAGTGTCGACTTGCCCGACCCCGACGGCCCCATGACGGCCAGGAAGGCGCCCTGGGTGATGTCCAGGTCGCCCTCCCCCACAGCGCCTGCACCCGGAGTCTGCTCCGCCGCCCGTTGCGTACACCTTGGTGATAGCCCTGGCCCGGACGGTCACGCGTGTGAGCGTGGCCGTGTTCATGGACAGCTCCCCGTCCCATCATTCCTGGAGGTTCACGAAGCAGGACACGGTGCCGTGGGAGTCGGGCTTCTTCTCCTCAATCTTGAGCTGTCCGTCGACGTAGATGCGGCACTTCGTCCCATCTGGGGCGTGCACGACCCCTATCTGGTTGAAGCCGAACCCGACGTTCTGCGCGCGGCTCCACGGCAGGTTCCGCGCGCTCACCGTCTCGTCGTTGTCCCCGGCGAAGCTGTAGGAGATGTCCGCGACCCCAGGGCCCGTCACTTCCAGCTTCACGTCCCAGCTCTTGCCGAACAGGCCGCAGCCGGTCAGGGACACAGCCGCCATAGCGGCGGCGCCGGCCGCCAGCAGGGACGTGACACCGGATCGCGGGAAACCGGACTTCATAACAACTCCTGAAGATCGGAAGGACTGTTCGTCGGTACGCCGATGATTCTGCGAGCCGACCGGCCGCTGGTGGTGCCACCGAAAGACGGTACGTGTGCTCCGGGCATCGGCTGAAAGCACGTACCCCTCGGTTGGCCGCGATGCCGGCGGGGCCGGGGCGAGACCAAGCCCGACGTAGGTCCCAGGTCCTCGGCCGCGTTCAGCTTGCAGGGCAGCCCATCTCGAAGACCCGCATGATCGCTGAGGGGGGATCCGCCGATCCGCTACCCGCCGCAGCCTGCGGCGCAGCCACAAGTCCCTCGCCGGCAATGCAGCCTCAACCCCCCAACGCGTGAGCGCCGCACGCGGCCCGTCTATCCTCCTCGCCATGTCGCCCGTGCTCCGGTTCCTAAGACCGCCGGCCCCCGAGGCCCTCGCCGTTGCCTGCGTATGTACTTTGCTGCTGGTGATCGACGCGGGCGTGGTCAGCCGAACCGAAATCGGCCTCGCAGTCGTCGCGAGCGGCGCACTTGTTCTGGGTGCGGCTGCCGCCGTCCTGCCTGCCTACCGGGCCGGCCGCCAGTGGACGGCCTGCGCGATGTCCGTGACCGCGGCGGCAGTCTCGCTGCTGACGACATCTCTGGTGCAAGGTACGGTGCTGCAGCGCACCCCCGGCTGGGCCGAACTCGTCGGCCTGCTCGGCGTGTTGTGCCTGTCGTGCCGGTACGGCCGACCACTGCCGCTCACGCTGTCGGGCCTCGCGTCATTCGCAGCCGTCGTGCGGCTGACCGGCCGGGCACCCTCCCTGTCGTACCTGCCGGTGCTGGACCGGCTCGACGGCCTGTTCCCGCTTCTGCCGTCCGCCCTCGCACTGCTCGGCGGCTATCTGCGCACCGAGGACGGCCGACGCCGCACCGCCGCCGAGCGGGTGCGCCACTCCGAGCGGCTCGACCTGGCCCGTGACCTGCACGACCACGTCGCCCACTACGTCACCGCCATCGTCGTCCAGGCCCAGGCCGGGGAACACACCGCGGCACACGACCCGGACACCGCACGACAACTGTTCGCCAACATCGAAAAGACAGGGCAGGAGGGACTGGCAGCCATGAGCCGCATGGTCCGGCTGCTGCGCGAACCCGGCGCCGAGCAGCAGGCCCCGGTCACCCCCGCCATGACCGCCGTTGAGAACCTCGTCCGACGCTTCTCCACTCCTGGACAGCACGCCTGGCTGAACGTCGAGGACGGCCTGGACGGCACCGCCTGGTCCCCGCAGCTCGCCCGGTCCGTGGAACGCGTCGTCCAGGAAGGCCTGACCAACATCCGCAAACACGCCCGTTCGGCCACCACCGTGCACGTCCTGCTGACCGGCGACGAGGATCGGCTGGTGGTCCGCGTGCGCGATGACGCAGCCCGTCAGCAGCGCGGCCGGATGCGGTTCAGAGCGAGCGGCTTCGGACTGGTCGGCCTGACCGAACGTGTGGCCGAACTGGGAGGTGAGCTCACCAGTGGACCGATGCCCGAGGGCGGCTGGGAACTGGCCGCCTCGCTCCCCGTGAAGTGACGGGGCCCAACCCTTCGCGTGCGTCATCCCGTACGCCTTGAAAGACGGAGTGAGGAGACGACGCCTTGAGCGTGTCAGTGGTGATTGCCGATGACCAGGAGATGGTGCGCACTGGCTTCCGCCTCATCCTGGAGAGCCAGGACGACATCCGCGTGGTCGCGGAGGCCTCGGACGGTGTGGAGGCCGTAGAGACAGTCCGGCGGCTGCGGCCGGACGTCTGCCTGATGGACATCCGCATGCCCAGGCTCGACGGCCTGGAGGCGACGAAACTGCTGCGCCAGGACGAGACGAAGATCGTCGTCGTCACCACGTTCGACCTCGACGAGTACGTCTACGGCGCGCTGCGGGCCGGCGCGAGCGGCTTCGTGGTCAAGAACTCCGGCCCCCGGCTGCTGATCGAGGCCGTGTACGCCGCCGTCAACGGGGACTCCCTCATCTCCCCTTCCGTGACCGTACGGCTGCTGGAACACCTCGGCCGACCCTCCCGCACCCACACCAGGGACGCGGCCGCGCGACGACTCACCCCGCAGGAGCTCAAAGTGGTGACGCTGGTCGCCCGCGGCCGCACCAACCAGGAGGTCGCCGAAGACCTGACGCTGTCCCTCAGCACGATCAAGAGCCACCTCAGCCGCATCCAGAACAAACTCCCGGCCCGCAACCGAGTGGAGATCGCGGCGTGGGCCTGGGAAAACGGCATCGTGAACTGAGCGGAGCGCGCCTGCGGCAGCGCTGCGCACCGAGCTTCGCACACCCTGGAGAGGTCGCCCCACTGTTGCGGCAGCAGGCGCCCGTATCAGCGAAGGCATCCGCAACCTGCGGGCCACTGCGGGCACTACGGTGACCGCCAATGGCGGCAAGCTGCTGAGCGGCGATCTCCTGTGGCTACCGTAGGATCCACGGCGAGCTCGCAGCGCTCGGCATCGGGGCGGATCTCTGCGACCATGCCCACCGCGCGCTCACGCAGCTCGGGCAGCTAGGGGGACGGACGTGCCATGACTCGGTCCTCTCAGGGAATCGAGTCTCCATCAGACCCGGAGCGGTCACAGCGCACAGGCCGCCCACCGCCGGCCGGCCCGGTACGCCCACAGGAGCCCGGCAGGCATGGGCGCCAGGATGCCGCTCGCGACGATCGCGAGCCCGATGCCGCTGCGGCTCACCACACCCGCCTCCAGAACCACCAGCAGCGCGCAGACGCATGCCGCGGCCACGGCCTCCGGTGCGGTGCGCGAGAGCGAGAGGGGCATGACGTGGAGGACAGACGCGGTTCGCGTCCCCGCGGAGGGGGAGAGCGGATGCGTACTTTCGGCCAGTGTCGCTTCGGTGAAAGCGGTCTTTCAGCGGCATCGGGACCCGCCGGCCGCGTCCCAGAATGATCCGCGTCCGAGACGACCGATGCGTGCCCCACGAGGAGTTGCTGTGAAGTTCCCCGCATCCCGTACCTACGTCAGGCCGCTGGTGGCGGCCGGTGTCGCGGCCCTCTGATCCATCGCCGTACATCGCTGGGAAGGGCGGCAAGGAGGCCGCTCGGGCCGAACCCCCGAGGGGACCACCGGACGGTTGTCAACGCGGAGAAATGAAGCGGTGCCCGTAAGGGAAACGTTGCACGAATCTGCACAATGGGCCAGCGGATCGATGTGACGACTTCTATGGTCCATCGCTCTGGCGAAGAATCTCAGAAATGGAGAGCGCTCGATGAAGAACCCGCTCAAGAAGACTGCGTTAACTGTCGCGGCCACGGCGGCTCTGTCCGCGATCATCCCCTTGAGCTCGGCAGCAGCCGTCGACCGTACGGACTGCGGCAACCGCACGGACTTCGTCAAAATCACGAACTATAACTGGCGCCAGACACTCTGCTTTGCCAACGCAGGCGAACAGAACGTCCACATCTACCGCGTGAATCAGGTGGAGGCAGGGAACAACCGGGTCGAGGTCATACTTGGTGGCAGGAAGTACACCATTGAGAGGGGCAGTTCGATAACGGACGTCGAAGGTCTCGAACAAGAACTGACGTACATTAAGGTCTTCTGATCCCGGTGTGTCGTCCCGCTACGGCCTGTTGCTGCGCGGCGGCTCGGATGAGGCCGTCCAGTTGATGCTGCAGGGCGAGGGGTACGTCATGGTCCGCCCCGGCGAGCTGACGCCCCAGAAGGCGCAGCAGCACTGACACGCGGAGTGATCCGCGTCTCGAAGCAACCCCTCCGCTGTCGTCGGCGTCCTGATCCACAACAAGGCGATGCCCCGGCCGTCGCGGCTGGGGCATCGCCCTGACCTATACACGCCATGTATACATCGAGCGTCTAGTCGCTATGTATACACTCCGCGTATAGAAAGGCATCATGTACGGCAAGGCTTTACCAGGGTGCCCTGACCACCCTGTCCGCGAACTCCTCCCTGGTCGACGTACTGGCCGCGGGCACCGAGCAGTTGCGGGAGGCAGAGCGTGCCGGGCCGCGCGACGAAGCGGCCCGCTGCGGGCTCGCCGTCGCCGAGCAGCACCGGCGGCTCGGCCAGGTGCGGGACGCCGACCGGGCATGGAAGGCGGCGGGTGCCGCGGGTCGCAGCGAGGAGGTCTGCCGGAGCGGCCATGCCCTCGCCGTCCCCGGTGTGGAGCGGCAACTCGCCTTCGAGGACGTAGAAGTACTCGTCAGGCCCCTCGTGCACATGGGGCCTGGCGCCGGTGGTGCCGCGCACGAGGCTGAACTCCTCACAGGCGAAGTGCGCGACGCCGGCGGCGTCCATCAGCTCGCCGTCTGTGCGGCTGAAGATCACTCATACGAGCATGGTGCAGGTCCCGCACCGTAGGCGCCGGCCCGACAAGCCGCGAAGGTACCCCGCGCTGCACGTGTCGGCAACGGAGGCCCGGTCCGGCCGACCACGGGGCCCGGCGCTGTCGTCACACAGAAAGGGACTCCGGGTACGACGATGCAGATGTCTCCCACACCCTCGCCGGTGCAACCGCACGGGGACGTGCCGGCGGCCTCCTGGAGGAAGGTCTTCACCGGTCGGACGGCCGAACTGCGGCTGCTGAAGGAGCTCATGCTCAACGGCGGGCGCGGCTGCTTCGTGGTGTGGCTGCACGGCATGGCGGGCGTCGGCAAGAGCACGCTGCTGCGCCGGTTCGCCGAGGAGGCCAAGGCACACGGCCAGGTCACCCACAGTGTCGATCTGCGGCACGCGGACGCGACGCCGGAGGCGTTCCTGGCCGCGCTGAAGGCGCAAGGGCCGCCGGAGGACGCGCAGGTGCTGCTGATCGACTCCGCAGAGTCGCTGGGCCCCCTGGAGCAGTGGTTGCGCGACGTCTTCCTGCCCGCCATGCCCTCTCGCCCGCTGATCGTCGTCGGCAGTCGCCGGCCCCCGTCCGCCGAGTGGCGCACCGATCCGCAGTGGTGGCACGCGTTGCGCAGCATGGAGCTGTCCGGGCTGGACGACGCGGAGTCCGCGCTGCTGCTGCGCCATCGTGGCGTGGACGAGGCCGAGGTCCCGGACATCGTGCGTGCCGCGCATGGGCTGCCGCTCGCGCTGGTGCTGTTCGCCGACGCGCGGGAACACGCCGACCGCTCTGTGGCGCAGCGCCGCTTCTGGGAGCTGCGCGACTGCCCCGACCTGGTACGCGAATTGCTGCAGTTGATGCTGCGCGAGAGCCCGTCGTTGGCCCAGACAGACGCCCTGCACGTGCTGGCGCTGGCCCGGGTCACCACCGAGGAGTCGGTACGGCACGCGCTGGAAGTGCCGCTCGCCGAGGCGCACGCGCTGTGCACCTGGCTGCGCGGCCTGTCGTTCGTACGCAGCACCGCCGAGGGCCTGGTGCCGCACGAGTTGATGCGGGAGGCGCTGCTGACCGATCTGCGGTGGCGCGGTCCGGAGAAGTACGAGTCCCTCTTCGCCCGCCTGCACTGCCAGTTGACGGAGCGGCTCGGCCGGCGCCTCGGCGACCGCTGGGCGTCCGGCGCGGGGCTGGCCCATCTGAGCCGGACCAACCCGGTGGCACGGGAATCGGTGGACTGGCGGGGCGCGGACCGGATCCGGCTGCGCGCCGCCCGCCCGGAGGATCTGGGCGAGGCGATGGCCGCCATCGAGAAGGAGCACGGCGTCGCGGCCGGCGCCCTGGCCCGGCGGTGGTGGGCCTACCAACCGGCCGCTTTCACCGTCGCCGAGGACGGCCGCCGGCTCGTCGGCGTACTCGTCGCTCCGTGCCTGGAGCCGGGCGCCACCGGGCTGCCGGACGATCCGGTGGCCCGCGCCGCCCTGGAGCACACGGTCGGCCGGTCGCCTCTGCGCCGCACCGAACGACTTCTGCTGGCCAGGTGGAGCACCGGCAGTGCCGCGGCCGTCTGCTGCGCGCTGACCACGCTGTGGGCGACCACGCCCGGCCTGGCCATGACCTGGACGTGTACGGCCGAGCAGCAGTCGGGGCTCGCGTCGCTGCTCGAGCTGTACGGGCAGCAGCGGACGGCGCCCGCCGAAGGGCCGGACGGCGAGCGGGTACTCCCCTTCGTACGGGACTGGCGCGGCGCGCCGTTCGACCGCTGGGCCGCGGCACTGCGCGTACGGCTGCTGAGCGACGAGCCCGCGGGCGCGCCCGCGCCGATCGCGGCGGCGGTGGAACCCACCATGCCCTGGCCGGAGTTCGTCGACGCCGTCAAGCACGCCTACCGCAGTGTGCGGGACCCCCGGCAGCTCGCCGAGAACGCGCTGATGGGCACCCGGCTGGTGGCGCCCGGCGCGGACGTGACGGCGCTGCGCGAGGTGCTGACCGAGACGGTCACGCAACTGCGCGCGCATCCCGGGCAGCGCCAGCTGGGCGACGTACTGGAAATCACCTACCTGGGCGGGCCGCGCAGCCAGCAGGCCGCGGCCAGCAGGGCCGCACTGTCCTTCAGCACCTACCGGCGCCGGCTCTCCGCCGCGCTGACGCAAGCCGCGGAACTGCTGCGGGAGCGCGAGCTGTACGGGGCGGTGCCGCGGTGAGCCGGCCGAGGGCTGCTCACCTCTTGCTCATCCCGTGCTCACCCCGCTCGCCGAGGGGGTCTGCGCGGGATTCCCGGTGGTTGACTGGCAAGCCCGAAGCGGGGCCGTGCGGGGCCTGGCGACAACCTTCGATCAATATTCGATCACTTTCTGGCGAGTTGGGGACGGGCGTTGAGTGAGATCGAGCAGGACGATGCGAAGCGGCGGCAGCGAGCGCGGTTCGTCGAGACGCTGACGAGCACCGCCCGGCAGCCGGGAGAGCACTCCCGGCTGGGCGTCCGGGTCGCCGGGGCCACCGCGGTGCTGGCGCTGGCGGCGGGCGGCACTCTGGGACTGGGCGCGTGGCGCAGCTATCAGGCGGACGAGGAGGCCAAGGGGCAGAAGCGGGCCGCCGGGCAGACGGCGGCGCTCAAGAAGGTCACCGCCTCCCCGTCCCTGTCCCGGTCGGCCTCCGCGAAGCCGGTGAAGCCGGCAAAACCCGCACAGTCCGTTCCCCGGGCCGCTCCCCCGGCTGCCGTTCCGGCCGCTCCCCCGGCGTCCGCTGTGAAGCAGCAGTCGAAGCCCGAGTCCGAGAAGAAGCCGAAGAAGGAGCGACCGAGCCCGCTGGTGTTCTCCTCCGACCGGTCCGGAGTGCTGCTGAAGAGCGCGGCCACCGGACTGTGCGCCGACCTTCCGAATACCGGTCCCGGCTACTCCACCATGCCGATCATGCAGAGTCACTGCGACGGCTCCGACGGGGACAACCAGCAGTGGACCGTGCAGGTCCACCGCGGCGACACCGGCCCGGGCGGCGCCTCGCTCGTCCTGCTGGTCAACGCCAAGGACGGGCTGTGCATCGACGCTCCGGACAAGGCGGCGAAGCCGGCAAACATGCTGGTCCAGGAGGCGAACTGCCAGTCCTCGTTGGATGACAACCAGTTGTGGTGGATCTCCCCGGCCGGTGACGGCAACGTCAGGATCCACAACTACCTGAGCGACCAGCTGTGTCTGCAGGTCTGGGGCGACAGCCCGAAGTCCACGAGCTGGACGTCGATCGACCGGTGCAGCGACCCCGACAGCGTCTGGCGGCTGATCTACTGACCCGACGATCCACTGACCGGCCGAGCGGCCGGCTGATGTGCGACGGCCCCGGCGGAATCCTCCGCCGGGGCCGTCGACGTCTCAGGCGCCCGAACCGCCGGGCGCCTTGCCGAGCGAGCCGAGCGGGAACCGGGCTGCGCCGATCATCTCCCGGCATCGGTCGGCGGCCAGCATCGCGGCCAGACCGGGCAGCTGCGCCCAGGCGTCGTTGGACAGCGCCCGCTGGTCGACCTGTTCCTGACGCGCGCCCTCCAGCTCCCGCACGAACAGCCGGTGCTCCTCGTACCGCGTGTTCCGGATCGCTTCGGCCTCGTCGACGGCCTGCGCCCTGACCTGTTCCTCTTCGAGGGCGGCGCTCACCTGTTCCTCGGCAGTGGTCAGCCGGTCCTTCAGCTCCGCGAGCGTACGGGCCGCGCGCTCGGCGGCCGCCCGCGCCTCGTCCGCCCGGCCGCGGGCGACGTCCCGCTGCGAGCGGGCCGTATCGCGTTCGGACGCCGCGGCGGACACGGCGTCCGGACCGGGGTCGGTACGCGCCGCCGCAGTCCCGGCAGGACCGGAGGCCGACGGCCGGCTCATCGCGGCCTCCTCCCGGAGGTCGCGCAGCCTCTGTTCCGCCCGCGTGAGCCGCTCCTCGGCCGCCGTGACGGTCAGGTCCCGTTCGCCCACCGCGCTGTCGGCCTCGGCTTGGGCCCGCTCGGCGTCGCCGAGCCGCTCGGTGAGGTTCTGCCGTTCGAGCCGCGCCTCGGTGAGCTCCTTGACCGCGGCGTCGTGGGCGTCGACCGCCCTCTTCAACGCGGAGTTCGCCGCCGCCAGTTCATCGGCGGTGCGGGCTTCCTTCGGCGCCAGCTCCGTCTCGCGGGCGGCCGCGTCCGCCTCGGCCTGGGCCGCGTCGTCGGCGGTGACGATCGCGGTGCGCAGCACGTCCCAGGTGGGGGTCGTGGCCGGGGTGAGGTCGGCGAGCCGTCCGTCGGCGTCGAACGGCCAGAACCGCAGCCCCGTTCCGCCGCGTACCACGACTTCCACCGGACGGTTCGCCGCCACGGCGGTGCGCGAGCCGACGTACAGGGCGCGGGCCAGCCGGCTGCCGTCGGGGTCCGGCCCGAGGTCGAGCCAGAGCTGGGCTCCCGCGTCCGCGCCGTCCAGTGCCCCGGCCAGCGCTCGGGGTAGCTCGGTGACCGGGTGGGTGAACCAGTCCCGCAGCGGGGCGCTGGGCTGCCCGGCCAGCATCGCCGGCAGGTCGTAGACCTGGGGGGCGACCCGCGGGCCGATCACACCGTGCCCGAGCAGTTCCCGCTCGAACATCCGGACGCCGGCAGTGCCGGTGACGTACCGGGTGCCCTCCGGTCCGGTGACCGTGATCACCGCGTCCACCAGTATCTGGTGGCTGCGGGTGTCGGCGCCGGTCGAGGAGCGGCTGGTGTTGCCGGTCTTGATCCGCTCCCGCTGTCCGGCCGAGACCGCGGCCCCGCCGGTGCGGGCGTTCGGCTGCCGGGCCAGCAGCGGGGCGGTGAAGCCGACGACGTGCAGGTTGGGCCGGTTGCCGCTCAGGGTGGACTGGTAGCCCAGGCCCGCCGCCGTGCTCATGACCGAGGAACTGCTGGTCGAGCGCACGGGCTTGCGCAGCCGGTCCACGGCGACGTCGTCGGCGTGGGTGATCGACCGCGGGTTGTGCAGGGTCACCTGGAGGGCGGGAGTCTCCGCGGGGTCGCTCTCTCCCGGCCAGGAACCGGGCATCGTGGTGGTCAGTCCCGCGGCCGTGCCGGTCATACCCACGGAGATGCGCCCGGATTGGATGAGTTCGCCGAGGCGGCTCACCGCGGCCTCCGGCGTCGCGTCCGCCGACAGACCCCAGGCTCCGGCGGAGTCCGGCGCAACCGCCGCGAGCGCCTCGGCGAGCTGTGGAAAGCCGTTGAACCCGGTCACCGGCGTCGGACCGGTCGGGACCAGTGCGGGCCCGGCGACGAAGGGCCGCCCGCCGTCCGGGGCCGGTGTGTGCGACGCGGTCCGTCGTGGATCGGAATGGGTGACGCGCGGCCACACCGGCGGATCGTGCGGGCGCGGGGTGGCGGCTTCCGAGCCGACGAACCGGATGTCAACCAGCGCCGGGACCCTGAGCTGAGGGCGCCGCGGGCCGCGGATCATCCGGGCGAGCCGCTGGGCGAGCGGTCCGCCGCCCGGTTCGGTCAGGGAGACCCAGCCCTGGTCCAGGAGACCGCCGAGCAGGTCCGGCGGCCAGTCCCAGATCAGTTCGGAGCGGACTGTGCCGGTGATGTCGTAGACGATGTCGTCGAAGTCGGCGGCGTTGCCGGTCCGCGTCCACTGCCGGTCGTCGGCGCCGAAGTCGTTGCGCGTGGCGCTGCCCCGGGTGACGGAGGCGGTCAGCGTCGGGCCGGTCCGGTCCGTGCGGCCCGAGCTGCCGCCGGGGCGCGGGTACCGGGAGATGGGGGCCGCGGTCACCTGCAGGGTCCGGCTGATCCCCTGGGTGTCGGAGCGGTTCTCCGGCGCGTGGATCTGCGTCGTCTCCACGGCTGTCTTCTCGCCCGCGGGCCGCCCGAGCAGCGCCGCCCGGGCCGGGGGCCCCGCCTGCGGCCGGGCCTCCAGGGTGACCTCTATCAATCGGGCGCCGCCGGTCGCGGCGTACCGGAACCACATCCGGACCGTGCCCCGGGCGGGCAGGACGCGCAGCGCGGGCGGTGCGGTCAGGTCCGCGAGCCGGGTGGCCACACCCGGCAGGTACGCGGAGTGGCCGGGCCGGGTCACGCCGGGCGCCGCCCGCTCCACCTGCGCCACCAGCTCCTGGTGCAGCCGGTCGCGGACCTCGTTGCGGCGCACCGGGTCGTCGACCTGGGTGAGCGACAGGACGCTGCCGGTGCCGATCTCGCCGGTGCGCACGAAGTGGTCCGGCGGGGGCAGCGTAGGATCGGCCGGGGCAGGCCGGGGCAGGCCGGACACGTCGGCGAACCAGCGTGCGTAACGGGCCAGATGGCTGGGGGCCATGGTGAACTCGACGGCGCGGGGCAGGTCTATGGCGACCGTGACGCCGCCCCGGCTGCCGTAGCCCACGAGGTTGCCGAAGAAGTTCCGCGTTCCCTGCCGCAACGTCACCAGCACGGTGGCGTCGGCGGTGATCAGGTACTGGTCGGCCGCGTCCGTCGGGATCCGCACGACCGAGGTGCTCGCGGAGTGCTCGACCGTCGCCTCGGTACGCCTGCTGCCTGCGACCCGCACACTCGGGTTGGCCTGCGCGACCCGCGGCGGCGGGCTGCCGGCGGGCGCGGTGGGCAACGCCTGGAGCGCCAGGACTCCACCGCCGAACTGGTGGGACGTGGCCACGGAGCGCTGTCGGCTGGACGTGTCGGTCGCGTTCAGGTCCCGCTGGCCGTGGCTGCCGAAGGAACCACTGTACGAGGCGTTGTGCAGATAGCCGGTGATCTCCAGGGACATCTCCTGGTCGGCGCCGAGGCCTGGCAGGACCAGGCCCTCGATGACGTAGACGCCGCTGAAGATCTGCTGTGCGCGGGCGAGCAGGTTGGCGACACTCAGGTGCTGGTTCAGGACCTCGCCGGCGAAGGCGCCCTGGTCTCCGGCGACCGGGCCGGTCAGATACTCGCTCAGCCAGACGCCGGGCGCGGTCACCGCGTGGGGCACCCGGCTGCTGAAGGTGTGCAGCCCGCGGCTGAGCGCGCCGGCGGCCGGGCGGCCGGGATAGGTGCCGGTGGCGAGCTGCCGGAACGCCTCCCTGAGCGCGGCGCGGGCCCGGAAGACGTCCACGATCGCGTCGTCCGGCAGCCGGATCAGGCCCGGCTGCGGCGCTCCGGCGGGGTCCGTGAGGCGCAGTCGCACGGAGTCGTCCGTCGCTGCCCCGCCGGTGCGCGGCGCGCGGATCTCGTTCCGGGCCGGTGCCGGCACGATCCGGCCCTCCACCGGGACCGTCCGCTGGTGCGGCACGGCCAGTGTGATGTGTCCGGCGATGGTTTCCGGTGCCTGCGGGGCGGGGCCCCGCAGGCCCAGCGGGCCGACCGGGGCGGGCCGCGGGTGTTCGGACGCGGGGTCGGACGCGGGGTCTGCGAACCGCACCAGCGGGTCCTCGGCGCTGCCCTCGTACAGGTTCAGCGCGAACCGGGCCGGGACGGTGAAGACTTCGGTGCCGCCGCTGGACGTGATCGTGGTCTGATCGCCGCCCTGCGAGGATCCGGCGGACGCGGAGGCCGAGTGCTGCTTGCCCCAGACGTACTCGCCGGTGGTGTCCAGCGCCGCCGCGCCGCCGGCCAGCGCCCACCGCGGCCCGCCTCCGAAGCCCAGCGTGCCGCCGAACTGGTTGGCGCGCTGCCGGGTGCCGCGCGCCTCGAAGGAGGTGTTGCCCGCGGTCTGCACCTCCGGCAGCCGCCAGATGTGCGTGGCGGCCGGGGTGCCGGCCTCGCCGGGGCGCGGAATCCGGTCCCGGGCGGCGGTGAAGCGAAGTTGGACGCGGCGGATGCCGCCCATCAGACCCGGCCGCTCGAACCAGACGGACCGCCCGCCCTCGACGGCGTCCGGCAACGCGGCGGCCAGCCCCAGCCTGGACCGCAGTTGCTCAAGCCGCCGTACGTTGGCCAACTGCGCCCGCGTCCGCGCCTCGTTCCACTCGAGCCCGTGGTGCTCGACCGGCGGCAGGAAGCCCTCCCGGCGCAGCCATTCCTCGGCCCGGTGGAACATGCGGTCCACGCCGTGGACGGCGAGGGGTACGGCGGAGAAGCCGACGCTTTCGAGGTGTTCCAGGTGTCCGGGCAGTGCGCGCAGCTCCTGCCGCGTGGGTGCGTGACCGGTGCCGCGCGGCAGTACCCGCAGCTGGACGCTCTCCGGCCACGGGCCGTATGAGCCGGTGATCCGGCCGCCGCCCGCCCGCACGAGCGTGATCTCGTAGGTGACGTCCGCCGGGACGTGCAGGTGCGAGGCGTCGGTGTAGAGGGCGTGCATCATCGACGCCTTGTTGCTGGTGTTCAGGGCGTCGCTGGACTGCCAGGACAGGCCGGCCTTGCCGAAGACCCCCCCGCCCGTGCGACGCGCGGCGTTTGGATGGCCCTTCGCGTGATCGGACGTGAACGACGGCCCGCCGCTGCCGTCGAGCCCGACGCCGCTGGTGAGCCGCGCCGAACGGTCCACGCCGGTGGTGTGGGTGATCCAGGACTCCAGCCTGAAGTCACCGTTCGGGGTCTGCGCGCTCGCGCTGCCCGGCCGCACGGCGGCGACGAGCCGGAGGACGCCGACCGCGTTGCCGCTGCCGTCCACCAGCAGCGGCGAGTACACGCCGCGGTCGCGCTGCATGCTGAGGGTGTTGCGCAGCATCTCCTCGGAGAGGAACTCCCTCAGCTCGCCGTGGGAGCCCTCGCTCAGGTTCCGCAGGGCGGCGAAGGCGTTGTCGGCGAGCAGGTCGTCCAGCAGCCTGCCCGGTTCTGCCACGGCGTCCACGCCCCACAGCTGGAGGTCGTCCAGCCCGGCCGGCTCCGGGAACGGGCCGAGGGCGCCGCCGTGGCCGAAGGCCCGGTACTCGGGGAACCAGACGGTCAGCGAGCCGTGGCTCTGCTCGGCGCCCCAGCCGTCCGTCGGCGCGCTCCCCCCGGCGTCCACCCGCACCTGCCACTGGCCGGTGAACTCAAGTACGTGCGCCTGGTCGTTGGCGCGCTGCATGGACGTCGTCATGACGCCCTCGCTGACCGTGGCGGACTGCGCGAGCTGATTGTGCGTCAAGTTCAGGGTGAGCGCCCCGTCGAACCAGCGCAGCGGCCCGGCGGGGCCGTTGTAGAGCGCGGACCACGGGATCGGGATCGTCCGCATGGTGCCGGAGCTGTCGGCCGTGGAGGAGGTCTGCGTGCCCTCGCTCTGCCGCTCCAGCCTGGTGTCGCGGGGCAGTCCGCCCTGGGTTCCCCGGGCGGCCGGCTGTGGGTCCGTCAGGCGCAGCCGGACGTCCACCGTGTGCTGCGTGCCGTCCACGGTGACCGTGACGCGATACCCCCGCGTGCTGCGCACGTACGGCAGGTGCAGCCCGATCTCCGCCGCGCTCAGCTCCTCGCGGAGCTGCTGGAGCGCAGCCGCCTCCGCGTCGCTGCCCGACGGCACACCGAGGGCGGTCAGCACCTGCTGGTGGAGGGCGGCGAGCACGTCGTCGGGAAGCGGCTCGTGGGGCACGAGTCCGATCAGTCCGTCGTGCCGGGAGCCGTAGGCGCGGGCGTACCGCGACAGAGTGCGGGGCGCAGGTGTGCTGACTTCGCCGTCGCCGTCGCCGCTCTGCGCAACGGGGGCCTGCCCGGACCCCGGCCCACCCGAACCGGAACCAGACCCGGCACCGGAACCAGACCCGGTCCCGGCACCTGCCCCGCTGCCGCCGGCCGCAGGACCGCGGGAGCTGCCTTCGCCGGGATCGTGGGCGGCGGGGGCGCTTTCGTCGGTGGTCTGTCGCGTCGGCCGGGGGTCGGCGCCGAAGAACACCGCGGGCTGTGCGGGGCCGGAGGCCTTGGCGGAGGTCGCGGCCGGCCGGGCGGTGCCAGAGGTCGTGTCGCCCCAGGCGAAACCGGGGGTCTCGCCCGCGCGTTCCGGTCCGGGGCGCCGGGGCTGCTCGGCCGCGGCGACGGGTTCGGTCGCCGCCCAGCGGCCGGTATGGGGTCCGGACCGCTCCTGCCGGACGAGGACGACGGATCGTCCGTCGTCGGGTCCGGTGGTCCACGGTGCCCGGCCCGGTGTCAGCACCGTGATCCGCAACTCGAGCCCGCGTGCCGCGACCCCGATGGTCAGCCAGTCCAGGGACTCGGGGCCGTTACCGGCCCGCAGCCCGCGGACGACCGCTTCCGCACTGCCCTCGTGGGACGTCCCGGGCAGCCGGGACGCGCCGTCCGGCCCGTCCGGCACCGTCTCCGTGGACAGCAGCGTGCGTGCGGCGGGCGCCCTGCGCAGGTCGGCCGCGACCGCGTCGGCGATCTCGGCGCGCAGCTCCGCCGGGGTGGCGGGCCGGCCCTGCCCGACCATCTGCCCGCTCTCCTTCGACGCTACGGCGATCAGCGAGTGCGCCAGCGCGTCTCCACCCGCGAGGACGGGCACCGGGAGGAGTCCGCGTTCGGCGAGTTGGTCCTCCACGGAGGCGGGCGGTGCGGCGGCGGAGGTCTGCGTCACGGACGTGGCGGGGGTTGGCGTGGTGTGGGCGGCCGGGGCGTGAGTGGCCGGATCGGCCGGCGCGGTCGTGGCCGCCGGAGGCACCGGCTCCGCCGCTGCGGGCTGCGCGGCCGTCGCGGCGGGGGGCTGCTCCGTCACGGAACCGCCGCCCACGGTCCGGCCGGGGCCCCGCCAGGCGCGCCCGGCCTCCGCCGCAGCGGGGGCGGACGTCCCCGTCGTGGGCGGCATGTGAGTGGCCGGCTCCTCCAGCTCGGTCGTGGTGGCCGTGGGTGCGCCGCCGAGCAATCCGCCGGACTTGCCCGACACCATGATCTGGGCGATCACTTCGCCGCGCGCCCGGATGGGCCGCCGCAGCTGATCCGAGGTCAGCTCACCGTGCAACCTCCTCACGGTCTGCTCGTCCACATCCACCGGGTCGTTGCGCCCCAGCCCCTTCAGGCGCCGCATTTCCCTGATCACCTCGGCGAGGAGGATGGACAGGTCCCCCGCGTCGAGCCGACTCCCGCCCTGCTCCGCCTCGCCGTTCGGGCCGTGCGCCTCCGGCACCAGGCCAAGGTCCTTGTGGTCGCCGCGGACGTCGAACCGCAGCAGCCGTACGGCACCGTCGGGGCCGGCCAGCAGCAGGTCCACCGGAGCGCCCAGGCTGTCCGCCAGCTCCGAGACGGTCTCGACCGGATCGCTGCTGAACGACCGGGCAGCGGCCTGCAGCACGATCCGGACCGAACCCTGCGGTTCCGTATTCATAGCGGGGAGCAGGGCTGCCCCCAGTTCATCGGCGTCGCGCACCGGAACGTTTCCGGTCAGCTCCGAGACCAGGAACACCAGCGGAGTGATGCCGTCGGACGGGGGCTCGTAGGCAAGCACGTCCCATGCGGGCTCCGCACTCGGCGATACGGACCCCGATCGGCCGGCTGCCGCATCCGGCCCGGATTCGTCGACCGGTGGCCGCTGCGCGAGGGAGCGCAGGACGTCGATGTCCAACGGCCGCCCGTCTGCGGACGCCTGGAGGGCGGCATCGACGAGCGCGCCGATGTGGGCGTGGCTCACCTCGTCCATGGAGTCGATCCCGAACACCTCCCGGGTGTACTCGGTGATCGCCAGGGATGCGGTGCCGTGCGGGAATCGTGCCCCGGCCGGCCCGCTCAGCGACCGGATCGCCGCCAACCGCGCCGTGTCCTGCTCATCGGTGCCGGGCAGTTCGGAACCGAACAGTGCCCGGGCCGTCCGTACCGTGTCCGTCACCTGTCGGCGACGCTCCTCCGGGGTGCCGCCGGTCAGTCCCAGGTCCGCGGCCAGTTGGTCCACCTGTTCCGCCGGCGGTCCCTGGGGCTGGTTGAACCCGTCCCAACTCGCCCAGCGGACATGCCGGTCGAACCGCTCCATGCCCTCCTTGAGACTCTCGACGATCTGCTCCACCGTGAACCCGCCGAGGAACAGCGAGCGCGAGTTCATCAGGACCGCCGGCCGGAATCCCTGTTCCAGCAGGAACTTCTGCATGAGCAGATGAACGTTGACCCGGCTGTTGGCATCCGTGAACGGCTGAAGGACCTGCAGCGCCCGGGTCACCCGGGCGATGGCCCGAAGCTTGTCGTCCGGCCCTGCCGCGACCGCCACCTCGCCGTAGTAGCGGTCCAGCGCGGCCTGTACCACCAAGCGCGCCTCTCGGGGGGAGTAGTCGATGGAGACCTGTCCGCCCTGCTGTCCGTGGTGGAAGACCACCAGTGGGTTCGGCGTCCCCGGTTGCCGTCGCTCGCCGACGGCGAACAGCAGCCGCCGGCCGAGCAGCAGATCGTCGTGGATGTCCGGCGCGACGCGGTCGACGCCGGTGCCGCGCATCGTGGTCCTGCCGTCCTCATGGCCCGACCACGTGGTCGCCGTGTTCTGCCCGGTGCCGGGTACGAGATACCGGGTGGCCATGTTGTGCAGTTCCTCGTACGCGTCGGCGTCGATGCGCGACCAGTCCCGTCCGATCCGCCCGCCGTCGAGGACCTCCCGGTACGCCGCGGTCATGCCCTGCCGGTAGCCGGGGTACGTCGTGGCGTCCAGGTGACCGCCCACGTCCTCGGCAGATCGCCGGAAGGCCTCGTCATGCACATTGGGGTCGATGAACAGACGCCACCACGAGCTCTCCGGCAGCAGGCGCGACAGCGGCGGTGCCGTGGAGCCCGGCGTGACCCCCGTCCGGGCGTCCGCGTAGAACTCCTGGACGCGTTCGTCCGGGAACCGGCCGCCGACCGCGACGTGCTCCCGCAACTCCTGTTCCGACAGCGGTGGCAGCCGGTGGTAGCGGCCCCAGTTGTCGTCGTAGTCGAAGCCCAGACCGCGGCGGTCCGGATGGGCAGCCTCGTTGCCCCACAATTCGGCGGCCGCAAGGAGTTCATGGAGTGTGTGATGACGGTTGGACAGCAGCGTTCCGACGGCCGCCATCCGCATCCACCGCAGGTCCAGGCCCGCGTCCCATTGCTCGTTGGCCGCCTCGGCTGCTTCGAGCAGGTTGTAGACGGTCCCGGAGGTGCCGGTCAGGATCAGGCCCCCGCTGCGTTGGGCGGTCGCGTGCGGGGAGTCCTCCAGAGTGAGCGGCCGGGTGTCCCCGGCCGTCGGCATGGGCGGGCGGTGATCGATGCCTGACTGCTCCTCACCCGGCTTCCAGGTGGCGCCGTCCGAAGAGAACGCCCGTTCTGCGGAACTGAGCGGCGGACGCAGTTCGTGCGGGGCGCGCCGGTTGAACGGACCGTCGGACGGAGCACCGCGCCAGCGGCGCTCCTGTGCGATCACCGGCGGGTGGGAGAGCGACGTACCCAGCAGCGTGCCGAAGACGCCGTATCGCAACGCGTTCCACACGAGAGTCGACTGCTCTCGGAAGTTGCCGTGGCGGGCGACCTGTTCGAGCGCCTGTGGATCGGTGCCGACTGCACCGGGAACGACGTTCTGGGGGGTGCCGAGCCTGCCCCGCATCGCCGGGGGCGTCCTCTCCCAGAGGACGCGGGCGAACGCGGCCATCTGCTCGATGACCTGCGGATGCTCCGAGAGATAGTCGCCGAGCCTACGCTCGTACGCCTCGGCTTCGTGCTGGTAGCGCAGCCGCGCGAGGTCGGCTGGGCGCACGGGTGTGGCGTGGGTGGGCGGAGCTTGGGCGGCCGGTGCCTCGATGGCCGGGGCTTGAGTGCGCGCGGCCTCGGTGGCCGGGGCTTGAGTGGGCGGGGCCTCGGTGGGCGGAGCAGCGGAAGCCTTTGTCTCCGTGACCGGCTGCTTCGGTGTGGTTGTGTCCGGGCGTGGGCGCGCCGTAGCGGAGACGGGCGCCGCCTCCGCAGGCGGCTGGGTGGCCGGTTCCTCCAGCATGGTCGTCGTGCTCGTGGGCGGCGCCAGCCGCGGGTGTCCGGACGGTACGGCCGCCGCGACGGGGGCCGAGTGCGTCTCGAGGGCGACGTCCAGAGGGGCCGTGGGCCGCGGTGCCTGGGCGTGGGGCTGCGGGTGCAGTTGCTGCTCGGTGTCATCCCACATCGCCCGGAAGTAGGCCCAGACCTCATTCTCGGCTTGCACCGCCGTCACGGGGTTGACCACCGGAACGTCCCCGTTGTTCCGGGGGCCGTAGAGCCGCTCCAGCAGGGGCAGCAGTTCCGGCTCGTGCTGCCGTACCCAGTCGGGGCCGTTGTTGCGGACGGCTCCGGTGTACCAGTCGGTGCCCTCGTTCGCGCCCAGGTAGGCGTTGCTGAGCTGGGCGAAGTACTCATGCGCGTCGTGGGAGGAGTAGTTGGTGCCGGGGCGGACGCCTGACGGGTCGCGCAGCGGGCCGTCGGGCCAGTGCGCGGCGTCGCCTTCGGCAACCTTGGTCTGGTAGGCACTCTCGATGAGCGCGCGGTCGGCAGGGCTCAGCCCGCCCTCGTGGATGGCGTGGGCGAACTCGTGGGTGAGGGTGGAGTAGCCGTCCGCGTAGACGCCGTCGCCGGGCACCGCAGTGGCCTCGCCCAGCAGGTTCTCCTCCGGGACGGCGACCTGGCCGTTGTGGTGGATGCCGCGCACGGTCGAGTAGGGTCGTCCGTCGGCGCGGGCGCCGTACAGGTCGGCGAACGGTCCGAGCGCGGTCAGCGGGGTGTCCCGGGGGACCACGAACAGCCGGGTGCCCCCGGCCAGCAGGCGTTCGGTCACCTCAGAGTCGGCCAGCATCCCGGTGACCAGAGCCTGCGCCTCCCTGCGGGCAGAGATCGGCTGTTCGACGCCGTCGGGCACCCGTACCAGCAGTTGGGCGGCCGTGTCGGCGAAGTCCGCGGGCGGTAGTTGTCGCCGCAGGTCGGCGATCAGAGCCGGGTCGGCGGCCAGCGCGTCCAGTTGACCGGACGGCAGCAGCGTCAGCTCCCGGGTCCGTTCTTCGGGCGTCATCCCGGGCAGGCGGGCGGCGAGGTCGGCGGGAGGAGCCGGCAGCACGGCGGGGGCGGGAGTCGGTGTCGTGGGCGTCGCCTGGGCGGCCGGTGTCGTCCGGGCCGTCGCGTGCGCCGGAGGTGCGGCCTGGGGCTGACCGGTCAGGGAGTGCAACAGAGCGGTGGCGGGCAGGTGTCCACCCCGCAGGTACTCGGCCGCGACCAGGTCGATGACCTCGCCCATCCGCGGCAACACACCCTCCGGCCGCTCACCGGGCGCCACCTGAGCGATCCGCCTCGTCACCGCCTGTTCGGCCCACTGGCGAGAGGTGTCCCGGCGTTCCTGCGGCACCGAAGGGTCGTCGAGCCGCGCCCGCGCCGTGTCGATGTCGAACCGCGCCGCACCCGGGTGACGGATGCCGGAAGCACCCCCGCCGACCGGGCCCTCCGTCACCGCCGGCGCTGAGCGCTCCGGTGTCCTGGTCTCGGGGAACGTGGGCCCGGTCGGGCCCGGTTCGGTGGTGGTAGTGGTGGTCGTGCTCTGGCCAGTGTTCTGCTCACGGTTGCCGACAGGCCGGCCGCCACCGGACGAGGCGGAGGGTCCGTCGTGCTCAGCGGTGGGGGGGCCTGCCACGACGCCTTCCGGACCGGGGCGGGAGCCGGGAGGCTGCGTCTCGACCGAGGCGCCCTCGCCGCCGTCGACAGGGACGTTCCCCTTCCCGTCGCCTTCGGACGGGCCTGGACGGGCTCCCGTCGGCTGCGTCTCGACGTAGGTGTTGCTGCCCTCGTTGGCGCGTAGGTTCCCGCCGCCTTCTCCGGCCCCACGGCCACCGCCGCCGCCCGCGCCGTCGGGGATGTCGCCAAGCGTGGCGGGGCGGTCGTAGCCGATTCCGGAAGGCTTGGGCGGCTTGACGACGCCGGGCGTCTCCGTGCCGAAGCGCATCGCGCCGTCCGGCCGCGGCTGCTTGTGACCGAACAGGTCGCCCATCGGTTCGTCGAGGGTGCGCCCGCCGTAAGCGAAAGGCGAGGGCCTGGGACCGCTGGACGTCGTGCCGCCACTACCGCCGCCGGTCGCGTCGGACGGCCGATCGCCCAACGTCGCGGGACGGCCGTACCCCCGGGACGACTTGGTCGGCACGGGATGACCCGAGGAAGCACCTTCGGACTGACCCGGCTTCGGCAGGTTCGTCGGGAACTTGTCACCGGGCTTGTCACCCGTCGTCCGGCCACCGACCGCAAACGAATCCTTGTTGCCCGCCGCAGGATTCGCGAACGACACGTTCTTCTGCGTACCGTTCGGATCATCCGGACTGCGGTTCAACTGCCGGCCACCGACCAACTTCGGATCCGTCCCCGCCGGACTCTCCCCCTGCCAACCCGCCTTCGCAGACCCAGGACCCGACTTCGGCACAGGAAGCGAACCACCGGCAGTGCCCGACGAGGACGACGAGACCTCGCCGGCCTGAACGCCACCGCCGTCTTCACCGTCGCCACGGCCACCGGCGCCGCCGACGCTCTGCCCTTCGTTCAGGCTGCGCCCGCCGTAAGCGAAAGGCGAGGGCCTGGGACCGCTGGACGTCGTGCCGCCACTACCGCCGCCGGTCGCGTCGGACGGCCGATCGCCCAACGTCGCGGGACGGCCGTACCCCCGGGACGACTTGGTCGGCACGGGATGACCCGAGGAAGCACCTTCGGACCGACCCGGCTTCGGCAGGTTCGTCGGGAACTTGTCACCGGGCTTGTCACCCGTCGTCCGGCCACCGACCGCAAACGAATCCTTGTTGCCCGCCGCAGGATTCGCGAACGACACGTTCTTCTGCGTACCGTTCGGATCATCCGGACTGCGGTTCAACTGCCGGCCACCGACCAACTTCGGATCCGTCCCCGCCGGACTCTCCCCCTGCCAACCCGCCTTCGCAGACCCAGGACCCGACTTCGAATCAGCCGTACCTTGACCTGCACGCGCACCCGAGTCCGGCATGTCGGTGCTCGTGGGGCGGGCGGCGCCGGTTCCGTTGCCGGTCGCGTGTGACTGGTCGGCGGACGCGCCGCCTCCCGATCGACCGGACTGCGTCGGAGCCGCGTGCGCCGCTCCGCTGCGCCCCGCCGCACCTTCCGGAGCAGCGGAACCTGAAGCCGCAGCGCCGGACGAGGGCGTCGGTCCCTCGTCCCCAGCGGTTCCGGTACGTTCGCTGACCCCCGGATGTGAGCCGGGCGGCTGCGTCACAGCGGAGCCGTTGTTGCCCTCATCGGCACGAACGCCGCCGCCTTCACCCGAACCCGAACGAGAACCCTCGGGCCCCGCCCCGACCGAGGCCCTGCCACCCTGGTCGGGGCGCACGTTCCCAACGCCCTCGCCGGGTTCGCGCACGCTGCCTCCGGACCCGCCGAGGGGAGCCTGACGTTCCTGGCCCACTCCCGAAGCCGGGGGCTTCGCGGAGGCGGCAGTGGGCTCCCCGGGACGGTTCACGTGGGCCGGGCGCGGTTGGAGGTGGCCGAACGAGTCCTTCGGGCGTTCGCCGAGAGGCCTGGGCCGGCTGGGCGTGGAGCCCTGGGGCTCACTCTGCTTCGACGTCGTCGGCATGGACTTCGCCCGTGGCGACCATGCGGCCGACCCGGAGCCGCCGTCGGCTCCCGATTTCCACGGCTTCCACGACGTCCACGCCGCCGGCTTCTCGATCGGCTTGCCGTCCAGCCGCCCGTTGTAGCCCTCAAGCCCGCGCCCTCCGGAGGCGCCCTCGGCTCCCGACTTCCCCGAAGCGCTCGAACGACCCGACGTCCACGGCGTCCACGGCTTCCACGGCGCCGTCGGCTGCTCCAGCGGCTTGCCGTCCAGCCGCCCGTTGTAGCCCTCGAACCCGCCCAAACCGCCCTCGGGCCCCTTCAGCGGATTCACCACGAACTTCTGACCCGGCGCAGCACCCAACGGCCCGTTGTTTCCGCTGAGCCGGCCCGGCTCGGCCTCGGCGCTGATGGTCACCTTCGGGACGGTGGTGTCGGCGACGGGACCGGGCTTGGCGGGGTTCGGCTTGTAGCGGAAGCCGGCGTAGGCGCCGAAGCCGCCGCCGAGGATCCCGCCAAGGCCCATGCTCAAGGCCTCGGCGCCCCAGTCGATGTCGTAGTCGGTGCCCGCGATGGCGGCGCCCGCCTCGCCGACGGCGACATCGATGCCGAGGTTGGTCGCGGCGCCCGCCACAGCGCCGCCGAGGCCCTCGGCGATGGCCCTGCCGATCGGGGTGAGACGGGCGGCCATCTGGGCGAGCACCGGGATCAGCCGGCTCAGCAGCGCGCCGATCATCGACAGCAGGCTGCTGAGCAGCGGCCCGACGAACAGGAAGGCCAGCCCGACGATGGCGCCGAGCAGGCTCGCCCACATGGAGGCGTTGACCTTCTTCGCGTATTCGTCGGCGGCCTTGTGCAGCTCCTCCGCGTAGCGGTGGATGGTCTGGCCGATCGTCCAGGCGGTCTCCGCGGCGTCGTCGATGGTCTTGCCGAGCGCCTCGTCCCACGCCCGGTGCGCCTGGTCACCGGCCTCGCCGGTCATACCGAGGCCGCCCAGGTGCCCGCCCACGGCGACCCTGCGCTCGTGCAGCTCGTCGCCGAGCCGGATCCAGGCATTGCCCAGATCGATGATGTCGTCCAGGCTGATGGTGTCGAGTACGGATTCCGCGGTTTCCATGGTGTCGGCCGCCCTCCCTGGGCGCTGTGCTGCTGTCTAGGCTCGGGTGTCGGCAGTCCGTGCCGGTACGGGACCGGAGGGCTCGGGGTGCGCGTCGCGTTCGTCCAGCGCGATCTGGACGAGTACCGGTTCGGCGCTGCGCCGTACCAGCAGGCCCCTGCCGGGCTTGCGCGGGCGGGCTCGCTGGTCGCCGATGAGGGCGCCCTCGCGGTGGTCGCCGGAGAGCAACAGGCCGTCGGTGCTCATCTCCTTGAGCTTGCTGAGCAGCGCGTCGGACATAACGGCGCGCCCGGCGCCGCCGACGCGGCGGGCCAGCACCAGGTGGAAGCCCAGTTCGGCGGCCTGCGGGATGAACTCGGCCAGGGCGGCGAGCGGGCCGCGGCCCATGCTGCCCGACGCGAGGTCGTAGTCGTCCGCGACGACGTAGAGTTCCGGGCCCTGCCACCAGCCGCGTTCGGCGAGCTGGGCGGCGGTGAGGTCGGCCGGGGGGACGCGGGTGCGCAGCGTCTGGGCAAGGGCCTGCGCCTGGGCGGCGACCAGGTCGGCGTTGCCGCCGCGGGCGCCGATGTATTCCTCGGGCACCACGTCGAGCAGGCTGTGCCGGTAGTCGACGACCATGAAGCGCACCTCGCGCGCGGAGTGCCGGGCGGCCAGGCCGCGCATCCAGGCACGCAGGAAGGCGGTCTTGCCGGAGCCGGAGTCGCCGAAGACGGTGAAGTGCGGGGCGCCGGACGTGAGGTCGAGGCCGACGGTGCGCAGGTCGGACTCGCGCAGTCCGATGGGGACCTGGCGTTCGCCGAGGCCGGGGCCGTGGCCGTCCCAGCGTTCGGCGGGCGAGGGCTCGGCGGCGGCCGCCGCGAGTTCACGGACGGTGATCTTCTCGGGAAGCACGCGGAGCGCCGGGGCGGCTTCCTTGGGCCAGTTCTCGGCGATCCGGCGGACCAGTGCCTGTTCGGCGTCGGCGAGTCCGTCCAGGCCGTCGGCGCCGTCGAGCCGGGGCAGCGCGACGTGGAAGGTGAGTCCGGGTGAGGCGAGTCCGCGGCCGGGCAGGCTCTGGCCCAGTGCGCGGGCGGCGGGGCGGTTGATCTCGGACTCGGTCGGGTCGTTGAGGCGCAGTTCGAGACGGCCGGGGATGTTGTCGCGCAGGTTGACACGGATCTCCGCCCAGCGGTTGGCCGTCAGCCACAGATGGACGCCGACGCCGAGGCCACGGGTGGTGATCTCGGTGAGGGACTCCACGGCGGTCTCGTGCGCGGTGTGCAGGGCGGCCCAGTTGTCGACGGCGAGCACGATGTCCGCGGCGCGCGCGCCCTCGGGGAGCTCGCCCCGGGCGCGGCGGGCGCGGAGCTCGGCGGCGGACTGGATGCGCAGGTCGCCGAACATCTGCTCGCGCGCGGTGACGAGTCGGCCGACCTCGGCCAGCACCCGACCCACCCGTTCCTCGTCGCGGCGTCCGGCGACGCCCGCCACATGGGGCGCGTCGGCCAGCCCGTGCAGGGTACCGCCGCCCATGTCGATGGCGTAGAACTGCAGTTCATCAGGGGTGTGGGTGAGCATGGCGCTGAGCATCGCGGTGCGCAGGAAGGTGGACTTGCCGCTCTGTGGCGCACCGACGAGGGCCAAGTGCCCCTGCCGTCCGGTGAGGTCCAGCACCAGAGGGCGCTGTTCCTGCCGGGCGGGTACGTCGATGACGGCGACGGGGAACTTCAGCTCGCCCGCGAACGGCCACTGGTCGCAGCGCAGGCCGTGGTCCGGGTCCGTCTCGGGTTCGCCGAGGATCGGTTCGAGGGGGAACCGCGGCGGCAGCGGCGGCAGCCACACCTGGTGTCCCGGGGAGTCCTTGTTCAGCAGGCGTTCGACGGCGATCTGGAGTTCGGTGGCGCCCGCGTCGGGATCCCACTCCCAGCCGGCCGGTTCGCTCTCCTCGGCGGTGAGCGGGGCGAGGTCGCCGTACACGGCGTACGGCACCGGTTCCAGGGCGGTGCCCGGGGCCCCGGCGTCCCGCTCGTGGTAGGGCGCGGAGACGTGGGCGACGCGGAAGCGCTCGTAGACGGACTCGTCGACCTTGAGGTAGGCGGAGCCGGGAATGGCGGGCAGTGTGTACGCGTCGGGGGTGCCGATGACGGCGCGCGACTCGGCGGCACTGAAGGTGCGCAGGCAGATCCGGTACGACAGGTGCGACTCCAAGCCGCGCAGCCGGCCCTCCTCCAGCCTCTGGGTGGCCAGGAGCAGATGCATGCCGAGCGAGCGGCCGACACGGCCGATCTGCACGAACAGATCGATGAAGTCGGGGCGCTGGGAGAGGAGCTCGCCGAACTCGTCCACGACGATCAGCAGATACGGAAGCGGCTCCAGCGGTTTGCCGTTGGCGTCGGTGCCGCCGGCGGCCTGACGGAGCTGGTACTCGCGCACCGAGTCGACGTTGCCGGCCTCGCGCAGCATCCGCTGGCGGCGCTGCTGTTCGCCCCGGAGGGCCTGGCGCATCCGGTCGACCAGCGCGAGGTCGTCGGCGAGGTTGGTGATCAGGCCGGAGACGTGGGGCAGTTCGGTGACGCCCGCGAAGGTGGCGCCGCCCTTGAAGTCGACCAGGACGAAGGCCAGATGCTCGGGCGCGTGCACCATGGCCAGGCCGGTGACCAGGGTGCGCAGCAGTTCGCTCTTGCCTGAGCCCGTGGCGCCGACGACCAGGCCGTGCGGGCCGATACCACCCTGTGCCGACTCCTTGAGGTCCAGGCAGAGCGGTTCGCCGGTGCCGGTCACCCCGATCGGGACACTGAGCAGGTCCTTGCGGTCCGGGGCGCGCCGGGCGGTGGTCGGGTCGAAGACGGCGATGTCGGGGACGCCGAGCATCCCGGAGAGGGAGACGTGCTCGGAGAGCACCTGGTCGCGCTCGCCGGAGAGCCGGAGCGGGGCCAGGGCGCGCGCGGTCGCCTCCCGGACGGCGGGCGCGGTCTCGTCGGCGACGGCCTTCTCGACCGGCGTGTACAGGGCGGGCATCCGGCCTTCCAGGACGAGTCCGCCGCGCGCGTCGGTACGGGCGCGCACATCCACCCGGCCCGGTTCGGACCCCTCCTCCTCGACCAGGCACACCACGTGCAGCCCCAGGTCGGGCCCGGCCTCGGTGAGCAGGTCGGCGAGCAGGGCGGTACGGGTCCAGGGCGCCTGGGGGTCGTAGCCGTCGAGCACGACGACGAGGTGGCGGCGGGCGCCTGTGTCGCGCTGGGTGACGATACGGCTGCTGCGCTCGGCCCGCGCGGCGGCGGCCTGGTCCAGGCTGCTCTGCAGATGGTCCTGGAGTCCTGCCAGGTCGTCGGCGAGCAGCGGGACGACCTCCTGCTCGCGGCGCGGGGCCGTCTCGTCCGGCTGATGTGCGTGCGGCAGCCATTTCACCCAGTCCCAGGTCTGGTCGCCGCCGGTGACGACGGCGACGCGCACGTCGTCGGGGGCGTGCAGCACCGCCAGCTGGAGCAGCAGCGCCTGGGCCGTCTCGCGGGTGCGGGCGCGCGGGCCGAGCAGGCTGACGACTCCTGCAGCGCGCAGGTCCAGCCAGGCGGCCTGGCCGTCGACGGTGCCGTGGGTGCGGACGAGTTCGGCCGCGGCGTGCTGGGAGCGGGTGTCCAGGTCTACGGTGGGGTCGTTCTGGGCGGGCATCTTCAGCCCGTGTGCGGAGGGCATCGTGCCGGATCCGATGCGCAGGTGCAGGAAGTCGGCGTCGCCGGGTCGTCGTTCCCACACCCGGCGGCGCTGGGTGGCGATGGCCAACAGCCGGTCGGGGTGCGGGTGGTGCCAGGCGTCCGCGGCGCGCTGGGCGGCACCGGCGTGCATGGCCTGCTTACGGACGCCCGCCAGGTACTCGCCGTAGCGTTCACGCTGCCGGTACTGGTTGCGCCGTCGGCTGCCGCGCAGTTGCATGCGCACGCCGATGGTGATGCCGACGGACACCACGACGAAGGCGACGCCCAGCAGGATCATCCACGCCTTGCCGTAGGCGACCATGTAGGCGGCCATGCTCACGCTGGAGAGCAGTGGCAGCAGGAGCATCAGCCAGCCTGCCGCGCCCTGCTGCTGCGGGCGTTGTGGCGGGGCGGCCAGTGTCGTGCTGCCGTCCGGCATCGGCGGGGGCGTCATGCGGACGGGGCGGTGGAAGGGTATGCGACTCACGGGGGCTGCCTACTGACGGGGCTGACAGGGGTGGAGGGGGCGGGGCGGGCGGCGGTCAGCCGAAGGTCATGGTGATCGCCGTCTTGTTGGTGTCGGTGACGGATTTGGGCGGGGTGTCGTCGGTTTCGCTGCCACCGCTGCCGGGGGCCAGGTTGTTGCGGAAGTCGGAGAACGCCTTGGCGATGGCGTCCTCGGCCGTGGTGAAGTTGGTGGCGACGCTCCCGAGGCCGCTGATGAGGGTGGGCAGGACGCCCTTCTTCGGGTCCTCCTTGGTGCCGAACAGCTCGGTGGCCACCCGCACCCAGTCCCGGTTCACCTCCTCGGCGTCCGTGGCGGACCTGCCCTGCCAGGCGATCTGCAGCGCGTCGAGGATCTTGTGGATGCGACCCAGGCTGTCTTCGACGTCTTGCGCGAGGTCGACTAGCTGAGTGGCGGTGGTGAGCATGCCGCTCGGGGAGACATCGATGACGCAGACGTCGTAGTCGGCTTTGCCGTGATCAGCCATGAGTCGCCTTCCTCGGAAGCTGGAAATGGTGGAACGCCGAAAATGCTGACAATTACTCATATAAGTGATAGACCTGGCAGCCCGGCCCACGGACCGCGAGGCCGGCGCGAGAACGCCGAGGGAGACACCGTGACCGACCCGATCAACTCGCAGTACGACACGACCCCGTTGCCCGACCCGGAGGGCGACGGCAGCGACCCGGGACCGGACCACGGCAAGGACCTCAGTGGTCTGGTGCCGACCGACCAGGTCGCCTGGGGCGAGCCGCCCTCCTTCAACACCGACCCGCAGGCCATCCCGAAGGACCAGGGCGGCGGCGACAGCCCCCCGCCCACGGCCCCGTCCGGGGACCTGAGGATCGACCTGAGCGCCATGCGCACCGCGGAGAAGTCGATGCTCAGCGAGGCCCGCGCCGCGGTCGCCACGTACGAGGAGGTCCGCGCCCAGGTCATGGCGAAGAAGGACACCGTCTTCGGCCAGGGTGCGCATACCGACGGGCATTACAGGAACCTCAATGAGAAGAGCTACGACAACTACGTCCCGGGCAAGGACAACCCGTTCGCGCCGGCCGGCGAGCAGTTCGCCGCCGACATGAACCCGGCGATGGAACGGGCGCTGCTCCAGGCGGGCATGGCGCTGGAGAAGCTGGGCGAATACATCGCGCTGATCAACCACTCCGGGCAGGTCTACGCGCACACCGACCGGCAGTGCCGCTTCCCGGACCCGCCCGCCTCGCACTGAGGCGGCCGCCGTGAACCTCGGGTCAGGCACTCTTGGGCCCGTCCTTGAGGTTCACGTAGTTGGCGGACTCCGCGTGGTGGTAGTTCCGGTAACTGGTGGTCATCCGGCTGACGATGTCCGCCAGCAGGTTCTCCAGGTCGTGCTGCGTCGTGTGGAACCAGGACGTGATCTCGTCGAACGTCATGTAGGCCGGAGTGTTCCAGTCGGCGCCGATCCCCTTCATCTTGGCGTCGATCGAGCCCATGGTCGCGGAGATGGCCGCGGCCTCGCGTTTGACCGAGCCGATCGCGTCATTCAGCGCCTTGAGGTGCGCCTTCCAGTCCTGCGGAGTCGGTTGGTCCGCCATCTGCGGTCACCTGCCTTTCACCGAGTACGGAGTCTGGTCCCGTCATCACGTCTCCCCGGGTGGGAGGTCGGCGGGCAGCAGCGTGGTCAGCAGCTCCGGGTCCGCCGCGGCCAGGTCGGCCGCGCTCAGGCCCAGTTCGGCCACCCGCTGGGCATGCCGTTCGGTCATCAGCTGGAACACCTGCCGGGCGCTGCGCCCGTTGCCGAACTGCTCGCCGCGCGGCAGCGTCTCGAAGTAGCCGTGCAGCGCCTGGGTGGTCTCGGGCGCGACGGTGTACTCGTGGCCGTCGGCCTGGTGCCGCACGATGCTCACCAGCTGTGCGGCGGAGTAGTCCTCGAAGTGGAGGGTGCGGGTGAACCGGGAGGCCAGGCCCGCGTTGGACTCCAGCAGCCGGCTCATCTCACCGGGGTAGCCCGCCACGATGACGACCACCTCGTCGCGGTGGTCCTCCATCAGCTTCACCAGCGTCGAGACGGCCTCCGAGCCGAAGTCCGTCAGATGTCCCTGCGGCACCAGCGAGTACGCCTCGTCGATGAAGAGCACTCCGCCGAGCGCCCGTTTGAAGACGGCGGTGGTCTTGGGCGCGGTGTGCCCGACGTACTCGCCGACCAGGTCGCCCCGGTCCGCCTCGACCAGGTGGCCGCGGCCGAGCAGTCCGAGGGCGGCAAGGAAGCCGCCGTAGAGCCGGGCGACCGTGGTCTTGCCGGTGCCGGGGTTGCCGGCGAAGACCAGATGGCGGCTGAGCGGCGGCGGGGCGAGCCCCGCGTCCTGCCGTACCTTGACCATCTGCATCAGCCTGGTGAGGTTCAGCACGTCCCGTTTGACGCCGTCGAGCCCAACGAGCCGGTCCAGTTCGGCGTGCAGGGCGGCCAGCCGCTCCTCGGCCTGGCCGGCGCCGCCGGATCCGGCCTCCTCACCGTCGGACGGGGGCGCGGCCTGCGCCACGGCGGCCACGGCGGTGCGCCCCTCCCCCACGGGCGCGAGCGTGGGCAGCAGCGGCTCGACGACGCCCTCCACCCGGCAGTCCTCGGCCGTCACCTCGGCGTCCTCGTCCCGCAGCAGATCCTGTTCGGCGCCCTCCACGGTGCAGCGGCGCAGCAGGAAGCGCGAGCGGGCACCGGCGTAGACGGCGGGGAAGCGGCTTCCGGTGAACCGGCAGTCCTCGTAGCGGCCTTCTCCACCCTCCTCGACGAACAGCCCGTTCTTGGCGGCCGCCGCGACCGTCGTACCGCGCAGCCGGGGCCGGGCTCCGGACCGTACGACGATGCCGCTGCCGGCGGATTCGCGGACCGCGCCGCCGTCCACCACCGCCGTACTGCCCTCCTCCAACAGCAGTCCGGCGGTGCCGCTGCCGGTGACGGTCACGTTCTCCAACTGGGCTCCGGTGTCCCGGCCGACCCGCACACCGGTCTGCGAGGTGCCGGTGATCTCGCAGTCGGCGAGCAGCGGACGGTGCGAGGTGCACAGCCGCACACCCTCCCGGGTCGCGTCGATACGGCAGCCGCGCAGAACGGCGTCGCCGCCCTCCACGCACACCCCGGCCAGTTCGGCGCCCGTCACCTCGCAGTCCTCCGCGAGGAGTTCGGCCCGCTCGGTCACCCGTATCCCGTACTCCGGGCTGTCGGAGACGGTGCAGCCGCGCAGTCGGGCGCGGGATCCGCCGCCCAGGTGCAGGGCGCTGTAGGCGGTGTCGCGGACGGTGCAGCCGGTGAACGAGACATCGGCCTCGCCGATCGCGTACAGGCCGTTGGCGGCGGCGCGGGCGAAGGTGGAGTCGTGCGCGACGACCGTGCCCGAGCCGCTGACCACGAGCGCGGTGTCCGCGCAGTCGACCGCCCGCACCGCCGTCAGCTCGGCCGCGGCCTCGGCGGTGACCAGCACCGCGGCGCCGGAGGTGTGGTGCACATGGCACGTGTCCAGGGCGACGGCGCTGCCGCCGTCCGCCAGCACGCCCGCCCCGGCGGTGCGGAAGATCTGGCAGCCACGCAGCCGCACGCCATGGGCGGCGCGGGTGGTACGGGGCTCGCCCCCGGGGGGTAGGGCCGAGCCCCTGCTCTGCGGATCCGGGTCGTTCTCCGGAGAGGGGCCGCCGTCTGCGCGGCGGCCCGCCGTGCCGCTCAGCCAGACCCCATGGCCGCCCGACTCGTGCATCCGGCACTCACGCAGCACGGCTCCCGCGTGCCCCTCCGCGAAGACGGCGGCGGCCCCGCTGCCTCGAATCTCACAGCGGGTCAGGGTCACGTGGGCGCCGGCGGTCAGGAAGACACCATGCCCGGTCACCCCGTCGAGGAGCGCGTCGGTCAGCTCGGCCCGCGCCTCGTCGCCGACCGCCAGGCCGTTGCCGACGCCGCCGACGACGGTCAGGCCCTCCAGCGTCGTACGGCTGGTTCCCGTCAGCCACAGCGCCGCGCCCTCGGCCTGCCGAACCGAGCACCCGGTCAGCAGCGGCGCCGCCGCTCCGACGACCTCGATACCGCCGCCGGTGATCTCGCAGTCCCGCAGTACCGGTTCACCGCCGCGCAGCAGTACCGCCGCCTCGCGGGGCGCGGTGGCGCACAGCACGAAGCCGCGCAGCTCGGCGCGGCCGGCGTGCACGGTCACGGCCGGGCCCCGCGCGGCGACCAGCCGCACCTCGCCCTTGGCGACCAGACTGACATCCTTGTCGAGCACGACGCTCTCGGTATAGGTACCGGCCTGGACGGTGATCACGGCGCCCGGCCGGGCGCCCCGCACCGCCGCGCCGATGGTGCGGTGCGCGCCCCAACTGCCGGGCGCCACCCGCTGCGCGGCCGCCTTCACTGCGAGACCCCCGACGTGGCCCGGGCCCGCACGCGGCGGCCGGTCACAGACCGCTCCCCAGGTTTGCCAGCCAGCCGAAGAAGCCGAAGACGCCGACGGCCAGCGGCAGAGCGACCACCGCCAAGAAGGTGGCCACCGTCGACGGCCACGTGGGACGCTCCTCCTCGACGGGGCGCAGCGCGGCGCCGAAGGCGAGGAAAAGACCGCAGCAGACCAGCACCAGCCCGGCCACGAAGGCGGCGAGCGGCCCGGCGGCGCGGGAGCCGAAGAGATACTCGGGCAGCCGGATCGCCAGCGCCATCAACCCGATGACGCCGCAGGCCAGTTGCGACAGCACAGCAGTCAGCATCCGCACCGAGCCCGCCTGGAGCAGCAGCCCGACGCCGACCACGGCGACCAGGGCGAGCGCGCAGGCGCCCGGCGAGGCGCTCAGGACCAGCAGCGCGGCGGTGAGCACCGTCGCGGTCAGCACGCTGAGCAGAGTGAGCAGCGCATTGCCGCGGCGCACCACGGTGGTCACGTCGCCGCTGTCCATGGCCGACGCGCCCGTGTCCGGCCCGATGGGCACGAGTACCGCAATCTGGCTGGTGACCCGGGGCAGCAGTCCGGCCACCAGATACAGGCACACGGCCAGTACGGCGGCAGAGCCGGTGCGGCCCGCGTGCAGCGCGGTCAGCGGCACCACGAACAACGCCGCCACAGCAGTGACCAGTTGGAGTACGACGGTCGAGGGCGTCGCAAGCGCCACCAGCCCGGCGAGCGCGCCGAGTGCGGCGGCGACCGAGACCAGCACCGGGGTGGCCACCGGCCCGTGCGGTGGTGCGCCAAGGCCGGCGCAGGCCAGCAACGGGCAGGCCGCCAGCGCCAGGAGCTGGCGGACGGCGCCCGGCAGCGGCCAGTTCTTACGGGTTGCGTACCGGGCGAGCCCCGCCGAGGCCAGCGCGGCGAACGCGGGGAGCAGCGCGTCCGGACCGGCCACGCGGTGCGCCGCAAGCCATCCCGCAGCGACGACGGTCACCAGCAGACCCGCACCCAGCACCGCCTGCGCGCGGCGGCAGGCGTTCCACAGACCGCTGTCCGCACGCGCCGCGGTGACCTGTTCGTCCAGGTCGGTGATGGTCAGCTCGCCCCACTCGCCGGCCCGGTGGTCGCGCAGATAGAGCGTGGCGCCGTCCACGACGCCCGCGTCGGCCAGCGAGTCGCCGGGGGCCAGTGGGGAGCCCCCGGACTCGGCCAGCGACCAGAGGGGAGGCATCGTCTCGGACTCGGGCTGGCCACACAGGACGGCGAGCCGAGGGGCGTACTCGGCTATCGGCGCCTGCGCCGGGAGCGCGAGGTCGACGCGCCTCCGTTCACCGACCACGGTGACCCTGCAGCGTTCATCGGGCACGGGCGATTCCTTCGGTGGTGTCGAGCTTCATGGCCGCGGACCGTGGCAGGACTCGCGCGCCGCAGGGCAGTCAGTGCCGCCAGGTGGAGATGTTCGACCACTCGGCGTCGCTGTAGTTGTTCCAGTTCACGTGCATGGCCTGAGCGATGCGGCCGAGCACGCCGTGGGGTCCGAACAGGCCGTTGGCCGCCAAGTCCCACTCGTTCTGCATGTCCTGGTAGTAGGTGGCAGCCTGGCTCTCCCGCCAGGCGTCCGCCAGCGGGGCCAGCTGGGCCTTGAGGCCCTGGAGTTCGTCGGAGATCTCGCCGGCCCTGGCGTTCAGCCAGCCGCCGGCCGCGGCGAGCCCTTCGCCTACGTAGATGGGGGTGCCGTCGACATCGGCCATGAATCGCTCCTAGTGAGAACGCCGGGATGGGCGGAGGAACATGTGGCTGTCAGGAGAAGTTGGTGCCCGTCGAGGGCTTGGGCACGTCGTCGCCGAGCGCGATCAGGTTGTTCACGTTCTGCTGCTCGGAGTCCTTGTAGTTGACGTAGTTGCCCTGCAACCCCTTGGAGATCCCCTCCAGGGCGTCATTCAGCATCCGCGCGTAGATGTCGTACTCGGCCATCAGCGTCTGGAACTGGTTGTGGGCGATGCCCTGCCAGCTCGCCTCCAGGCTGGCCACGTACGTCTTCAGCTCGCTCAACTGCCCGGAGATCTCGGCCGCCGTGGACGAGGTGGTGCTGGAGGCGTTGGCCAGGTACTCCGGTGTCACCCGGTAGGTCACACCGCCGACGCTCACGGAAGTCTGGTCACCCATGGTGGGTCCACTCCTCTCGCTCGACTCCCGTGCAGTCAAACACCGCCGCGGACCGGGCCGGGGCGCCGCGGACCCAAGTGAGCAGCGATTGAGCAGGTTCTGAGCTGTGAAAAGACGCGCGGCCAAGGACTGTGGCTTGGGCCATCAGGTCAGATGGGCTGTAGGCATGTGCGCACCGACGATTTCCGCGGTGGGATGATCCTTCAGCGCGCCGATGCCTACCAGCTCGTGGAATGCTGGTCGGACACGGTCGGCTACACCCGCGCTCCGCGTCAGGTTCGCCAGGATCCGGATGAGGACTACCGGTTCCTGCTGCCGCTCACCGGAGAGACGGTGTTGCGGCAAGGGGACGAGGAGTCGCGGCTGACGCCGCGCGCCGCGGGTCTGATGACCTGCAGTGCGCCGTTCGAGCTCCTGCCCGCTCAGACCAACCGCGTGGCGGCCCTGCCGACCCGCGACTGCTCCGTTCACGCCGTATGAGCAGCAGAGGGCCGTGCCGGGCCGGCTTCCGGCCGCCGCCTTTTTGAAGCTGCCTGCCGGCCCGCTGCGGAACCGGCTCTCGTACTCCCAGCTCCTGCAGTTCCTCCAGCGCGTCCCTGGTCGGGCGGAGGATCTCCTCCACGCAGTCCCGGCGGCCCTTTTAGCTGCCGCTCATGCCGTTGTCACGCCAGTAGGTACCGAAGCCGCGCGGGCCGCCGAACGTCTTGAACGGCCACGTCGGCGGCTTCCTGACCGTTCCAAAATGAGTTGAGCTGTGGGTCTTGCGCTCGGTGATCTTGGTCGGCAGGGTGTCCGCGTGCGTGCTGATCTTGTTCCGGACGACCTGTGGGAGCGGCTGGCCCTGCTGCTGCCACCCACTCCCGATCGACGCCGCCGGCATCCCGGGAGGCTTCGCGTTCCGGACCGTGTGGCACGCGCAGGCGTCATGTACGTGCTGCGGACCGGTGTCGCCTGGCGCGACGTCCCCGCGGAGACTGTGGGCTGCTCCGGGGTGACAGCCTGGCGCCGGCTGCGGGACTGGACCGAGGCTGGCGTCTGGCCACGCCTGCACGCCGTCCTCCTGGGCGAGTTGCGTCGAGCCAGCCTGCTGAACCTCGACGACTGCGCGGTGGACGGCTCGCACGTCCGGGCGCTCAAAGGGGGGATCACACCGGCCCCTCGCCCGTCGACCGGGGTCGTCCCGGCTCCAAGCACCAGCTGATCGTCGACCGCCACGGGACCCCGCTCGCCGTCAGGCTCACCGGCGGCAACCGGCACGACGTGACCCAGCTCCTACCGCTGCTGGACGCGGTGCCGCCGATCCGGGGCCTACGGGGACGCCCCCGCCGCAAGCCCCGGCGGGTGTACGCGGACCGGGGCTACGACTTCGACAGGTACCGCCGCCTGTTGTGGAAGCGCAGCGTCAAGCCGGTGATCGCCCGACGCGGTGTCGCCCACGGCTCAGGACTGGGCAAGGTGCGGTGGGTGGTCGAGCGCGCCTTCGCCTGGCTGCACCAGTTCAAACGGCTCCGCATCCGCTACGAGCGACGCGCTGATCTCCACCAGGGCCTGCTCGAGCTGGCCTGCAGCCTCATATGCCTCCGCCGCCTGCGAACCTCATTCTGAAACGATCAGTTAGTGGCGATGTCCAGGACGCTGCGGGCCACCGTATGCGAGGCCATCAGACAGCCAGGAGCCGTGAACAGCACGCCCAGGCCTTCTAGGACCTGTCCGGCCGAACACGCGGAGACCGCCGACGCGATCGTGGGCGATCCGGCTGCAGTCGTTGATGTCGTCGGCCGGCTGGAGTCAGGGTGCACGGAGACACCGAACGGCAGGGCCGTATCCTGAGGCAGACGATGCAGGCACTGCCGATGCATCGCAGCCGCCCGTCGCAGCCGGGCGCCGCCCCACTCCGGGTACCAGGTACCCGGCACACGTTCAGGAGTTGACCGGTGATCAGTCTGGCCGCAGTAGGGGGAGTGGCTCTGGTCGAACTGGGCATGGCCCTGACTCCGGGACCCAACATGATCCACCTCGCCTCTCGCGCGATCACCCAAGGCCGCAGGGCGGGCCTGGTCAGCCTGAGCGGGACCTCCGTGGGATTCCTGTGCTACCTGCTGGCCGCGGCCACGGGCCTGTCCGCGTTGTTCGCCGCCGTGCCGCTGGCGTTCACGGTGGTCAAGCTCGCCGGGGCCGCCTACCTGGCCTACCTGGCCTGGGGCATGCTCAAGCCCGGTGGCCGCTCGCCCTTCGCCCCGGCCCAGAACCTGCCCCCGGTGTCTGACGCCCGCCTGTTCTCGATGGGGCTCCTGACCAACCTGCTCAACCCCAAGATCGCTCTCATGTACGCCGCTCTTCTGCCCCAGTTCATGGATCCGCAGGCGGGCCCGGACTGGGCGCAACTGCTCCAGCTCGGTGGTGTGCAGATCATCGTGGGGATCTCCGTGAACGCTCTGGTCATGCTGGGCGCAGCACGGGTGTCGGGGTTTCTGGCCGCCCGGCCCCGCGTGATGACCGCTCAGCGGTTCGCGTCGGGCGGCTTGCTCGGCGTCTTCGCGCTGCGCACCGCCCTGTCCCGTACGTCTGTCTCGGCCTGAGTCATACCCGCGCGCCTGTGAGACCGGTCCTGCTGGGATCAGCCGAACACGTCACGGAGATCGCCGACGCGATCGTGAGTGATCTGGCTGTTCTCATCAGCAGCGCCCGGCGCCAGAACCAGAGCGTCTACTGCTGGGTTGCGCAGGAGGTCATGTTCGGAGCCAGATGGCGACGGATGCCGCGGTGGCGGTGCCGAGGAAGACGTAGCCGCGCTTGTCATAGCGAGTCGCGACCGCCCGGGACTGCTTCAAGCGGTTGATCGTCCGCTCGACGGTGTTGCGCTTCTTGTAGCGGTCCTCATCGAGTCCGGGTGGCCGTCCGCCACGTGCGCCCTTGCGCAGGCGGGCCGCCTGGCTGTCGGTCTTCTCCGGGATGGTGTGGCGGATTCCCCGTCGCCGCAGGTACTCGCGGGTAGAACCGTTGCTGTAAGCCTTGTCGGCCGCAAGACTGTCCGGCTTCTTGCGTGGCCGTCCCAGGCCAGGTCTGGGGACCCGGATCTTCTCCAGCACCAACATGAACTGGGTGCAGTCCGCACGCTGCCCTGGAGTGACGACCAGGGACAGTGGGCGGCAGTGCCCTTCCGCGCTCAGGTGGAGCTTGCTGGTGAACCCGCCCCGCGAGCGGCCCAGGCCCTCACTTCCGGCACCATTTCCCCCAAGCGGGCGACGAGGCTCTGCCATGACGTCTCGTCCTGGTGTTCCACCCCCGCGGCCCCCCTTTGATCCGCGGCCGGAGGCGGATCGGTGCGGGCGCCGGCCGCATGCTGATGCGCGCGGACAATGGTGGAGTTAAAACTGAGCAATACCCTGGTCACCACCCAAGGGCTGCCCACTTCCAAGAGGGCCGCAACAGTAGCCGATGCCGTCGCCAGTCCCATACCTGAACGTCGTTGGTTTCACGCCCACCCAGGATATTGAGTGTGTGCCCGCTGGGGCCGAACTCCCCGTATGCGAGGCTGAGGTGGATAGGGGCCCCAACGTACCGGCCAGCTGGCGATATCCCACACGCGGGCACTGTCCGTGGCCCGTGCCAGCAGCAGGTGCCGCCCGTCAGGGCTGATCTCCGAAGCCTCCAGCGCACGGTCCTCACCCAAACCAGGGAAGGTGCCGGTCCTGCGGTGCGTCCTGATATCCCAGCGCACGACGTGCTTACTGCCAGTGGCGAAAAGGGTGCGAGTGTCGGGGCTCATGAAGTGCTGGCTGTCCTCGTCGCCGGAGGGGACGAAGGTGTCCTGTTCCTTCTGGGCCAGGGCCCCGATGAGGGCGGAGCGCGTCTCGATTGTGTGGGCGATCCGCCAGGCGGCGACGCTGAGCCGCATGGCGGTGGCCGGGTCGGTGTAGCGCAGGCTGTCCACGAGGGCGGCGACCCTGCGGGCGGTGGCCTCGGTGCGCTGCACGGTGCTGGTCCGGCTCTGCTGCCAGGCGATCACTCCAGCCGTCAAGGCCAGCGCGACCAGGACGGACACCACGGTAGCCAGGATGCGCGGACGGGTTCGCTCGCGGCGCCGGGCCTGCAGGCTGGTGGAGAGCCGGTCGATGAACTGGTCGCGCTCGGCCGGGTCGTGGCAGAGGGTGTAGAGCTCTTCGAACTGGTCCACGATCAGCCACGTGTCCCCGTCGCCGTCCTTCGGTGCCAGCCGCTGTTCGTGGGTGCGCAGGGGGTGCTCGCCATGCGCAGCGCGGCTGGCTGTGGGGTGGCCTGGTCCGGGTTGCGGAGGCGGGGGATGAGGCCGGCGCGCAGCAGAGAGGACTTGCCGCTGCCCGAGGGGCCGAACACGGCAGTGAACCGACGGACGCGGGTCAGCTCGAACAGGCGGTCGGTGAGCTCGTCGCGGCCGAAGAACAGATCGGCGTCGCCGGGTTCGAAGCGGGCCAGACCCCGGTACGGAGACTCGGCATCCGCACTCTCGGTGCGCGGTTCGGAAGCCACCTCCGCGGCCGCCGCACGCCACCGCGCCTCCCACTGCGTCTCATCGCCGCCGCAGGCGCGCACGTAGCCGAGCACGACGGGTAACGTCGGCAGCCGCTCACCTTGCGCCGCCTGAGACAGGGTGCTTGCCCCCTGGCCGGAGCGCTGGGACATCACCCGGTACGTGGCACTGCCGGCCTCCGCCCTCAGCTTGCGCAACTCGAACGCCAGCCGCTGCACCGGACCCGCGGACGGATCCAGCGGGCTCTCAGGACGCCCCGCCATCGGTCACCCCTCTCCCCGCCTCCCCCGTGGACGCAGGACCGACCGAACGCCAAGCTACGCACCCCCGCCCATGGCATCAACCACCAGTGCCCGCCCGGCCCGCCCGCGACCTGCGCCGCGGCCATTGATCAGGGTGGCAAGACCGGCTGCCCATTCAATTCACGGGCCGGAAAAGTCGAGGTCGTACGGCACGGACCGCATATCGGGTCCGGCTGTTCACCGGTCGCCCGCACGGCAACTGGCCGGCACGAGGGGACCGGCCAGCAGTCCGCCCGGCGACCGGACAGGCCCGAACGGACAGACCCGAAAGGACCACAGGAATGCCCGCGATGCCGCACAACGGGTTCGCCTTCGCCGCGACCACCCTTGCCCTGGCCGGCAGCCTCGCCCTGGCCGGCAACCTTGCCGTGGCCGGTCCCGCGCACTTCGACGCGCGTGACACACGGCCCGCGGCCACCGGAACCCCGGCGCTGACGCCGGTGTCCGACACCTCGGCCGCCGCGGTCAGGAAGATCCACACCAAGGGCACGCACGTGGCCCTGCGGGAGTGCGCGCAAGAGTTGCGGGGTCGCCACATGGGTGTCCAATACAACCCTCCGGGCGTACTGCCAGACCAACCGGCACACCAGCAAGGTCTCGGGAAACACGTGGTGGACGAAGGTCACCCTGCTGCGCGGCAGCGACCCGGCCTGGGTGAGCAACCACTACGTGCGCGGAGCGGCACCCAAGGTGCCCCACCTGCCGAGCTGCTGACAACCGGCCCCTCCCGCCCAGCGATTTCACCTCCCACGAGACAGACAGGAGACAGACATGCCCATCCGAATGCCGTCCTCCCGTACCCGGGCCGTCAGCACCCTGGTCCTGGCCGCAGGACTGCTCGTCACCGCACCCGTGACCGCTGCTCACGCGGCCCCCAGCGCTCACGCGACCGCGCCGACCGCATCGACGGCGTCGACGGCGCGAGCCGCCGCCGAGCACGACTGCATGTACCGCTCCACGGTCGGCTACACGTGCGACTACTACTACGGCAGCGCGACCATCAGCGAGGGAAGCTCCAACGCCGCTGCTGTCAGGGAGATCCAGGACATCATCAACCGGCACACGGACTACCCCATCTGGCTGTCCGTCGACGGCAGCTTCGGCCCCAACACCCGCGCGGCCGTCGTGTGGCTCCAGAGCCACCACGACATCGCCGGCGGCGCGGACGGCATCGTCGGCAGCCACACCTGGGACTACCTGCGCCGCTGACCGCCGGCCACCCGGCGGGCCCGGGCGGCCGCACGCCGCGCCGCCCGGCCCGCTCCCCCCTCAGAGGCGCGGACACACGCGTCACGACACACGGACACAACGGGAGACAGCGTGATGCTTACAGGGAAGACGACCGCGGCGGCCGTCGCCGCCACCCTGCTGATCGGCACTCCGGCCGTGGCAGCAGCCGCCACACCCGGCACGACGCCGGACAGCCGGACGGTGGCAAGCACCTGCGGCCGTAGCGTCAATCCCAACACCTACTTCCGCCCCGGGATGCGGCACGCCGGCCGCTCGGCCTGGATCGGCAGCACTCGGATCCAACTGCGCTACGGCAACCGGCCCGGAGGACCGCGCTACTACTGGGCCACGATCACGCACGCCAGCCGGGGCGACAAGGTCACCCTCTACTGGGACATCGACCACGGCGGGTCCTGGCGGGACAGCGGCGCCTGTTCGGCGACCGTCCACTCGGGAGGCGCGCAGAACACCCGAGCCGTCAAGGCCGTTTACGGCAACGGCTTCCATCTGGAAGCGGAGGCATGCGGCCACCACGCCGGCCGCACCAGGTGCACCGCGTCGCTCCCCTAGCGGTGAGCGCCCCTGGCGGTGAGCAACGGACGGCGGCGGCGCCGGGCCCACCAGCCCGCCCGGCGCCGCCGCCCACGCACGAAAGGAACCGCACGCATGAACCCCCGCCAACCCCGCACCATGGTGCTGGACTTCGAGGAGTACGTCCGTACGCGGCACGACGCCCTGCTGCGCAGCGCCCGCCGCCTGGTCGGGGACCCCCTCGACGCCCAGGATCTCCTGCAGACCGCGCTGTTGCGCACGTACCCCCGGTGGGACCGCATAGCGGACAAGCACCTCGCGGACGCCTACCTGCGCCGCGTCATGATCAACACGCGCACGGAGTGGTGGCGGGCCCAGAAGCTCCAGGAGCTCGCCTCCGCGCAGCTGCCGGACACGAGCGTCGAGGACACCGCCGGGCAGCACGCCGACCGTGCGCTGCTCATGGAGATCATCAAGACGCTGGCACCCCAGCAACGCGCTGTCGTCGTGCTGCGCCACTGGGAGCAGATGTCCACCAACGAGACGGCCGCCGCCCTTGGCATGGCGCCCGGCACGGTCAAAAGCACACTGCACCGGGCACTGGCCCAGCTCCGACAGGAGCTACAGCACTGGGACCCCGACTCGGCTTCACCAGCAGCTGGCACTGCGAACCCGCCGACGGAGAGCCCGACGGGCACGATCACTGCGCCGGACGCACCGCTTCCCTGCGCCGCACGGACACGGTGAACAGGTCTGCTCCGCCACGAAGGGATGAAGCTGCTCAATTCACGCTGAGACAGATCATTTGGTCGTCCGGCCGGTGCCAACGCTTCGACGCCGTGGTCTCGGCTGAGACGGCAGGCCCTCTGAGACAGTCCAATTGTTCCTAAGGTGCGCACGAGGGAGAAGGGACGGCGCTCCCCGCTCGCATCGCTGCGTCCAGCACCGGCGGCACCCGCCTGAGGGTCACCGAACGTCCGCAGAGTGAACGCGCTTCGTACGCTGAATGTACGCGCCGTGGTCGGAGACTTGGTTCGCCGGCAACGGCACGGCGAGCGCCGCGGTCTCCCTGCCCCTGGCAAAGCCGAAGGACTGACGCGCCCGCGGGCATCCCACCCGGCGGCTCGCGGACTCAAGCGCACCCGCGACGCGGGGACGGCAGTCCACGGACGCGGCTGGCGGCCCGCTGTCCACGACGATCGTCCATGCACCCGTGGGGGGCGCGGTCCGGCATCGTGCTGGGAGTGGTGGGTGGCTTGTCGCTGGCTGGGATCGTGCGCGCCGGGGCGGGCCGGAAGCGATCACCTGGCGATCCTGGAACGGCCTGGCGAGGGCCTGTTCTGACTCGTTCCGGCGCGCGCGGGACTGCTCAATCAGGTGTGCCAGCCTGTCTCGGATGGCGCGTGCGTGGGAGTCCTCCGGTATCGATTCCGGGTGCGTCTGATCCGCGGCCGTACCAGCTTGCTGGTCTTGTGCCGTGCTGGTACGCCCGGCCGCGGGCAGGGCCGCGAGAATCTGCCGTTCGGCTTCCAGATCCGCCCAGATGTCCGGGCGCCGTGCCGATCCGTCCTGGGTCACCCGGAGGATTCCCTCGGAGTCCGGCTGGACGGAGGCCCGGCCGGTATCCGGCGCGTCCGGATACAGAGCCTGGGTGATCGCCGCGGCCACCGGGTCGAGTTCGACACCGTTCAGCTCCACCGCCTCGGGAGCCATCGCGAAATACGCGCCCATCTCGGAGTCCGCCGCAGCCCACTCTTGCGCTGAGGCTTCAGGACGCGGATTGCGCTCGCTGTGCGACAGGCCCCGGCGTCTGCGCGCCGATGCTGTCCCCCGCTCCGGGCGCCGGCGTGAAGGCAGTTGCGGTGATCTGGCGGAGCTGGGCGGTGTAGGTGTCGAGGCTGGCGCTGCCGTAGGAGTGGCGGGCGACGACGAGCTGTCCATGGACGCCGGCGTCCCGGGCCGCGGCACGCAACGGCTCCACCAGGTCCCGGTTGCGCAGGACATCTCCGTGGATGGCCAGCACTCCGTCCGGATCGAATCCTGTCGGCCAGCTCGCAGCCTGCGCGGGAGACAGGAACGTGTGCGCGGCCAGGCCACGCTGTCTGGCTAGGTGGGCAGTTGCCTCTCTGAGGATTTCGGCGTCGACGATCGTCAGCGTCTTGCCGGTGGCGTGCGCGATCCTCACGGCTGCGGCCACGAGCGTCTCCCGGCCGCCCAGTCCCTGCTCATAAACAACCAGTCCGCCCCGGCCGTCGGCGAGCGCATCGACGCAGTCATGGACCACGGGGTGCTTCAACAGTTCGGCGTCCAGCATCTGCCTCTCCCCTGGGGGCGGGGGCCCGGTCGGGTTGCTGCTCGACAGCCGTGACCTGTTCGATTTGCTGTCACAGTGCGCGCCATGTCGAACCGCTTGAAGCGCACTCTGGTGTCTGCCGCCAGAGGGGCCGCTATGGTCGTCGTGCTTGCCGCGTTCTGGATGAGTCGGGGTGCTTCGTCAGCTGCGGTGGTCCCATGGGCGGTCAGCTTCACTGCGTTGTTCGCTGCGATCACCTGGTACACGTGGTGGTTCTACGGCGACTCTCCGAAGGCCCTCGCGCTGCAGGCGAAGGCGGAAGCGAAGAAGGCTCAACGCCTCGGTCGGTGATCCTTATCAACAAGTCTGCTCTGCAACCTAGTTGGCGTGTCCTCGGGTGGTGAGCAAGCAGCCGTCAGCCAGCTCCCGTGCCGGGTCACTGGGGGCCCGATGACCGACCGCCGCACCTACACCGGGCATGCCGCCGCACCCGGCATGGCCCTCGGCGTCGTCCACCGCACTGACCGGCCACTCAGCAGTACGGCGTTGCCCCACCGCGCCGGCGGCGACCCCGCGCAGCAGATCACGGACGCCTTCGACGCCGTCGCAGCCCGCCTGTTCGACCTGTCCACCTCTCTGCGCCAACAGGGCAACGACGACCAGGCCGACATCATGGAGGTCAACGGCTACATCGCCCAGGACCAGGATCTGCGCGACCAGGCCGTCAAGAGGGCGAAAGACGGCCGGCCGGTACCCGTCGCCGTCCGTCAGTCCATCGACACCTACGCCGGAACCATCGCCGCCCTGGACGACCCCACCCTCGCCGAACGCGCCACGGACGTCCGGCAGGTCGGCCGCCGCGATCCTGGCCCACCTGCACGGCGAGACCGGCCCCGCCCCGGAGCAGCCGCTCGTCCTGGTCGCCCACGAGATCGGCGCCGCCGACCTGCTGGAACCCGGCCTGACGGTGACAGCCGCCATCGCCGTGACCGGCGGTCCGAACAGCCACGCCGCGATCGTCGCCCCCTGCGGCATCCCCTTCCTCCTGGGCGTCGACCCTCAGCTGCTCGAACTGCCGGACGGGCAGGAGATCCTGCTCGACGCCGACCGGGCCGGCGCGGTCGCCCACCCCGACGACGAGGAACGCGCCAGGGCCCTGCAGGCGATGGAGGCCACCCGAGCGCGCAGGCTCGCCCTCGCCGAAGAGCGCCACCTGGCCGCCGAGACACTCGACCAGCACCGCATCGTGCTGCGGGCCAACGTGGCCACCCCGGCCGAGGCCCGCGCGGCCGTGACCAGGGGCGCGGAAGGTATCGGTCTGCTGCGCACCGAGTTGCCCTTCCTCAACGACCGCGCCTGGCCGAGCCGCGAGCGGCACGCGGCCGCCCTCGTCCCCGTCCTGCGCGCTTCTCGCCGGTCAGGTCGTCACGGCCCGCACACTCGACTTCGTCGACGACAAACTGCCGCCGTTCCTCGCCCCCCTCCAGGGCACGGGTATCGGCCGCGGCCTCCCCCTCATGCTCGCCCAGCCGGACGCCTTCGCCGACCAGTTCCGCAGCCTGCTCAGCGCCGGAGCCGACACCGACCTGCGCATCATGATCCCCATGGTGGCGAGCATCGGCGAACTGCGCGCCTGCCGACGCCTTCTTGAGGAAGCGGCCACCGAAGCCGGCGTACCGGTACCACCCCTGGGCATCATGGTGGAACTCCCTGAAGCGGTCGCCGCGGCCGACGACCTGGCCCGTGAAGCCGTCTTCTTCTCCATCGGCAGCAACGACCTCACCTGCCGGATCCTGGGCCTGGACCGGCGCGATCCCACCGCCACCCCCGCGATGGCGGCACACCCCGCCGTACTCCACGCCATCTCGCAGGTCGTCACGGCCGCCCACCGTCACGACCGTCACGTCTCCGTCTGTGGTGGCGCCCCCGCACACCCGCTCGTGACTCCCCTGCTCATCGGCCTTGGCTGCGACAGCCTCTCGGTCGGCCTCGCCGCCCTCGACGAGGTCCGCGCCCGCATCCGACGACTGCGCCGCGACGCCTGTGCCTCCCTCGCCGCCGTGGCCCTGACCCGCGAAACCCCCGAAGAAGTATGGCGACTCGTGGAGCAGTGCCCCCAGCCGTCGCTGCCCTGGGAGGAAGGCGCCTGACCGTGAGGAAGCTCGTAACGCGCCCGAGACCGGCAAGCCGTACACCGGGAAGCTCCACGACGAACGGCCGACGGGGTCACGGGACCGGTCGGGGACGGCGGCGGGCTTCCGCCCCGCGTTTCTGCGTGCAGGAGTTCGCCTCAAAGGCGTACCGGTCACCGGACTTGCTGGTCCCGGTCATCGTGGCAACGACGAGCACCAGCCCCTCCTTGATCCTCAGGATCGCCCGCGAGCACGAGGTCACCCTGCTACCGGTGGTCCCGGCCGGCCAGCCGGTGCAGGGTCAGGGCAGCGCCGAGCAGCTGGACGCCGCGGGCGGTGCGCGGATCGAGGCCGGTCAACTCGGCTACGCGCCCGAGGCGGTTGTCGACCGTATTGGGGTGCACGTCAAGTGCTTGAGCCGTACGGCGCCGGTCGAAGTCGCAGTCGAGGAAGGCGGCCACGGTCGCGACCAGACCGGGTTGGCGGACCAGCGGTTCCAGCAGGGCGCCCAGTTCGGATGCGCTGTCCGCGGCTGCCGCCACGTGGTACTCGAGCAGCACGTCCCGCAACCGGTGCAGCCCCGGTGTGTCCGCCACGGCTGCGATGCGGCGTGCTCGCTCGGCCGCTGCCGGAACCTCCTCCGGGGAGTCTGCGGTTGCGGCGCCCACGATCGGCGCTGCCGGGAGACGGGAGGAGAGTCTTTCGGCCACGGCGTCGAATGCGATCCCGGAGGGCAACAGGACGCAGCCGCCGCATTCCTCCGGCAGGCTGAGAACGCGGCCCTCGGTCAGCGGCGCGAGCCGGGCGAGCGCCCAACGCAGCAGCCTGCGTGCCGCCACCGGTGTCTGCGGCTCGGGGGCCCGCACGCTGAGCACGAGGTAGCCGGATTCCAGGGACAGCCCGTAGCGGGCGGCGACCTCGGCGGGCTCGTCACCACGTATCAATGCACGGGCCAGCTCCCGTGCCGCCCCCTGCTGGTCGGCGACGCCCACGAGGTAGGCCTCGGTGACGTTCTCGACTATGGCCTGGAGCGCTCTGAGCTGCATCCGGGTCAAGGACTGCAGTGCCGCTTCCTCGCCGGGACGGGCCAACTCGCTCAGCGCGTCCAGCAGCACCTCGGCGCCGACGTGGTACCCCCTGAGCAACTGCACCAGGGGCAGGCCTTCCTCGGCGCGCTCGGCGGCGCGTTCCCGGAACGGCCCGATGTCGACGTCCGGCAGGCCTTGCACATGGCGGAGGAATTCACGTATCGCATGGCGCGCTGTTGCCGCGATCTCCACGTCCCGCATCTCCTCAGGCAGGAGATCGAAGCCGGGCACCATGGCCCGCTGGCGTTCCACGATGGCCCTGGCCAGGTGGTTGACCCGCGGTTCGAGGCGTGCGGCCAGCCGCACCGCCCCGTCCCGCGCAGCTTCTGGTTGTGACATGTCACAACAGTAGGCAGCCTTCGGTGGCCCCGCGCCCGATTGCTGCGTGCCTGCGTTCACGGTGCCATGGGCACCATGCGCTTCTCCCTCACCGACTACGCAGACCAGGTCTGGCACGGCGCCGTCGACGACAGCATCGTCCATGCCGGACAAGCGGACTCCGGCGTCATCGAGGTGGTCGACGGCGTGGGCTGGCACCCCGGCTTCGGTAACGTCATCACCTTCCGCACCGACGACGAGATCATCCTGGTGGACACCGGCAACCCGCTGGCCGCCGACACACTCCACCAGGCCGTTCGTGCCTGGAGCCGACTGCCGGTGACCACAGCCGTCTTCTCCCACGGTCACATCGACCATGTCTTCGGGATGGGTCCCTTCGACGCGGAGGACGCGCCACGCCCGACCGTGCTCGCCCACGAAAGGATCGGTGAAAGGTTCGACCGCTACCTACTGACAAGGGGCTACAACGCGGTCATCAACCAACGGCAGTTCCAGGCACCGGACCTGACCTGGCCGCGCCAGTACCGCAGGCCCGACCTCACGTACCGCGAGGCGCTCACCCTGACCCGCGGAGGGCTGACCTTCGAGCTCTTCCACGTGGAGGGCGAGACCGACGACGCGACCGTCGCCTGGATCCCCGAACACCGCATCCTGTGTCCCGGTGACATGTTCATCTGGTCGAGCCCCAACTGCGGCAATCCGCAGAAGGTGCAGCGCTACCCACGCGAGTGGGCGCTCGCGCTGCGCCGCATGGCGGCCCTGGGCGCGCAGATCATGCTGCCCTCGCACGGAGCACCGGTCTTCGGCGCCGACCGGATCCGCCAGGCACTCACCGAGACCGCGGAGTGGCTGGAGAGTCTGGTCCAGCAGACGCTGGACGGACTCAACTCAGGTGCGCGGCTGGACGATCTCATCCACTCCGTGCGTCCGCCCGCCCATCTGGCCGATCGTGTCTACCTGCGAGCCAATTACGACGAACCCGAGTTCATCGTGCGCAACCTGTGGCGGCGGTATGCCGGGTGGTACGACGGAAACCCCGCGCACCTCAAACCGGCTCCCGAGGACAGACTCGCGACCGCGCTGGCGGAGCTCGCGGGGGGTGCCGCCGCCCTGTCGGAAGCAGCTCGACGCTACGCCGACGCGGGCGAGCTGCGCATCGCCGGGCACCTCGCGGAGTTCGCCGTACAGGCCGCCCCCGACGACGCCGCCCTGCACGCCGTACGCGCGGACGTCAACCAGGCGCGTGCCCGGTTCGAGTCCTCCCTGATGGCCCAGTCCATCTTCACCTGGGCCGCCAACGAGTCACGCGAACGGTGCACCGACAAACCGTGACCCGTGCGTGGCCGGCCGGGGGGCGGATCCGCCTTGCGGCCGGGCCATGCCGGCGACGACTCTCCCAGACGTAAGGAGCCCCGATGTCCCCCGACCACGGAAAAGTCCGTCCACGGCGGCGCAGGGTCTGCGCGCTCGCCGCCACCGCCCTGCTCGGCCTGGCCACGCCTTGGATCTCCACAACCCCCGGCCACGCCGCCGCGGCCGCCGAACCGACCGGAGACACATCGGTCTTCGACAATGCCGCCTTGAATCAGATCTCCGTCTCGGGACTGCACAACGCCTACGACAAGAGCAAGTCAAAGTCGATCACCACGGGGCTCGATCGCGGAGCGCACCTCCTGGAGATCGACGCGTACAGCACGTACGGCAATCCCGGCGGTTGGGTCGTCAGCCATTCCGATCCCTTGGTCAACGACAACAACTGCACCTACACCACCGGATCGGGCGCATTCAAGACCACGTGGCGGAACGGCAGCCTCAGAACCTGCCTCGACGACCTCAGGGCCTGGAGCGACGCACACCCCCGTCACGATCCCGTCTACCTCAAACTCGAACTCAAATGGGGCTTCCGCTCCCGTGCGGGAATGGGACCGGCCCAGCTGGACCAGCTGGTGGCCAAACACCTCGGTGCCGACCACCTCTTCACACCCGCAGACATGCTGGGAACCACGTACCAGACCCTCGACGCCGCCGCGCGGGCCGGCAGTTGGCCCACCTGGAACCAGCTCCGAGGAAAGTTCATCGTCTTCCCGATCACCGGCACCATAGAGAACAAGCTCGCAGGCTACGACTTGGACAACCTCTCCACCGAACAGGAATACGCCCAGCACGTGGCCGACCTTTCGGCAGGCGGCCGGCTCGAAGAAGCCTCGATGTGGCCCGCCATGACCAAACCGAGTCCGACCGGCGACCCCCGTCTCGTCTATGCGGACGCCCTGCGTCCCTGGTTCGTCATCTTCGACACCCAAGCCACCCACTGGCTGAACGACGGGTACGCCATGTCGTGGTACTGCCGAAGCCACTACCTCACCGTCGAGGGCTCGGCGGAAAGCGTCGCCCCCGCACTCGACGACACCAACCCCGACCCCACCGCCGCAGCCCAACGGGTCCAGTACCTGGCCCAGCAAGGACACTCCAGCGCCACCACCTTCGACTGGATGAACACACCTGGCGCATACACCCTCTGGCCCCGGAACTGCTGACAGGTCAGGAAATGACGACAATCCACGATCGATGGCACGGCCGGAAGACCGACGGCGGTTGGCGCGAGACAAGCCGTCGCAACGCGCGCTCCGTGCAGACCACCATCGGATGGATCTTCTGGGATCCCGGAGCCGTGGCGCGCTTCGAGGCGCGTGGCCTCCCCGGACCGCTGGGATACATCGCTTCCCGGGGCGCGCCACTCGCGCCTGCCGGGCCGGAGGCACTGACGGCCGCGTTCGGCTCCATCAGCTCGGCCGGCATCGCCCTCACCTTTGACCTCATGAAGGGAGATGCGGCCGCCTTCCATGAACTCTGGCAGGTGCGCGACGAGGCCGTCGACGAGGGGCTGCGCCGGTACGCGCCCGGCATCATCGACCCGCTCGTCGAGATGGGGCCGGCACTGTGGTCCGCCGTCGACCGCCTCCCGAGGCTGGGCCGCGTGTTGTTCAGTGCGACCGTGTCCATGCCTCGTCCACAGAACCCTCTGCTGTCGGGCTGGCACGCCGTGAACGCGATCCGTGAATGGCGGGGCGACACGCATTGGGCGTTGCTGGCCTCGGCCGGTCTGACATCTTCCGAGGCGTCGATCGTTCACAACGAATGGTTGGGATACGAGGACGACTGGCTGAGCAGATCGCGGGGCCAGAGCGAGCAGGAGATCGACGAAGGCTGGGACGCGCTGTCACGGAAGGGACTCGCGGCACAGCGCAGACTCCTTCCCGTGGCTCTGCGGCTGCGTCAGCAACTGGAGGACCTCACTGACGAACTGACGGCCCTGCCGTGGCAGTTGCTCGGCAGGGATGTCTCCCACAGGTTCGCGGAGCGCCTCGAACCCCCCTGCGAACTATTGCTCGCACGCGTGGACGAGACCGCAGGGCCGAACTACCAGCCCGCTTCGCGAGTGCGGGAGCGATACCGAGACCCGGAGGAGAGCGACGGGAGCTGACGCTCCTGGCCGGCGTGGCGCCGGCCCGGCTGGAGCGTCGGGCAGTCGCCGGTCGCGACCTGGGTGGCCTCACTCGTTCCGGCCCGGGCTCGCTGGAGAAGCTGATCCCCGGGTATTGCCCCCGCAGCGCATCGAGAGCACCGACTGAGCGAAGTCGCCGGATGGCACTGCGTTCGTCGGCCGGGACGGTGAAGGTGTGCCTGCGGGCTGATGGGCTGCGGGCTGCGGGCCGGGGAAAGGCGTGGGCAGCAGGAGCGCCGAGCACGGCACCCTGGCCGCCGTGCTGCACCCGATCCGCGCTCCGGCCACCCGGGCACCGACCGGGTGACCGGTACCGGACGACCTGCGTGAGTCACGGCTGAAGGGAAATCACTTGTGAGGCCCTACAGTTGAGGCGACACTCAGCGATCGAGGCACGGGGGATTGGTGTGACTGGACAGTGGCAGACGCTCGGTGAACCGGGCGGCATCGAGGCTTACGTTCACCGCCCGGCGGGTCAGGTGCAAGGCTCTGTAGTGGTCTGTTCCGAGCTGTACGGCGTGAACGCGTATGTGCGCGACACCTGCGCGAACTTGGCGGCGGCCGGGTACGTCGCGTTGGCGCCCGACTTCTACTGGCGCAACGCTCGCCGCACCCAGCTCGGGTACTCGGCGGAGGAACGCGAGGACGGTCTGGTGCTGATGCGCGCCCTGGACCGGGACGAACTGGTGGCCGACGCTTCCGTGGCTCTCGCGGCGGCGCGTGCCGAGGCCAGGGAGCGGGGCGTGGCCTTCCTCGGGCTCAGCATGGGCGGGCACATCGCGGTGCGGGCGGCGACCGAGCTGAGCTTCGAGCTGGCCGCCGTCTTCTACCCTGGCTGGCTGCTGAACAGCGGCTTCCCGCTGGTGGGCCCGGTGCCGCCGCTGGAGACCAGCGAGCGGATCGCCGCGGGCGGCGCCTTCGTGCTGGGATTTCGCGGCGAGCTGGACCACATCATTGCGGCCGAGGAGTGGGAGCAAGCCGAGCAGCGACTCACCGAGGCCAAGGTGCCGCATGAACTGGTGACCTATCCGAATGCCCGGCACGGTTTCGCCTGCGCAGACCGCCCGGCCGACTACGACCCCGAGGCCGGCGCGGACGCCTGGCAGCGGGTCTATGCCGCCTTGGCATCGCACCTGTAAGCCCACACGCGACCCGCGAATGGGTGACGTCGGGGCGGTGCCCGGCAGTTGGCTGTCGGTGGCGGGGCACGCCAGGGACAGCGGCCCCAGCCGGCCGGCGGCTGCTCCGGGATACTTCCCGTCCGCAACCGAGTGGGTGCTGTCGTCGCTGGACAGGCGAGGGGATCGGCCTGATCCCCTTGTCCCAGCCTTGCACGTCTGACGGGTCCGGAACCTGTGGCTCGCATGGCAGCCGCCTGTCGCAGGCGTCGGCAGCGTGCCTTGCCGAGGCCTCCGGGAGCATCCTTCTCGGGGGTCTCGGACGTCGTGGCGGGAACGGCGGTAGCCGGCCGACGAACGGGAGGGGCGTATGAGCTGCCCTTGTCCGCCCACTCCCGGATGACTGCCGTGCACGCTCACCCGCAGTCGGAGTCTGCCTGTCCTCGCGCACTGGCTGACCCGTCCTGCGGGTCGGGCCGACTCCGCGGTGGGAACAGGATCAGCCGGCCGCTCGTCCACGCATAATGACAATTGCTCCTGAGCGCAGCGCCCTGGACCGGGCCGTGCCTCGAATCCGGACGAGCGCATCCCCTGGAACTCCGCCCCTTGGGCGAGGCCCTCTGGTCAGGGGCGCCGCCGCCCCATCCGTGCCGAGTGCCGGTTGTGCTTCTTGGTGTCCCACCACTCCTCGAGCAGCGCGTGGACCAGATGCACGAGCATGGCAAGCCGCTCGGGATCGGGGGTCGGCGAGGTGAGTACGTCCGCGAAGGACTTGTCGTCCCAGGGCAGGGTGACCACCCAGCGTTCGTCCTCCTGGCCCGGTCGGACGGCGGTGAGCCAGTACGTCAAGGTCGCACTGCGGTCCGCACGGTGATCGACCGCCAGGTCGGAGATGACGAACCTGATCGCGCCGTCACCGGTCGTGTAGGAGCGAGCAAGTTCCTGCTCGGCAGGCGTGCGAGCGGTCATGTGCGCCACGTACCCCTTCACGGATCGCTAGCTCATGGGAGGGGCCCGGGATTACTCCCGAGCCCCGAGCCAGCTTAACCGTCGGTGCCTCGACGCGATCTGGTCAGTCGACGTTGTACGCGGTCAGGAGATCGTTCCGACCCGCCGGGGTACCGATGATGGTGCGGAACTTCTCGACCGGCGGGCAGGCAGCGTTGTAGGTGGAGAACCCGCCACGGCCGTTGGGCTGTCCGGACCAGATCGCGGCACTGATCCGCCGGTCCATGGTGCTGTTCCATCCGTGGCCCAGTTTGATGTGCCGCCATCCCCAGGTCTTGGTGCCGCAGCGAAGCGTGTACTTCGAGGGCCCCCGGTAGTAGGTGCGGACGATGTAGGTGCGGCTGTGGTGCCGGCACGTTGCGTCGATGGTGTCGGCGCTCACGGCAGTGGCGCTGACGGCGTTGGGGCCTACCGCATTGGCCGTGACACGCGCGGGGGCCGGTGCCGTGGTGGCAGCGGACGCGGCACCAGCCGCCGGTAGGAGCAGAGCGGATGAGGCGAGGACAGCGGTCAGTGCCGTCTTGACCGTGCGAGACGTATCGAAACCCAAGAGTTCCCCCTGTGAATCGGCGCGCCCCAGGGTCAACAGAGGCGCGGTGTGCGAGCCTCGACACCCGAGGCCGGCACGAGACTTCACCACGACACAGCTCGAACGAGCAACGCAATAAGCAAAGTTGAGTCGCACGACACTCCCTCGGCCGGGGTGGTCCGCCAGAACGACTCGGGCGGGACAGGTGGGGCCGGTTGAGCCGAACGGGCGGCGACGGGATGACGGGGCGGGCCGTCGGGTCCAGAGCGGAGGGCGTTCCGGTAGCCGTCGGCCGGGTCGCTCAACTGGCCGGTACGGAGGGTCAATTACCGGGGCCAGCGAGGTAGTTTCCGTCTCCCCGCCGTCCGCAGAAGGGACCCCTCGTGTCCTCCGGCCCTCTTTCCCTCGCGCTCGCCAATCTGCTGCTCCGGCTGGATTTCCGATCCCACCGTCCGGGCATTCGACCGGCTGCTCGCCAAGGCGGGGTACCGCGAAGGTGACGAACAGTTCGCGGACGACTTCCGGACCGTGCTGCGCTGGTGGGCCGGCGCGGAGAACCTCACCCCGGTGGGCTGGGTGTCCGCCCGCGGGCATGTGGCCCGGCATCTGGCCAACCGGGCCAGGATACGGCGGATCCTGGCCGAGCACCCGCAGATCGCGGCCGAGCCGGTAGAGCGCCCGGTGTTCGTGGTGGGTCTGCCGCGCACCGCCACCACGCTCACCCACGGGGTGCTGTCGCTGTCCGCGGAGCACCGCTGTCCGCTGCTCTGGGAGTTGCTCACCCCCGACCTCGACAGAGGCCCGGAGGGGCGCGCGAAGTCGATCCGGACGGCCCGGACGCTGACCGGCTCGATCGACCGTTTCTCGCCGCGCTTCCGGGACATCCACCCGCTGCGGCCTGAGGGCCCCGAGGAGTGCACGTTCGCGCTTCCGCACACCGTGATGCCGCTGTCGCAGGCACGCATCCCGCAGTACCTGGCGTGGCACGACGGTCGGGACTTCGTGCCCGACTACGGCCATCTCAAGCAGGTCTACCAAGTGTTGCAGTACGGCCGCCCCCGCCGCCGCTGGGTGCTGAAGTCCCCCCTGCACCTGGAGAACCTGGACGCGCTTCGGACGGTCTTCCCGGACGCCACGATCGTGTGGACGCACCGCGACCCGGCCGTCGCGGTGGCCTCGTTCTGCAGCCTCGTCGAGCACGGCATGCAAGTGAGCACCTGTCCTGTGGACCTGCACGGCATCGGCGCGACCTGGCTGGAACTGCTGAGCCGCTCCGTGTCCCGCGGCCTCGCCGCCCGTCCCGCGATCCCCCCGGAGTCGCTGGTGGACGTTCCCTACTCCTGGCTCGGCGCCGACCCCGCCGCGGGCGCGCCGAAGCTTTACGCGGCCGTCGGCGCCCGCTGGACCGAACCCGACGCCGCCCGCCTCCCCGACATCGTCTCCCGTCCCCACAGCAGCCGGCCGCACCGTTACGACCTGGCCCGCTACGGCCTCACCCACGGCGACGTGGAGTCCGCGTTCGCGGACTACAACGCCCTGCGCGCTGAGGTCGACCGGTCCTGACACGGTTTCGCCAGCCGGTCCGCGACCGTCGGGTCCTCGCCGGAGGCGCCGTTGACGTACTGCTGCGCAGGAGTCTTTCGGCATCGTCTCTGCGAATGCCGCCGCTGCCTCGACCTTCGGTGGAAGGCCATGACGGTGCGGAGGCTGTACGCCACCGAGCGCTTCAGGAGCGCCGTCTGCAGCAGGGCCGAGCGGCCGGCCCCGCTGCACCCCTTCCGATTCTCCGAGGAGGGTGAGGGCGTGCGGACGTGCGGCCCAGCCCACAGGGCGAGCTGGATCTGGTTGCTCTCCGCCACCCCACCACCGTCGCCGCTTGCTCCGTACCGACCGTCCCCGCCGCGTGGGTGCATCGGTCAGAGCCGGGCGTTCGTGTTCACTCGCCGTCCTGGCTGCCGGTGACCCTCTTGCGCCGTGGGGGCGTCGTCCTCCGGATTTCCTCCGTTGCCGCACGGAAGGCTGGTGCGGCGTGTTGGAAGTAGTCGAAGAGCAGTTCGCGCTGCTGCGGGGTGTAGCGGTCCAGGACCTCGGCGACGTGGTGGCGGGCGGCCTGCACGACCTGTTGAACACGGTCGAGTGCGTCGGGGATCGGCTCGACGATCACGCGTCTGCGGTCCTTGGGGTCCGCGGTGCGGCGTGCGTAGCCGGCCCGCTCAAGACGGTCGATCAGGCGTGTGGTGGCACCAGTGGTGAGTCCGGTCCTCACGGCGAGTTCGCCCGAGGTGAGCCCCCCTTCCAGAGAGATCAGGCTGAGTGCGTACCACTCGGAGGTATGCAGACCGGCGGCCTCGGCGCTGGCCAGGCCCTGAAGTCCGACCGCGTTCAGGTACTGACGGAAGATCACGTGCTCGTTCCCGCCGCCCGAAGGGGTTGCCATCGTCGAGAGTCCTCTCCTAGATTAGCTGCATCGAAGCAGATATTGCATGTGAGCAGAATCTGCATCAGTGTAGTCAGTTGAGGGGGCATCCACCATGTCGACAGTCACCCGTGACGTCGCCGCAGTCACCGGCGTCCTGGACGAACTCGTGGCCGCATGGGAGCGGCACGACGCAGACGCGTACGGTGAACTCTTCACCGAGGACGCCACGTACGTCACCTACGTCGGCACCCTGTACCAGGGCCGCCAGGACATCGTGAACTGTCACCGCGTGCTGTTCGCGAGCTTCCTCAAAGGCACCAGACTCGCCGACCAGGTGATCTCGATCCGTTTCACTGGCCCGGACGTCGCCGTGGTGAACGGCCGTGGAGACACGTACAAGAAGAAGCAGCCGCGCAAACTGACCAAGCTGCAGACTTACACCTTGGTCCGGCAGGACGACGGCAAGTGGCGCATCACGGCCTTTCACAACACCAAGCGAAAGCCATTGATGGAGTCGATCTCATACAGGTTCGCCCCAGGGCTGATCCCAGCCGCCGGCAGGTGAATCCCTTGCTCGTTCCCGGCGGGCGGCTGCTGGAAGGGTGCCGCTGCGGTACAGGGTAATGATTGCAGGTGCCGACCCCGGGTGCCGCCGCAGCGGTGGGCAGGACGACCCACATCGCCGACGGCGGCCACCAGACCACCGGGCTGGGCATCCCGCACCGTCACCCCGGCGGCGAACTGAGCGACTGGAAGAATCTGCGGGAACCTACCGCGTTGTGCCGAAACCGTCGGCATGCCGCGCGCGTAGTGCGTACCGTTTCAGTGCGCGGAGTTCAAGCCGGTCCAAGGGGGAAGAGCCATGATCGAGCTGTCGGCGGTTCTGAGAGATCTGCGGGAAGAGCTTGAGCAGTCCATCGCAGCAGCCAACGGCCAGGCCCTCAAATTCGAACTGGGATCGGTCGAACTGGAGGTGTCGCTCGCGCTGGAGAGGAAAGCCGGAACCTCTGCGAAGGTGAAGTTCTGGGTCGTGGATCTCGGCGTGGACGGCTCGCTCAACCACAATGCCGTCCAGCGGGTGAAGTTGTCCCTGCAGCCCACGGTCGAGTCGGGTGGTGTCAGAACGCGTCCCTTCGTGTCCGGTACGGCCGGCTCCCATGAGCAGTGACGGCGGACTCCTCGCTCCGAGCGGACTGGACGATCGTCAGGTCGTCCAGATCGTCACGGTGAGCGAAGACGGTGGCGGCAGACGGGGATCCGGCTATCAGGTCGCATCGGGCCGGGTGCTCACCGCTGCGCATGTCCTTGACGGTGCTCGCCATGTCCGGGTTCGTTTTCTAGACGACGGTGGCGCCCCCGGCGACATCGACGCGGACACGGAATTTCTGCACTTCGGGCTTGATGTCGCCGTCTTGAAGCTTCGTCCGGTGTCGGGCGCCGGCGGTGACGATGTCCCCCCGCGGGTGCAGGGGACTACGCGGTACGGGCGGCTGAGCGGTGCCGTGCCGTGCGAAGCGATGGGCTTTCCCCTCTTCAAGCTCCGTCGTGAAGGAGGCACGCGCGCCGGCGGGATGGAGTACCGCGACACCCGGCAAGCGTACGGGCACGCAGCAGGTCTGTCGGGGCGACGCGAAGGCACGCTCGAGATCACCGTCGAACCTCCCGGCGACATCCCGGACTCCGGCCGTCATTCGCCCTGGGAGGGCATGTCCGGGGCCGCGGTGTGGAGCGGGGGGTGCCTGATCGGTGTCGTCAGTGAGCACCGCGCCACCGACGGGGCGGGGACTCTGACCGCGAGCCGGATCGACCGGTGGCATCAGAAGCTCTCCCGCGAGGAACGCGACACGCTCCACACCCTGATCGGCCTGCCTCGCCACCCCGGCAGGCTGACGGACACCGACCCGCGGGCACAGCGTATTCACGCCTACCTGTCTGCGGCGCTCGCTTCGACGAGGGAACACCCCTACGTCGGCAGCATCCTGGGCGAGGCACCACCGCTGGCCGACATCCATGTCGGCCAGCGAGCCCGCCCGCGCGGATCAGGGGCCGCTGCCATCGTGGCGGCCGAACTGTCCGCGGACGAGCTGATGCATCGCCTGCTCCACCGGGCCAAGGGTGTGACGCTGCTGACGGCCGGCCCAGGAGGCGGAAAGTCCACCTTGCTGCGGATGGTGCTGGCGTCCCTGGCCGCACGACGTCTCGCAGGTGAGGACGTGCATGTGCTGCCGGTTCTCCTCCGAGCCAGCGACCTGGTGAGGAAGGAGTCGTTACCGCAGGCCATCTGCCGGGCCGTCACCCGAGACCTGAGCAGGTTCGGGTTGCTGGAGGAGCCATCCCCGGACGTCTTCCGCACCGAACCGGAACGTGGCGTTCCGTGGCTGGTGATGGTGGACGCCCTGGATGAGATCCTGTTGCCGGAACACCGGCGCGAAGCACTGCAGACCATCGCCGCTTTCGGCTGCCGGGCCGAACACGGCACCAGTCCCTTCCGATTCCTTGTCACCACCAGGCCTCTCCCGGAAGACCAAGTGAGCATCCTGGGAGCGGACACTCAAGCTTTCGAACTGCTCCCCTTCGACGCGATGGAACTCCACCAGCTCGCGGCGAACTGGTTCCGCGCTTCCAGCCGTGTCAGTACCGAGCCGATGCCGCGAGGACGGGCACCGTTCCCCGGGGCCACGGACGGTATGGGTACGGTCCCCCTCATGGGCGCCCTCCTGTGTGCTCTTCGCCAGGCAGCACCGGACGGACCTCTGCCGGCTGACCGAGGCGACCTCTTCCGGCGTTTCGTCGGCGCTCTCGCCGACCGCCATCATGCCGCCGGGCTCGCGGGCATCAAGGAGCAGACACGGCAGGCGCTCGGCCGCTATGGAGACGAGGTACTGCACCGGGCACAACTGACCGTCGACAGCTTCTTCGTGATGGTGGCCGAGGTCGCCTCCAGGCAGATCGCCATGTCCGCCGGCCTCATCGCGCCGGCCGCCCCGGTCCGCAGAGACTTCAGCGTCCTGGACGCCGTACGCGGGCGCCCGGAGGCGGCACGGCCCGACCCGGTCCCGGAGGAGACCTGGCTGCAGTTCCTGGGCGATCTCCTCAGACACAGCGGCCTGTTCACGGAGGACGAATCCGGGTTCCGTTTTCTCCACCAGACACTCGCCGACTACCTCGCGGCCGAAGCCGCCACCCGATCCGCGCGGCAATGGAAGAAGGAGCTCCGCGCGTTCCTCGGCCCCGGCCTCCTTCCTGAGCTGCCGGGTGGTCGCCGAGCCCGAACGGCCCGTCGCACCGCTCACATGTCGTACATCGGGTTCCTGCTGGACGCTGAAGCGGCGGACGGGAGCGGCAGCCGTACGCTGCACCGGCTGGCCCGCGACGGAGAGCTCTCGGACCTGGAGTTGATCGCGGCCCAGGCACGGCTGGGGACCCGGCTGAGGCGAGAAACCGTGACGACGGCGACCGAAGCGCTCGCCTCGAGAGCCGGTGGGCCGAATCTCCTGCAGGACTCGTCGCTCCGGGCGGCCCTGGCGCTGGCCGACCTCAATGACGCTCGTGCACAGTCGATCCTCCTCGGCATCGCCCGGGACACGAACGCGGGCGGCCTCTCACCCCTGCCCGTCATCCGGTCCAACGAGGCAGCCGGGAACCTCATGCGTCTGTTCAACGGCCTGGCCAGAGTCCAGGCGGCGTTCAGGGTCGCCGAAGGCGGGGACGAGCGCGGGACGAAGATTCTGCTGGAACTGGTGCACGGAGACGGTCTCCATCCGCTCGCCCGGGTCTTCGCGGCGGGCGGCCTTTCCCAACTCGGTCACGACAACGCCCAGGAGCTGTTGTTGTCCCTGGCCAGGGACAGCCGCTTCGAGGGCTCCGGGCGTGCCCTTGCGGCCCGCCTGCTGGGGGTCCGGTTCGACGACCCGCGCGCCCGCGCGATACTCGTGGCCATGACCCGCGACCGGGGCCTCGATCCCGTATCGCGTGTCAACGCCGCACACTCGCTGTCCAGGCTGGGGGATTCGCGGGCCCGGACCGTTCTTCGGGAACTGGCCAATCCTGCCAGCTGCTCGGACTGCAGTCGTCTGATCAAGTCCTTCGTCCACGTCAAAGCAGCCAGAGTTCTCGCCGAACATGACGACAAGCGCGCACCGGAGCTCTTGCGTTCACTGGCGCAGAACGCGCAGGTTCATCGCTACTACCGTCGTCGCGCGAAGATCATCCGGTCCATGATCCACAAGGGGATCCCGCTTCGGGTGCGCTCGGAGGAGGACCGCCTCAGACTGGAAACAGACATCCGCGAAATGGCCTACGGCCGGCAGATTAGGCTCCTCACGTTGTACTTCCGCATACAGAACCGCGTTCTCCTGCCCTTCGTGCTGAGGAGATCGGCACGACGGACCGACCACGAACCGCTGTGACGTGGCCGGCTGGTCAGCGTGTTCAGGCTGCAGAAACCGACTGCGCGGCGGGCAGGTCCTGTTCCACGGTGAGTGCCCGGCGCCATCACCGAGGACAGCGCCCATCGCGCCTCCTGCCCGACGGCTACGTGGCTTGGCGGTCCTGGCGGCCCGCCCGTGTGGCAGTTCCACGGCATTGCGTCACCGACACCCGGGACCACGACTGCAGCGCCCTGGAACTGATGCTCGCACCGTGGCCTCGGCCGAAGGGGCTCTGGCTGCGACAGCGATCGCAGCGAAGGCCCCTTGCGCCGGACCAGTCAGCGCCTGAGGCGCGACGGCGAGTGACCGTCGATTCCTGTCGACCGGTGGGTGCGACTGGATGCCTGCGTTGGGGGGCTTCGCCCCCTCCGTATCGCCCAGCTCTACGTGTGCAGGGGTGCCGGGCTGGGGCCGGCGGGGGTGCCGGCGCGGGTGCGCGGACGTGAGCCGACCAGTGTTCTCAACATGCCGACCCCCGCCACAACGGCGGCTGCGTGCAGCACCGCAGCGACGGCGAGGTTTTCCGGCAAGGCGGCGTCGCGGGGGTGGGCCAGTGCCACGAACAGCGTGAGGGGCAGTTTCCAGCCGCTCCACGCGAAGAGCGAGCCCGACCCGAGCCAGCCGAGCGCCAGCAGAAGGTGGTGGGGGATTCGGACAGGACGCCGTCGGGCAAGCATCCAGACGGCGGCGGATCCGGCGAGCGCCCACAGCGCACCCAGCCCCGTCAGCAGGTATCCCTTGATGTCCCGCTCCGCCGGGTGTGCGACTCCGAGGGTGCCGCCAACTGCCCAGTACAGCCAGGCAAGACCGATGACGGCTGCGACAGCAGCAGCCCATGGCACAGCGGTACGGGTACCGTCCGCGACTCTCGCGGTGAAGGCTTCCGGCCAGCGACGCCGCAGGTAGGCGGGGAGCGCGAGGGCCAGCCCCAGCCCCATCCCGATGAAGCTGAACTGGATCAGCGCGCCTTCCCAGCCAGGCATGGCGGAGTGGTCGTCCCCGCTGTTCGACGCGCCGCTGCGCGCAGCATCCAGCACCGTGCTGACCACCGCGTACGGCAGTATCGACACCAGGAACCCTGCCCCCGTCCAGGCGCAGAAGGCCACCAGCCGCCCCGGTATCAGCATGCCCCACGGGCGCACCAGGGCGAGCGCCAGGGAGATCCCGATGCCCGCCATGGCGATGGTCACGGTATTGAGGAGGACCCAACCGGCCAGGTTGAAGCCCTCGCCGATCGGCGCCAGTCCCAGTAGCGAGCCGACGACCCACGACACCTTGATCAACAAATAGGGCGACACGGCCAGGGCCGCCCCGTATCCAGCGCACCGGCCGACCCGGTCCCAGCGTTCCACGTGGATGTCCTTTCCTCAGTGGAACCCCAGCCTCGGACATCCCCTGCCCGAGTACGTCAGCCATGGGGAGCGTTCGCCTCCGTCGGGTGGCGGAGACCGATCTCGTCATGCAGGGGGACTGCGCATACGAGCTGCCTGACGAACGATCATTCGGGAATGCAGGCTCAGTGGTCCTGGGATCACTCATGCCACGAGGGCGGCGGTCCGTCGCGCAGCCGGGCCGCCGCACAACGAAGTGTCCTCGTTCGAAGCGGGCTCCGGCTCGGACGAGGGCGACGAGGCGGGGTGCGTTCACGGCCCTCCGCCGCGGCTGGGCGTACTCGACGAGCTTGAAGACAATCGCGAGGGCGGCAGCGCGGGAGTCGGCCCCGTTGGTGACCTCGGTCGGCAGCCGGACGGTCACGCAGGTCGACTCGATGGGTTCGTCGTCTGCAGGCGGATCCATGACTCAGCGGGAGACTCGCGCAACGTCGGCAGCTCGGCCTCGGTGTCATGAGCACTGCTTGCGACGGCGCACGGCGGACACGGGTGCTGCGAGCTGGTCAGCGGGCCGGTGTGACGGCGACAGGGGCGTCCGGGCAGCGGCTGACCTCATCCGCGAGGGCGGCCTGCTCTGCGGAGTCGACGCTCATGTCCCGGCGGGTCCTGACCGGGACCCCTGCGGTGACGTACTGACAGGTGCCTGTCGCGCACCTGTCCGCAACTCCTGCACCGCCGACTGACCCACGCCGACGCCCTGCGCCGTTTGACGGGGGCCGGGGTGGCCGACCCGACCAGCACCTGGATGCTGCCGCATTCTTCCTTGGGGGCCGCCCGTCACCGGCAAGACCCACCTGGCCGCAGGGCTCGGCAACCGGGCCCGTCAGACCGGCCACCGGGTTGCCTTCGCCACCGCCGTCCAGCGGGTGGCCCGCCTGGCCGAAGCACGGGTGCGGCGTCGGCCTTGGCCGTGGTGGTTCCTGGCGCGGTGCCGACGGCCGCCGACATCAGCGCCCGGTTGGCCCGAGGTGCCCGCGCGGCCGACGCCCGCTCCTGGGAGCGGCGGCCGCGAACGGGATCAGAGGCTCAGAGCTTGGTGAAGCACATCGTGTGGCCCAGGCCCCGGCGGGTTACCTTGATGCCGTAGTCGTACTCGGACCCGCACCGCTGGCCCGCGACCACCAGGTCGCCCATCTTGTACTCAGCCTCGGGAGAGTCGCAGTCGACGACCGTCGGTACCGGACTGCCCTGAGGGTCCTCCACCTTGACGCAGTCGCCGATGGACGGATTGTGCGATGCCGCCTCGGCCTCCTTCTTCGCCTTGCCGCCGTTGGGGTCGGTGTTGTAGTCCCAGACCCAGTAGCCGAGGGCGCCGAACACGGCTATGACGATGACGGCGGACCGCAGCATCCGCCCCAGACCGCCCGGCTGCGGTCGCTGCGCCCCACGGGGAGGCTGCGGTTGCTGCGGGTGACCATGGGGGGCCTGTGGCTGCTGCGGGTACCCGTAGGGCTGCTGCGGCTGCCCGTACGGCGGCTGATTCTGGTACTGCGGCGGAGGTGTCGACATGCCTGCGGATCCCCGTCGTTGAGTGGCGGAACGTGATCAATGCGAGCGTGAGATTACCCCTCGATGTCGCGCTGCCGCCAACGGCGGTCACCGGCATACAGCCGGCCGGCGACGAAAGCTCCGGCGGACGGACCTGGACTGGTCCCGGGCCCCGGCTGCGGATCCGACGGCCGGCCGCATCGACCGCCTCATCTCCAACGCTGCAGTTGGCGGGTGAGCGTTTGAGCTGGCGGGTTACGCCGCGTACCGGGCGACCGCTTGGTGAGCTCCGCCACACGCCAGGGCGTCGTCCCGAGCAGCGTGCGTCGAAGCAAGCCAGTTCGGCGGTCTGGACGAGGTCCCGCGCAGCAGCCCCTCGCCTCCCGGGAGGAGGGCCACGCCTGGGTACCCGAACGATTCGCCCACATCCAGGGCAGGGGCTGTGAACAGGCGGAACGTCGCACTGACACCCAGCTCAAGGGACTCAAACACATCCCCGGTGGACTGGTGGGTTCAGCGCGACCAGTGCGTTGAGACATTCGGGCGAGTCGGCCAGCAGCACATCGTCGGCGACCAGCTCGCCGACACAATCGGAGAATTCGACGACCTGGACAGACGCGGTTCGGCTCTGAGCGCGTGTCACGTTCAGCAGTCCGCAGAAGGGGCCTTGGCCTGCCGAGTCCTTGATGACGTTGCGGCTTCGGCCAGGCAGGGCACCGGTGCCAAGGCCAGGGATAGTCCGAGCAGCTTTTGCCAGTACGACGCTACTCGGCGGGGCGCGCTTCGTGCGCGAGCTTGGGGGTGGAGTGCCCAGCCTGCAGGGTGGACCGGTCGGGGATGGCTGGCGCGGCCCCCGAGTTCACCACTGGTGCGGTTGCGGCGGATCACGATCTTCGTTTGTCCACACACCAACCGATGATCACGCGGGCTGGGTCATCAGCCCGGCGAGTGTGGCGTTGACGTACTTCCTCTTGGCCATATGCCCCTCTGCGACAACTCCTTCGGGACTGTAGAACCTTAGGCCACGCCACGCCATGGGGCCTTCAAGCCCGTCGGCGGCCCACCTGACGGCTGCCAAGCCGACGGATGAGCCTTCGGCTCCACACGCTGCCGGATTCCCGCCACCAGTAACAGGGAGCTGTACCCCCCTCAGGCCGTGTTCCGGATCGCCTCGATCGGGGCCGGCGCGTCGTCCGGGACGGCGTCCGGCTCGGGAAACGCGCAGCGGCTCAGCTCCCGCAGCGCGGCGGTCTGCCGCTCCACCGCTTCGGCGATGGCCGGGTTGGCTTTGTTCATGAGATTGGACACCAGATGTCGACCACTTTGGGAGGTCGAGGGTCTGGCGCCAACATGTTTTCGCATCCATTGCGGCAACGGCACCTGCCGCCGTCGTGGAGTATCAACGAGGCGTGGGCAAGTGCCAGCCGCCGCCTCTGACTACGGCAAGCGACTCACTCAGTGTTCGAATTCTCGGTGTGCTGTGGCGCCTCCCGAAGTGGTGAACATCTGCTGCCCGTTCTCGTGAACGAAGCCACCTTCTCGCCGACCCAGCCCTCCCTGCCGACGCGAGGGTGTTCCGACCGTCCCCACCGCCGGCCTCCGTATTGGCCGCCGTGTCGAGTTGGCCAAGCTGGCTGTCATGGAGCTGAGACGGACGGGCGGCCCCTCGACCAGGGCGCGAGGCGTGGGGCCGCCCATGCCCTGCCCGTCCTGTCAGTAGCGCAAGGCACTCCGACGCTAGGGCACAGCCTGTAATCGTGCCTGCTTGGTGGCCCCTCCGGGTGAGCGCCGGCGCTCCTAGGGAGGCGCACCGGCTTGGCCAAGCTGCCTGAGCAGGACGGCGCGGCCGTAGAAGCGCCTGTATCGACCTGGAGGCCTCGGAGATCCTGCGACGACGCCCACAACCGGGCGCTGCTGACGTACCGCAGCCCGTCTCGCGCCGGAGGAATCACCTTGTGCAAGGTGATCCGCCCCACGATCGTTCGATGCCAGGCAGGAGAGGGGGTCAGCCAACGCCCAACCAGGTCACGACAGCCAGAACAAGTGGGACAGGACACGCCACCACGGTCAGCAACAGCCGCCGTTCAGCCGGCGCCATGCGACGTACCCCGGGCACGAAAGCGAGCGCGGCGAGCAGTGCGGCACCGACAGCCACGCCCGCCGCGTACTCCGCGAGAAGACCCCCGACGGCCGCCCCTTCCGCCGCACCCCACAGTGCGACCATGCTGACCAGGAAAGTCAGCCATGCCATCGACAAGCCCGTGGCAACGCCGAGCAGAGCCGTCAGCAACGTGACCCCTGGATGGGGTCTGGCCGACGGTACCGGCTTCCACGGGCCGTAGAGTTTCGCATAGGTCTGAGGATTCATGAGCTGATGATCGTCGCCAGCACTCGTGCACTTCATGAGGCGCTCTACTCATCCAAGCGCGTAGACGTACTCACTTGTGGCTGCTCAAGACCCAGCTGAAGGACGTCATTTCCCGAGATCCGGGCGGCGGCCCTCGCGCAGCTGCCGGCGGGCCATCGCCGCCCGCGAGGGCCTTGACCTGGCGGGCGACCTCGCCGCGGTCCGCCGGCGCACCGCCCGCGCCGCCACTGCCCGGCGGAGCTCGGACCGGTCAGGCCGCCGCGGCGATGGACGCTCGCTGGAGTCCCACGCCTTCACCCTGGTCAGCCGTCAGGCCCCGCACCTGGGCACCTCCGAGCTGAGGAATCGGGCGCGGGCCTGGGCCCGGGTGGGGTTGCGGCCCGTGGAGAGTCGGGCGTGGATCGCTGCCGTCGGCGTGGACGGTGCCACTGTCGTCCGGGATTGCCGCAGGGCCGGCATCGCCCTGTCAGCGATGGGCGTCGTCCTGGACGGGTTGCGTGTCAAGCATCGCCTGCGGGGCGGCGAGAGCGCCTTCTCTGTCCGGGCCCGCGCCGCGGCCTGCGGGCGCTCGCTGAAGGACTGACTCGCCAGGGGTCTCGAAGGGTGGCCGTAGTCCCCCGCCGGCCTGGATGAGGGCGGGAAGGGGGGCTACCACCGGCCAGTGAGGGGGCAGGATTGAGCAACCGCGGGGACATGCACTTCCCGGTCATCATCAACGGCTGGCACGAGCCCGCCGCACGCGGCAAGCACGCCAAGAGCACGTAAGCCGCAACCGTGCGGCGCACCCAAGTCGTTCACGCTCCGCGAGAAGAGCAGCGGGCCGAATGCGGGCGGCTGAGCGACTGTGGCCATACGCCCCCCCACCAGCTCTGCCCAGAGGTACGTGCGAAGTTCCGCAGGAGCAAGTAGCTAGGGACGGTCCGGACCCAGGGCGTCGCGGACGGCGGCCATGACGGCCTCGGCATCGGCGCCCAGCGCGCGGGCGGAAGAGGTGAAGTCGCGGGCAAGGGTGGCGAGTTCGGAGGCGTATGGACGGGTCGGGCCGGCTGGGGGTGCCGCGACCCGGGAGCCCGCCCCGCGGCGGGTGCGGATCAGCCCAGCGGTCTCCAGTTCGCGGTAGGCGCGGGCCACGGTGCCTGGTGCGAGGCCGAGGTCCGTGGCCAGTTGGCGGACGGTCGGCAGCCGGTCGCCCTCGGCCAGCCGGCCGGTGACGATCAGCGCGCCGAGTTGGGCGCGGATCTGCGCGTATGGCGGTACCTGGCTGGCAGTATCGACGCGGACGGCGGGCTCATTCATCGTCGAGGGGCCCCCTCACCGCATCGTCATCGACGGCCCGGGGGGCCACCACGGTGATCAGCGACCAGACGACCGTGAACAGGTTCAGCAGGGCCAAGGGATAGAACACCCAGAAGGTGAGCGCGCCCATCGCACCGGTGCAGCCCGTCTCCGTGAGCGAGACGGAGATCATCAGCACGGCGTACAGCTGCTGGCTCGACACCAGCAGGCCCCAGGCCCCAGTGACCGCCCACGCGCGGTCACGACGCTGCTGCGCCCCGCCCGGCCCGTGAACGATGCGGCGCAGAGCCCACATGCAGGTCGGGGTGGCTATGGCCAGGGCGCCGAACGTCGGAAGGCTGTAGTACATCCCTGGCCAGGGGCCCAGCGTTGCCGGCACCCCGTCGCAGGTGACGGCGATGACCTTGCCCGTGCTGAAAATGCGGTGCGGGTCGACGGAGGCCATGACAGATGTGATGGCCAGCAGCACTGCGAGCGAAACCCCCTGAAGAGCGATCAGGGGGCCCATGCGGGGTGGCACATGGTCTCTGACCAGGCGCGGGGCGAGACTTGCGGTGCGTACCGGGTCTTGAGGTAGCAGGGTCAGCGCGTCGGCAAGAAGCACGCCCGCCACCGCGCACAGACCGAAGGCCGTGATGCAGAAGACCAAGCGCTGCTCGAACTCGATGTGCCCCAGCGTGGACAGCGCCTGTGCGGCCACGATACCGATGGCCAGCCCGGACCAGCGGGCGTAGTAGTTCGCGTGATCGAGAAAGCGGCGCTGGAACGGGGCGGCGTCGAGCATAGAGGGTCCCCCTCGCATCATCTTGTACCAAGTGGCAAGCACAAGATGCCCTAGCTGCGATCTTGTGTCAAACATCCGGTACAAGACGACGCAGGTGGAGGTGACCTCCGGCGCGAGACAACCCCACGTGGTGCTGACCTTGGTCGTGCCGGCGTTGCGCCAGCTGCGCGTAGGCTTCCTGAGCGCCTCGGGGTCGATGTTGAGGAGTACGTCGCAGTACAGGGCAGCGTCGTCGGGATGGGCAGCAGCCAGGGCCACGGCGGCGCGAACCCACGGTGCACGGCGAGCGCGCGACGGCAACCGTCCGCCCGGGGGTGCAGCTGGTGCTCTGCCGCTGCAGAGCGCACGGCACCCACCCGCCAACGAGGTGACGGGCGGGTGCCGTGGAGGATCAAGCCGTTCAGGCGGGGGTGATGTTCTCCGCCTGCGGGCCCTTCTGGCCCTGGGTGACGTCGAAGTTCACCTTCTGGCCTTCCTGGAGCTCACGGAAGCCGGAGCTGGCGATGTTGGAGTAGTGAGCGAAGACGTCGGGGCCACCGCCGTCCTGCTCGATGAAGCCGAAGCCCTTTTCCGAGTTGAACCACTTGACGGTTCCGCTGGCCATTCTGTCCTCCAAGGGGACTGGGAATCGGTTCCTGCACCGCGCGGGAACCGGGAGGTGATCGCCTTGGTCCTCAGACACTCTGAACAGCAGAAACGCCTGTGCGCACGCTCACGGGCGACCGGTACTTCGGAACCATGACAGCTGACTCTGACGCTACACCGGTAAGCCCCCGCCCGTGCTCTCGCCCGCACGTGCCGCCGACCGCCGACCGCTGCGTGCTTGCGCCGGGGCATCGCCGACTGCGCCCACGGGCGGGTCACTCGGATGGGTCGGCGCGCGTTTGGAGTTGCCGCCAGCAGTGGTGGACGTGCTGCTCAGCCTCTCGTACGGCGCAGGAGGAGGCGTCCGACACTGCGGCCGCAGATGACGCGGATTTGTCCGCGCGAGGTGCGGTGCGACGGCGCACGAGGTTTGCTACGCGCGCGACACGCCTTCGGTCGCCCTGGTGAAGGACGACGGCACGGGCGACCAAGACCGTGGCGATGACTGCGGCGGCGGTCAGCGCGGTGGCCGCATGCTGATCGGACATGACTGTGGGCGTCCTTCGTGCGGGTACGTGCCGGGGGCGATGAGAGGGCCGGTCCGTGTCGTACCGGCCCTTGCTCCTCCTCATACGTCAGCCGGGCCAGGTGCCGGTCAAGCGGCGGGTGGCGGTGGCGCCGGCGCGGTCGACGGCGGCTTTGACACCGGCGAAGACGCCCCTTGCAGCGTGGCAGCGAGCAGCACCTCGCGCCAGGAGCGTTCTTCGTCGGTGGCGTCCGGGGCGTTCTCGTCGTGGCCCAGCATCTTCCACACCTGCCTGAACAGCGATCCTGCGTCGATTCCGCTGACGGCCCGGAGCGCCAGACCGACCGGCTTGTAGGCGATCTTTGATGCCTTCACCCGGCTCACCCCTTCCGGCGGCGGCAGGCCAGCCACGCCACGAGGGCCACGCCCGCGGCCGCCAGCAGCACCGTGCGGTTGTCCCGCGCCAGCTGCGCCCCTTGGGCCGTCTTCTGCCGCACCGGATCAGGCGCCTTCTCCTGCCACACCTGCCCGGCCTGGGCCGCCTTCGCTCGGGCCTGCCCGGCGGCCTGGACGGCTTTGTCCTTGACCGGGTCGGGCAGCCTGTCCTGCGCCTGGTGTGCCAGGTCGGCGGCCTTTGCCTTCAGTTCCCCGGCTTTGACCGCGGCCTGCTCCTTCAGTTCGCCGGCCTTCGTGCCGACCTGCTCCTTGACCTCGGCGGCCTTGTCCTGGGCGCGCGCCTTGACGTCGGTCTTGGCCGCCAGCGCCTCGACCGTCTGCCCGAGCTCTTCGCGGGTCTGCTCGACCTGCTCGCGCAGCTCGTCGGGGCCGGCGGCGGTGGGCTCGTCGTGAGGCGGCTGGGTCATCGGTGGGCACTCTCCTTGATCTCGGCCACGTCGGCCTTCACGTTCTCGATCGTCTGCTCAGGTGCGGGCGGCGCGGCCTGATCGACCTGCTTCTTTCCACTCATGGCCATGATCGCGGCGATCACACCCAGCACCGCGGTGACGATCAGCGCCGCCGCCCACACCGGCAGCGGCACCGCCAGCGCGGCGATCGCGGTGGCGACCAGCGCCTGCAGCATCAGGAAGCCGACGACTCCGGCGCCGCCGAACAGGCCACCGCCCTTTCCGTAGCGCTTGCCCTTCTCCTTCATCTCCGCCTGGGCCAGCCTCAGCTCGCCGCGTACCAGCTCGGTCAGCTGCTGCGAGGCGCGCTGCACCAGCTCGCTCACCGGCTCCTGGCCGGAGCGGTCCGTGCTGTGTTCGGATTCGGCATAGTGCGACTGCGTGCTCGACACGGCGGTCACCTCCCGTCCCTGTGCGTTCCTGCAGGCCGGGCTGTCTCATGGGCCCGGCCATCCGATGGGCACGCGAGTACCCCGAGCGGACGAGTTCAGGGCGGGCGGGGGTGGTCTGATCGCAGCCTGGACGGACGCGGTGCTGCGGGATTTGACTCGCTCGTACGTGTGTTTGGTCGCAGGTGGTGGCGGCTACTCGGCCCCGGAAGCCTGCGTCGCAGCGAGGGACTGCGTCGACGGGACCGCGCAAAGGCAGACGAACAAGGGGTTGGTCGCGATGACCGTCGCGACGCAGCAGGGCGGCGGAGGCGGTTCCAGCGGCCTCTACGACGTTTTGGAACTCATTCTCGACCGCGGGCTGGTGATCGACGCTTACGTGAGGGTCTCCCTTCTCGGTATCGAGATACTCAAGATCGACATACGGATCGTCGTCGCCAGCGTCGACACCTACCTTCGTTTCGCCGAAGCGTGCAACCGCCTCGACCTGGAAGCGGGGCCGGGGAAACCGGCCGGGCTCACGGAGCTCACGCAGTCCGGCGCCCCCGGCAAGACCAAGGGAATCCTGCCCGGCGCCGAGGAGACGATCTCCGGCGTCTTCCAGCAGACACGTGACGACGGCCGGGAGCGTCAGGGCGAGCGGGCCGGGCGGCGGAGAGGGGAATGAGAGATGAGCACCTACGTCTACGGAATCATCCGGGCCAAGCACTCCCCCCTCCGTGAGGACCTGGCCGGCATCGGAGAGCCCCCGCGGTCGGTACGCGTGCTGCGCCAAGGCGATCTGGCCGCGATCGTCAGCGACGCCCCCGATCAGATGCGGCCCAAGCGCCGTGACCTGCTGGCCCACCAGCGTGTACTGGACGAAGCCGGAGCGGGCGGCGTGGTCCTGCCGATGCGGTTCGCCAGCGCCTCGCCGGACGACGACACGGTGACCGAGGTGCTCGCCTAGCGTGCGGAGCACTTGCTCGAGCGACTACGGGCGCTGGACGGCACAGCGGAGTACAACATCAAGGCCAATCACGATGAAGAGGGCGTGCTCCGCCTGATCATGGCCGACCACGACGACATCCGGTCTGTGGCGGAAGCGAACCGCGAGGCCGGCGGCGGCACACAGGAGGAGAAGATCCGGCTCGGGGAGATGATCGTCGCTGCCGTCCAGGCACGCGAGGCGGCTGACGCGGAGCTGCTCCACCAGGCGCTGGAGCCGTTGGCCGAGGAAGTCAGCGCCGGTCCGCAGAGCAGTGGCTGGCTGGCCAACCTCTCCTTCCTGGTGGAGCGCGGTTCAGCGGAGCGATTCCTGGCCGCGGTCGACAAATTCCGCCGGGAGCATCCGCATCTCGAGCTGCGCGTCAACGGCCCGCTGCCGCCCTACAGCTTCGTCGACACCCCCTCCTCCCAGCAGGCCGAAGGCGGCACCGCGGAAGCGTTCGGAGCCGCGGCAGCCCAGCCGGACGGGTAAGGAGCCGCGGAGCCTCACAGGAGGGGCGGGCCCAACCGCTGCGGGTGATGTCTGTCGGGCCCGGCCCGGCTCAACGTGAAGCTATGCCCGGTACAAGTGCGGCACGATACGAGTTCCGTGTCGTCGACTGCGTCCGGGAGGCCGCCGCCGAAGCGTTCCCCGAGCTGAAGGCTGTGATGATCGGCAGACAGACGGTGTTCTACGGCGACGTCATCGACGAGGCGCATCGGTTCGGCTTGCTGAAACGCTTTCGGATGTACGGCCTGCTGATCGTTGGAGATGCGGCCGTTCCCCTCAGCGTAGGAGCCAGTGACGCCGGATCAGGCGTGGGGCGTGGCGGGTGAGCCAGGCGCTGGCCAGGCCGATGGCGGCGCCGGCGGCCACGTCACTTGGGTAGTGGGCGCCGCTTTGCACCCGCTCGAGCGCCACCATGGCGGCGGGTACTGCGCACACTGCTCCGGCGGCCGGCCACGCGGGTGCGACAGCGGCGGTGAATGCCACTGCGGCGGCGGTGTGTCCGGAGGGGAAGGAGGAGGAGTCGGGGCGGTCCTCGACCTCGTCGTGGGGGAACCACGCCTTCGGTGGCCGGGGCCGGTCGGCCAGCTGCTTGCACAAGCCGTTCGAGATCAGCTGTGCCATCACCAGGGCACCCAGTCCGGCCACCGCCGCCTTACGGCCGCGCCACCCTCCCACCCACGCCATCGCGGCGGCGGCGCCACACCACAGCTTCGTGTTCTCGGCGCTCTCCTCCACCGCTGAGAGCACCTTGCCGACGCCGGGCGGGATGCGGGAGGCCGCGTGTTTGGTCAACGACCGATCAGCGTCACGCAACCCCGCCAGAAGCCTCATGGGAGGCAAGTATCCCGAGGTCACCGACCCACACCCAAGATCATCAGGTGGCGGGTCACGTCTCCTCCAGGCGGCGCCGGTCCTCCTCGTCCCACTTTTGGGTGTCGCGGGGCTGGGTGTACGGCTCCGCCTCGGCCGGATGGCCGCCCGCGATGGCCCGCTGGCGTACGGTCTCGGCGTCGAACTCCAGCCCCAGCAGGATGGCCAGGTTGGTGATCCACAGCCACAGGAGGAAGACGATGACGCCGGCCATGGTGCCGTAGGTCTTGTTGTAGGAGGCGAAGTTCGCGACGTAGAACGCGAAGGCGGCTGAGGCGATCATCCAGATGACCAGGGCGAGGAAGCTGCCCGGGGTGATCCACCTGAAGCCCTTCACCTTCGCGTTCGGGCTCGCCCAGTACAGGATCGCGATCATGACGGTGACCAGGACCACGAGAACGGGCCATTTGGCGATCGACCACACCGTGAGCGCCGTGTCCCCGATGCCCAGAGCGGTGCCGGCCTGGCGGGCCAGGCTGCCGGTGAACACCACGATCAGCGCACTGACCACGGCCAGCACCATCAGCACGACCGTCACGCCGATGCGCACCGGAAGGATCTTCCACACCGGGCGGCCCTCGGGCATGTCGTAGACGGCGTTCGCCGCGCGGATGAACGCAGCCACATAGCCGGAGGCGGACCACACCGCCAGCGCGATGCCGACGATCGCCATGATCGAGCCGACGCCGGCGTTGCTCTGCAGCTGCTCCACCGCCCGGGTGATGATGTCCCTGGCCGAGCCGGGGGCGAACTTCTTGATGTTGGCCAGCACCGAGTCGGTGGCCGACTTGCCGGTGATGCCCAGCAGTGACACCAGCACCAGCAGGGCCGGGAACAACGACAGCACTCCGTAGTACGTGAGAGCCGCCGCGCGGTCGGTCAGCTCGTCGTCCTTGAACTCGCGCAGCGCGCCCTTGAGCACGGCGCCCCAGGCCTGCTTGGTCAGCTTCGTCGGTGCGTCCGGCGCCCGGCGCTCCACCTCGGGCCCGGGCCAGGCCTCCTCGGGCGTGGGCATCGCGCGTTCCTGCGCCTCGTCGCTCCTGTGATCCGCTTTCCGCCCTGGGAGATGCAGCTTCGCCATGCCCCCGGGTAACCATCTCGGGCCCCGCCTACGCCAGCAAGAGCGGGCGCTGCGTGCGCAGAGGGACGTCAGGCGTCAAGGGCGTGGCGGAGGGTGGGGTAGCAGTCGATGATCTGGTCGAGGCCGACGAGCTGATCAGACCGATCATGCCGACCTGGACGATGTCCTCCATCTCCTCCGGCCCACGGCTGCGGAACCGGCCGGCCGCGAAGCGGACCAGGGACATGTTCATCTCGATCAGCGTGTTGCGCGCGTAACTGTGCTCGGGCGTGCCCTCCTCCAGCACCGCGAGCTGGTCGAAGAACAGGCGTGCCAGCTGCCGGGCGTCCTTGGGCGCCACCTGGGAGGGGTCGGCGATCTCCGGCAGACCGGCTACGTTCGTGTCCGTCTTCGCCGCAGTCACTGTCGTCATGATGCTTCCCTCCCCTGATTCCTGCACGCTGCCGGCCTGCCACGGGCCGACGGCAGCGCGCCTACATCGGCATCCGCAGGTCATACACACGACCGGAGGAGAGCAGCGGAAGCGGAGCCCGGGAGCCGACTCAGCCGGGAGCGGCCTCGGGTTCTACGAACGGGATGACGAAACGCCAGCAATTCCTTTTCGAACAGGGCGAATTGAAGTCACCTATCTGAGTGGCGCCTTCCGGGTCGGGGTGTGAGTGGCGCGCGGTTGGCAAGACCAAGCCCTGGAAGCCCCTGGGGTTCTCTTACGTCCCGTCTGCGTGAGTGCAGGCAAGGGACGGGGCGCTCCGGGGGAGGGCGGTAAGTACGAGAGGAAGTTACCCGTCATGAAGAAGCTGCTTGTCCCCGCCGCTGTGTTCATTGGCCTGATCCCGGCCGTTCTGCTGGGTGGTGCCTCCACTGCGTCCGCCACGGGCCACTACAGCTGCAGCAACGGCCTCGCCAACGTGGTCACCTGCAACGCCACGGACGTCGGCCCGGTGATCGTGAAGATCACGGGGAACCGGACGCTGACCAACAACGAGCTCAGCGTGCTGGAGAACAACCTCAACAACGCCTCCGTCAACGCGACAGCTCTGAAGAACGTGACGGTCAACACCTACAAGTCCTTCAACCCCACCGTCACGATCAAGAACATCAATGTCTGCATCGCCTCGGTCTGCAGCTGAACCCACAACCTGCCCGAACACCTAGCATGCCGGAATGCCGGGGCCCTGGATATGAAATCCGGGCCCCGGCATTCGGGCATGAATTACGCCCGCGCCCACGGCCCGAACCCGCGCTTCGTCAGCTTCCAGTCGGCGCGCGCCTGATGTTCCGGGCCCGGTGGACGGGCACGTTGATGGCCTGGTCGAGGACCGCGTGCGAGGCGAGCGCCTGCTGCAATCCTCCATGAGGGCGACCGGCAGACCGTAGCGCTGCAGCGCGGCCTCGGTGACGAAGGGGTCCGCGAGCGGTTCAACGCCCCGGTTACATCGCGCCGATCGGCTCCACCGACGAGGACCGCCTCCGGCACCTGACCGTCGCGCTGCCGCCCCGCTACGCCGCCCGCCTCTTCGAGGCCCAGGAGCAGGGCGCCACCGAGCAGCGTCTGCGGGAGGTCGCCGCCGAAGGGCTCAAGGAGGTGTACTTCCAGGACAGCGGCCGCCGCGCCGGCCAGTTGGAGGAAGTCCGCTTCACGGACATCGAGCACCTCGAGTTCGACCTGTAGCAGCCGCGCCCGAACACTCGTGGGGCCCGGACCAGAGCTGGTCAGGGCCTCGCTCCCGTGTCCGCAGGGTATGGCCGACGGCTACCTGCCCATCAGCTCGTTGAGCAGGGTGACAACGACGACGCCGATGCCGATCGCTGCTCCGAGCGCCGGGTGGTACAGGGCGAGGACGACGGTTACTGACTTCGGCTCGTCAGGGTGATGTTCGCTGAACTTCTGGACGGGGATTGGCTGTACATCGTGGTGTGTGAGGTACGCAGACGGAGGCAGGTGACACCAGCGGCACATCGGCGAAGACAGCGCGCAGACGGCAGGGAAGGCGGTTCCGCACCGCGTGGGCGGGAACACTGTCAGCCACTCGCGCTCGACGATCACGCTTCGGAGCGAACTCGGGTGTATGGAGAGAGTTCGCCATACCGACCTGTGTTCTGCACGGACAGAGCTCTGGGGACCTGGTCGGGCGAGACGCAACTTCTTCGCATTAAGCTGTGTGCATGAGTGCCCGAGCGACCACACGCCCCGGCGGGCGCAGCGCCCGCGTCCAGCAGTCCGTGCACCAGGCCGTCCGCGATCTGGAGTCGGAGGTGGGGCGAGATGCCCTCACCGTGCCGCTGATCGCCGCCCGCGCGGGAGTGACGCCGTCCACCGTCTACCGGCGCTGGGGGGACCTGCGGGAACTGCTGTCCGACGTGGCCGTCGAACGGCTGCGCCCCGATGGCGCCCCGGCCGACCACGGCAGCCTGCGGGCGGACCTGGAGGCGTGGGCAGTGCAGTTCGCGGAGGAGATGTCCTCGACGGCGGGCCGCACGTACATCCGCGACGCCCTGCTGGGCGACCCCGAGCAGGGCAATGCGGTTCGCTGCTCCGACTACGCCGCCGAGCAGTTGAAGGCCATCGGGGTGCGCGCGGCCGGGCGCGGGGAGGCCGTGCCCGACGTGGAGACCCTGCTGGACGTCGTCGTCGCCCCGCTGATGTACCGCATCCTGTTCCGCCCCTCGGATCTGTCGGCGGCCTACACCGACCGCCTTGTGGCGACGGTGCTCGGCCGGAGTCCCGCTCCCCCCACCCCTAAAAGCTAAGAGTTTGCGTTTTGGGGGGCGTGGGGTCTAATCTGCCTAACGCAAAGCGTTTGCCTTTAGGTATGAGAGGTGCTCCGTGCTCAGCGTCGTAGCCCCGCCGTCCCCGCCCCGTCGCCTGCCCGTGCTGGGCCGCCGCAGCGCCTTCCTCCTTCACGCCACCGTCCTCGTCGGCCTGTTGGCCGCCTCAAGTGCGCCGACCCCGCTCTACGCCCTCTACCAGGCCGAATGGCACTTATCGGCGATGACGGTCACCGTCGTCTTCAGCGCTTACGCGCTCACCCTGCTCGGGGCACTGCTGACTGCGGGCACTCTCTCGGACCACCTGGGCCGGCGCCCGGTCCTCACCGGTGCGCTGTTCGCGGAGGCAGCAGCGATGGCCGTCTTCGCCACCGCCCAGGGCGTGGCGGCGCTGATCACCGCCCGGATCCTGCAGGGTCTGGCCACCGGCGTGGCCACCAGCGCCGCCGGAGCTGCCCTGCTCGACTTCGAGGACCCCGACCGCCCGGGGCGGGCGATGCTCGCCAACGGCATCACCCCAGTGGCCGGCATGGCGGCCGGCGTGCTGGCCTCCACCGTCCTCGTGCAGTACACCCCCGCTCCCACCCGTACCGTCTACCTCCTGCTGCTCCTGCTGTTCACCGCGCAGGCGGCCGCAGTGCTTCTCACCACCGAGACCGCACATCCCCACGCCGGCGCGTGGCGGTCCCTGCGTCCCGGCATCGCCGTCGCCCCCGCCTCCCGCCCGGCCATGAGGCTTCTCGCCCCCGGCGTCGTCGCCGCATGGGGTCTGGGCGGGTTCTACTCCTCCCTCGGTCCCTCGCTCGCCCGGCTCATCGCCCCGCACACGGCCCGTGCCACCGGCGGCCTGGTCTTCTTCACCCTCACGGCCGCAGCCGGCCTAGCCGTCCACGCCGCTCGGCCACTGCCCGCCCACACCGCGAGCTCCGCCGGCACCGCGGTCCTCATCCCGGGGGCCCTGCTGACCCTGAGCGGGCCCCACCTGCACAGCCTGCTCGCCCTGTTCGCCGGCACCGCCCTGGCGGGCACCGGCTTCGGCGCCGTCACCCAGGGCGCCCTGCGCCTGCTGATGTCCCCGGCCGCCCCGGGCGAACACGCCGGCACGCTCGCCGCCTACTACGTCCTCAGCTACCTGGCCATGAGCATCCCCGCTGTCCTCGCCGGCCTGCTGACCAACCTGTACGGCCTGCAGACCGCCGTCTCGCTCTACGCGGTGACGGTCGTCCTGCTGACCCTGATCGGCCTCGCCCGCGCCGTGCGGCAGCCGAGCACCGGCTGACCGAGTCCCGTCTTCCCGCACCGCCCCGCCCCATCCGAAAGGACCCACCGATGAGCACGGCCACGCCCCGTCAGGCCACTTTCTCCACAAGCACGGGATGGAGCCTCGGCGACATCACCGTACGCCGCGTCGAGGAGATCGAACTGCCGCGCCAGACCGGACCCTGGCTGCTGCCGGACGCCACCAGGGAGGTGCTGGACGAGGCATCGTGGCTGCGTCCCGACTTCGCCGACGCCGACGTTCCCCGCTTGGCGAGCCATGGTTTCGCGGTGGAGGCGGGCGGGCTGCGGATCGTCGTGGACACCGGCATCGGCAACGCCAAGCCGCGCGCCAACCCGGCCTGGAACGGTCTCGACACCGACTTCCTTGGGCGCCTGGCGGCGGCCGGCTTCCCGCCCGAGTCCGTGGACCTGGTGATCACCACGCACCTGCACACCGACCACGTCGGCTGGAACACCCGCCTCGCAGGTGAGGACTGGGTTCCCACCTTCCCCAACGCCCGCTACCTCACCAGCCGCACCGAATGGGACCACTGGGCCGCCACCGATCTGGACGAGGCCCGCCGCCAGATGTTCCGCGACTCCGTCACCCCCATCCGCGACGCCGGACAGTACGACCTGGTGGACGTGCACGCGCAAGGGTACGAGGTGGCGCAAGGCGTCCTCCTGATCCCTGCCCCGGGCCACACCCCGGGACAGGTCGCCGTGGAACTGCGCGGCAGCGACCGCCGCGCCCTGATCACCGGCGACAGCATCCACCACCCCGTGCAGCTGTCCCACCCGCACGTGAGCAGCTGCGTCGACATCGACCCCGCGCAGGCGATCCGTACCCGCGCCCGGCTGCTCGACGCCTTGGCGGACACCGACGCGCTGCTCCTCGGCACCCACTTCCCGCGGCCCACGGCCGGCACCGTCCGCCGGGAGACTGGCCGCTACCGGCTCCTCGCCGAGCACGGCGTCGAGATCCCGGCCCCCACGGCCTGACCGCGCGACCGGCCCCGCTCGGCCGCTCCTGCACGGGCCGCCGGGCTGCCGCGGCGTCTGCAGCTGTCCCAAGCGAACTCTTGGCCTTCAGTGCGTCGGTCCACTCCGCCGCTCCCCCGTCCACCGAAAGGAAGAACATCCATGTCCGCCGCCGAACTCACACCGCCGGAGGCCGCCCGCTGGGCCGCCCGCGCCGGACTTGTGCTGCCCGCCGAGCGCCACGCCGCGGTCGCCGCGGTCGCCAACCACATCCACAGTGTCGTCGCGGTACTGCGAGAGCTGGACTTCGCGGACGTCCCGCCCGCCGCCGCCTACCGCGCCGGAGAGGAGAAGCACGATGCAGCCGTATGAGCTGTCCCTCGACGCCGCGTCGGACGCGATACGTTGCCGGCGACTGTCCCCCGTCGAACTGGTCGACTCCGTCCTCGACCGTATCGAGAAGGTGGAGCCGCACCTCGGCGCCTACGTCACGGTCGCCGCGGAGCAGGCGCGCCGGGCGGCGAGGGCAGCCGGACACGAAGTGGCACAAGGCCGTTACCGGGGACCCCTGCACGGCATCCCGATGGGGCTCAAGGACCTGATCGATGTCGGTGGGATGGCCACCACGGCCAGCTCCCGGGTCCGCGCCGGCCATCGCGCGACAGCGGACAGCACGGTCGCCGAGCGGCTGAGCGCAGCCGGCGCGATCCTGATCGGCAAGACCCACACCCACGAGTTCGCGTTTGGCCTGACCACTCCGCAGACCCGTAATGCCTGGGACCGCAGCCGGGTCGCAGGTGGTTCCAGCGGCGGCTCGGCGGTCGCCGTCGCGTCGGGCACCGCGACCTTCGCCCTGGGCACCGACACCGGCGGGTCGATCCGGGTGCCCGCCGCGCTCAACGGGGTCGTCGGTCTCAAGCCGACCTACGGTCTCGTGCCCCGTCACGGCGTCACCTCCCTGTCCTGGTCGCTGGACCACGTCGGTCCGGTCACCCGCAGCGTCGGGGATGCCGCCCTGGTCCTGACCGCGCTGGCCGGACACGATCCGCGCGACCCCGCCTCGCTGTCCGTTCCCGTCGTGGACTACCGGCCCTGTGCCGACACGGACCTGACGGGGCTGCGCATCGGCCTGCCGCGCACGTACTACTTCGACAACGTCCAGCCGCAGGTGGAGAGCGCCGTCCGGCACGCCATCGGGCAGCTGGAAGCCCTGGGCGCACAGCTCGTCGAGGTCGACATCCCGATGACCCGCTACGTTCAGGCCACCCAGTGGGGCCTGATGGTGCCGGAGGCCGGCGCTTACCACGAGGGCAGCCTGCGAACGGTGCCCGAGCTGTACCAGGAGGACGTCCGCATCCTCCTGGAGGCAAGCGAGTTGATGAGCGCCGGTGACTACGTGCGCGCTCAACGCTCCCGCACGCTCATGCGCGCCGAGTGGGCCCGGATGCTGGAGGAGGTCGACGTGGTCGCCGCCCCGAGCGTCCCGATGCCCGCGGTCGGGGCCGACGAGGAGACGGTCACCTGGCCCGACGGCACGGTCGAGGGCGTCTCTGATGCCTACGTTCGCCTCTCCGCCCCTGCCAACATCACCGGAGTGCCCGCTCTGACTGTTCCGGTCGGCCACGACTCGGGGGGCATGCCCATCGGCATGCAGCTGCTCGGCCGGCCCCTCGGTGAGCCCACCCTCCTGCGGATAGGCCACGCCTACGAGCAGACGCAGCCCGCCCGGGCACTCGCCACAGCGGTCTGACCTTTCGCGCTACCCCGCCAACGCGCGGGACCCGGTTGGTCAGACAGCGCACCCGCGAGCGGCACCTGGGAGTTGGAGTCGAGGAACCGCGTGTTCGGCCCGAGCACCAGGACACCGCGCTCGGCGGCCCTCGCGAAGGCGTGCAGCACATACGACCTCGTGCATGGTTGGCCGTGGCCCGTCGAGAACTGCAGTGCCAGCACACTTTCACGCTGGACGGCTGCCGGGGAGGGTGGCGGTCTGCTGATGTGAGAGCAGTCCGGCAACGGCTTGGACGATGTCGCTCATGTGCTCGCGGCGGCCGAGGTGACGGGAAAGCGCCCTCCAGTTCGTCAAATGGGCGATGCCGTGCTCGACGCGGATGCGCCGTGAGGAATGCGTCTTGCGCTGTCGTTCGTGCATCTCCTCGTACCAGGCGGGAGCGTCCTTCTTGAACTTGCAGTGTGGAGGTGTCACCACCCGTCCGCCCGTCTGCGCGCCCATTCCCTGGTAGCCGGCGTCTGCCAGGATCTCCACGAACGGGCCCTCGGACAGGAGCTTGACCAGACCAAGCTGCCGGGCTTGAGTGATGTCCGCGCAGCTGCCCGGCCGGACCGGGCTGCAGAACAGCACTCGCCCCTCCGCATCCGTCAGGACCATCGACTTCACGGCATTCTGCTTGGTCTTTCCGGAAACGAACTTGTCCCGGTCCTTCCGGCCTGCGGTCGGGCGTCGCACCCTGATCTCCGTACCGTCGATGATCCCGCTCTGATCACTCGCGCCCAGGTGCTCGAGGACTTCGGCGAGAGTGCGCAACCTGATGCCTCGTGCGACAGTGCACCCTCGTTGCGCCGGCAGCGGCCGGACCTCGCCGATCGCGCGCGTGATGGTGGAGCGGTCCACACCGAACCAGCAGGCCGGCACGTCGTGTGTGGTGCCATGGCGCAGGCTCACCAGAGTGGCCAGCAGGCGGTCGAGGAAGACGAACCTGTGCTTCGCCCCCGCTCCTACAGCCCGCTGCCGCGGCCGAGCCGCGAGCCGAGCCTGATGCTGCTCATGCCACAACGGCCCCACCTCGGCGATGAGTTCAGCGATCACCACGGGCGACAGTCCCGTGACCCGGTACTCCGCCACGATCAACTCACGCGCCCCAGCCCCCATCATGGACAGTTCAACGAGCTACCCAGGCGCCGAGCCACGGCCAACCATGCACGAGGTCGTTAGACAAGTCCCATCGTTGCACCCATGAGGGCCGGGCTTGTCAAGCGCGTAGTGGGTCCCTGGCCTCGGGTTCTGGGTGTGTGGGCGTCAGCCCGAGAGCATCGGGCGTTCCTGGGGTGAAGTTGTGGTGGGCCAGTGGTCGTTCGCGTTGGGGGTGGCTCTCGAGGCGGCGTGGTCGGCGTGGGGTTCACATGCACCCATTCGGTGTCTGGCCGGTGTGGTCGGCGCCATGCAGCGGATGCACGAGGTGCGGCTGGTAGCCGTAGTCCTCCAGCGGTTCCGCCAGCCACCCCCAGCCGTAGGCGGCCTCGAAGGCCACCGGAGTACCGATCGCCGGACATCCTGCCACGTGAGAGCGCGAGGCTAGGCAGTGGCTGGGTCAGTCGGTGGAGGTGCGGGTCTCGATGTCGTCGGGGGTCAGGACCCGTCCGTCGTGGGCGTGCAGTTCGAGGCGAGCCACTGGTCGGCCGTCACGCTTGTCGACGAGGTCGAGTCGTTCCTCGTCGGTGTCGAACAGGTAGTCCTCGCTCCATTGCCGCAGTGCGACGAGCGGGACTCGTAGGGCCTTCCCTTTGTCCGTCAGACGGTACTCGGTGTAGGCGCTGCCGTCGGACGCCGGAGCAAGGGTCAGCACATCGCGTTCGACGAGCTTGGCCAGGCGGGCGCTGAGGATGTTCTTGGCGCAGCCGAGGCTGCGCTGGAACTCGCTGAACCGGGTCATGCCGGCCAGAGCGTCCCGGACGATGAGCAGCGACCACCAGTCACCGATGTCACTCAATGAGCGAGCGATAGGGCAGGAAGCCCCGCTGAGGTCCGTCTTGCGCATGGTCGCCCTCCTCCCTAAGTATTCAGTTGCACTATTAAACCACGTAGGGCCGGTGCGTGTCCGTGGTCACCTGGCTTGAACCGGCAAGGTTGACGTGATGCTAGGTTCAATATTAAACAAGCTGTACTCACCCCTCGATCCACCGGGAGGCGGCGACACCCCGATCCACGGATGCCGCTGTGCCGCCCGGCAATGCCGCGGTCAGACACACTGAGGTGGATGCCACGAGGCCCAAGCATCCTGGTTCCCGTCACGCCTGCACGCGCCACACCGAAGGCGGCACACGGCTGCCGGATGACCACCGCCCGTTCTCCTTGCTTTCCAGGAGCCGTCATGTTCCGCGGCCTCAGCGCCTTCCCCCTCACGCCCACCGACGAGCAGGGCATCGACTACACGTCGTACGCCGCGCTTGTCGCCCGCCTGGCGGCCGCCGGTGTGGACTCCATCGGGGCGCTCGGCTCCACGGGTGGCTATGCCTATCTCACCCGTGAACAGCGCGCCCGCGTCGCGAGGATCGCTGTCGAGGCGGCCGACGGCGTCCCCGTCATGGTCGGTATCGGTGCGCTGCGCACCTCGCACGTCCTCGCACTGGCCGAGGATGCGCAGAAGGCCGGTGCCGACGCGGTGTTGCTCGCCCCCATGACATATCAGCCGCTCACGGAAGACGAGGTGTTCGGCCTGTACGAGGACGTCACCCGTGAGCTGTCCGTGCCGCTGTGCGTGTACGACAACCCCCGCACCACCCAAGTGCACTTCACCGACGAGCTGCACGGCCGTATCGCGAGCCTGCCGAACGTAGGCTCGATCAAGATTCCGGCTGTGCCCGACGAACCCGCCCGGGCCAAGGCCCGTATCGACGCGCTGCGGGCGCTGATCCCGGACACGGTCACCATCGGTGTGAGCGGCGACTGGGCGGCCGTCCGCGGCCTGAACGCCGGCTCCGACATCTGGTACTCGGTCCTCGGCGGCATGTTCCCCGAGACCGCCCTCGCGCTCACCCGCGCCGCCCAGGCCGGTCACGCGGCTCCGGCCACGGATCTCTCCGACCAACTCGAGCCGCTGTGGGTACTCTTCCGCCGTCATGGCGCCCTGCGCGTCATGTCCGCCGTCGCGTCTCACCTGGGCCTGGCGAAGGAGCCGAATCTGCCGCGTCCGCTGCGCGGCCTGGACACATCAGCGCGCCGGGACGTCGTGGCCGCGCTGGACGTCCTCGGGCTCGGCAGCTGAGAACAAGTGGTGCCAACTGCAGGCATCGGGAGCCGTCACGACGAATATCCGCCTCGGGTCGGTTGGTCGACCCTCGGCCACGGGCCTTGCTCGGGAACCACGCGCAGACCAGGCCGCCGGGCCCGGGATGGAGTGGATCCCGGGCGTGATCAAGCACGGGGCGACGACTGAGTCCAGGTCGTGCGAGCACGGCTGACGTGGATGGCGCGGCGTCGTCAGCGGAGGGCAGTCTCGGCGTTGTGGACGGCACGCATGGCGCGCTCGACAGTCTCCTGGTTCTCACCGACCGGAGCCACGTAGTCCAGGACGTCACGTGCGGCGCTCTCCCCGAGCATTCGGGTGATCACCCAGGCGGCGAGATACTGGGATGCCAGGCAGCCGCCCGCCGTGGCGATGTTCCCCTCGGCGTGGAACGGTTCGTCCAGCACGGTGACGCCGCAGGCCTCGACGAAAGGTCGGCTCTTCATGTCCGTGCACGCCGGCATGTTGCTCAGCAGCCCGAGACGAGCCAGCACCAGTGCGCCGGAGCACTGCGAACCGATCAGCTGCCGCGAGGGGTCGAGCACCAGCCTGGAGAGCAGCCGGTCGTCGCCGACCACGTCGATCGTCTTCACACCGCTGCCGATCAGCACGACGTCGGCCTCGGTCACGAATCCCATCGGGCGCTGCCCGGTCACCTCGACGCCGTTCATCGAGGTGACAACCGGCGTGGGCGTCGTGATGAAGGCCTCGAGGCCGTCCTTGCGGCATCGGTTGATCAGCGCGGAGGCGATGAAGCTGTCGAGCTCGTTGAACCCGTCGTAGGTGACTACTGCTACCTGCATTCTGGCTCCTTCGCCTGCGTCATCGGATGCCGTGTCTCCCCGGCGCGCTGTTCGGGGCCGAGAGTCGATCAGTGATTGGTGGCGTTCTTGGCGGCGTCGCGCGTTTTGAGAGCCCCCCGCCCGAGGTCCTCGACGAACCAAGGCTATGGCCCTTCGACGCGAAGACGGAATGATCGGCTCGATCCCGTGGGTGATCCCGGCAGTCGGCCCCGTATCCGTCTGTCGACTTCCGCTTGCGGTTGACTTACGGCGGCAGTCGTTCGGCGCCCGTCCCAGCCACGAGGGTCCAGCGACGCCCCCCGCACACGCTGGCCTGCCCTTGGTGGCACGGGGCGGGCGATCCGCCGAGCCCCCCGTCGCATGTAAACGTCAAGGGGGGTCTCCGGCGTGCCGCACCAGCCGGCTAGTGCGCCTGGAGATGGGTGCGGAAGAAGCGGATGGCCGCGCCGGTGCTTTCCTCGAAGCCGTCCAGGTAGGGATCGAAGTGGCCGCCGGGTATGAGGACGAGTTCCTTGGGCTCGAGGGCGCGTTCGTAGGCCCGCAGGGCCAGGTCGGTGGGGGCCACGGTGTCGTCGGTCGCGATCAGCATCATCAGTGGCGTGGGGGAGATCCGGTCGATCCAGTGGCCGGGGTCGTACGACCTGAAGCGCCGGTTAGACTGGACGGTTACGCAGTTTTCCCACAGTCCTTCGGGTGCGCTGTGTCCGAGGTAGAAGTCGATGGCGTCGGTGGCGCGGTAGGACGCGGTCGTGGACCGGTCGTCACTGACGAACGCCTGGGTGGCCGGGGGAGCGCCCTTGGCCTGGGCGAGTTCGTCGGCAGCGAAAGACTCCTCCAGTTGGCGGGTGAGGTGCGGCGGCACACGTCGTCGGCCGGTCTCGGAGCCGCTGACGGTGGGGACCTGGGAGTAGACCGCCTTGATCCTCCGGTCGGTGGCGGCCAGAACGAAGGCGTGTCCGCCGGAGTAGCTGGAGCCCCACAAGCCGATGCGGTTGGCGTCGACGGTGCTGAGGGTCTGGAGATGGGAGATGACGCGCCGCCAGTCCTCTATCTGCTGGTAAGGGTCGATGTCGTGGCGGGGTTCGCCGCCACTGTCGCCGAAGCCGCGGTGGTCGTGGAGCGAGACCGCAAATCCGGCTTCCGCGAGCTTGCGGGCGATGGGTTCGATGCTGTGGTACTTGGTGCCACCGAAGCCGTGCGCCATGGTGATGGTGGGGTGCGGTCCGGGGCCGCCCGGCAGGAACAGCCATGCATGCAGCACGGTGCCGTCGGGATGGCGGATGAGCTCGTCGGTGCGTTCGGCCATGGTGGTTCTCCTATTAGGGGGCGATGTCTTGGGACGGGCTGACGGCGGTTGGCGCGGGTGCCGACCGTCACGCTGGGTGACAGTCGACCTGGCGTAGTCGACCGTCATATCGAGGGCGCAGTGCCCTCCCGGGTGCGCGCCGGTCGAGTGTCGGCGCAGGGTTCCTCACCACGACGGCGAGGACGACCGCAGAGGTGATGGCCTCAGCGAACGGCTCGGTGCAACGGTCCTGGATGGCAGCGAGTGGTTTCGGCCACTCCCCGTTCTAGTTGCAACTTTAAACCAGTGCTGTCACGATAAGGCAGACAGCTTGCGTACTGCAACCGGTGTTTCAGGCTGCAACCGGTGTTTCAGGAAGAGTGGTGCCAGATGCGGAATTACGGCACGATCAAAACGAAACTGATCAAAAATGTCCTGTGGGCCACGATCGACAACCCGCCCCTCAACCTGATCACCGAACAGTTCGTCGCGGACCTGATCGCACTGCTCGACGACACGGAGGCCGACGGCGGCGCACGGGTCGTGGTGTTCCGCAGTGCGGATCCCGACTTCTTCATCCCGCACGTGGATGTCCGCCGGATCGCCGAGTACACGGCGGTGGCGGCGACCTCCGGCGGGCCCGACGACATGAGCCTCGGCGCGCTCTACCGCCGGCTCAGCGAGGCGCGCCCCGTCACGATCGCCGTCCTGGAGGGGCGGGCGCGCGGTGCGGGGGCGGAATTCCTCTACGCGTGCGACATGCGGTTCGCGTCCCTGGAACACGCCGTGATCGGCCAGATCGAAGTGGGCAGCGGCCTTTTCCCGGGCGCGGGAGCCGTCCAGCAACTCGTCCGGCTCGCCGGCCGCGGCCAGGCCATGCAGGTGATCCTGGGATCCGACGACCTCGACGCACGTGAGGCCGAGCGCATAGGCGTCGTCAACAAAACGCTGCCGGGCGAGGAGCTGATCCCCTACGTCGAGCGCCTCGCCGAGCGCATCGCCGGATTCCCGGAGAGCGCGGTGCGGCTCGCCAAGCGCCGGATCAACGCGGCCGCCCTCCCGCCCAAGGAGGACGTCCAGGTCGACTCGGGCTTCTTCCAGATCCTGGCACGCGACACATCGAGCACCGCACGGATCGGCGCCCTCATGCAGCGTGGCATGCAGGAACGCTCCCGCACGGAACTCGACTTCGGTGCGGCGCTCGGCGAGCTGTGAAGCGCCCGGCCCGGAGGAAGCCGGCCGAACCGATGAGTGCGGGCGGCCCGGCGGTGCGGCTTCCCCTCCTGCGACCTACGACCTGCCGAACCCGGCGGCCACAACAACAGACGAACCTTCGAGGAGCTTGCCATGCCAGTCTTCAACGCCCACATCCCCGCCAACCGCTACACGCCCGAACAAAAGCGCGCACTCGCCGACGCGCTCAACCAGTCGCTGGTCCAGGGACTCGGAATTCCCGAGGGAGACCGTTTCATCATGATCAGCGAGCACGGCGAGAACGAGTTGTTCCTGGATCCCGCCTTCATGGGTATGGGGCGCAGTAGCGATGCCATGATCATTACGCTTCTCCTGGGCGCCCACCGGCCTCTCGCAGACAAGAGGGCCGTAGCGGCGGCCATCAACAAGCTGATGGTCGAGGCGCTCCACATCTCGCCCGACGACGTGTTCATCGCGCTGATACCGGTCCCGAACGAGAGCTTCTCGTTCGGCAGGGGGGAACTTCAGCTCGCCGAGGGCGCACCTCGCTGGTGAATTCCCGGCCCTGCCACGAGACCGGCGTCCTGCGGGACTGTGACTTCGCACACGTGTATTGACCTGAAGCGTTGTTCACACGGCTGATCGGTGGGTGGCCGCCGAGTGCGGTGTGGCAGCGGTTGTGGAGGAAGTCTGCCAGGGCTTCGGTCCTTCAGGGCTGCAGGTAGGCCCATTCGTCGAGCAGGGTGCGGTTGAAGCGTTCGACCTTGCCGTTGGTCTGCGGCCGGTAGATGCGCGTGAGCTTGCCGGCCGCGCCGAGGTCGGCCAGTGCCTGCCGCCAGGCGAAGCTCTTGCGGTAGGGCCAGGCGTTGTCCGTCAGGACGCGTTCGATGCGGTCGATGCCGGCGGCAGCGAAGAAGGCTGCCGCCCTGCGGAGGAAGGCGGCGCAGGTGGCGGCCTTCTCGTCCGGGTGGATCTCGCTGTAGGCGAGGCGGCTGTGGTCGTCGACGGCGGAGTGGACGTAGTCGAAGCCCACCCTGCTTCGCCGGGCCCGGCCGGCCTGTCGGCCCAGGACCTTGTGGCCGCCGCCGTCGGGGATGCGGCCGAGTTTCTTGACGTCGACGTGGACCAGTTCGCCGGGCCGGTCACGTTCGTAGCGGCGGATGACCTGCCCGGTGGGCCGGTCCAGGAAGGCCAGACGGTTCAGGCCGTGTCGGGCGAGGATGCGGTGCACGGTGGAGGCGGGCAGGCCCAGGATCCATCCGATACGTGCCGGGCCCAGCTTGCGGTCCCGTCGCAGCCTGCAGACATGCGCCTCGGTGGCGGCTGCGGTCTGGTGCGGTGTCCTGCGGGGCCGGCTGGAGCGGTCGATGAGTCCGCTCTCGCCCTCGGACCGCCAGCGCCGGATCCACTTGTGGGCTGTGGGCCGGGAGATGCCCATCTCTGCGGCGACACGCGGAGGGCACGGCCGCGTTACTTCCTGTGACCGCCCAGTGGACCAGCGACCACCACTCGTCCCGGTCGTCGTCCACCATGGCAGCGGAGGCCCTTGAGGGGCCGGCGGGTGGGCTCACCGAGCGCCGTTCAGCGGTACAGGGTGCGCAGGGTGGTGAGGCAGTCCGCGGCCCGCCGCTGCGGGTCCGTGTCGGTGCTGGCCCAGGCGATCCGGGCGTCCGGCCGGATGAGGACGGCGGTGACGTTCCGCCAGATCGGATGCGCCGCCTCGGCGTTGATCTTTCCTGCCCTCCGCTCCAGGCCAGCCGCGGGGCACGGTGTCCGCGTCCCGCCGAGGTCCAGCAGTAGTGGTCGGCCGTGGTGCATCAACGGGTGGGCGGTGGGTACGCCGGCTGTGTCCAGGGCGAGGCCGGCCAGTCGGGTGCCGTTCAGAGGGTGTGCGCCGGGTTTGGTTTCGGCGGGGAGCGGGTCGTCGAATCCGGCGATCCGGCGGGCCCACTGGCGGTTGGTCCGCGGTTCGGTCAGCGCGGCGGACCAGACCTCGCGCAGCGCGATCTGCTCCGGGCTCGCCGCGGCGAACAGGGCGAGCTGCGCGCGGGTGTTGTCGATGACGGCGCGGCCGGCCGGCCGGCGCTCCGTGTCGTAGCTGTCGAGTAGTCCGTCGGGCGCCCGGCCCTGGAGGGTGGCGGCCAGCTTCCAGCCCAGGTTGGTGGCGTCCTGGATGCCGAGGTTCATGCCCTGCCCGCCGGCCGGGAAGAACATGTGCGCCGCGTCCCCGGCCACCAGCACACGTCCGGCCCGGTACCGCGCGGCCTGGCGGGTGGCATTGCCGTAGCGCGAGAGCCACCGGGGGTTGCGGATGCCCAGGTCCCGTCCCAGCAGCGCGCGGGTCTGCTCGCGCACCTCCTCCAGGGTCAGCGGTTCGCCGGTGCCGCGGTGCATGGTGGCCGTGGAGAGGCCCGCCAGTCGGTGGACGCCGTCGCCGATCGGGGCGGCCAGGAAGGAACCGGCCGGCCCGGTGGCGGCGAGCGGCGCGGTGGGCGGATCGTCGAGTTCGACGTCGGCGAGCCACCCGGTCAGGGTGGTGTCCTGACCGGGGAATTCGATGCCGGCCGCCTGGCGCACCGCGCTGCGGGTGCCGTCGCAGCCCACCACCCAGCGGGCCTGCACGGTCCGGTGGGTGCCGCCGGCCCGGATCACCACTTCGACGGCGTCCGGATCCTGGGTGAGCGAGACGACCTCCTCCCCGCGGAGCACTCGGGCGCCCACGGCGAGTGCGTGCTCCTCCAGGAGCTGTTCGGTGACGGACTGACCGAGCGCCAGCATGAAGGGGTGCACCGCCCCGACTGTGGAGAAGTCCAGCCGGGTGGTCGCCGCGCCGAAGTGGCCGGTCGGCACCGGGGTGCCGCGTTCGATAAACCTCTCCGCGAGGCCGCGGGTGGCGAAGGTGTCCAGCGTGCCGGCCTGCATGCCGACCGCGCGGGACCGTCCGTCCGGTGCCGTCCGGCGCTCCACGACGGTCACCTCCACCCCGTGCAGGCGCAACTCCGCGGCGAGCCAGAGCCCCACCGGGCCGGCCCCGGCGATGAGCACGTCGAGCACGACGACCACTTCCTCTCACTTTTCGGATGATGCGCCGTGACGGCGGCGCGCCGATGTGCTGGGGCAGGGACCTGGTGGCGTCAGGTGGGCAGTGCGGCTCATCGGGCGCTGCCGAGGTTCCGGTCGGCGTCGGTGCCTTCGAGCATGAGGGTGGTCTCCTCGATGCGGCGGAAACGGCCGTCGGGGGCGAACTCGCCGAAGAGGTAGACCTCCATGCGGACGGTGGAACCGTCGATCTTGATGACCTCCATCGTGTGGCGGTCGGCGTAGTGGTGGCCGGAGAAGAGCTCGTCGTGGACCTCGACCGAGCCGCCGGCGACAACCGTGCGCAGGTGGGCGATGTGAGCGAGGAACTCGGTGCGGTTGTCCCAGCTTCCGTCGGTGCGCTGGCGGTAGTCGGGGGCGAAGTGCCGGTCGGCGGCCTCGTCGAGGTCGAGGCCCGGGGTGAGGAGCAGGTCGGTGAGGGCAGTGCGGACGTCTGTGCGGTTCATGGGAATCCCTTCGGTGGGTGCGGTAGTGGCCCGGCGCGGATCAGCCGGAGATGCGTGCCTCAAGCACGCTTATTACCGTACAGGAAAAGCGTGCACGGCGCACGCTAATCTGGAGGGGTGAAGAACTCGACGGGACACGACATCGCCGATGCGCTGGGCCTGCTCCTGCGGCGGAGCACTCGCGCCAGCCTCTACACCCAGCTGACCGAGGGGCTGGGGGAAGCGGTCGACGACCTCACTTACCCTGTCCTCAGCGGCCTGGCCCGTACCGGGGCGTGCAGCGCCGCCGACCTGGGCCGTGAGATCGGGCTGGACCGCACCACCGTGACCCGCCGAGCCGACCGACTGGAACAGGCCGGCCTGCTTCAGCGCCACCCCGACCCGGCCGACGGCCGCGCGACCCTCCTCGCACTCACCGAGGAGGGTCACAACATCGTGTCGGTCACCAGGCAGCGACTGGCGGCCGGCATCGAGTCCTCACTCACCACCTGGCCTCAGGAGGACGCCCAAGCCTTCGCACGCCAGCTGCGCCGCTTCGTCGACGAGGGGCCGTTCGCCGCCGAACGCCACTGACGGCCACCGGCGCACTGGCGGCCGGCCGGTTCGGCGCGCAAACGCCGGTTACCAGGGAATGAGCGCGCAGACGGGCGGGTGGGGGCACCTCCACACCGCAAGTTCAAGAAAGACACTCCCGCCTGATATGAGGAGATGCACGAACGACAGCGCAAGGCACACGCCGCGCGACGCCTTCGCGTCGAGCACGGCATCGCCCACGCCACGACAAGGCCACCACCGCCAAGTCGCTGATCAGAGAGCGACGGCCGGCCGCGGGGCGGGCCCAGCCAGGGCAGAACCGGCCGCCAGCCAGCGGGCAGACATCCGGTACTCGCCGACCCCGAAGGCGTCCATCGGCCCGCCGGTCGGTGTGCACACCGGCGAGTGCTGGGCAGCGGCCACGAGCGGACGCTGCCGCCCGGCCACCCGACAGCAGGGCATGGAGGCACTCCGCCAGCGGGTGACGGCCCGCATCCGCTGCCGACCGGACACAGCCCTCGGCATCCTCGACCAGCTCAGGGCCGGCTGCCGGGGCGGCCGGACGCTCGCCGCCGGGCCCGGGTCGACGAGCTCGTTGACGAGTTTGGTGGCCAGGACGTACGTGACCCGGAAGCCGGCCATCGCGGCCTCGGTGCCCAACTGGCCCGTCGGCACCCTCTGCGACACATGCCACCAGCGGCGGAAACGCAACCCCGCCCCATGCGCTCAGTGCGGCACTCTGCGCACGCTCGTCGGACGGACGGAGGACGCGAAGAACATCTGCGGTTCATGCTGCGGCACCGACATCGACTTCGCCTGCCGCCGCTGCGGCTACCCCGGCGACATCTACGCCGACGGCTCTTGCACGCACTGCGTCGCCAAGGACCGGGTCCACGACCTCCTCGGCAACGAGGACGGCACCATTCACCCCCAGCTGCAACCGCTCGCGGAAGAGTTCGGCGCCGCCCAGTCCCCCAGCGCCGTCATCGCCTGGACCCGCCGCAGTGACTCGGCCCGGATGCTGGCGGGCCTCGCTGCACAACACCAGGAAGTCACCCACGACCTGCTCGACGGCCTGCCTCAAAACTGGCAAACCCTCTACGTCCGCGAACTTCTCGTCGCCGCCAGCGGCCTGCCCAAACGACAGGAAGACTTCGCCCGCCTGCGTCTTTGGCTCAACGACGCGCTCGCGGACCTCCCCTCGCACCACGCCCGCGTCATCCGCCCGTTCGCCGAGTGGGGTGTCCTGCGCGACACCCGGCGCCGGGCGGACAAGGGCCGCTACACCGCTGGCGCCGCCTCGAACGACCGGACGGACATCCGGACCGCGATCAGGTTCATGACCTGGCTCGATGACAACTCGATCACGCTCGCCGACCTCAGCCAGGAAGTCCTCGACGTCTGGCTAACCAGACATTCCGCCCAGGTTCGGGGCCTATCGGCGTTCATCCGCTGGGCCGTGGCCCGCCGCCTGACGGGCAAGGTCACCGTTCCGTTGAAGAGGTACGGGCTGCCCAGCCGATTCCTGCACAGCGACGAACTCAACCAGCAGCTTCGCCGCTGCCTCAACGACGACAGTCTCCCGCTGGAGGCCCGCATCATCGGCTCTCTTACCAGCCTCTATGCCCTGCCCACCACCCGCATCGTCGAGCTCACGACCGACCGCTTCCACCGGGACGGCGACGACGCCTACCTAACGATCGACCGCAACCCCGTCCTCCTCCCGCCCAGACTCGCCGTCCTCATCGAGAAGCAGATCGCCAGCCCCAGCTGCCGCACCTCCGTCCTCCAGGAGCCGTACGACGGCACACCCGGCTTCCTCTTCTCCGGCCGGCCCCCGAGCCGTCCCCGACGCGCCGATACCGTCCGCAGCTACACGAGGAAGCACGGCCTGCCGGGCATCAGCGCCCGCAACACGGCCATGATGGAGGTGATCACTGACCTCCCGCCCATCGTCGTCAGCAACCTCTTCGGCATGCACCCTCACACCGCTTACGCGGGGCCCAGTACGCCCAGAACAGCTGGGCGGAATACCTCGAAGCTGCCCAGGTCACCGGATGCGAGTAGGTGAGGGGGTTGAGGACGGGGGACGGCGGAGGCCGGGCCGGGCGGCACTCGGTGTGCCGCCCGCCCGCTCCGCCGGATGGGTCACAGCCACAGAAGACCGGCGCGGGTGGCGCTCCGGCTGACCGGCGATCAGGGCCGGTGAGCGGGAGCGCGGGTGATCAGCTGGCGCCTTCCTCGGCGGCGATGCGGGCCTGCACTTCGGCGCTGTCGGTGCCGGCGGCGCGCTTGCCGTAGCCGCGGTGGATGACCATGAGTTGGTTTTGCGTGCCGTTCTTGTCCCGGTAGACGACCACGGCTGGTCCGGCGCCGCTGGTGTGGCCGGGGAACTGCTGATCGTCGGTCCAGGGGCTGCCGCTCTGGTAGGTGGTCCACCACAGATTCTGGTCGGCACTGCCATGTCCGCGGTGGACGCAGAAGAGCTTGTTGTCGAAGACCGCCAGACCGGGCCCTTCCAGGCTGGAGTGGGCGCGGAACCGGTTGTCTGTGGTCCAGCCACCACTGGTGGTGTAGGTGGTGTGCCACAGGGAGGTGTCGTTGCCGCTGCCGCGGTGGACCATGTGGAGCTTGCCGCCGTACACCGCCAGGGCCGGGTTCGAGGCTGTGGAGTGGGTGGGGAGCCGACGGTCTTCGGACCAGCGGTTGCCGTCGAAGGTGGTGTGCCACAGCTGGCTGTCAGAGCTGGCGCCCTTGTGGACGCAGTGCAGTTTCCCGTCGTACACCGCCAGGGCCGGGCCGACAGAGCTGGAGTGGGCGCCGAGCCGCTTGTCTTGGGACCAGCTGTTGCCGTTGAAGGTGGTGTGCCACAGCTGGGTGTCGTTCCCGTGGCCCCGGTGGACGCAGTGCAGTTTCCCTTCGTATACGGCCAGAGCCGGGCCAGCAGCGCTGGAGTGGGCCGGGAACTGCTTGTCCTCGGACCAGCCGTTGTCCGGATCGAACTCGGTCCACCACAGCTGCTGGTCGCCGTTGCCGTGACCCCGGTGGACGACGATCAGACGGCCGTTGAACACCGCCGCCGCCGGGTTCGCGGCGCTGGCGTGGCCCGGGAACATGGTGTCCTCGTTCCACTGAAAGCGACCAGTATCCGGATTCCGGCCGAACACCGTCCACCACAAGTTGGGGTCCTCGGCGGGATTGACAGCGATCGGGATGAGCATCGTCGGTGAGACCCATGGCGAGACCAGCTTGCAGCCATACCCCCTCGACACCGCCTGCACCCAGACCTTCTGCGCCATGGCCGCCAGGGTGACCAGCGATGAGAGGGGCTCCTTGAGCACCTCACCGAGGATGTCTGCGAGGAGGTCCTTGATCTCCAGGTACGCGTCCACCGCCGCCTGGTTCAGGTGAACCTCGAACCCCCACCACTTCGCCTTGAAGTCCACGGTGGCGCCCAGCGCCTCCAGCTCCTTGCGCGCGCGCTCCGCCCTCTCCGCCAGCTCCGGGGGCGGCGTGTCGTAGAGCCCGCTGTTCTGCGGCGCGCTGTCCTGGGGCTCGGTGGACTGATCGATGGCCATGAGTGTTCCTCTCCAGTGGCGTGTGTCGTACCGGCCTGCCCGGGCTCATGGCTCCAAGATCCCGGCAGATCCAGGATGCGCACAGAGAGCAGCTCAGTGACTGCATAGAGTCACCAACTGGCTCAGGAGATGCGCAATCTGGCGGATGACGATGGTGCCGTCCTGGGCGAAGGAGGCGAAGATCGGCGCGAGGATGATCAACGCCCGGGTGGAGACCGTGCACGAGAAGCCGGCCTTCCGCCGTGCGTTCGTCAAGCGCCGCTGCCTGCTCCCGGCGGACGGCTTCTACGAGTGGCAGCCGGACACGGACCCGGCCACCGGCAAGGCGCGTAAGCAGCCGTACTTCATCCACCCCGAGGACGATCAGGTGATGGCGCTCGCTGGGCTGTACGAGTACTGGCGCGGCCCTGCCGTCTCTCAGGACGACGACCCGGCCGCCTTGGCTGATGACCTGCACGATCATCACCACCGAGGCCACCGACGCAGCCGGCCACGTGCATCCGCGCATGCCGCTGGCGCTCACACCTGCGCGCACTCCTCAGCCAGCCCGCCGGCGGGCACCTCGACGCACGCCCGGTCTCCACGGCCGTCAACAATGTCCGCAACAACGGACCCAACTTCCTGGACACGGTCAGCCTGTAGCGCCCCGCCCGTGCCGAGGGGGCGCGGCGGAGGCGGTGAAGGGCCACCTCCCAACGTTTTGCGTACCAATCGCGCACATGGGGCGTACATGGGCTGTTCGGTCGGACACCGCCACTGTCCGCGCACCACCGGTCAGGTGACCTGGACGGGTCCGTGGACGCGGGCCTGGTGGGCGCAGCTCGGAGCGCGCTGCCGGCACCGAGGGCGCTGTCTCCCACCCCGGCAGCCTCCGCCATCACCCGCACAAGCAGCGACGGTCACTGGATAAAGAGGCTCCGACCGTGCCCGATCGCGACCTGGCCGGGGAAGACCGGGTGCACCACCCGGCCGTCACAGTTCGGGCCGGACCACACAAAGGCCACTTCGTCCGTGAAATTGGCGACCTCTGACGGGGCGAAGTCCCCCAGCGGGAAGCAGCCGCTCGGGTCGGCGTGCGGCGCGCGGTCGATGAACAGGACCCCCTGGGCTGCCTGGGCCGTTCCAGGGGCTGCCAGCGCCAGGATCACGGCCGCCACGCACGCCCCCCATACCTTCGCCGCACGTCGTGTCACTCGCATCGCCCGTTCACCTTCCCATTGCTCCACCGGCTTTCATTACCGAGAGTACTAGTGGGTGACTCACCGTGACACGGCGCGCTGTGGTGAAGGAGGGGCGTGTGGGGCGTACGCCCCACACAGCCCTGCTCCAAAGCTTTCGCACACCGCTCCGCATCCAGGACCCGGCAGGTCGGCCGCCGCTCCGCGACCGAGTGCCGCGTGAGCCCACCGTGCCCAGCACCGTGTGGCCATGCCACACCGCAGGCGCCGGATCGTCGGGACTCCCCCACGGCCCGGGACGGGACACGTGGAGCAGATCCGCGACCCCTTGCCGCCCGCGTCCGACCCCTGCACGGGCGAGCCCGCCTCGCGCCCGGCGGGCGACGAGGGGCCACCGGAGCGGCTGGCGCTGGTCACCCACCACTGCCGTCGCATCAACGCCCACCTCCGGCGCGTGCCCGAAGAAGCGGCCGAGCCGGTCTGGCATGCCCTTGGGACAGGGCAGGTTCCTGGACAGCGTGGCTGCCGGGTGCGACAGGCTGCGGGGATTCTCCGCCTGTCTCGATCCGGCGGTGGGAGAAGACGATGTTCCGTGTCCGCAGTACGGCTCGCCGGGCGCGCCGCCCGCGCCTTGGCCCCGAGTGCAGACAGGAGACCGCACGTGAGCGCCTTACCCCAGGGCCGCGACTGGACCCGCAAGAAGCGTGCCGACTTCGACGACTGCGCCCCGCTCAACCTGGTCGACGCGGCCGTGTGTCGGCCGGTGCCCGCCGTACCCGACCAGTGCGGGACCCATCCACTTTTCGGGAAGGACCCGGATCCCCCGCGTCCCCGCCGCCCCAGCACGCCGGCCCCGGGTCCCACCGAGGACTCCGAGAACACTGACACCTTGTTCTAAAGCCGGCCCGTCGCGCCCGTAGGGTGCGGGCATGACCGACCCCGTCCCGCTCACCGGCCACCAGGCCAACCGGCTCATCACCGTGCTCCGGCACGGCCGGGACCTGGACAGTGCGGCCACGGAACTCGGCATCGATCTGCGCGCTGTGTGGGCCAGGGCCCGTACCGACACCCGCCTGGCGATCGCTCTCGCCGGCCGGGATCCCGACGTCCTCGAAGGAACGCGGCCGCACCCTGCGGGCCGACTACCTTCGTCTCCGGGCCCTCGGGATCTCCCCGGGCCGGGCGGAGCTGATCCTCGGTATCAGCGGTGCGGGGGCATGGCGGGGAGATGACCCGACGTTCGCGGCCGCCTGCGACGCGGTCAGCGCCGCCTCACCCGCGTGCGGGGCCAGCAGGGTCATCCGGCTGACTCCCCAGCGCGTGGCCCGTTTCCTTCCCGGCGGGCCAAGTTGAATAAGACGCAGGTGCTCACCGGCTGTGGTCTGGACTGGGCGCGGGAGGCGTTGTGAGGGTCTGCGTGCGGCCGGCCAGCCAAGGTCCTTAGGATGCGGGGGCGGGGTTGCGCCGGCCCGCCGCCGGTAAAGCCCCGCAACCTTACGCTCCCCCTCCTCGACGCGGTCAGCCCCCAGAGGGCGCCACGACCGTGTCGAGGAGGCGGCGAAGCGGGTGACTGGCGGTGGCTTGCCGCGGTCGGCAGTGTGCCCGGGGCCCCGCGCCTGGACGCGGCGCCCTCCGGGCGGTCACCACCCGTTGTGCGTGGGGAACTTGGCGCTCGGTACGTACTGGCCGGGAAGGCTCGCGTCCCGGTCATGCCGGCGCCCCCGAGCGGCGGGGTCGACGCGTCTGGTCAGCGACCGGCGCCCCGTGATCGTGTCGCGGACGGCATCGGCTAAGGCGATCAAGGTCTTCATGGACAACTCACCCCTGAGCTGTGAGTGATCTTCTCACCCCACGCCCGAGCCTGCGCCCACAGCGGCTTCGAGCCATCCTGCGCGCGCGGGCCGGCCGCCGGTGAAGGCGGCGCGGCTTCCCGCGCCAACGTCTTTGGCTCCGCCGGCGATGACCGCGGCCACGTCGGGGGAAAGCGCCCGCGTTATCCCTGAGGTCACGCCTCCTCGACGTGATCAGACCGCGGCGCCCGGACAGTGTCCCGGCGACGTCCGGGGCCCTGGCCGCGGCACGAGGCGGGCCCCACCGGGTAGCCTCCGAGAGATTCGCCAGTGAGGGGCCAAGGAATGACCCACCGACTGGGCCTCAGCAGAGTTGAGAGCTGGAGCGCGGTCGGTCGGTGGTGTCGGGCCAGTTCGTCTAGCGAGCTCGTGCACGGTAGGCGGTGAGGTGTCGAGGACTTCGGTGGGCCTCGGTGTTCACCGCTGCTGAGTCGAGATCAGGTCCGTGGTCTGCTGATGGGACAGCAGACCGGCGATGGCCTGGAGGGTGTCGCTCATGTGCTCGCGGCGACCGAGGTGGCGGGCGAGGGCCCGCCAGTTCTTGAGGTGGGCGATGCCGTGCTCGACCCGGATACGCCGTGAGGAATGCGCCTTGCGCTGCCGCTCGTACATTTCCTCGTACCAGTCGGGGGCGATCTTCTTGAACTTGCGGTGCGGTGGTGTCACCACTCGGCCGCCGGTCTGCGCGCCCAGGCCCTGGTAGCCGGCGTCGGCACGAATCTCCACGGCGAGGCCGTCGGCCAGGACCTTGACCAGCCCTAACTGGCGAGCATGGGTGATGTCCGCGCAGCTTCCGGGCTTGGTCGGGCTGCAGAACAGCACCCGGCCGTCCCCGTCGGTAAGCACCATGGCCTTGACGGCGTTCTGCCTGTTCTTGCCGGAGATGAACCTGTCCCGGTCCTTGCGTCCGGCGGCCGGCCGCCGCACCCGGATCTCAGTGCCGTCGACGATCCCGGTCTCCCCGGTCACACCAAGGTAGTCAACGACCTCCGCCAGCGTCCGCAACCGCGCTCCGGTTGTGACAGTGCAGCCTCGCTCGGCGAGCAGGGGACACACCTCGCCGATGGCCCGGGTGATGGTGGAGCGGTTCACACCGAACCAACAGGCCAGCACGTCGTGCGTGGTCCCGTGGCGGAGATGGACGAAGGTCGCCAGGAGCCGGTCGACGAACACCAGCCGGTGCTTCGCACCGGCGCCCACAGCCCGCTTGCGCGGCCTGGACACGAGCTTGGCGTTGTGTCGCCCGTACCACAACGGGCCTACCTCGGCGACGAGTTCAGCGATCATCTGGGCTGACAGGCCCGTGATCCTCCGGTCGCTGATGATCGCTGCACGAGACGCATTCCCCCCACACGACCATGATCGACGATCGAGCACTCGACGCCTCACCGCCTACCGTGCACGAGCTCACTAGCGCTCACGGACAAACGCATTGATGCCAGTAGGACGAACGGGAACGTCAACTGATGCGGATCGCGTCTGTCGCACCAGGCGCCCCAGAGTGGTGGCCTCCGCTCGTCATGCGCAGACTTCTGCGACACGCCCCGTCTCACGCAAGGTCAAACTGGCGCGGCTCTCTTGCAGTGACCATCACGAACCGCCCGCATCGTGATCGATGAGGGACATACCGGATGCCAAGGCGCATGCAGCGGCGGCGAAGTACTGCTCGTCTGCACCAGGGGCAAGACCCAGAGACAGCGCTCGGCGAAATGCTGCCACGGCAAGCCGGCGGCCCTGCCATGTTCGATGGCTTTCAGCTGTCCGGCATCGGCCTGCTCACGCAGCTACTGCCACAGCGTCGCGCGCAGTACCGCGGCCTCACCGACCACGTTGACCGGGATGTCCTTGGGCTGTTTCAGCTCGCCCGCCCACCGCTGCGCGTGCCCGAGCACGAGGAACAGCTCGTCCAACGCCGGGAACCGCTTGAACGCCGGGTCGCTGCCCAGCTCGTGCCGCTCCCGCAGGCGTTTCACTATCCCCGTGTCGATCTCTCCCAGCCGGATCGGAGGCCGCTTCGGACGGGGCTTCCTGACGGACTGCAGGGGGGTTCCTCACCACCCTCGAAGTGTTCGCTCCCAGCCGGTTCCCAATCTGAGAACCGGCCCAAATGGCCCAGACCGATGACGCCGACGTACGGAAATTGCTGTGGATCCGCGAGGGGAACGGCGAGGGAATCGTTGGCTGCCAGGATGTCGGCTCCAGCAGGGAAAGTCTGGCCCGGTGAACCTCCCGCGCCGGGCCCACGTCTTCCTGCGGAGCGGTGGCGAGCCGTGAACACACCCCGCCTCGTCGCCCATGTTCGTGTCGGGGCTTGCTTCGAACGCGGGCAAGATCGAGCGTCCCGCCACCGTCGTGGCATAGGGTCTGGTGCACCAGGACCGACCACCACACCTACGGCACCAGCACCCACACTGTCGGCGAGCTGGCCCCGCTCGTCAGTGACTGCCTCGGGCTGGTCTTCACCGAACACGACAGCGATTACCGGGGCGTCTACCAACTCGCCAGCAGCCCCGACGGACGGATTGAGATCCAGCCCAACCCGATCCCCGACGGCGACGGCGACAACCTCTACGCTCCGGAACACCCCACCGCCAGGGTGCTGTTGCTTACCACCAGCATGGACCCGGACCCCGACCTACAGGCCCGCCTGGGCTCCATCGAAGGGCTCATTCACCTGAACCACGAGATAGCGTGAGCAGCTACTGATCCGCAGCTTTTGACAATTCCTCGCCCAGGGAGCCGAGTACACCGACATTAACGCCCCCTTCGGCCAGCTCCTCGTCCTCGACCTCACACCAAAACCACCAGCAGCGGCACCCTGCCCATCGACGAACTCGCCTGGCTCGCCACCCACCGCCCCCGGCGGCGCCACCACCGACCGGCCCCTCCTCGCCGGAATCATCACCGGCAACCGCCTCACCCCGTCCGCCTACTCACGCTGACCGCGGCGCCCTTCACGTTGCCCCACCCCGTCCGCGCTCCTGGAGCTCACCGGCAGGCGGCCTTGGCGCCCGGGTCGCAGTCGGGGCAGGCCAGGCCTCCAACGGAGTAATCCTGACCGAACACGAGGAGAAGGCCAGCGTCGCCAGCGCCTCCAACGAGTCCTTCTCTGCAGCGCACACTTTCCGGCGAACCTGTGCCAGGCGGCGCCTGAACGGCATAGGTTCCGGCTGCGACTCGGATGCTGCATGATCGAACGATGCTGGTCGAACTAGAGAAGGTCGCGAAGTTCCCCTGGAGTCCCTGGCTGGCTCAGATCCGGACCCCCTTCGGAAGAACTGCGGTCCGCTGGTGTGGTGACCAGAACGCGGAGCCGGGCGAGTACCACGTCGAGTGGACAGTCGATGAGGACATCGTCTGGGGCCGAAATGCGAAACCGGCTGCGGAATCCGGACCGGGAGTCCGAGCCGGCGGACACTGCGTTGTCCTGCGAGGACGGCTGAACCCGACAGAGGATGGTTCCGCCGTGCTGGACTTGGACGGCAGTCTGATCCTGCTAAATCTCGATACTTTACTGCCCGCAGACGTAGCCGAAGCGTGGGTCGAGCTCTTCATCGAGCGCTACAGAATCAGCCTCTACCCGTACGAAATCTGAGAGTTCGGCTTCTGTGCGTCCCCCTGTCGTCCGCTCGCGTCGATGAGATCGGCTTGGGAGCAGTGGGCAGGGGGCTCTCCGGGCCGTGCGGCATGATTGCGACCATGCGTAGAGGGCTGGGTTGGGGGACTCCGCCGATTGGGGCCAGGGCGCGGGCGCAGACGCGACGAGTTGGCGCCCGCCGTGATCGAGGCCGAGATCACCGCCTTCGGTGAGGCACTGAACGTCCATTCTTCAGTCCCGGCCAGCCCGGCGCCACCGATGAGATGCGGGCCGAGTTGGGGCGTGCCCTCGACGCACACGACCAGTCAAAGCGGGACGTCGTCGGCGACCAGATGCGGGCGGGCACACTCTACGTCTTGCGCACTCTGGACGATGGCTGGCACGCACTGGCCTGTCTGGATGCCCTGATCGGCGGCCGACCACTGCCGGAGCACATGGCGTTGTGCTTTTTCGACACCCGGCACGGTCGCGCCTCCCGACAGGTCAGTGGGGCGCCTCCCGGGGGTGCCGCCCGCAACATCGCCGTCTGTGCAGCAGACGCGGTCCGCCTGGCAGAGAACCCGAGCCCCATCACCGTGAGACAGCCAGGCCTGGGCAGCAGAGTCCGCGCGCAACCGCGCGAGGCCAAGCCACGCCCGTCGACGCCGAAACGCTCCCCCCAGCCGCAGGGCAGCGCGGAGGAAGGCAGGATCAGACACGCCCGAGCGCTCGGCGAGCGCACCGCGGCCCGGCTGTAGGCACGTTGGCGTGCCCTCAAGCACGTCGCCCTCAGCCCGCGCTGATAGGCGACATCGCCCGCGCCGCCCTCGTCCTCGACGGCCAGTGGAAATGATGTCCGGGAGAGCCTCACTCGTTGACCCGTTCTTCCCAGGGTTCGGCGGACGAGCCGGCTAGCGCGCCACGCGGTGGCGGAGGTAGACGACTCTCGAGCTGAAGGTGCGGGTCTCGGCGAGTTCGAGATCCACGCGTCGCTCGTGCTGGGGGAAGAACGGAATGCCGCCGCCGACCAGCACCGGGTAGACCATGGCCCGGTACTCGTCGATCAGACCCAGTGCGGCCGCCTCGGCGGCGAGGGTGGCGCCGCCGATCGCGATGTCGCCCTCCCCCGGCTCGGCTCGCAACCGCTCGATCTCCTGCGCCAGACCGCCGGAAGCAAGGCGGGCACGGCCCTGCACCGCCGACAGCGTGGTGGAGAACACCACCTTTGGCAGCGGCTTCCAGAGCGCGGCCCACTCGAGCATGGAGTCGTCGAGCGAGGGATCCTGATCGGCTGTCTCCCAGTACAGCATCGTCTCGTACAGTCGTCGTCCCAACAGGTGGACGCCGACCTCGCGGATCTCGTCGATCCAGAAGCGGAACACCTCCTCCTCGGGCGCTGTCCAGTCGAAGTTGCCGTCTGGGCCAACGATGTAGCCGTCGAGTGAGACGCTCATCGAATAGGTCACGCTGCGCATCGGCAGCCCTCCTCGGTAGCGGGTTCGACAGTACGACCGCCGGACGCCACAGGACTCATCGCGGTTCGCGAGATCCTGGGCCGAGTCACCTCACGAGATCATTCCGTTGAGCGAACCTCGCTCATCCTCCCAGTGCGGTCGAGCGAATGTCGGCCGGCCGTCAGATCGCTGGCTGAGCGGGTGCTGCTGGTACCACGTGTTGCCGCGCAAGCCTCACCATGCGGCAGCTCGCACCGCTCTTCGGCTGCTCACCTGCCACCGTCTGCCGGGTCATCCAGCGTCTTCGGCCGTTGCTCACGCTGGAGCCGGCGCCCACCGGTGCCGGCCGTCGACCGGTCCTGGATCATGCACGGCATCCTGATCGCGGCCCGTCACCGGCAGGTCGCAGCCTCCTCACGCAACTACCGGTTCTCGGCTCATGTTCAGGTCATCATCGACGCCGACACCCGCCTGGTGGTGGCATCCGCCCGGCCCGCACCCGGCAACAAGGCCGGCGCACATGTCTGGCGCGCCGGACCTGCCGGCCGTGGCGGCAGGCACGACCGTGATCGCGGACGGCGCCTACCCGGGTACCGGGCTGATCCTCCCGCACGCAGAAGACCCGGACGCCCCCTCCTGTGTGACCAGGAGGAAGGCGATACCGAACGCCGGCGCGTCCGAGCCTGGGTCGAGCACAGCTTCGCCTTGATGAAGAACTGGAGGATCCTCCGCGACTGCCGTCAGAGGGGCGACGGCCTCCACCACGCCGTCCAAGCCATGCGAAACCTCGCCATGGCAGGGTGAACCGGCAGGTCAGCCATCACCCAGACATGCCGCCACCAAACCTTCTGCAACGCCCTCCGGGCCAGGCGCTGCAGGCGCTGAAGCCGGAGCGGGAAGCCGCGCCTTCGATGGACGCGATCCGTCCTGACCTGTAGGCGGATGGCGCCCGACCTGTGGTCACTGTCCCGGCCGTCGGGCCGAGACCTTGCTCGTGTACGAGTCAGAGGATGCGCCAGGCAACGGCGTACGGCTGGGCGAACTGGGTGATCCGGAAGGCACTGACGACGACTTCGACCTCCCCGGCGGGGATCTCCTGCCAGTGCACTTGTTCGACGTTGTTGACGCGGTCGAACCCGGGACCCGTGCCCATGTTGCCGTGGCGTTCCTGACCGCCTGCGCGGACGATCAGGTCGAGGTCGTTCTGCAGGGCAGGGCCAGGCGGGTCCGTCCAGACGAGGGTGACCTTCAGGGTGCGGGGCGCGCCCTCGGGGATCGTGATGCTGAACGCGCGCTCTTCTCCCTGGTCCAGCTCCTTGGCATCGGTGAAGCCCGCCTGGCCGGTATCGGTCGGGAGGACGACGGCGCGCTGGAGGTTGACGATGCCGAAGCCCGAGCTGTTGTTGGGCGAGGGGCCCGCCTCGGAGGGGCTGTACTGGCCCTTGAGCTCATCGGCACCGTTGATCAGCATGGCCTTGATGAGCGCGGCACTGGGCTTCGGGGTGCCGTTCTTCAGCAGCGTCTCGCGCAGCACCGCCACACAGCCGGCGACCAGCGGTGTGGCCATGCTGGTGCCGCTGTCGAACATGAAGGCGGGATCCGTGGAGACGCCGAAGAGACTGTCGTCGGGCGCGATCCGCGAGCGCGTCGAAAGGATCGCCGTGCCGGGAGCGACCACGTCGGGCTTGAACCGCCCCTCCTGGGTCGGGCCGCGGCTGCTGAAGGCCGCCATGCCGGCGGGGTTGTCCGCCATCCTGTCGCCGCGGATCGGCGGGGCGGGGTAGGAGAGCGGCCTCAGGCCGTCATACGTATGGGGGATCTGGGGACGGTCGCCCTCGCTGGCGCCGACGGTGATGATGTTCTTGGCCCCGGTCTCCCCGCTGACGGCCCTCAGGTTGATACGGCCGTCACCGTCGCGGTCCGTACCTTCGTTGCCCGCGGCGAAGCAGATGACGAAGTCCTTGTTGTCCCAGACGAACTGATCGACCTCGCGCGCGCTTTTGTTGTACGGAAGACCTGGGGTGCTCGGACCCCAGGAGTTGGTGTGAATCCGTGCCCCGTCCTCCAGGAAGGGCGGCTCGAACAGGTCATGCAGGTTCCGCGGGATACCGGACAGCGAGCCGTCGTCGGCCAGCATGGACTGGAGGACCAGTCTCGCCTCGGGTGCCGTGCCGGTGACGGCTCCGCCCATCGACGCCGACGTCCCGTCGCCGAGGACGGAGCCTGCCACGTGGGTGCCGTGCCCGTCGGGGTCGTCCGTCCGCTCGGGGCTGGTACGGCCCAGGGCCACCAGGCGCTTGACCCGGCCGGTGAAGGCGGGGTGCACATTGGTCGTGGACCCCTTGTCGAATCCGGTGTCGGCGACACACACGATCTGACCCTCGCCACGGAACTTCGTGCCGTTCAGGGACACGTGGGCGTGCATCAGGTTCCCCGAGACGGTGTTGTACAGCACCCTCTCCGGGACTTCCTCGATCTCCCTCACCTCGTCAAGCGCGGCCAGCGCGGGCAGGTCCTCCTCACGGACCGTCACGCGTACCTTGTCGCGGTCGGGCTCTACGTCGCCGGGGCTGACACCGGCTGCCGCCGCGATCCGGTCCCGTAGCCCGTCCGAGCTCACTTCGACGTCCTCGTGCAGCACGATGTCGACGGTCCGGGGCCGGGGACCCACCGCCTCCATGGGGTCGGCCAGCACGGCGACCCCCGGGCGCAGCCTGTTCGACCGAAGCGACTGAGCGATCTTGAATCCCTTGAAGTACACGTCCGCCCAGGCCACGAAGGGCAGGGCGCGCACGGCATTCAGATTCGAGGGCCGGAAGCCGCACAGATAGGTGTCGTCCGGAACGTACTCGTGGATCACCACCCCCAGCGCCGCGAGTTCTTCCTTCTCCTCAGCTGTGGGTGGGTGTGTGGTCTGGACGAGTAGATAGTTGGACGCGGAGGCGTCCTCGGACACCAGCGATGCCGTGGCCAGGTCATCGAACTGGGCCAGCGGGTCCACCGTCACGCCGTTGATGGTGATACGGGACATGCCGAACTCCGGGAGAAGTAGGGAAGACGCGCACCGGGCAGCCGTGACGTGCGGCACTGCCCATGCCGACGCCGGCATCTCCGAAGCCCGTCCGAACCGGTGGCACGCCAAGCTGCGTGGTTGTTTCCGTTCGCCAACACGCTAGGCGGGCGACCGTCCACCTGCACGTCGAGCCTGGATGGTGGCCGCCATCCAGGCTCGCTGTACTCCGAGGGCACTCAACAGCAGCGTCGGCCTGCGTCACGTCTACGCGAGGTCGGCGGCGACCATGGTCCCGTCCCGCATCAGGACCTACTCCCCCGGCCCTGGACCAGATGAGAATCCTGCGCTGGGCTTCGAGATGCCGCAGCAAACTGATGACACCGGTCCTTGGTGGCGGGGCTTCGTTGGCCTTGCACCGAGTCGACGACGCCGGTCTCATCGCCCACGGTCGTACGTCTTCTGCGACATATGCGCCCGGCGGATATTCGTGCGAGCGACAAGGGGACCACTCCCGTCCTGTCGGGTCCACTTATGGATTCGAAGAGATCTTGACGTGGGCCATTTCAAGCTCCTCCGGTGAGATCATTTTCAGCCCTGACTGCGCAGCCGCTGTGCGCCTCGACGTTGCCGGCGATCCGGCCGGTGCTGCACTGGAGTTTCCGCAGCGGGCACCAGGTCCTGAAGACGGAAATCACCTGCTCGCCCACGGCGCGGATCTTGGCGTGAGTGACGTTGCGCCGGCACCCGAGGACAACGAAGCGGACAGAGGCAGCGCCCGACCCCATGCCAGTTTCATCGAATCAGCGACAGATGGGCCATCAGAGTGGATCTACGACAGTGGTCGGAGCGGTCTTTCACGAGTGGGTATGCATGTGTGCATAGCCATTTAGTACCGATGAATGACTATTCGCGGGAGCGTACCGGACATGCCCGACCACGCACAGCGGCGGGCGACCGCATGGCTGAGGACCACTGCCGTCGAGGAGGTCGACGCCGCCCGCGCCTCAACTGGCTTGCGTCACTCTTCCGGCCACTCCCCGTTGGAGCATGGCGTCGCGGACGACGGTTGCGGACCCGACGTGACTGCGCTGGAGCCGGGGTGGCTGTACCGCGGGATCAGCGGCAGGGATGATCAGGCGCGGCGGGTCAGTGACGAGGAACTGGCGGCGCTGGGCGACCCGATGGCGGTCGAGTTTTTCCGCGTAGGTAGGTTTCCGACCACCGTGCAGGAACTGCTGTCCGAACTCCCCGCCGCGGCCGCCGCCTCACGCAAGGTGTATCTGGTCAGCGAAGCCGGGCAAATCCCACCGGATGCCATCGGCGAGCGCGGCATGCGGTTCGCGATCACCGCCGCCGTGGGAGGCGGTCAGGTCGACCTTCTGGTCAGCACCCAGGCCGGCGGCGACCCGAAGACCGGTTTCCTCCAGGTCGCGGCATGGGATGCCGGAGCAAGGGTCTTCAACTTCTACACGCGGGTCGAATCCAGCTGGGTGTGGGCGGGCAACTCATGGCATGCACTGGAGCCGGAGTCGCGGGGCAAGGGCTGTTTCGACAGCCACATCAACGGCGGCGCCGTGATGAAGGAACTGAGGATTCCCTGGATCAACTGGCAGTCGGAGCGAGCCACGATCCGGGTCGCCGAGGATGACCCGCTGCGCCATGACCAGCTGTTCCAGCAGGTCATCGGAGCCGAGCGGCTGGAACTGACGGTCAGATCCCTCATCACCCGCTGGACGGCTGCCCGCTTGGCTGCGGTGACCGCGAACGGCGTCGTGGACCACCCCGACCGGCTGCTGCGCCACCTGTTCACCAGCACCACGGTCAACCTCACCAGTACAGACCGGCAGAGCAGCACCATCACGGCGGACAGTCCCGAGCTGACGCTGCCCACAGGCTTCTGGCTGAACCAGGACATCCTGTTCGACGACGTTCGCCTGTCCACGCAGGCCGCCCCGCCCAGGGCGCATGCCGCCCGGTACCTGGCCGCCCTGACACGGTTCGGTTTCCGGCTGGAGGAGAAGTTCAGCGGCTTCTCCCAACCAGGTGACACGTTTTTCGCCTTCGTCGTTCCCGAGGCCGCCCACGAGGACAACGAGGTGGTCCGGCAGATGATCCGCAATGGACTCATCTCGGCCAGGTTCGCCGCATGTGTGCTGATGGTGGACTTTCCCAACCCGGTCTTCAGCCCCGCCCGCAGTCTCCTCATGCGCTACGTGCCGACCACGCCCACCAAGGCGGTGGTGTTGTGTGAGAAAGTCGCCCTGGCCATCCTGGACGCCGCGCGAACGCGAAACCTGCCCGCCGACAGTCCTGAAGTCCGCTTCGCCGCGCACTGGCAGGTACCTGAAGACGCCTGGCAAACAGAGTTCGGGCAGCGGGTCGACGCCTATCTGCGCAAGGTCACCCAACAGATCCAAACCGCATCCGGATTCGACGACTACGTCCGGCTGGCCGAGTACCGCCGCCGGCAATTCCGTCTCATGAAGCTGAATGAGTTCGAGCTCACCCTGCCGGTCACCGACATTCCCCCTGGTGCGCCACCGCTCGGGATGTGCGAGGACGCCACCGTCGCAGAGCTGACCTGAAGCCGCCCCCTCATCAGTCGGCCCGGCACCACCTCCAGCGGCGCTGCCGGCCGCTGCGTCCCGCCCCTCCGCCCACACGAGCAAGGAGAACACCGTGGCCACAGTGGACGCCTACGGACCTCCCGGCAACCTCGACGATCTGGACGACTTCGGCCGCAAGGCCTGGAACACGTTCATCTCCGACACGGTCGACGAGGCCATCCAGGGCCCCGATCCCCACCAGGTACTGAACGACAGCCCGAGACCGCAGTTCTACAACTTGACCAGCACGGACACGGCCTCGGACGTCCAGCGCGCCTCCCTCACCTGGACCGCGTTCCCCCGCACCATCAAGATCACCTCTGTCAGCGACCTGCAACGATGGCAGCGCGCCGACGCCAGCCGCGACGTCCAGGACGAATACTGCGAATGGAGCGTCGCCCGGGACGGCTCGGGGAAGATCACCCAGGTCACATTCACCTGTGAAGGCCCCGAGTACTGGGAGATCCTGGCACAGACGAACCCGGACAAGGCGCTCGAGCTCTACCAGAGATTCATCAGTCCGGACGTACGCAAGGAGGATCTGTTCTCGCCCAGCGGCAGATACCAGCCGCGCAACAAGTGGAACAACTCCACCAGCCACGGCGTCATGCACTTGATTCAGCCGAACAACACCCTGGGCGCAGAGATCGAACTGGCTGCGGCAGCCACCGTCCGGCGCGTCATCAACGGCCAGGAGTTGACCACTGAGCAGGAGCTCATCACGTGCAGCAAGTACGGCGCCGCGGAACGCAACAGCGACCCCCACATCGGCGCAGGAGTCAACGCCCTGGCCCGCCAGAAGGCCGACATCAGTCTCGCCGACCCAGTGGGCCTGTATTTCGACGACCTGTCGACGGACGGCTGGGAGACCCCGGACGGCTCCGACCCCAAAAACTACTGGACCTATCTGAGAGGCGACTCGGAGCACCGCGTCCGCGCCGTCTACGCAGTGCCGCCGGACAAGGGTTTCGGCGTCGGGGACATCACCATCGGCGGTAGGCCCATCGAGTTCGGAGCCCAGATCGCGGACTTCATCACCATCAGGCTCACCGGCCTCGCCTGCCGCTTCGACGACTCCACGGCCCAGCCGCAAACCGCCTGCAAGGAGTTCCTCGCGGTCGACATGCGGGAAGAGGGCTTCAGCGCATCCGCGTTCTCCGCCTCCGGCCGCTTCATGGACCCCCGCCCCACCCTGACTCACCGCTCTTCCCGCGTCACTTGACCGGTACCATCGCGGATCCGGTCACACTTCACGAAGCACGGGACGACCAAAGCGGATCTTGTGGCGCGGCCTGCGGACATGCCCGACCGGGCCCGTTCAAGTCACGGGTCCAGCGACGGGCCGCCCGGCGTCGCGCCGGAAGGGCCGCAGGTGAGAAGAAGTGCCCGCCCAGCGGGGTGTGAGCCGGCCTGGACGAGCGAGGACGACAGGCGCGCGCACCGGGCAACCGGCCTTGTCGCCTCTCTGCCGGGCCGGCGGCGCGAGAGCCCGATCAGCGGCAGAACGGCTCGATCCGTCGGCGGAGTTGACGTTGTCGATCGAAGCGCCGCAGTCCGGGGTGGCAGCGGCACGCGACAGCTGCGAACCCGTGGACGCTGAGCTGTGACCTCCTCGCATGGCCCATATCTCGCCGATCGCGCGTTTCACCGTCGCCCAGTCCCACCTCGACTACGTCGGATCGATCACGATCGACGCGGACCTGGTGGAAGCGGCGGGCATCCGCCGGCTCGAGAAGATCGACCTGGTGAACGTGATCAACGGCGCGCCTTTGCCGACCTACATCATCGACGGACCGCGCCCAGCTCATCGGACCGATCATGTTCCGGCGCTTCCTCGACCGCCGCCCCATCACCGACACCGCCATTGACACCGCGGTCACCGACTGGCTCACCAGCCACCGAGCAGCGCCCTATGGTCGGGCGCCCCGTCCAGCCAGCGCCCCTCAGTCACAGACGGCGAGCCCGCTTTGTCCGCGAGCCGCACCCGCCACCTACGATCCGTGTCTGGGAAGAGGTCCCAATGAGCTGGTCAGCTGGAACGATGCACCGAGAAAGAGCGGGCGAGGCTCCCTTCGGCCGGGCGACCGTCATCGATGCGGGACCATCCCGCGGGCGCGGAGAGCAGGCAGCTTACGCCGCAGGCCTGCCAGTGGTCTTCGCGAGCGCGGCGAGCAGTCGGTGCCAAGCCATGGCGCGGCCTCTCGGACGGAGACCATCCCCATAGGCGCGGGCAGCGGAGTCCCTTCGCGCTGCTGCTGACGTCGGAGGCGGGACCATGCCCGCGGGCGCGGGAACCACCAAATCCAATTCCGGGGTACTCCGGACGGCGTGGGGCCATCCTCGCGGGCTCGGGGATCGGCGCCTTGGCGAGCGGGCCCGAGCTTGCGCAGGCTGGGACCACGCCCACCGGGCGCCGGGAGCCCTGGCCGTTCTTGGTGGTGGTGTTCAGCGTGCCGCGGCCATCCCTGCGGGCGCGGGGAGCGGCCATCCTTGGTGCTCCCCAGGAAGCGGGGCGTCAAGCGCACCATGTGGGTCCGCATGCAGGCCCGCGGCAACCGGCCGGTCGTCGACCGGGGTCAGTCCCGCGCCGGGCGGGCCCGGCCACGGCGCCGGTCACCGCTGTGTGGGGGTGAAGGGCTCGGTGGCCGGCGGTTCGATGAACTCGGGCTGGATCCTGTGGTGATCCTTTTACGTCTCAACATCCCCTGGTGTGACGGGTGTTGCTCCGATAGCTTCCGGCACACATCTGTCTCACAGGGGAGTTGGGCATGCGCAAGGCGCTCAGATGGCTGCTCGCGCTCACGGTGCTGATAGGCACGCTGAGCACGGCGACAGCGGCGGGGGCGGCCACCGCCGCCCAGCCGGAGGACATCAAGGACCGGCTCCTGGCCATACCGGGCATGAGCCTGGTCCAGGAGAAGCCCTACGCGGGCTACCGCTACTTCGTCCTGAACTACACCCAGCCGATCGACCACCGGCACCCGTCCAACGGAACGTTCCAGCAGCGGATCACCGTTCTGCACAAGGACGTCAGTCGCCCGACGGTGTTCTACACCAGCGGCTACAACGTCTCCACGACCCCGAGCCGCCGTGAGCCGACCCAGATCGTGGACGGCAACCAGGTATCCCTGGAGTACCGCTTCTTCACCCCGTCCCGCCCCGACCCGGCCGACTGGTCCAAGCTCGACATCTGGCAGGCGGCCAGTGACCAGCACCGCGTCTTCGAGGCCCTGAAGTCGGTCTACACCGGCAACTGGATTGCGACCGGCGGCTCGAAGGGCGGCATGACGGCCACCTACTACGAGCGCTTCTACCCCCGCGACATGGACGGCGTGGTCGCCTACGTCGCCCCCAATGACGTCGCCAACGACGAGGATTCGGCCTACGACCGCTTCTTCGCGCACGTCGGCACCAAGGAGTGCCGGGATCGGCTGAACGCGGTGCAGCGGGAGGCGCTGGTGCGCCGGGAGCCGCTGGAGAAGAAGTACGCCCGGTACGCCGCCGACAACGGCTACACCTTCGGCACCATCGGCAGCCTCGACAAGGCGTACGAGGCGGTGGTCCTCGACTACGTTTGGGGCTTCTGGCAGTACAGCCTGCTGAAGGACTGCGATTCGATCCCCGCGAACGCGGCGAGCGCGACCGACGACGAGATCTGGACCTCGGTCGACACGATCTCCGGCTTCTCCGCCTACACCGACCAGGGCCTGGAGCAGTACACGCCGTACTACTACCAGGCGGGCACCCAGTTGGGCGCGCCCACCATCCACTTCCCGCACATCGAACGGAAGCTGATCCGCTACGGCTACCAGCCGCCGCGGAACTTCGTCCCCCGCTCGATCCCGATGCGCTTCCAGTCGTTCGCGATGCGGGACGTGGACACCTGGGTCCGCCACCACGCCCGGCACATGCTGTTCGTCTACGGCCAGAACGATCCGTGGGGCTCGGAGCGGTTCCGCCCCGGCGCGGGCGCCCGTGACTCCTACGTCTTCACTGCACCCGGCCTGAACCACGGCGCGAACGTCGCCGGCCTGGTCCCGGAGGAGAAGGCTCTCGCCACGGCCCGGATCCTGGAGTGGGGGGGCGTCGCGTCCCCCGCGGTCGAGAAGGATCCGTCCGCGGCCAAGCCACTGGCTCGCTACGACTCCGAGCTGGACGTCCGGGATGCGGAGCGGGAGCCGGCGTTGCGGCCATGACGTCTGTCGCAGGCTGACTGGCGGCGGGTTCGCGAGGCCCGCCGTCAGTGCGAGGGGCAGGCGGGACCGACGGACTGGCCCGCGAGGTACGCCGTCAGTTGCTCCGAGGTGAGGTCCCGGTCGACTGCCTGCAGATCCTCTTGATCGCCGCGGTGGGCGAGGGCAGGACGACATCCCACAGCCGCGCGGTGAAGTGGAGGCCGGCAGTGGCGAGAGTGTGCCCCCGGGGGGCTGAATGCCACATCGATCACGAGGAGAGTGTGTCCGGTCAGCGTGAAGCGGGCTTTCCCGCGGCCACTGTCCCAGACCGGCCGGGCCCTGCACACTCTGCTCAGCGCCGGCGGTGGCAGGGTCCTGCCGTCGGGGCTGAACTCCAGCCTGTTCACGGCGTCCACCTACCCCTGCAAGACGTGTCGTGCGGTGATCAACACCGTCGACATGGGCCGCCACGCCGTTGATGCCGTCCTCCAAAGCCCCCAGGACGACGCCGCGTTCACCCCGGTGCCCCGCTTCTCGTCCCACCAGCACGGCGTAAGCATCCAGTCCGCCGGCATTCCCGGACGAGGCACCGACATGACGATCCTTGACGACTCCTACCAAGCGGCGCCTGGTGGCGGGATACACCTGCTCCCCGGACCCGAGGGCGCGCCCGTCCTGGTCAATGCCGTCGCCCGGAACTCCCCGGCACTCTTTGGTCTCTGTTTCCCGTCACATGATCCGTGCCCCGTGACGGCATTGTCCGGAGTCCGTGACACAGCACGTTCTGGTAGTGCGGTGGGAGCTGAGGCGTTGTTACGGTCCCGACCGGTGTGCGGCCCACATGGCCGCCTGATCAGGGGGGACGTCCCGACATGAATGCTCATCGCCTCAGACCCGCCGCCATCGCGCTCGCCGCCGTGCTGGCCGCGGTGCTCACCGGTTGCCAGGGGAACGATTCCGCCGCTCGAGCAGAGAGCTCGCCGAGCGCCGCCGCCTCGGCCGGCCAAGCGTCCGGCACGTCCGACGGCAGCAAGGACGAGGCCACGGGAGGCACCGGAGGATCGGGAGGCGCGGGTGCCACGGCGACCCCGTCACCGGGTACGGCCGGCGCCGGAACGCCCGCGGCAAAGCCTGTCTCCAATGCCCCCGGCTCGGTGAAGACCACCGCTCCGGGCTGTTCCAGCAAGGCGCCGGATCCGGACCATGTCGACCCCGATGAGATCGCCGTCTACCGCGTCGAGGAACTTCCCGCCAGCACCGGGAAGGTGAACCTCGTCATTCAGCATGGGGCGTGGGGATGCCCTGGCAAGGACTCCGACGGAACGTCGTTCGTCGTCACCGGCGAGGACAGCCGCTGGGCCCTCGACCAGGCCGCGTACGTCACCGCCACCAACCCCATCGTCGCCAGCAGCAAGAACCAGCGCATCGGCGTGCAGGAGCTGATCGACTGGATCAAGGCGCACCCCAACTCCGGGCTGGTGTTCAAGTACGCGACCGGCGACGACGGCGCCATCCACAGCCTGGAGCAGGTCTACGCGCCGTAGCCACCGCGTTGGAGACACGTTCGCAGACCACGACCTGACCGCGCCGCTGACCACCGACCACCGACCCGGAGACGGCGAGGGGTGGCTGGAGTGGACAGCGGCCGGGGTGGAAAACCTGATTCCGGAGGCGGTCTGTTTACTGTTCCGGAAATGACTTTGTTCACGAGTTGCGTCGGCGGTCGTGCACGGGTTCGGGAAGCGCCTGTTTCCACGGTCTGGTGATGTTCACGAGTCCCCAGCTGCGGCCGGCCCCATGAGGTTCCGTGTTCAGGTCACCTGCGCGACCGCAGAGGCTGGGACGGGAAAGGCCACGGCCTCATCGAAGCGGCGGCCGTGCTGAATGAAGTGGCAGAGCCGGCCGATCATGCGGTGAACAGGTGACGCTGGGCGGCTCCGTGCCAGTCCCGCGGTCGTCGCGACGGCTCCGGTAGTGGGCCATGAGGTTAGGCGGTAACCGGGGAATGCCCGGAGGTGGCCAGCACGGTTGAGCCGGTCGTTCTTCAGCCCGCGGCGGGTGATGCTCGACTTCTTGCCGGAGACCGTGGTCACCTTCCCCACAGCCCGCAGGCGTAGAGGAGACCGGCTATCGCGATGACGGAGCCGATCACGCGAAACACCTGACGGTTGTACGCGGACAGTCGTCGGTCTTCGGCCAGGCGCGGCGCCAGAACCACGAACGCCGCCCCGAACAGGGCAAGGAAGACACCGATGATGATGTGCATTTCGGGTGCTTTCTGTTGCGGGAAGGCCGTCAGGGACCGGATGGAACGCGCGACGTGCGGCGGCCGTTCCGCCGCCGCACGTCTCTGGGTCAAGTCATCGCCGACGCCGGGCCATGCGAACGGCCAGGAACACCCCGACGAGGACTGCGAGGCCCACGAACACGTAGGGGAACCAGGAAGGCCCGTCAGGGCGCCGGTCTTGTGCCAGGTAGAGCGCTTCGAGCATCTTGCCCCTCTCAGAACGTGTACTTCGCGGTGGCGGAGCACTTGCCTGTGCTTCCACCAGTTCCCACGCCCACCGAGCCGTCCGTGCCCGCCGAGACGTCCGCCGGACCGATTCCACAGGCGACTTCGCCTGTGAGCCCGGGGTCTGCGCTGCCTGATGCCAGACTGGCGTCCGCGCTGGCTCCGGGGGTGCCTGTGCCGATCGACAGATACGGATGGACGCTGCCGTCGTTGTTGATGCTCACACCACCACCGAGGCACAGCACGTCGCACAACTCGCCACCCACGTCGAGTGACAGCAGTCCCTGCGGGTCGATGCGGTTGACGGGATCCCCTTCGGCGTAGAGGTAGGGGTTCTTCTCCTGGCCGGAGGCGTCGGGCTGGGTGAAGCGGCCGATGTTGGCGTCGTAGTACCGGGCCCGGAGGTGGTACAGGCCGGTGGGGTCCTGGTAGTTGCCGGCGAACCGGTAGGGCTGGTCGACCGGTTCACTGGACTGGGCCAGCAGGCGGACTCCGCGGGGGCTGTAGGCGTAGGTGTCGACCTTGTTGCCGTCCTCGTCGGCGAGGGCGACGACGCTGCCGAGCGCGTCGGTGAGGTAGAAGTACGCCTTGCCCCCGGTTGTCATGGAGTTCAACGTGCCCCCGGGTTCGCGGTTGAAGCCCATGTCGACGCCGGCAGTTGTCTTGGCGGACAGGCCGAGGGGGCCGTTGTGGAAGTAGGTGTCACCGAGTTTGATGCGTTCGCTCTGGTCGGTGGACCCGTACTGTCCGGCGTACGTATTGCCGCCCACCGTGATCGAGGACATCTGGGAGTGGTCGGTCCACTTCTCGCCGGTGCGGGTGTAGTCGTCGGTGGACGCGCCGGCTGTCTCGTTGCCGATCGGGTCGTAGGACCAGGACCCGCTGGTGCTGGACTTGGCCGTCAGTTCCTGGGCGTCGTTGTAGGTGTAGGTGGTACCGCGCGGGCAGCCCGGGTCGGTGCCCTGGGAGGTGAGGTTGCCGGCCAGGTCGTAGCAGTACTGCCAGGAATCGTTGATCGTTCCGTTCTTCTCCTCCTTGGCGTAGGAGAAGCGGCCGGCGCCGTCGTAGGAGTAGGTGCGCTTGGTTCCGCGGACGTTGTCGGTGCTGGTGCGGATCTTGGTGCCGTCGGTCTTGCCGTCGGTGCCGTAGTTGTAGGTGTAGGCCAGGTCGACCAGGGTGCCCTGCGGCGAGGTGGCCTTGATCGAGGTGGGGCGGCTGGATGTGTCGACGTCGACCTTCTGCACGGTGCCGCCGGGGTAGGTGGTCGTGGTGCGAACGTCGTTGTTGTTGTAGGAGTACGTCGTGACGCGGCCCTGCGGGTCCTTGAGCTGCTTGAGCTTGTTGACCTCGTTCCAGGTGTAGTCGACCGGGCCGGCCGGGTCCTGGTAGTAGTCGACGTTGCCCGCCGGGGTGTACGCGATCAAGGTCTGGGAGCCGTCCTGGAGGTGGCGGACCGTCTCGCGCTGCAGCGGGTCGAACTCGTACTTGGTGGTGCCGGTGCCGTCGGAGCGCTGGACGAGATTGCCGTCACCGTCGTACCAGTACTCGACCTTCACCGTGTTCGGGGAGGTGACGGTGCGGATGCGGTCGAGGTTGTCATAGGTGTAGTCGACGGTCACGCCGCGGGCGTCGGTGACGGACTTGGTGCGGCCGAGGTCATCGTAGGTGTAGGTCGTCCTGTCGAGCGGTGCCGGGGGCGTGACCCGGTCGAGGTCGCCGTTGGCGTCGTAGTGGAAGTCGGTGGTGACCGTCTTCGTGGACGTCATCTTCGTCTTCGCGGTGCAGCGCTGGCCTTCGAAGCCGCCGCAGGTGGGTGTGGCGGGGTTGTAGGTGTAGGAGACGCTGCCGCCGCCGGTTCCGGTGCGGGCCACCGAGGTGGTGTTGCCGACGGTGTCGTAGGTGAAGGCGGTCTTTTCGCCGTCGGCGTCGGTGGAGTCCTTGGGTACGTCTCCGCCGGCGATGGTCTGCCAGGTGTTGACCGTCTTGCCGCCGGTCGGAAGGGCGACCGTCTCGAGGTTGTTGCGGGAGTCGAAGCCGTAGTCGGTGACGTTGCCCGGGGTGGTGCCCGAGCCCATTGCGTCGGTGGCGGTGTCGATGTTGTGGTTGGCGTCGAACTTCGTCGACCGCTTGTGCCCGAGCGCGTCGGTGACGTCGGTGACCTGGCCGTCGCTGTCGTGCACGTATTGGGTGGCGTGCAGTTCCGGGTCCTTGGCCGTCGTGGTGCCGGCCGCGGTCGGCGAGGTGGCGCTGTAGGTGTACGTCCAGGTCGGTCCGGTGTCGCCGGAGCCGTTGAAGCCGGTCGCGCGCAGCATGGAAGTGACGCGGTTGGCGTCGTCGTAGGTGAAGACGGTGACCCGGCCCTCGGCGGTCATGATCCTGTCGACTCGGCCGGAGGAGTCGTAGCCGAAGGTGACGGTCTTGCCCTCGGTGTCGGTGGTGGTGGCCAGGTTGCCGCTGGGGTCGAGGTTGTAGACGGCGGTGCGGCCGGTGTTGTCCTTGGCCTGCCACTGCGAGGGGTAGGTCTTGTACAGGTCGATCCAGCGACCGGAACGGGTGTCGGTGAGCTTGAAGCCCTTGTTCTCCCCGTTCTCGTCATGCTGGTCGAGGGTGATCGTGCCGTGGTTGCGGTCAGTGACCTTCGTCAGACAGCCATTGGCGTTGTAGGTCTCCTTGGTGCCCGACTTCCACTTGGTCAGCGTGAAGGTGCCGTCCGCGTTCTTCTTCAGATCCTCGGAGTAGCCCTTGGGCGTGGTGAAGGAGCCGTCGCTGTTCTCGGTGAACCGGACGGTGGCACCGGAGGCGTCGTAGAAGATCACCTCGGAGCTGGAAATGGAGAGGTAGCGCTCGTACTGCTGCCACCAGCGCTGGGAGACCCTGCCCCAGGGAGCGTCCAGTGAGTTGTAGGTGCGTGCGAGTTGCAGACGCTGGCCAACTCCGGCGATGTCGAAGTCTGTTGCCGTCAGCATCAGGTTGCCGGTGGAGTAGTCGATCTTCGCTCTCAGCGCGTCCGTGATGGCGAAGGACGTGGTGCGGTGCCAGGGGACGTTGCCCTGGCCTTCGGGGACGAGGTTCATCAGCGAGGCGCCCGCTGCGGCCGTCGGGGAGTTCGTGGGCTTGCTGCCGGTGTTGCCGCGGGTGGGGTGCTGGGCGTGCTCGCGCTGGTCGCGCAGCCACGGCAGGTACCACGCGTCTGTCGGGGGCTTGGACGGCTGCGACTTCACCGGCCGGTTCGGGCCGACTTTCACGGCCGGCATCCTGAAGTGGGGGCTGTTCGGCCCCCATGCCGATTTCGGCTTCGCTTCCGCGGCGACCGCGGTCGCCGCGGGGAGCAGAGTCAGGGCCAGCGTGGCCGAGGTGAGCACCGCGAGGGCGGTGGTTGATCTTTTCCTGGCACGCCGTTCGGGCATGCCGAAGGCACGGGTGTGCATGAACTTCCCCCACAGGAAGACGGACCCCGGTGGCCCCTGCGGCCACTGGGCGCGCACAACCTGCCACGGAGGTCGCACAAATTTCCGGTGCATTCCCGCGAACGTCCAGTGCATGCGGGCCTGAATCGGCCCTTCCTCTTCTCCTGGACAGAGAGGTCCAAGGAGGGACAAAGATGTGGAGATCGACGAGGGCGGGACAGTCCAGGCGGCCGAGTCAACTGGTGAACTCGGCCGAGAAGTTTCCATGAAGCAATAGTTGCGGCCTGCCCTAGTGTCACCGGTAGACGTGCGCCGGGGCAGCTGACGGCCTGTCGCCCAGCTGGAGCCGTCCAGGGCGAGTGGGATCTTGCAGAGTGAGATGATGCACGTGTCGCTGGCCAGGAGGTTGTTCTTTGACCTTTGGCGGAGCTTCGGTGTGACCGGTAAGTTCTCCGCGGTGACGTCGATGGAGACGCAAGGCCTCACGTCGATGACCGACGGGGCCCAGTTGCGTTGGACAGCGCTGGGAGACACGACCCGGAAGCTGCCCGTGGTCATGCTCCATGGTGGTCCGGGTCTGCCGGACTACTTGGGCGATGTCGCCGCCATGGTCGGGGACCTTGCGCCCGTGTACCGCTACGACCAGCGTGGCACGGGCCGGTCCCCGTGGCAGGGTCGCCATTCCCTCGCCCGGCACGTCGACGATCTCGCCGAGCTGCTCGACGCATGGGACGTCCCCAAGGCCGTGCTCATCGGGCATTCCTATGGCACCGACCTGGCGAGCCGGTTCTGCCTGACGCACCCTGACCGGGTTGCCGCGATGCTGCTGATGTGCGGGCCGTTCGTCGGTGATTGGCGCAGCAGGGACCGCGCGGAGCGCGACCGCCGCATGTCCGCAGCACAGCAGGAGCGACTCCATGCATTGGAGGAGACGCCGGACCGCACGGAGGAACAGGAGGTCGAGCTGCTCACACTGGCCTGGTTCACTGACCACGCCGATCCGGAACGCGGGTGGCACTGGGCCGCCCAGGGCGCCCGGCGGCGTCGCCCCATCAACTGGGCCATGAACGTCGAACTCGGCAGAGAAGGACGCGCGGACCCGCTCGATGCGCACCTGGCCGAGCTGCGCGCCCGTCTGCCCGCACGAGCAGAGCTCCTCGGTGGGACCGGTGATCCTCGCCCTGTGTCGGCACTTGAATCACTCGCGCTCCGGCTCGATCTTCCGCTGACGCGGATCGAGGAAGCTGGGCACGAACCCTGGTTGGAACAGCCCGATATCGTGCGTGCCCACCTTCGGCGCTTCGTGCAAGGTGCGGTGGGCACATAAGGCTTCGACCAGTTTACTGGCCGGCTTCAACACCGGCAGTGACGCTGAGGCGGCCTTCGTCTGATCATGTGCGTGTTTCCGGAGGTTCGACCTTGCTGATCAAGAGCCGCAGCACGCTGGTTGTCATCTAGTCAGGCTTCTTGTTCACTCCCGAGGCTTGACGCCGGCAGGTCGTCTCAACTTTTTACGGCCTCTGCGATCTGCAGGGCGGCCTGGGCGGGGGTGAGGTGCGTGGTGTCGACGACCTCGGCCTCGGCATGCAGCCACGTGCGGGCCGCCTCGGCGTAGGGCTCAAGGTATCGGAGACGGAAGGGGGAGTTGGGGCCGAGAACGGTGTCGCCCGCGATGCGCGCACGGAGGGTGTCCTGGTCGGCATGGAGGACGAAGTGCCGCACCGGGATGGCATGCTGGGCAAGGCTCGAACTGATCTCGCGCCAGTACTGCTCGACCAGGACAGTCATGGGCATCACCAAGGTGCCGCCGGTGTAGTCGAGTACGCGACGGGCGGTCTCGACCACGAGCGGCCGCCATGGCGGCCAGTGCTGGAAGTTGTCCGTAGCGGGCAGCCCCGGTCTGATGTCCATGAGGGTCTCGCCGACCTTCTCGGCGTCGAACACCCGTGAATCCGGGATCAGCTGCTGAACGAGCGCACTGGTTGTCGTCTTGCCTGCGCCATGGGTGCCGTTGAGCCATACGATCATGAGACTCGACGCTAGCGTCGTGCAGGCCGCGGGAACAGGCACACCAACAAATCATGGCGTCGGCGTGGCAATGACCCGCCACGGCATTCCTGATAACCGCGCGCCTCGGCGTCGTCCCGCCCGGGGCAGGGGTTCGGGAAAAACAGCCGTTCGTCATCCCTCGCACGACGGCGGGCGTGCATGATCCAGGCGAGCGGCCACTCGACGACCCAACGGCGGGGCAGCATGACGAAGCCGGAGGCGTCCCTGGGACGGGTGACAGGCTTGATGACCACCCGCACGATGCCAGGTCCGCATGCACCAAGTCACGGGCTGACAGCTTCAACACAACGTCGGTCATTTTCAGTACCCCCGGCGAGCCGGCTTCCACGCCGATCACACGGGGTGCAAAGCCGTCTTCTCGGCCCGCACGCGTGGCTCACCGGGTCATCGCGACTGGTCGGCAGTTGAGATGATCTCGCTGTGACTGGTGTGATCACTGCGTCGGAACCGTCCTGATAGTCCCATTCAGCGGTCTGAGCCCGCGACAATTCGCCGAGCTGATCACGGCGTTACGACGCGAGGGCGCAGACCCCGTTCGCAAGGGCCGGCCGTGGAGCCTGCCGCTGGAGACCGAATCCTGCTGGTCGTCACGTACCGGCGCACCAACCTGACGTTACGTAGGAGTTCATCGATCTGCCCTCGTGGATGGCCCCGAGGCGTAGCGACGATCAGGCGTGCAGCTCGCCATCCCTTCCGCCGGGACGTGTTCAGTGCCGGCCACGGGCTGTGGCAGGGCATTCGGGGCAGGTCGTGTGCGGCCCGATTCTCCCAAACCCGACTGACACAGGCTCGTCAGTGCGACAGGATGTCCGGTCGCCGTACTGACGAGTGAAAGACGGTCCGCATGCCGCACCCTGCACCGCAACCGATTCCCGAGTCGATCGACCTGCTCACCGCGGAGCTGGTGGTGGACATGGCCGTCCCCGTGGCGCCGGCCATCTCGCCGGATGGGCGCCTGGTCGCCTACGGTGTGGTCGCGAACAGCGGGAGGGACGGACGTCCGCACAGCTCTTTGTGGGTCGCCGCCGCCGACGGCAGCGCAGCCCCGCGCAGGCTGACCGACGGCACGGCCCGCGACGCAGTCCCGAAGTGGGCGCCGGACTCGGCTTTTCTGTTTTTCACCTCCGACCGCGAGGAGCGGGGCACCGCTCAACTCCGGCGGATCCGTCTGGACGGCAGCGAGGACATCGCCAAGGCAGAGTCCCTGACCAGGTGGCGCGGGGGCATCTGCGACTACTACCCGCTCGCCGACGGCAGCACCGTCGCGCTGCTCGCCGAGGACGAGCCCACCGCGGAGGACGAACGTCGGGAGGCCGAGGGTGACGACGCGAAGGTCTGGGGCCGGCACCTCCCGGTCTCCCGGCTACGCCTGCTTGACCTGGCGACCGGCGTGGTCCGCACTGCAGACGGCCTCGGGGACCGCCATGTCGTGGAGGTGACCCAGCGTCCGGACGGCGGCCCGCTGGCCGTGCTGAGCTGGACCACCCCCGAGCTCGACCCCGGCGTCACGACGGCAAGACTGCATCTGGTCGCCCCTGAGACGGGAGCCGTCCAGGACCTGGGCCCGGTCGGAGTCGAGGCCCAGTCCCCGGTCTGGTGGAATCACGATGGGGAATGGCATCTGGCCCACCTGGCGAAGACACCTGGGCACTTGGTAGGCGCGCTCGCCGTGATCGACACGGTCCCGCCGGCGGTCGGCCCGACCGTCGAACAGCGCAATCTCACGGTCGGCATGTCCGTCTGCCCCACCGAGCTGGTGCAGGTCGCCGACGGACCGCCGCTGGCGCTGTTCGCCGACGGGCTGGATACCGCGCTGTACAGGCTCGATCCGCAGTCGTTACGGTTCCACCAGGTGTCCTCCGCGCCCGGCACGCTCGCCGGGCTCACTGCGAGTCACTCCGGAGAGACCCTCGCTGTGCTGGCGAGCACTGCGTACGAGCCCAAGAACGTCCACGCGGGACGCACGGGCGGGCCGCTGCTGCGGCTCAGCGACACCAGTCCCGAACTGCACACAATCCGCTGGGGGGTCCAGGAACGGCTCAGCTACGGGGCGTCCGACGGACTCCAGTTGGACGGCCTGCTGATCCTCCCTGCCGGCCGGACTCGGGACGACGGTCCCTTCCCGCTTGTCACCTTGGTCCACGGCGGCCCTTACTTCCGCTCCGCCGACGAGTTCGCACTCACTGTGGTCGACTGCGGCCAGTGGCTGGCGACGGCAGGTTACGCGGTCTTCCTGCCCAACCCCCGGGGCGGGTCGGGCCACGGCCATGAGTTCGCCGCCGTGGCGGCGGGCGCGGTGGGCGGCGACGAGTGGACCGACATCCTCTCCGGGATCGACCTGCTGGTCGCCGAGGGAGTCGCCGATCCCGAACGCCTGGGCATCTCCGGCTGGAGCCACGGCGGTTTCATGGCGGCCTGGGCCATCGGCCGAACCGTCCGGTTCAAGGCCGCCGTCATGGGCGCCGGCATCAGCGACTGGGGCATGCAGGCCGGGACCGGCGACGACGGAATCCTGGACGCGGCGCTCGGCGGCAGCACCGGCTGGAACGGACCGGGACCGCACATCCACGACCGGAACAGTCCGATCTCCTACGTGTCCCGGATCCGTACCCCGGTCCTGATCCTGCACGGCGAGCAGGACACCAACGTCCCGCTCGGCCAGGCCGTCCACTTCCATCGCGCACTGCGCCACTTCGGCGTCGAGCACGAGTTCGTCGTCTACCCCCGAGAGGGCCACGGGCTTCACGAGCGCGCCCATCAACTCGACGCCCTCCGGCGCACCCGCGCCTGGTATGACCGCTGGCTGTAGGCCCGCACCAGGGTGGGCACCGATTCGAAAGCGATGAGTGGCGAAAGCGAGCTCTTTGATCCGGATCATCGATGCGCGTGAGCGGAGGCCGGCGAGGTAGCTGTCCGGGGTCTTGTCATCGCGGGTGGCGATGCCTCGCCATGCCTTGAGCTTGTTGATCAGGCGCTCCACGGCGTTCCTCTCTTTGTAGAGGTCGGCGTCGTGGCTCACGGGTCGTCCGCCCCTGGAGCCCTTCCTCTTTCGGTTGGCGGCCTGGTCCGCCTTCTCCAGCATGACGGCTTCGATGCTGCGTCAACGCAGGTGGGCCCGGTTGCTGCGGGTGGAGTAGGCCTTGTCCCCGGCGACTGCGTCCGGCCGGGTGCGGGGCGGCCGACGGGACCGGGAACCCGTGTCTTCTCCAGCACGGGGATGCACTGCGGGCTGTCCGCCGCCTGCCCTGCGGTCAGGACGAACCCGCCCTCGCCGCGGGAGCCGCCCCGGCGATCACGAAGAGCGGGCCCTCCTCCATCCACTGCATCCGAGGCGGCGTGACCATGCGGTCACTGCACCAGGTGCTGGAGACGGGCGCCCCGGTCATCCGCAGGCGCCGGCACTTCAGCTGGCGGCACGATCCGGAGCGGCGGCGGGGCCTGTCGCTGTGCGCCTTCCGTCCGGAGGATGCGCGGGGACGCCCCCCGGGGTGGTAGCCCTGTACGTCGACAGCCGAACGTGCAAGCTCGCCCACACCACCGACGAGGAAGGACGTGGCCTGTTCCTCGTCGCCCGACTCGGCGGGCGACGGGGCGGCCGCCATGCAGAGACCGCAAGACGATCTGGTCCGAGCAGCTCATCAGGTGTCCACGCTGACCGACGGCCTTCCCGTTGCAAGACACACCCCCGCGACGCAGGGACGACGGCACACATGGAGCGCGCGGCGTCCAGCGGCTCCTGCATGCCGGCCCCCATGCAGGCGAAGCCGGCGCCCTGCGAACCTGCACACCGCGTCATTCCGAAGGAATGCGGAACTCGAATTCGGGACGGTCCCACGGCACGGCGGGCGGGTTCGCGAACGCGGTCCCGATCCGCACCGCACCGGCGCGGCGGTAGAAATCCTCTGCGGGAAGATGCGACACGACCTTGACGCGGTCGATCCCGGCGGCACGGGCCTCGGACTGCATGTGCGCGACGAGCAGTCGCCCGATACCCCGTCCTTGCGCTTCGTCGGCGACGAACAGCAGGTCGAGCTCCGGTGGAGCGAGGACGAGCGAGTAGAAGCCGAGGACCCGGCCTCCATGCTCGTCGGCGCCGACGGCCACAAAGGCGCGGTGCGCCTCGATGTAATCAGGACCGACCCGATAACCCGCGACTGCGGCTGCGTACTTGCCCTCGTAGGCGCCTGAGCCACGCACGAGCCGCGTGAGCCGTTTGGCATCCCGCGCGACGGCCCTCCGTATCGTGATCGACCGACTGATCGGGGAAGTGCGTGAACCCATCGGGAAAGTATCTCGTACCGGAGGGTGCCTTCGTGCGGCGGGTCGGCTGCTCGGGCAGGCGTTCCTGCATACCGCTCCCGGATACCGCCCGAACAGGCCCCGATCCCGTTCGTTCTTGACCAGCTGCGCGACCAGCCAGAGCCCATACGTGAGGAGGTGCCGGGTCTGCTGGAGCGGCCGGCTGAGGTGCCGGACTCGCGTGATCCGCGCGGCGTGCGCCATGCCCTGGCCGTCGTCCTGGCCCTTGCAGCATGCGCGGTGCCGACCGGGGCGACCTCGCTGTTGTCCGTGGGCGAGTGGATCGCGGACGCGCCCGCCCAGGTGCTGGAACGGCTCGGCGTCCACCCGGACCCGGTGCTGCCCGCGCGGCGGCTGCCCTCGGAGTCGGCGGTACGGCGGCTGCTGGCCCGGATCGACGGCGACGCGCCATGGCCACCTGCCGCAACTGCGCCATCGGCGCGCTGAAGCTCGCCGGTGCCGTCGGCATCGCGGCCGACCTCCGCCAACGCCCGCGATCCCCGCGATCCCCTCACGCTTCTCGGCCTCAGATGTTCGCAGACCGGACGTCATCCGACTACGCCGAAGCCCTGGGGCTTGGGCGGCCACGATGCGGGTGACGCCTGCCGCGATGACTCGTTCAAGTGGTGGGTCGCTCGGCTTCGCTTACTACTACTGCGCCTCCTGCCCCCTTGCGGGACCCAACATCCAGCCCCCCAAACGCTTGGGCATGAACACGACATTTCCGGCTCGTCAGCCATGAGTCTGGGGGAACTATGGCCATCCGTACCCGCCTGCGTCGCGCCTTCGCGGTCCTTGGTGTCGCCTCGGCGACGGCCGCCCTCGTCGCCATCCCGACTGGTGCCGCCCATGCCGCGGACTGCGGCACCTGGTCAGAGCTGGTCAGGCGGGCTGCGGGGCGGGTGTCGCCGGAGCGGCCGCGACCTTGCGGGTCTCGCGCATCATCAGCAGGCCGTTGACCACCATCAGTGTCGCGGTCAGGCAGTGGACGCCGAGCGCGGTGGCCACGGAGCCGTGGTGGGCCAGCACGGTGGCCATGTCGCCGTATGCGGCGAGGGCCTCCACCAGCAGCACCCAGCCCAGCGCCCGGCGGTGGCCTGTCACCAGCAGGATGCCCAGGACCAGGGCCAGGACGACGTCGCGGATGCCCTTGACGATCAGGAAGCCGTCGCCGTCGCCGGACGGCCAGCTCGGCAGTCCGAAGCCCGGCGCCGTCGTCTCCGGGCTCAGGATGAACTCCGTCCCGAACCAGAGGATGAAGAGGATGAAGACGGCGACCAGGACGGTGTTGATCTTCTTCAGCGACATCGTTCTTCTCCTTGCGAGTCTTCGTCAGCTTGGTGAGTTTCGTGGAGCTTGCCGAGTCGTACGGGGCCCGATCAGGCCGGGCGGACGCGGCTGATCGTGGGGCGCGGCTTGCCGGGATCGCGGTCGGGGGATTTGAGCGGCAGCTGCATTCCCGAATGTCGGGACCTCGGTGGTCAGCCGCCCCCGGGAGTGGGAATTGTGCGCCGCCGGCGCGGCGTCGGCCCGCAGGGCCAGAGATCCGAAGCCCAATCGGGCTCACCCCGACAGGGCGAAAGCCGTCGGTGAACAGGGGCAGACCAGTACATGCCGGGGCAGCGGCGATATCAGGTGAGGGCGGTGACCAGCAGGGCGAAAGCGGCGATGATGACGGCGACGCGGACGTAGTGGTAGCGGTCCCAGCGGCGCAACTGCTGCTTCCAGTCGGCGGGCCGGTTGTCGGGGGTCCAGGTCTTGTTCCGGTTGTTGATCGGGACGAGCAGCAGCATCGACATGACCACGCTGACGATCAGCAGGCCGGCGGCGGTGACGACGAGTCCGGCGCCGTGGTGGTGCCGTCCGGCGATGGCCCAGATCGCACTGAGGACGAGCGAGCCCATGTACCAGAACGGCATCAGGGCGCCGAGCATCCGGCCGCCGTGGGCGTGGCCGAGCTGGCCGCTGTCCTCGGGAAGCGCGTCCAGGATCCGGTTCATGATGAAAGCGACGGAGAATTCCACCCCCACCATCAGCCCGACGACGACGGTGGTGACGACCTCGAGAGCGTTGAGCATGACGACCCCTCCGTGAACTAGCGTTGCTAGCAGATGAGGCAACGCTAGTACTGCTGCCGCTCGCTTGTCTAGCGATGCTAGGATCGATTCATGTCGGTACAGGAACGCAAGCAGCGCGAACGGGCGGAACGCGAGCGCCTCATCGTGGCGACAGCCCGCGAACTCGCCGAGCAGCAGGGCTGGGACGCAGTCACCACCCGGCGGCTCGCCGAGCGCATCGAATACAGTCAGCCCGTCCTCTACAGCCACTTCCGCGGCAAGCGCGAGATCATCGGCGCCGTCGCCCTGCAGGGGGCCGCCGAACTGGCCACGGCGGTGCGGGCCGCGACCTCCGCCGCGGACGGCCCGCGCGCCCGGGTCGTCGCCCTGGCCCGCGCCTACCTCGACTTCGCCGCCCGCAACCCAGCGGTCTACGACGCCTTGTTCCAGCTCGACGGCGGCCTGGCGTACGCGCAGGAGGACACCCCCGAGCCGCTGAAGGACGCCTTCGCCGCCCTGGTGGAGACTCTCGACGAGGTCACCGGCGACGGCGTCCCCCCGGGGCTGTTCACCGAGGTGTTCTGGGCGGCCCTGCACGGCCTTGCAACCCTGAGCCGCGCGGGCCGCCTGCTGCCCGAGGACGCCGAGCCGAGGGTGGTGCTGCTGGTGGACCGCCTCGCCGTGCTCTGACACACCGTCCCGGCGGGCACGCAGCCGGGGCCCTCGGGCCCCGCCGCCGCCTGCCTGCGGCAACGCTTCCGGTCACTCGCGTCCACACGGCGCAGCCGTGGCTCGGCACCGTCCTGGCGGTCGTGGACGAGCCCGCCTCCTTCGGCGATGTGCCGCTGACCGTCGGCCGCGACGCCGGCTGCAAGGTCGCCTACCTGCCCGGGCGCGCAATGCGCCGGATCGCCGACCTCCACCCCGGTGAACCCGAGACCGACGCCCGCGATGCGGCCGCGACGGCGGACGCCGCCCGCACCATGCCCCACACCCCGCACTCCCTCGAACTCGCCGACGGGATCACCGCCGAGCTACCATGGCGGCCGGCTTCGACCAGGACCTGGCCGGTGAGGCCGACCGCGCCTCCCACCGCAGCCGCGGCCTGCTCACCCAGTTCCACCCCAGCCTCGAACGAGTCCTGGGACTCCGCCTGGACCTTCCCGCCGTCGCCTGGCTCCTGGAGCGCCACGGCCCCCGGCCGCTCTGCGCAGGCCGGCCGCCGCAAGCTCGCCGAGGTCATCCGGCCGCCTCTCAAGGCCGGCCGGCACCTCCTTGCCGGGCGGCACCAGCAGGCCCATCCGCTGGGCAACCTCGTCCGGCAGAACAGGGTCGGCACCCAAGCCGTTCTCAGTTTGTTGCGCAGCCTTGACGGTATTGGTCTGGGCCAATACCGTCTGCCTCGCACAGAATTCCACATCGCTCAACACCGCGAATCCTCAGGCAAGTTGACGAAGCATCCGCCGATCGGGGGGAGCCCGGCCGTCCACTGTGGGCCTGCCTGTCGACGCAGCCCGAGCGCCGGCCGTCGCCCCGTTCGTCGTGATCCAGATCCACAAGGGCGCGGGACTGCTCACCGTTGATGGAGATCACCAGAGGCGGCATGGCGAACAGACGCGATCGTGTTCTTCTTCGGAGGCCAGATCTATGCAATCACACCCTGCAAGGGCACAGCGCGGCCGGTGGAAGAGAGCGCTCTCGCTGATTCCCGTCGTCGTGGTGACGGTGGCGGCCACCGTCACCGCGACACTGGACGCCCAGGCGGCAGTACCCCCGACACCGTCGGGCTTCACGCTCACCTGGAGCGACGACTTCAACGGTGCGTCCGGCACCGGCATCGATCAGAGCTCGTGGAAGTACGACACCGGGCCGGGCAGCAACTTCGGCACCGGTGAGATCGAGACGATGACCGACAGCACCTCGAACGTCTACCACGACGGTCAGGGTCATCTGGTGCTCCAGGCCCTGCACTCGGGTTCCGACGCGCGCGGCGGATGGACCTCCGGGCGCGTGGAGACCCAGGCGGCGGGCTTCGGCGCCCCGGCCGGCGGCGTCGTACGCATCGAGTCCGTCCTCCAGCAGCCCAACGTCACCACCGCCAACGGCGCCGGCTACTGGCCGGCGTTCTGGATGCTCGGCGCCCCGCTGCGCGACGGTGTGACCTGGCCCAAGTCCGGCGAGGTCGACATCATGGAGGACATCAACGGCCGCAGCTCCCTCTTCAGCACCCTGCACTGCGGGGTGAACCCGGGTGGCCCGTGCAACGAATCGACCGGCATCGGCTCGGGTGAACGCGCCTGTTCGGGCTGCCAGACCGGCTTTCACGACTACGCGGCGGAGATCGACCGCTCGGTCTCGCCGGAGCAGGTCAGGTTCTACCTCGACGGGAACAACTTCTTCACCGTCAACGCCAACCAGGTGGACGCCACGACCTGGTCGGACGCGGTCGACCACCCCTTCTTCATCATCTACGACCTGGCGATCGGCGGCGGCTTCCCGGACGCCTTCGGCGGGGGCCCGAACGCGTCCACGGTCTCGGGCGGCAAGCTGGTCATCGACTCGGTGGCCGTCTACAACAAGGCGCCCGGCTCCGGAGGCGGTGGCGACGGTGGTTCGGTGAGCGGCCAGACGATCACCGGACCCGGCGGTAAGTGCGTGGACGTGTCGGGTGACGACACCGGCGGCGACGGCACCGCGGTCCAGCTCTGGGACTGCCAGTCGGCGGCCAAGGACCAGCACTGGACGTGGAGCGGCCAGACCCTGCAGACCCTCGGCAGGTGCCTGGACATCGCCGGCGGCAACAGCGCCGCCGGTACGAAGCTGCAGCTCGCCACATGCAACAGCGGCGGCTACCAGTCATGGGTGCGCCAGCCCGACGGCTCGCTGCGGAACCCGACGAGCGGCCGGTGCATCGACTCGCCGTCGGGTGCCACCGCGAACGGCACACGGCTGCAGATCTGGGACTGCAACGGCTCCGCGGCCCAGATGTTCGCCATCGGTACCCCGATCTACGGACCGGGTGGCAAGTGCGTGGACGTGGCGGGTGACGACACCGGCGGCGACGGCACCGCAGTCCAGCTCTGGGACTGCCAGCAGGCCACCTCGCTCGACCAGAAGTGGACCTGGAACGGGCAGACCCTGCGCACGCTGGGCAAGTGCCTGGACATCGCAGGCGGCGTGAACGCGGCCGGCACGAAGCTCCAGCTGGCCAACTGCAACGGCGGCGGCTACCAGAACTGGGTCGCCAACTCCGACGGCTCGATGTCCAACCCGACCACCGGCAGGTGCATCGACTCGCCGTCGGGTGCCACCGCGAACGGCACGCGCCTGCAGATCTGGGACTGCAACGGCTCCGCGGCCCAGAAGTTCTCGCTGGCGTGAGCAGGGAGAGCCCTGGCTGAAATGAGGCGGGGCACGTCGAAGGGCCCGCACCTCAACCGGTGCGGCCCCTCGGGGTATCGCCGCTGCGCAGGTGATCCGCTGAGGCCTTGCCCCATCGCGAGCCCGCCGGGATCATGACCGCGTGCAACGCCGAGAAGAGCTCCATGAACTGCTCGAACGCGCCGGGCTCACCGTCGTCGAGGAGATGACCCCGGGCAGCCTGTTCCCGCCGGAGGCCGGCTGGCGCATCGCGCGTGGGATCGCAGCGCCGGACGGCGCGGCCGGGCAGGCGCTCGACGCCACGCGGTGGCGCCAACTCATCGATGGCAATGGTGAGTTCCTGGTGGCCGTGCTCGGACATCGGATCGGCGGAAACGACTCCTGGTGGATCCGGGTCCGCAACACCGGTGACGGTGTACCGGAACTGACCGGCGACCCCGGTTTCGTGGCCCTCTCCCTCGACGGACAGGTGCTGCTGGCGGAGATCCCGGGCCCCGACGGACCCCGGGTAACGGCCCTCGACCGGCTGCCGGAACGGCTGGAGGAAGCCGCGGCAGCCGCCGGACCCGAGACGGAGGCCGAGCGCGCCCAGGTGTGGGCGGCCGTGCCCGGCCTGCCGGCGTGGCCCCTGCACTGGGCGGAGGGAATCGGGTCCAATCCGGCCGCGCCGGACGAGCTGCTGATCAGGTTGCTGGACGTAGCGGACGACTTCCTGCACGGCTGCAGCCGTCCGGCCGTCCTCGACGCCGCCGTGGCGCACCCCGACCCGCGGGTGCGCGCGAGAACTGCCGACACCTTCCGGCCCAAGCTCACCGCCGAACAGTGGGTACGCCTGGTCCGCGCCGAACCCTCACCGAGGCGGCGCGTCCTCTGGGCGGAGCAAGCCTGCACCTGGGGCGCCGCACTCCCCGAGGACCTGTACGACGACCTCCTCGCCGGCCCGTCCCGCGCCCAGGCCGCCGAACTCCCAGGGCTCCCCGCACACCACCTACCCAGCCTCGTGACCGACGCCGATCCCCCTGTCCGGGCGGCAGCCTGCAATCGATGGGAAGATCTTGCCGCTCCCCTGCGAGCGCGGCTGCTCGCCGACACCGACGACACGGTGCGAACGGCGGCGCTCCTGGCCCACCACACCGCGATCCCCATGCCCCGCGAGGTCTTCGCCTCGCTGGCTGCACACCGGCAAGCACTCGAACAGTGCCGCTTCGAGGCGGAGTTGGAGGCCGAGCTGGTTCGCGACGGGGACACGGAGGTACGCCGGGCGCTGGCCGGCAACCCGGGCCTCGGCGCGCCCGGCGTCGCCGTCCTGGCACAGGACCCGCACGACGACGTCCGGTCCGCGGTGGCACTGCGCCCCGACCTCACCGAAGAACAGCGCGCCGCGGTGCGCTACGACTTCGACCCGACGTCGATGTCGCACACGCTGCCCTGGGTCGAGGACCTGCACAGTGACCCCGCCGCGATGCGCCGCCTCGCCGCGTCGCCCCATCCGCTCGTCCGCCGCAGCGTGGCCCGCGCCCGGCATCTCCCGCCCGACGCCGTGGAGCGTCTGGCGCGGGACGAGGACCGGGTGGTCCGCCTGTTCCTCGCCGAATCGTGCGACGACGCGCCCGCCGACCTGCTACTGGAGGTCTGGCGCTGGTGGGACGGCAGCTTCAGCCACCCCGACCGCCCTCGCAGCCACCCCAACTTCCCCCGTGCGGGCCTGCGGCGCTATGCCGACGACCCCAGCGGACGGATGCGCCGCCTGGTCCTCGACGACCCGCAGTCCACCGCCGCTGACGTCGCGCGCCTCGCCCGGGACCCCGAGGCCGAAGTGCGGCAACGCGCAGCCGCGGACCCCCGGCTGTCACCTGCCGACGCGGTACGGCTGCTGAACGACCCGGCGGACCACGTGCGCGGGACCGCGACGCGCCACCCCCGACTGCCGTCCCGCGTCCTGGCCGGGCTGCTGCACGACCGCGACACGGCCCGCGCGGCGGTCACCAATCCGGCGATCCCGGTCCCCGTCCTGAACCGCATCCTGGACGCGGCCGCGGCAGCCATGGCCGCCCAGCGGTGACCCCGACCGCCCGAACCGACAGCGCCTGCTTGTGTCCCGTCCCGATCGGATCCGTGCCCCGACCCCCATGTGCAGGCCGTCCGGGTGGGACAGCGGCGTTGAGGAGCATCTGATTTTCGGCGTCCGGGTAGCGGGTGGTGATGACCTCGATGGGCAGCCGGACAGCGAATCGCCGGCGTAGCCGTCGGGCGGCCGCGTCAGGGGTCTCGGCTTCGCTGAGAGGGCGGACTCCGGCAACATCGGTGTCTGCCCGCACACTTCGTCTCCGCCGTTGGCCAGGAAGGAGTGACACCATGGCGGACATGTTGAACTACAACCTCGCCGTCCCCTCTCAAGATGTCGCCGGAGTCCTGTCCGCGCTGGTGGCTGAGGGCGACGAGCTCGATGTCCTGGTCAGTGCAGTGGACGACTGGTCCATACCGACACCGGCACCGGGCTGGACGGTCGCCCACCAGATAGCCCACCTCGCGTGGGCGGACGCGAACGCACTCAGCGCCTTACGCACTCCGGACGCGTTCGGCGCCGAGCTCGTGCGGGCGGAAGCAGAAGGCAGCGGGTACGCGGACAAGGCCGCCACCGCGGGAGCGGCAAAACCGCGGTCGGTACTCCTGGACGAGTGGCGGGCCGGGCGAGCCGAACTGGCGGCGGCACTGCGCGACACACCGTGGGACCACGCATTCCCCTGGTACATGTCGAAGGTGACCCCGGCCCTGATGGCGCCCCTTCGTCTGATGGAAACCTGGGCACACGGGCAGGACGTCTTCGATGCCGTGGGCGTGGCGCACCGCCCGACGGATCGACTGTGGCACGTGGCTTCGCTGGGGGTGTTGGGACGGGCGCTGTCCTTCGCCGCCGTCGGACTGCCTGAGCCGGCGGACGCCTTCCGCGTCGAGCTGACAGCACCTGACGGACGGACGTGGGGGTGGGGCCCCGAGGCTGCCGCGCAACGGGTACAGGGCGGCGCCGTCGACTTCTGCCTGTGTGTCACCCGGCGTCGCCCCTCGTCCGAGACCAACATGACGGCGACCGGCGAGGACGCTCAGAAGTGGCTGGAGGTGGCGCGCGTCTTCCTCTGAGAGCGTCTCCCGGGTGTCTCTGCGCCTCGGTAGTGGGGCCGGCGAGCGAGCGCGACAGCGATCCGAGGCACCCCATCACTCTTCGTCGCCACGGGCAGCGGTGCAGCGAGCGCCGGCTCCAGTTCGTCGGGCATCGTGACGATGTCGTCGTCGCGGACCTGGAACTCGTACTCCGCGTACGTCTGCTCGTCCTCTTCTTCGCGTCTTTCGACGCCTCCGCCGGACCCGACGAGACGGGGGAATGACACCCGTGGCGCACCGACGATGCCCGGCGGCCACTGGGGCCGCCGGGCATCTTGCTGTCGCTGCAACCAGGTCCGGTCAGCACACCTGGCGGCCTGATGCGCTCTCCCAGCGAGTGAGGCTTCGACCGGTGGCGAGAGTGTCCGCATGATCCGGTCCAAGGACTCGCAGTTGGTCCTGCAGCAGTTCCGTGAATGCTGTCACAGCCCCGGCCACATCGCCCATGTCTCCCCGCCACCGGGCGAGCTGACCACGCGTGCGCAGGGTGTGGGGGTGATCGGGACCCAGCACCCGAAGCTGGTCCTGCAACAGCTCAGCAGTCGTCACGGCGGCGCCGACCACATCGCCCAGTTCCCCCCGCCACCAGGCGAGGTGCCCCCGGGTGCGCAAGGTGTCGGGGTGGTCAGGGCCCAGCACACGGAGCCGGTCGTGCAAGACGTCGGCGAACTCCGCGACGGCCCCGGCCATGTCCCCCACTCTCCCCCGCCACCATGCGAAGTTGTGCCGCGTGCGCAGAGTGTCGGGGTGGTCAGGGCCCAGCACACGGAGCCGGTCGCGCAAGATGTCGGCGAACTCCGCGACGGCGCCGGCCGCGTCTCCCACTTCCCCCCGCCACCACGCGAGATTGTGCCGTGTGCGCAAGGTATGGGGGTGGTCGCATCCCAGCACGCGCAGCTGGTCCTGTAGCAGGTCCGCGAACTGGGCGACGGAGCCGGCCGCGTCTCCCACTCTCCCCCGCCACCACGCGAGATTGTGCCGTGTCGTGAAGGTGTCGGGGTGGTCGGGGCCCAGTGCCCGGAGCTGGTCTTGCAGTAGGTCCGCGAAGGCTGCGGCGGCGCCAGCGGCGTCTCCCGTCTCCCCCCGCCATTCGGCGAGGCTGTGTCGAGTGCGGAGGGTGTCGGGGTGATCGGGGCCGAGGGCCCGGAGCTGGTCTCGCAGAAGGTCCGCGAAGGCCGCGGCGGCGCCGGCGGCGTCCCCGGCCTCCCCCTGCCACCACGCCAGGTGGCTTCGAGCGCGAAGGGTGTCGGGGTGATCGGGACCGAGATGGTGGTGGGTGGTTCGGGAGAGTTGGCGGTAGTAGTCGCGGGCAGAGGTGACCTGGCCGGTCTGGCCGAGACTGGTACCTGCGCGGTAGAGCACGATGTGCGCTCTCGGCCTGTACAAGGTTTTCCCTGCATGCCTGGTGAGAGCGTCTGTGTTGGCGCGCAATGCCTGGGCGTGGCTGAGATCCCGCTCAGGAGCAGGCCAGGCGGAGATCAGGGCGTCGGCGGCGACACGGACGAGTTCATCGAGCCGGTGGGAGGAGAGTTGGTCGCGGACGGCGCGCTGGACCAACTGATGCACACGCATGGCCTGGTCAGGGGTCCCAGGGGTGTGGTCGGCCAGACTGAGCCGGTGCAGTAGTCGTATTGCCATCTCCGCCTCTTCGATGCCGGCAGGAGCTCGGCCGGGGTCATGTCGCGGTGGCGTCGCCCGCCAAGCAGCGGCTCCCGCGCGGCACGCGGACAGATGGCTCAGAGCGGGCGGGCTGGTCAGGACGGATGCCGGGATGCCGTTGGGATCGAGCATGGCCGCCAATTGCAGCATCGGGCGGGCCAGCCCAGCCGGGCGCAGACTCTGGGCACGGTCAATGGACAGGGACCAGGCTGCGGCGACGGACGTCGGCTGGTCGTCGGGCAGGGCGCTCGGTTCGGGCAGCAGGTCGGCGAGGGCTCGGGCCCGGTCGGCGAGGTCCCGACGGTAGGTGGCGCAGTCCAGACCAGCGTCGGTGAGATAGGCGGCCGCCTGGGACAGTGCAAGGGGCAGGTATCCGAGATCGTGGGCCAGGCCGGCGAGCTGGTCGGCTGGTTCGGTCCGGCCCTGGGCCGCGAGAGTGTCGTTGAGGTAGGCCAGGGCCTCGGTCTGCGTGAAGACGCCCACTTCGATCAGGCGGCCGCGGCCGGTCAACGCCGCATCTCTCCGACGGCTGGTGATCACTGTGTGACCATTGGGGACGGCGGGAGGCCATAGCTCGTGCAAGTCCGCAACATCGGCGACATCGTCCAGGACGACCAACCATCTGCACGGGCGGGCGGAGCCCTTGGGCGTGAGCCAAGCCAGGAACTGCTTGGCCGCCTGCTCCGGATCTGTGGCATCGGCACACAGAAGCTCCACACCAGCTTGGGCGTAGCCGGTCACAGCCGCGGAGCGTGTGGATGCGGTGATCCACACCAACGCGTCCAGGGCGCGGTCCTCCCAGAAGCTGTTCGCATAATCGGCGGCGAGCTGCGTCTTGCCCACTCCCCCTGTTCCGACCAGGACTTGACACAACACCGCTACCCCTTCGCCTGCCGACCGCAGTCGCTGCCCCTCGGGTCGGTGTTGGAAGGACCGTGCTCTGGGCGGGATGACCCCGACCTGGTGCGGCCATGAGGCCGGGCTCCGGGCCGTGGCGTAGTGCGTGACGTGGTCGGCGTGGCCGACGGACAGCCCTTGGCGGTCGGCGTAAACCGCCGTGCGAGCGGTGATCTGTGGGGCCGGAGTGACGCCGAGTGCGCTCAGCCCTGATGCGGACCCGGCGTCTGAGGGGTAACGGTCACGTCTCCGGCGTTCCAAGCGACGACACTTCCGCGGTCAGCCTGGAGGGTGGCGCTCCCCCCGATGGCAACACCGTCGTCGCCCGCCGACACAGCACCAGACCCACGGGACTGTTCTTCGACGAGGGCGCGAAGCTGGGTAACGGCCACGCCACGTTCTTCGCCCGCCAAACCCTCCAGCAGCGTTTCAAAACGGGTCTGCCAGGAGGACTCCTGACGCGCCCGAACCAGTACGGCCTCATCGAGACGTGCTTCCTCCAGCACGGTCACGGTCTGGTCCAGGCGTTCGAGTTCCGTGTACTCGCGGGCCTGGTCCCCGCGGCCCAGCAGCCGGGCCACCCCAGACCTGAACTCGCCCCAGGCGTCCGTGCCCGCAGCCTGAACCACTGCAGTGCCTCCAGCCGCCGCCAAAGCCGTCAACGCCGCTTCCAGCATGCCGCCCCCTCGGATGAACCCCTGACCTGGTGACGGTACCGGCGCCCGACCGCAGTTGTCATAGCCCCGTGCGAATTCAACCCCACTGGACGCGTCATCGAGCTTCACTGGCATCGCTGAGCCTTCGGTGACACGGCAAGCGCACCACCGGTGAACTCGCCTACGACCGCTGCTGCACGCCGGCCCCGGTGCCCCTCGCCACGCTGCTGCGGGTCGCCGGGGCGAGATGCTCGTCGAGGCGGCCCGCCCGTGCCTACCAAACGGAGTGGGTCAGCGGACCGTGCCAACTCCGAGTTTCCTGGCCCAGTCCCGCAATGCGGGTTCGGCCAGGCTGGTGCTCAGCCAGTCGTGGTCGAGGTCGGCTCCTTGAAGGGACGGTACGACCGCGACGTAGAGCCCGGCAGCACGTGCCGAGGCGATGCCTGTGGCCGAATCCTCGAAGGCGACGGACCGCTGGGGAGTCGTACCGAGTGCCTCGCATGCCGTGAGGTACAGCTCTGGTGCGGGCTTGGGAGAGCGCACTTCGTCGGCGGCGAACGAGTGAGTGAAGCAGTCGGTGAGACCGGCCGACCACAGTGCCGTGTCCAGCAGTTCCCGAGGGCTGTTGCTGGCTACGGCGATGGGTACGACTGCTCGGCAGGCGCGCACCAGTTCTGCCGCCCCCGGGAGGGCTACGGCGCCTCGGGAAAGCTCTCTGCGGACTCTTTCGAGGAGTTCGGCGGCGAGTTCGGCACCAGCGCCGGGGCGCCCGAGGTATTGGGCCATGGCCTCACCAGCGCCCTCCACGGTGCGGCCGATGACCAGGGCTTTCTGTTCGGGACCGAAGGGCTGACCGTGCGCCGCGAAGATGGCCGTCTCCGCAACGGTCCAGCAGGCTTCGGTGTTGACCAGCAAGCCGTCGCAGTCGAAGACCACGGCCTCTGTGTTGGTGGGGAGCGAGCACATGTGGATGTCCTTCCACTTCAGGTGATGCACGGGTTGCCCTTTCGGCCGCTGTCGGAGGCCTTGCGGTAGCGTCGCCCCGTGCTCACTGTTCGAGTGCGAGCCGGATACCGAAGGCGGCGATGACCGTGCCGGTGATGCGGTCGAGGCAGCGGCGGGCCGCGGGTCGCTGCAGGCGGTCTCGGAGCACATGCGCGAAGGCGATCAGCGCGCACGCCCAGGCGACGGCCAGGAGGATGTGTACACCGGCCAGGAGCACGCCTGGAGCGAGGTGCGAGGCGCCGGCGGGAATGAACTGCGGGAGCATCGCAACGTAGAAGGCGCCCATCTTCGGGTTGAGGAGATTGGTCACGATCCCTTGCCGCCAGCCGCCGAGGAGAGTGTCGCCGGCGCCTGTCCTGGCCCCGGTCGTGCCCCCGGTCCCCGCCGTCTGCGGGCTCTCGCTCGGTGCATGGCGCCAGGTGGCCCACAGCAGCCTGCCGCCCATCCACACCAGGTACGCCGCTCCGGCCCAACGAAGAGTCTCGTACGTGAGATGTGACGCGGTCAGCAGCGCGGTCACACCGAGCGAGGTGAGCACGCCCCAGACCAGCGTGCCGCTCTGGATGCCGAGGACCACGCCCCAGACACGACGGCGGTGCCCGAGCGCCGCGGTACGCAGGATGAGTGCGGTGTCCAGTCCCGGAGTGAGCGTCAGGAGTCCCATTATCAGGGCGAAAGTCCCTATTGCGTCTAGGGTGATCATGAGCAATCACCCTAGGTCGGGAACCGTGGGGCGTCCACGTTCCTGCCTGAAATCGGGCAGGAATGGCACAGTTCGCGTTTGGTTTTACGCGTCATACCTAAGGTGACGTGCCCGGTATACGCCTAGTCGCGACGATCCGGCGGTTCGGCATGGTCGGAGAGGGTGCTTGGGCGCATGCTCGGAACGGGGCATCGGTGCCGCGGGTCGCGTGGCCACCCTTACAGGTCAGAGTCGGGTGCCAGGGCGCCGCGCAGGGGGCGGCCCTCATGGAGGTGGTCCAGGTCCTCGGTGATCTGGCGGACCATCCGGGGTACGTTGACGCGTTCCGCCAGGTTGAGCGCCTCAGCGAGGGCCACGCGCGCCGCGTTCGTGCGGCCGGCGGCGGCACGGACTTCGCCGAGGAGTAGCAACATGTGGGCCAGACCGGCGTCGTCGTGCACCGTGCGGTGGTGGTCCACTGAGATCTGGAGGGAATCCTCGGCCTCGGCGTACTGGCCGAGGTCCGCCCGAGCCAGCGCGACATGCCAGTGCACCCACACGCTCTGGGACGGCTCGGCCGCCATGGGCAGCATGCGCTCGGCGACGCGGACGGCCTCCCGCGGGTCGCCGAACTGGCGGTGGGCGTCGATGTAGTGCGCCGACAGCCAGATCAGGTCCCCGACGCCGCCACCGGACTCGAACAGGGACCGTGCCGTGTCGTAGCGTTCGAGCGCCGCTTCGCGCCTCTTGAGATCGCAATACATGTCGCCGTAGTGCGTCTGCACCCAGCCCTCGAGGGAAGGGCCGCCGTGCGCGCGGCTGATCTGCACGGCGCGTTCGTACAGCACCACGGTGTCCTCGGGGCGGCCGGACTTCCGGCGGGCCTCGGCGAGCTGGATGATCGCCTCCAGCTCACGCTGCGGCTCCTCCCGCCGGTTCGCGGCCTCGACCGCGGCCTCTTCGATGTCCTGGGACTCTTCCCAGCGGCGCTGGTACCACAGGAGGGGCCGAAGCGCCTCGGCCAGCGCACCGACCGCGTCCCAAGCACCGGTCTTTCGCGCCGCCTCGGCAGCCGCCATCACGTTCACGTCCTCGGCGCCGAACCAGGCGAGGGCCTCCGACGACGGCCGGTGCGCGGAGGACGGTGGCATGAGGCTGATGCGGGACGCCTCGACGTACCAGTTCACGATCCTTCGGACGGTGTCGTCGAGCACTGTCGGCGGGTCGACCTCCCTGGCCTTCTGCCGAGCGTAGAGGCGTACGAGGTCATGTGCGCGGTAGCGGTCGGCGGCCTGCGGAGTGGTCTCCAGCAACTGGGCGTTGAGCAGTTCGGTGATCCACAGGTGCGCCGTCGACGGGTCCGTTGCGGTGGCCGCAGCCACCAGGCCGGTGGTGAATGTGACACCGGGGACGAGACCGAGCGCCCGGAAGCAGCCGGCCGTCGCCTCCGGCAGCGTGCGGTAGCTGGCCTCCAGGGAAGCCCGTACCCCCCGGTCCTCATTGTCCAGGTACGTCAATCGGCGTTCCTCGTCTTCCAGGCGTCGCGCCAGGGCGCTCAGCGGCTGGTCGCGCATGGTGGGACCGTTGATGATGGCTCCGACGAGCCGTAGCGCGAGGGGGAGGCCACCGAGGAGGCCGACGATGCGCAGGGCGCTCTCCCGGTCCTCGAGGACCTCCTCGTCCTCGACGAACCCCGCGAGGGTGGCCAGGGCCTCGTCGCTCGCCATCGGCCGCACATGAATCCGCCGCACGCCGTCCAGGTTGGGCAGTGAGGAGCGGCTGGTGACGATGACACTGGTGGGGCCGGGCTCCCGAGGTAACAGGGGCTCCACGTGCCGCTCCCGGGTAGCGTTGTCGATGATGAGCAGTGTGGGCCCCTCGTGGTACAGCGACTGCAGCAGCTCCGCTCGGCGGCCGGGGCTTTGCGGAATCGCACTGTCCGGTACGCCGAAGGCGTCGAAGAGTTGCTGCATCGCGGCAGGCACCGGCACCTCCACCGCCCCCATGCCGCCCAGCTCCACGAAAACACGGGCGTGGTAGAAATCGTCGGCGAGCAGGTGGCCGATGTGGGTCGCGAGGGACGTCTTGCCGACACCGCCCATTCCGTAGACGACGATGACGGCACCACGTCCCGCGTGCCGTCGCAACAGGGTGCTGATTCGAGTGAGTTCCGCCTCGCGTCCGCCGAAGTCGACGAGGAAGCGCTTGAGGGTCATCCGGGCCCCGGTCGGTCCGGGCCCGGTGCCGTATGGACGCTCCGGAGAGGACATGGCCGGCAGTCGAGGCACTGCGTCCGGGTCCGGGATGTCGAGCAGGTCCCACACGCGTGTGACGCCGTCGACACCCACGGGGCTGAGGGCGGTGACCGGCACGACGGTCAGGGATGACGAGCCTTCGGGGAGATGGTGCTCGGTAACCACGCCGACGGCGCGGGGCCGGGCGCGTCCGTCGGGGGCGAAGACGAGGGTGCCGGAGATGCCCTGCCACTGGGACCCTCCGGTGCCGAGACCGGCCGGGGTCGCGGTGACCCGGAACCCGAGCAGCCCGCGGCGCAGGTCGGCGCCCGGCGGAATGGTGCCCTCCAGGTGCTCGCTGTCGCGTTTGCTCGTGGTGCGGCCGGGCCAGGCCTTCTGCTTGTAGCGCGGGAAGCCGACCGCCCAGCATCCCGGCACACTCCGGGTGGCGGAGCGGTCGACGGTCGCGAACCTGACCGGTGCGACGTCCCCTTGCAGACGGTGGCCGTCAGCGAGCCGTATCAGAGCGATGTCCGCGTCAGCACTGCTGCCCAGGGCTACGACCTCCGCCCGATGTTCCCGCTCATCGAAGAAGCGAACCAGCAGCTCGCACGTCTCGTTCCGCCCCCCGGACCCGCCGAGTGGGCCGACAGGGCCGACATTGTGGCCTGCGGTGAGTACGAGTTCGGCCGTGATGAGATATCCGGAGCCGACGCTCCACTGCTCCCCCGTCGGCGTCCGGTACCGGCGGAGCACTTCGACGGCGCGCGTGCCGTACGCATCGGCCGGGACGACCTCGGTCATCGGACTACGGCTTGCTCTCGCTGGTATGGAACACCTTCACGGGCGCGCCGTGGTCGTCGACCGGCGCCTCCAGCGTCACGGTGACCGTCTGCAGTTCCTGCCGTGACCGGCCTTTGTCGCCCCCCAGTTCGAGGACCCAGAGCTTCAGGCCTGCTCGGCCGTTGTCCGTACGGGTGACACCGACCTGGAACTCGAGTTGAATCCGGCCAACCGGGAAATGGATGCCGCTGGTGTTGGCGGCGGACATCGAGGCCACGATTTCCTCGCGGATCGCGGCGACCGCCGCCGAGAGTTCGATCAACTCGGTGTTCCTTTCCGCTACTCACGTCTCCAGGGATGTGGTTCGACTGCCGGCGTCCGGGTCGGACCGCGTGTGAGCCAAGCTTGGCTGAAGACGGTGCACATTGCCCAGACCTGTACCGGAATCTGCACCAGGACACGCAGCGCGGCGTAGCGTGGCCAGAGGGGGTGCCCCTGCGCACGAAAGAACATGAGGATGCATTCCTCGACCACCAGGGCGGCCCCGACGACGGCCGCGTGCGACATGGGTGCCGTCACGCAGAGCAGGGGCAGCGCCGCGTACTGAAGGGCCGGAGCCACCCGTACGAAGACGTCGAGGGCAGCGTAGGGCGGCAGTTTGCGCAACTGCGGGAGGAGCCAGCGCAGTTCCCGCCAGTGACTGCGGCTCCAGCGCAGCTGTTGGCGCAGGTAGCCGCGGATCCGGTCCGGTGACGTCGTCCAGGCGTGCGCGTCGGCGGCGAAGCGTGTTCGTAGCCCGGCCCTCAGCAACAGGTTGGTGAGATGTAGGTCCTCGCCCTGCCGGCACGGCACGCCAAGGAACCGCTGGTCCCGGTAGGCCGGCCACAACGCGCTCAGAGCCGAGCGGCGGTACATCACGAAGGCGCCGGCGCAGCAGAGCACCGCTCCGTACGTCGACTGACAGGCCCGGTCCGCGTTGGTCATCTGGTATTCGAGGTCGCACAGCTCGGCAAGGGTGCCCGCAGCACGAACGTGAATGGTGCCGCTCACAGCGCCGACGCGGGTGTCCTCCATATGTCGTACGAGTGCGGTGACCGCGCCCGGTGCGATGCGGGTGTCGGAGTCGACGCACAGAACGAGCTCTCCCCTCCCGCATACGAAGGCGGCGTCCTGAGCGTGTCGCTTCCCCTTGTTGACGCCCAAGCGGATGACCTGCCATCCCGGCAGGGCGGCATACCGCTCGTACACATCCTTGAGCTCCGGGGACTCCGCCGATCCATCGTCGACGACATGGACCGTCAGGGTGCCCGGATACGCGAGCGCCGCCACCGAGGAGAGACACGCCTCCAGCTCCGTAGGGTGTTCGTTGTAGCAGGGGATGAGGACATCCACGCTCGGCCGGGCGCTCGCCCACGTCGCGAAACGGGTTGGGCCAGGATCGACCCGCCTGCGCCGTATCCATTCGTGCACGGCCGCGGCACAGCCGTACAGCGCCGTCCACAGCACGCAGGCAAGCGTTGAGGTCATGGCCCTTCCCCCACCCTGTGGTGCTCCGGCCAGTTCCAACGGACAGCTGCCCGGTCGAGGCTAGGCGCGGGCCGTGGCCACCGAAAGGATGCGGCCGGACAGGTTCAGCACGCCCGAGGGAGTTTCGGGTGCACACGAAGGCGCGGGCCGTGGGCGGCTCAACCCGCCTGTATGCGGTGAGGCCTCCACGCGTGACCAGGACGGCCGGGACACCGAGGGGGTTCTTCTGGTCGACGGCCTCTCCCGTGACGGGGTGCCGAGGGGAGGCTGCGGATGGTGTCGGGCCGGGCGGCTACGACGGGCTCGTAGCCCTTGCCGCTCCGCCAACCGAGCCAGGAGTACTGAGGCACAGCCGGATCATCACAGGCTCAGCCCTGCTTCAGGGTGGGTTGGTTCCTCGGTGGTCACCGGCTGACGTTGCTCGAGGCCGGAGTTATGTGCTCCATTCGGAGGTACTGCGGTTACAGACGGCGCTGTGGGGCGTTGAACGTGTATGAGCGGAAGTCATAAGCGCAAGCGGTCAGGCTCGCGAGCGTTCGAGCAGGTGCAAGTGCAGCTGGCTCGTGCGGCTGCTGCGATGACTGCGGGAAAGAAGCCCCCGCGGCAGGCAGTGGAAGAAACGGTTCGCCCGGCAGGTTCAGAGCCGGGTGACAGCCGTGGTGAGGCGGCGCCGCCCGGCTTGAGCTGAGGCGATGGCACGTTCGGCGGCGAAGCCGGTCCCGGCCGGCTTCCTTCTCGGCCTTGCGCTTCCTCGTCTCGCAGCCGGCTTCGAGCTGCTCGAGCCATGCCGACCAGCAGGGTCGCGCATGGCGCACCTGCGGCAGTTGCACCAGTGGACGTCCCGGCCCATCTCTTCTGGGGCCACGGCGGGTGAGCGACGGTCGCCGGAAGTGTAGGGAACGCGGGCGGCCCTGGACAAGGTCGGTGCACCGACCGGCTGACGCCGCCGTTCGGCTGCTGATGTCAACGCCGAGCACGCGTCTCACCGGCACGTCGTCGAGGTCGGCAGCGCGCGAGGGGTGTCGAGGTCTTTGTCCGGATCGGCACCGGCCCCACCAGGAGCGACAGCACCGCACCATCACCTCGGTACGTGAACACCGCTTGCCACAAAGGCGTATCGCCCTGCTTGTCCGGGGCATCCACCTCCGCACCCGCGGCCCCGCAGAGAGCCGACAGCAGCGGCATCCTGCTCATCCGCCGCAAATCCGCCAGCGGCCACAGCGCAACCACGCTCGGGAGAGACGGACATGCACTCGGCACGCTCCCCCATGCACACGGCCCTCGCCGGCATGTGCCGGCGAGGGCCGCTTTGGCGTAGCGGGAGCGGGATTTGAACCCGCGACCTCTGGGTTATGAGCCCAGCGAGCTACCGAGCTGCTCCACCCCGCGTCGATGAACCCACCCTACGTCGTCCCCCTCCCGACCGGCAGCCCATTTTCCGAGCAGCGGCCGCGCAGCCGTACGCCCATGGCGTCTTCCGGCGAGGACCTGCCGGCCGCGGACCGGCTGTAGGGAACTACCGACCGACGCCGTGTCCTACGACTGGAAGGGCCCGGTCAGTAGGCGGAGTTGACGTTGTCGATGGAGCCGTAGCGGTGTGCGGCGTAGTTGGCGGCGGCGGTGATGTTGGCCACCGGGTCGGTGACGCTG
>NZ_JBIUBE010000016.1:144366-209922 GCF_044593395.1 Streptomyces sp. NPDC052301 | reverse complement strand
GCCCCCGCCGTTGTTGTTGTTATTGTTGTTGTTGGTCCCGCCCCGGCCGTTGTTGTTGTTATTGTTGTTGTTGGTCCCGCCCCGGCCGTTGTTGTTGTTGTTATTGTTGTTGTTCCCGCCCCGGCCGTTGTTGTTGTTATTGTTGTTGTTGTTCCCGCCTCCGCCGTTGTTGTTGTTATTGTTGTTGTTACCTCCGGTGTCGCTCGGCGCCGTAGCGTGAGTCCCTGTCGGCGTCGGAGCTGCGACGGCGGACGACGGTGCCAGGGCGACGCCTCCTGACGCCAGAGCAGCCGATGCGGCTATCAGGGCCGCGCGCTTTGCATACCTGTTCGACATGGTGATTTCTTTCCGATGGGTGTGGACCGTGCCGTTGCGCAGTCCATCTCGGTTGCGGTGTATTCGTAGCGAATGCACCGCCTGGTCGGACCCCGAATGATTCCCACTGAGCCATCCGCTTGATCTGATGGCTGGATCACGCACCTGTCACTCCGGCCGCTCAGTCTTCCGGAACCGCGTGGCTGTGGGTTTCCCTGCCAGCCTCATTCCGTAAGCGCGGGATAGGCGTCCTTCTCGGCGAGCACCGGTCGGAACCCGCGAACTCGGAGTACCGGGATCTGAACTCAGCATGCCCGGCCCCGGTCAGGGGTACATCGGGCGCGCACCCCAAGTTCCACCCCTGCACACCCCAGATCCCACGCCCGCGCCCCCCACAGCACCCCCGGTTCCCTACCGACCACCCCACCAGCCGACCGGCCTTGATCAGTCGTGGATCTTTTGCGCGGCTCCGGCCACGGAGGGAAACTGGCAGGTGATGGACCTGATAGAGCGAGAGGCTGTGCTCCAGGACCTCGCCGGTCACCTGCAGGCCGCGGTGAACGGCCCTGGGCGCCTGGCCCTTGTCCGCGGCGAGGCTGGCGTCGGCAAAACGGCTGTCGTCCACCGTCTCGCCCAGTTGGCCGATCCCCACATCCGGGTCTTGATCGGCGCCTGCGACCCGCTGGCCACACCCCGTCCCCTTGGCCCCCTGCTGGACCTGGCCCCGCGCCTGGGCCCGGCGGTGCGCACCGCCCTCACGGACACCAGCCGTTCCGACGAGGTCTTCGACTGCCTGCTCGCCGACCTGAGCACCTATCCCAGCCTGCTCGTCGTGGAAGACGTCCACTGGGCCGACGAGGCCACGATGGACCTGCTGTGTTACCTGGCTCGGCGCCTGCCGAGCGTTCCCGCACTGGTACTGGCCACCTACCGCGACGACGAGGTCGGCCGTACCCACGACCTGAACGCTCTCCTCGGCACCCTGGCCGGCTATTCGTGGGTGTGCCGCCACGACCTGGCCCCTTTGAGCCGCAGGGCCGTGGCCCGGCTGGCCACCGGACACGCCGTCGACGCCGAACAGCTGTACCGCGTCTCCGCCGGCAATCCGTTCATCGTCACCGAGATCCTGGCCGCCCCTGCCGAGGCCATCCCGGCAACGGTGCGCGAGACCGTGGCCGGCCGCTTGGCAGGACTGTCGGCCGCGGCGCGCATGGTGGTCGACGTACTGGCCGTCCTGGGGCTGAGGGTCCCGCTCGCGCTGCTGACCGACATCGTGCCGAACTCGGAGGAGGCGCTCGACGAGGCCGTGGCCTGCGGAATCGTACGCACCGACGGACAGGTGACCGAGTTCCGCCACGAGCTGACACGGCTGGCGGTGCTGGAGGCCGTCCCCGCCCCCCACCGTCTGCGGGTGCACCGGCAGGTGCTGGAGGCGATGCGGTCCCGCCCGGTCGCCGCGGATGATCTGGCGCTGCTGGCCGATCACGCCGAGGGCGCCGGCGATCCGACGGCCGTGTTGGAATACGCGCCCGCAGCGGCCCTCCACGCCGCCGCCCTGGGCGCGCACCGGGAAGCCGCCGCCCAGTACGCCCGCGCCCTGCAGTACGCCGACCGCCTGCCGCCCGGTCAACAAGCCTCTCTGCTGGAGGGCCACTCCCAGGCCTGTCTCCTGTCCAGCCGACTGGACGAGGGAGTCGCTTCCCTCCGTACGGCGGTCAGGCTGCGCCGTGGCCTGGGTGACCGGCTGCGCATGGGGGAGGACATGCGCTGGCTGTCGTGCTCACTGTGGCCGACCGGGCGGACGGTCGAGGCCAGACAGACCGGTCTGGATGCGGTCCGGGTGCTGGAAGAGCTGGCGCCGAGCCGGGAGCTGGCCAGGGCGTACCTGAACCTCTGCCAGCTGGCCTGTTACGAGCATGAAGGGACGGCGGTGACCGCCGCCCACGCCCAGAACGCGATCGCTCTGGGTGAGCGCTTCGGTGATGCGGGCGTGCTCGTCCAGGCACGCTTCCATGCCGCGGCGGCACGCATGCTGAGCGAAGGGTCCGGCTGGGAGGAATGCGAACAGGCGGTGTCCGGCGCGATGGACCAGGATCTGCCGGTGGACGCGGGGTTCATGGCGCTCAACATGTGCTGGTTGGCAGCACTGCAGCGGGATACCGCCCGGACGACCGCGGCCGTGAGCCGGGCGGAAGCCTACTGTCTCGACCGCGACCTGCTGACCTACCTGCTGTGCACGCGCGCGTGGGGCAGTTGGGGGCTGCTGAACCGGGGCTTGTGGCGCGAGGCCGCCGATGCCTCACAGAAGGTGCGGTCCCATCCCAGCGCACCACCGGTCGTCCAGGCCCTGGCCACGACCGTCATGGGTCTGGTGCGGGCCCGCCAGGGCAGGTCCCAGGTGTGGCCGCTGCTGGAACAGGCGGCGAGCCTGGTCGACTCGAACTGTCTGCTGGACACGGGCCTGGGCCGGGAGGCCCGTGTCGAGGCGGCCTGGCTCGCCGGTGGGCACGAACTGGTGCAGGCGGAGGCAGAACGCTGCCTGGCCACCTTGGCGAACCGTACCCATCCCTGGCTGTCCGGGCCCTTGGCCTGTTGGATCCGCCGCGCGGGAGGAGAACCCCCGCAGGTGCCGGCGGCCGGGCCCTACGCGCTGGAGCTGGCGGGCGACTGGGCCGGCGCCGCGGCACTGTGGGACAGCCTCGGCTGCCCCTACGACGCCGCGCTCGCCCGCCTGTCGGGCGACGCACCCGCGCTGCGCCAGGCCCTGGCCGCCTTCGAGGCCCTCGGCGCCCGGCCGGCCGTGGCTCGCACCCGCACGCTGATGCGGGCCCGCGGTGTCCGCCCGGTCCGGCGTGGCCCGCGGGCGGCCACCCGAGCCAATCCGTACGGGCTGACCAACCGGGAGATGGACGTCCTGAAACTGCTGAACGAGGGCCTGTCGGATGCCGAGATCTCCGCCCGCCTCTACATCAGCCCCAAGACCGCCGGGCATCACGTGGGCGCGGTACTGAGCAAACTCGGCGTGCACACCCGGCACGAAGCCGCCCGGAAAATCCACCATCCCGAACGCTGACAGGGCTCCGCGACGATCAACTGAAGTTGCAGTTGATGTTCTGGTTGCCGGAGAAGGAGTTGTTCCCCTGTGCGGTCTGCCCCCTCGGGGAACAGATCTGAAGGAGGGGCGGAACTCCCAGGAGCGAGAGCAGGCCCGCGCTGCCTTCAGCCGCGCCGCTGGCCCCGCCGCTGGCCCCGCCGCTGGCCGCGCCGCTGGCCCCGCCGCTCGTGAGGATGTTGTTGTTGTTGGTGGTGTTGTTGGTGTTGTTGTTTCCGTTGTTGTTGTTATTATTGTTATTATCCGGACCGCCGGGGTTCTGGTTGTTATTGTTGTTGTTATTGTTGTTGGTGGTGCTCTCGGACGAACCCCCGCTTCCCGAGCCTCCGGAGTTCCCGGATCCGCCCATGCTCTCGGAGTCGCCCGTGTGTCCGGGGCCCCCCGTGTTTCCTGAGTCGCCCGTCTTTTCGGAGCCGTCCGTGCCCCCTCCCATCTGGTACGGGAGGTGCAGCAGCGACGTGACACCGAGCCGTGACAGGAGTCCCCCGTCGCCTTGAGCCTGAGCGGCTCCGGCGCCGAGGAGAACCGCCGCGACGGCAGCGGTGCTGATCGCGGCGAACCGCTTGGTGAGCTTCACTCGACCAACCTTTCGTCATCCCTGCGCGGAATTCTCACGGGAAAGGATGACGGGGGCGGGATTGATCAATCATCAGGCGCGCTGCGGTATCATCTGATTTCGCCCGTACAGCCTCAGGACTTCATTCGGCTCATTCATTCGGAGGCTGTACAGGATGGGTTTCACCGGATACCGGGCTTCACCGTCAGCCGCCCGCCATCTTCTCGAGCCGGGCGATGCGTTCCGCCATCGGCGGGTGCGTGGAGAACATCTTCGACAGTCCCTGACCCGCGCGGAAGGGGTTGGCGATCATCATGTGGCTCGCCGTCTCGATCCGGGGCTCGGGCGGCAGCGGAAGCTGCTGGGTGCCCGTCTCGAGCTTTCTCAAGGCGCCGGCGAGGGCCAGCGGGTCGCCGGTGAGCTGGGCGCCCGAGGCGTCCGCCTCGTACTCCCGGGAGCGGCTGATCGCCAGCTGGATCAGGGACGCGGCGAGCGGGCCCAGGATCATGATCAGGAGCATGCCGAGCAGGCCGGGGCCGTCGTCGTCGTCCGAGCGGCCGACGGGAATGAGCCAGGCGAAGTTGACCAGAAACATGATCACCGAGGCGAGGGCTCCGGCGACCGAGGAGATCAGGATGTCCCGGTTGTAGACGTGGCTCAGCTCGTGACCGATGACGCCGCGCAGCTCGCGCTCGTCCAGCAGGCGCAGGATGCCCTCGGTGCAGCACACGGCCGCGTTGCGCGGGTTCCGGCCCGTCGCGAACGCGTTGGGGGCCTCCGTCGGTGAGATGTACAGCCGGGGCATGGGCTGGCGGGCCTGCGTGGACAGCTCGCGCACCATCCGGTACAGCCCCGGGGCCTCGAACTCGCTGACCGGGCGGGCGCGCATCGCGCGGAGCGCCAGCTTGTCGCTGTTCCAGTACGCGTACGCGTTCGTGCCCAGCGCGATCAGCACCGCCACGATCAGCCCCGTACGGCCGAAGAAGCTGCCGATGACGATGATGAGTGCGGACAGTCCCCCGAGGAGTACTGCGGTCCTGAGCCCGTTGTGCCGGCGGTGCACGGTACGCCCTCCAAGTCGTGCAGCTGGGGAACACTTTCGTCCAGTGGACCCTCCCGCCTGTGACAACGCCAGGCGGCATCCGTGAGTTCCCTGGTCCCTGCGGCGGCGCCGGTCGGCCGTACGGGTGACAGGCCCTTAAGGCCGTACGCGCGCGTGGGGCCACGGGTGCCTCACGCGCGCGCTGCGAGTCGTACGAGTGCTCAGAACAGCCCGGTGGCCGCGAAGCGCAGGACCAGCTGGGGTGCTCCGGACAGGACGACGCCGAGGACCCCGGTGAGGGCCAGGGCGGCCGTGAGGGGCGCGGGGACACGGTGCCGTGCGGGCTCGCCCTCGGGGGCGCGGAACAGCAGGGCCGTCCACTGCAGGTAGTAGAAGAGCGCGATCACGACGTTGACGGCCATGACGACCGCGAGCCAGCCGAGGCCCGCGTCGACGGCGACGGAGAACACGGTGACCTTCGCGAACAGGCCGATGATGCCCGGCGGCAGCCCGGCCAGGCACAGCAGGAAGAACGCCAGGAGGAGCGCGGTGAGCGGGTTGCCGGCGTACAGGCCTCGGTAGTCGCTGATCCTGTTCAGCGTCCGGCTGCGGCCCACCAGGGCGACCACCGCGAAGGCTCCGAGGTTCACGGCGGCGTACATCAGGGCGTACGCGACCGTCGAGCCGATCGCCTTCTGAGGGGCCTTCGTGTAGCCGGCGGCGGCGATCGGTACGAGGAGATAGCCGGCCTGGCCCACCGAGGACCAGGCGAGCAGTCGTACCGCGCTGTACGCGCGCGTGGCCTGCTGGCGCAGGGCGCCGACGTTGCCGACGGTCATGGTGAGCGCGGCCAGGGCGGCGAGGGCCGGCCCCCAGACATCGGCGTACGACGGGAACGCGACGACGGTGACGAGGATCAGACCGGAGAAGCCGACCGCCTTGCCGACGACCGACAGGTAGGCGGCGACGGGCACGGGTGCGCCCACGTAGGTGTCGGGCACCCAGAAGTGGAAGGGCACGGCGGCCGTCTTGAAGGCGAAGCCGACGAGGGTGAGGACGACTCCGGTCTGGGCGAGGGTGTGCAGCTGCCCGTCCACGTGGGTCAGGCGCTGGGCGACCTGGGTGAGGTAGAGGGTGCCGGTGGTGGCGTAGACGAAGCTGATGCCCATCAGGCTGACCGCGGTGGCGGTGACCGAGGACAGGAAGAACTTCAGGGCGGCCTCGGAGGACCGCTTGTCGCCGTGCCGGATGCCGACGAGGGCGAAGGCGGGCAGGGAGGCGACCTCCAGGGCGACGATCAGGGTGGCCAGGTCGCGGGAGGCGGGCAGCAGGGCGGCGCCGGCCGCGGAGGAGAGCAGCAGGAACCAGAACTCGCCGGCCGGGACCCGCCGCCGCTCGTCGTCGAGGTTCGTGACCGACAGCAGGGCCGCGAGCAGGGCACCGCCCAGGGCCAGGAACTGGATGACGAGGGTGAAGGTGTCCGCGGTGTAGCTGCACGCGCGCGTGCTGCCGGTCAGGCAGAAGGTGCTGCGGTCGCCGTCCAGGAGCGGCAGCAGCATCAGGGCGGCGACGGCCAGTCCCGCGACCGAGATCCAGCCGAGGACGGCCTTCCTGGCCTCGGGCAGGAACAGGTCCGCGACGAGGACGACGAGCGCCACGACCGCGGCGACGGTGGGCGGAGCGATGGCGAGCCAGTCCACGGACTGGACCACCGGCGCGGCAAGCGGCTGGGCCAGGGCGCTCATCGGGTGCCTCCTGCGAGGAGCTGCTGCACGGCCGGGTCGGTCAGGCCGAGCAGGGCCCTCGGCCACAGCCCGGCGACGACGGTCAGGGTGACGAGCGGGGTCCACGCGGCGAACTCGTACCCGTGGACGTCGGCGAGCTTCGGGACTTCCTGCTCCACACCGCCCATGCAGACGCGGCGGACCACGATCAGCATGTACGCGGCCGTCAGCAGGGTGCCGAACGCGCCGATCGCCATGAAGGTGAGGAAGGCCGGCCGGCTGAGGTCGGCGGCGGGCTCGAACGAGCCGAACAGCGCCAGCATCTCGCCCCAGAACCCGGCGAGGCCGGGCAGGCCGAGCGAGGCGACGGCGCCGAAGGCGAGCAGGCCGCCGAGGCGCGGTGCCTTGCCGTAGAGCGCGGCGCCCGTCTTGTCCGCGAGGGTGTCGAGGTCGGTGGTGCCGGTGCGGTCCTTGAGCGCGCCGACCAGGAAGAAGAGCAGGCCGGTGATGAGGCCGTGGGCGATGTTGGCGAACAGGGCGCCGTTCACGCCGGTCGGGGTCATGGTGGCGATGCCGAGCAGGACGAAGCCCATGTGACCGACGGAGGAGTAGGCGATCAGGCGCTTGAGGTCGCCCTTGGCACCCTGCTTGGCGAGGGCCAGACAGGCCAGGGACCCGTAGATGATCCCGACCACGGCGAACGCGGCGAGGTACGGCGCGAAGGTGTGGAAGCCGTGTGGAGCGATCGGCAGCAGGATCCGGACGAACCCGTACGTACCCATCTTCAGCAGGACACCGGCCAGCAGCACCGAGCCGACGGTCGGCGCGGCGGTGTGGGCGTCGGGCAGCCAGCTGTGCAGCGGCCACATCGGCGTCTTCACCGCGAGTCCGATCCCGATCGCCAGCACGGCGATGACCTGCACGGATGCGGTCAGCGAGCGGCCGTTGTCAGTGGCGAGTGCCACCATGTCGAATGTGCCCGCCTTGATTCCGATCAGGAGCAGGCCGAGCAGCATGACCACGGAGCCGAGCAGCGTGAACAGGATGAACTTCCACGCGGACCGGGTCCGGCCCTCGCCGCCCCAGCGGGCGATGAGGAAGTACATCGGGATGAGCACCATCTCGAACGCGAGGAAGAACAGCAGCAGGTCGAGGACGGCGAAGGTCGCGAGGGTGCCGGACTCGAGCAGGAGCAGCAGCGCGACGAACGCCTTCGGGGAGCCGCCCGCGGGCGGCTTGAAGTAGGAGTACAGCGCGCAGAGGAAGGTCAGCAGCGCGGTCAGGACGACGAGGGGGAGGGAGATGCCGTCGATGCCGAGGTGGATCCGCACGTCGAGTGCGGGGATCCAGCTGATGTCGGTCGTGGCCTGCATCTTCGACGGGTGGTCGTGGTCGAAGCCGAGCGCGAGGACGATCGCGGCGATGAGGATCGCGCCGGTCACGGTGACACCGTGCCGGAGCACGGCCTGCTCGGGCGACTTCCCCTTCAGTCCGGGCGGCGCGGGCAGGAGAGCGGCGACGGCACCGAGGAGCGGGCCGACGACGACGAATGCCAGGAGGAACTGCATCACGGACTCGTTGATATCGATCACGCCTGCTCACGCTCCCGTGGCGACGAGGACGACGGCGACCGCCAGGACGACGGTGCCGGCGAGCAGCGCGCTCACATAGGTCTGCACATTGCCGGTCTGCGCCCGCCGTACGGCGGCCCCGAGCAGCCGGGGCAGGGCGGCGGCGCCACGTACGTAGGTGTCGACGACCTCGCTGTCGAGGAACCGGACGAGACTCGCTCCGGCCTGGACCGGGCGGACGAAAAGCGCCGAGTACACGGCGTCCAGGTGGAAGCCGGCGGCCGCGTGCCGGTGCAGCGGGCCGAGCAGCAGCCGCCCGGGGTCGGCCGGGTCGGGGGCGTAGGCGATGTCGCCGTACGCCGGCTCGTGGGTGGCGATGGCCTCCGCCTCGACCAGCCCGGCGTCGCCCTCGGGATGGGCGGCGACGGCACCGAGCGGGGCGCGGGCGGCGAGCGCGGTGGTGCGCTGCCAGGCACCGTAGGTGAGCAGCCCGCCGACCAGGGCGAGACCGGTGCCGAGGATGGAGGTGAGGAGCGTCGGGGTCAGGTCCCGGCCGTCGAACCAGCCGGGCAGCGAGCGGTAGGCGAACCCGCCGAAGGCCAGGGACGGGACCGCGAGGACCCAGAGCACCACGGTCATCGTCAGCGGCTGGCGGCCGTGGTCGGGGGCCTCTGCGCCCCGGCCGCGGAAGGCCAGCAGCCACAGCCGGGTCGCGTAGGCGGCGGTGAGCAGGGCGGTGACCAGACCGGCGACGAGCACGATCCAGCCGGCGGCGCCGGGCACGTGCAGGGTGTGGCCGTCGGCCGCTTGCTCGGCGGCGCCGAGGACGGACTCCTTGGAGAAGAAGCCGCTGAAGGGCGGGATCGCGGCGAGCGCGAGCAGCGCCACGGTCATCGTCCAGTAGGCGTCCGGGATGCGGTCGCGCAGGCCGTGCATGCGGGACATGGCGGCCAGCGAGTTGGTGCCGGCCGCGTGGATGATCACGCCGGCCGCGAGGAAGAGGAGCGCCTTGAAGGCGCCGTGGGACAGGAGGTGGAAGACGGCGGCACCGCGCTCGCCGACGGCGAGGGCACCGGTCATGTAACCGAGCTGACCGATCGTCGAGTAGGCGAGGACGCGCTTGATGTCGTCCTGGGCGAGCGCGGCCAGACCGGAACCGGTCATGGTCACGGCGGCCATGACGGCGAGGACCAGCATCGCGGCCTGGGAGGCCTCGAAGACCGGGAGGAGACGGGCGACGAAGTAGACACCGGCGGCGACCATCGTCGCGGCGTGGATCAGCGCCGAGACGGGCGTGGGGCCCGCCATCGCGTCCGGGAGCCAGGTGTGCAGCGGGAACTGCGCCGACTTGCCCGCCACACCCGCGAGCAGCAGCAGGGCGACCACGGTGGGGTGGTGCAGGTTGCCGCTTGCGACGGCGCCGAGGACGCGCGTGATCTGGAACGAGCCGGCGTCGGTGGCCAGCGCGAACAGGCCGATGAGGAACGGCACGTCGCCGAGCTTGGTGACCAGGAACGCCTTCAGGGAGGCGGCGCGGGCCTCGGGGGTCTCCCAGTAGTGGCCGACCAGGAAGTAGGAGCAGATGCCCATGACTTCCCAGCCGACCAGCAGCACGATCAGGTCGCCGGAGTAGACGACCAGGAGCATCGCGGAGGTGAACAGGGAGACGAGAGCGGCGTACGAGGGGTAGCGCGGGTCGTCGCGCAGGTAGCCCGTCGAGTAGATCTGCACGCAGGACGCGACGAAGGCGACCAGGACGGCGACGAGCGCGGCGAAGCCGTCGATGTGCAGGGACAGCTCGATCGGCACGGACCCGGTGGGCGTCAGCTGGGTGTGGGCGTCGACGGCCCGGCCGCCGCCCTGGTGCACGGCGACCAGCGCGGCCAGTACCAGGGAGGCCAGCGGCGGCAGTACGGCGAGCGGGCGGACGAACCCGGGAGCGGTACGGCCGAGCAGCAGGCCGGCCGTGGCGCCCAGGAACGGCAGGGCGGGGACGAGGACGGCGAGGGTGGTCGTGGTCACGCGGTGGCCTCAGCCTTCTCGGCCGCGGCGGAGTCGGGGCCCTCGGTCTCGGGGCCCTCGGCGGTGTCGCGGAGCTTGTCGATGTCGGAGGTGCCGCGGTTGCGGTGGACGGCGAGCACGATCGCCAGGCCGATGCCGATCTCGGCGGCGGCGATGGCGATGGTGAACAGGGTCAGCGCCTGACCGGAGTGCAGGGTCTCCCGGGCGGCCCGGCTGAGCCAGACGTCGAAGGCGACCAGGTTGAGGTTGACGGCGTTGAGCATCAGCTCGACCGACATCAGGACCAGGATCGCGTTGCGGCGGGCGAGGACGCCGTACAGGCCGGTGCAGAAGAGGAGGGCGGAGAGTACCGCGGGATAGGCGAGGTGCATCAGCGCGCGCCTTCCTTCTCGGCGGGTGCGTCCACGGCGGCAGGGCTGCCGGGGTCGGCCGCGTCCGCCTTCGCCTTGCGGGACAGCACGATCGCGCCGACCAGGGCCGCGAGGAGGAGCACGGACAGGGCCTCGAAGGGCAGCACCCAGTTCCGGAACAGGCTCTCGCCGGTGACCCGGGTGGTGCCGGCGGCCGGTCCGTCCAGGTCGATCCAGGTGGCGCGGAAGGCGTCGACGACCACCCACACCAGGGCGACGGCGGCGGCCACCGCGACGGCGAGGGCGGCCCAGCGGTTGCCGGAGTCGGCGTCCGGGGAGCGGCCGATGGGGGCCTTGGTGAGCATCAGACCGAACAGGAGGAGCACGACGACGGAGCCGACGTAGATCAGGACCTGCACCCAGGCGATGAACTCGGCCGTGAGCAGCAGGTACTCCACAGCGAGGCCTCCGAGGGCGACCACCAGCCACAGGGCGGCGTGCACCAGCTGGCGGGTGGTGACGGTGATCAGGGCCGCGCCGAAGGTGACCAGGCCGACGAGGAGGAAGGCGATCTCGACGCCGGTCGGGGACAGGAAGCCGGGCGGGGCCGCGGCGAGGTTCACGGTGGAGGCGAGGCTCATGACGCGCCCTCCTGCGGCTCGGCCTGCGCGGCCGCCAGCTTCTCGGCGGTCTTGCGGGCGGCGGCGATCTCCTTCGCTTCCTCCGCGGCGGGGTCCAGGGCGGGCGGGGCCGGCACGGTCCACATCCACTCGCGGAGCTTGTCGCGCTCATGGGTGAGGTCGCGGATGTCGGTCTCGGCGTACTCGAACTCCGGGGACCAGAACAGCGCGTCGAAAGGACACACCTCGATGCAGATACCGCAGTACATGCACAGGGAGAAGTCGATCGCGAACCGGTCGAGGACGTTGCGGCTGCGTTCACGGCCGCCGGGGGCCGCGGGCGGCACTGTCTCCTTGTGGGAGTCGATGTAGATGCACCAGTCCGGGCACTCGCGGGCGCACAGCATGCAGACGGTGCAGTTCTCCTCGAACAGGCCGATCACTCCGCGGGTGCGGGGCGGCAGTTCGGGCAGGACGTCCGGGTACTGCTCGGTGACGGTCTTCTTCGTCATCGTGCGCAGGGTGACGGCCAGGCCCTTGGCGAGGCCGGAGCCGGGGATGGGGGCCATGGTTAGCTGATCACCACCTTGACGATGCCGGTGAGGGCGATCTGGGCGAGGGAGAGGGGGACGAGGAGGGTCCAGGCGAGCTTCTGGAGCTGGTCCTCACGCAGCCGCGGATAAGTGACGCGGAGCCAGATGACGACGAAGGCGAGGATCGCCGTCTTCAGTAGGGTCCACAGCCAGCCGATGCCGTCGGCGCCCCACGGGCCGTGCCAGCCGCCCAGGAAGAGGACGGTGGTCAGGCCGCACAGGACGACGATGCCGGCGTACTCGGCGAGCAGGAAGAGCGCGAAACGCAAGCCCGTGTACTCGGTGTAGGCGCCGAAGATGATCTCCGAGTCGGCGACCGGCATGTCGAACGGCGGGCGCTGCAGCTCGGCGAGCCCGGCGACGAAGAAGACGACGGCACCGACGATCTGCCAGGGCACCCACCACCAGTGGAAGGCGTGCAGGATGCCGGGCAGGGAGACCGTGCCCGCGGCCATCGCGACCGACGCCGCCGTCAGCAGCATCGGGAGTTCGTAGGCGAGCAGCTGGGCGGCCGTGCGCAGACCGCCGAGCAGGGAGAACTTGTTCGCGCTGGCCCAGCCGGCCATGAGCGAGCCGAGCACTCCGACGCCCATCACCGCGAGCACGAAGAACACGCCCGCGTCGACGACCTGGCCGACCGCGCCCTCGCTCGGGCCGATCGGGACGGCGAGCAGCACGAGGAGGTACGGCAGCAGGGCCACGGCGGGAGCCAGCTGGAAGACACGGCGGTCGGCGCCGGCCGGGACGACGTCCTCCTTCTGCGCGAACTTCACGCCGTCCGCGATGAGCTGGGCCCAGCCGTGGAAGCCGCCCGCGTACATCGGCCCGAGCCGGCCCTGCATGTGGGCCATGACCTTGTGCTCCGTCTGGCCGACGATCAGCGGGAAGGTGAGGAAGACGACGAAGACGACCAGGAGTCGCAGGGCGACGTCCAGCGCGTCGTTCACTGCGGGCCTCCTGTGGGGTCTTCGTGGGTGTCGTCGGGAGAGTCGGCGCTTCGGCCGGGTTCAGGTTCTTCGGTCTCTCGGGCTTGCCCGGGTTCCGGCTCGTCGAAGGCCGGGCGGGCGTGGTGCCAGGGGGCGTCCGAGCTGCGCGGGGCCGGGCTCCGGCGGGCGGGCCGGGCGGCGCCGTCCTCTTCCGGGGCCTCGGCCGGGGCCTGTTCGGCCGGGAGCTGCTGCGCCGGCTCGGCCGGGGCCTGTGCCGCGGGTTGGGCCGAGGCTTCCTGCGGCGGCTGGACCGGGGTCGGTTCCGCCGGCTCGGCCGGGGTCGGCCGTGGCGGCTGGGGTCGCTGCGAGGCCGAGCCCTCCGAGGCGCTGCGGGCGCGGCGTGGGCGGGCCGGCGCCGGGCCGGGCTCGTGGGCCACGGAGGCCTCGGCGGCCGGGCCCTGTGCCGCCGCCTGGCTCGCGTCGCCCTCGGCCGCGGCCTGCTTCCGCTCCGCCGCGTCCTGAGGAGCCGCCGTCTGGCTCACCGAGCCCTCGCTCGCGCTCCGCATCCGACGCGGCCGCGCACCGGCACCGGCCGCAGCATCAGCACCAGCACCAGTGGCCTCGCCCGCCTGGGCGGTCTGGCTGGCGGAGCCCTCCGCCGCCGTGCGGGTGCGCCGTACCGGACGTTCCCCGGCCGCGCGGGCCGGGCGTTCGCCCGCCGCGCGCCCTGCCGCTCGCGCCGGGCGGGCCGGGGCAGGGGGCAGCTGGCCCTTCAGCGGGCCCCACTCGTTGGGGTCCGGCACGCCCGGGGGCAGCATCTGGCGGCGCTTCGGGCCGCCGTGGTCGGACTCGCCCGGCTCCTTGGCGCCGGGCCAGGCCTTGGCGACACGGGCGGCGAGGACGAAGTCCTTGCGGAGCGGGTGGCCCTCGAAGCTCTCGGGAAGCAGCAGGTGCTCGAGCCCCGGGTGGCCCTCGAAGCGGACGCCGAACATCTCGTGGGTCTCGCGCTCGTGCCAGGCGGCGCCCGCGTAGACGCCGACGGCGGAGGGCAGCGTCGGCGCGTCGTGCGGGACCGTCGTACGGACCAGGAGGCGGCGGACGGGGTGCAGGGCGGCGACGTGCGCCGAGACGCGGAAGCCCGTGCCGGGTTCGTCGACCGCGCTCAGCCAGTCGAAATAGGTGCAGGACAGGGTCGTACGGGCGGTCTCCAGGGCGGTGAGCCAGGAGGACGGCGGTACGTCCACGGTCAGGACGTCGTACGACTCCTCGGCCGTGGCCTGCGCGCCGAAGAGTTCCTCGGCGGGGGCGGGCAGCCAGCCTGCGGCGGCGCTCATCGGGCCTCCCCCTCGCCGGCCGGGGCCGGGGGCTTGACCAGGTCGCTGGTCAGGGCGGCGGCGGACGGCCGGTGGGCGCCGTACCGCTCCCCCAGCGACTCGCGGGCGATCTTCTCCTGGAGCTTGAGGATGCCCTGGAGCAGAGCCTCGGGGCGCGGCGGGCAGCCGGGTACGTACACGTCGACCGGGATGATCTGGTCGACGCCCTTGGTGACGGAGTACGAGTCCCAGTACGGTCCGCCGCAGTTGGAACAGGCGCCGAAGGAGATGACGTACTTCGGTTCGGGCATCTGCTCGTACAGGCGCTTCACGGCCGGTGCCATCTTGTCCGTCACCGTGCCCGAGACCACCATCAGGTCGGCCTGCCGGGGACCCGGCGCGAACGGGATCACGCCGAGCCGGATGAAGTCGTGGCGGGCCATCGACGCGGCGATGAACTCGATCGCGCAGCAGGCGAGGCCGAAGTTGAAGACCCAGAGCGAGTAGCGGCGGCCCCAGTTCAGCACCACCTTCATCGGCTCGGGGGCCAGGCGGGCCAGGGCGCCGAGCCGCTTGGGCTCCGGCAGGTAAACGGGATCCGGGGTCACGTCCATGCCAGGACGCCCTTCTTGTATGCGTACAGCAGGCCCACGGCGAGGAAGCCGAGGAAGACGAACATCTCCACGAGGGTCGTCGCGCCGTAGCCGGGGGCGGCGAAGACCGTGGCCCAGGGGAACAGGAAGATCGAGTCGACCGCGAAGATCACGTAGAGGAAGGCGTAGACGTAGTAGCGGACCTGGGTGTGCGCCCAGCCCTCGCCGACGGGGTCGACGCCGCACTCGTAGGTCAGGAGCTTCTCCGGGGTCGGGACGACCGGGCGCAGCAACCGGCCGGCACCGAACGCGACCGCGACGAACAGCACGCCGATGAGGGCGAGCAGCCCGACCACCGAGTAGGACCGGAAGTATCCGGCCGCGATGACGTTCGCCGCGGCGACCGTCGACTCCCCCAACGTCTCCCGCACCGTCGTCCCTCGCTCCCTGACCTCGTGACCTTGGTGAACTCTGTGATGCAACATGATTCGAGGATCTGTACGCACGGGAGTCTAGGCCCTGATAAAGAACTGGTAAGCAGCCCGTCACGGCGTGAGACAGCCGGAGCCGGTGGGGGTGGGGATTTCCCCCGCCGGCGGAGGGCGGCGTACCGCATGGCGCGAAGGGTGCCGGTCACGGCAGGCTGACCGTCATGACCGCTTCCCGCCCCGCCGCCGACCGGACCGACGGCACCGGCCTGACCGACGGCACCGACCGGACCGACGGCGCCGACCGCCTGCCTCCGCCCCGGTTCGCCTACGACGCGCACACCTGGAAGGAGATCGCGCATCTCCTGCTGAACCTGCCGGTGACGGTGTTCGGCTTCGTGTACGCGCTCACGGTGCTGGTCACCGGCGGAACCCTCAGCATCACGGCGATCGGCCTGCCGCTGCTCGCGTGCTCCCTGCTCGGTGCCCGGCAGCTGGGGAAGCTGGAGCGCGCCCGCGCCCGGTGGCTGCTCGGGGTGCGGGTGGAGGAGCCGACGCCGCTGCCGCTCGCCAGGGGCGGCGGACTGCTGCAGCGGCTGTGGATGGCGCTGAAGGACCCGGTGGGCTGGCGGACGCTGCTGTACGACCTGATCCGGCTGCCCTGGGGCGTTCTCACCTTCTGCACCGTGCTGACCTCGCTGTTCGTGCTGTGGCCGGTGCTGCCGTACCTCGCGCGGGGCCTGGCGAACATGGACCGGGCGATGGTGCGCGGGCTGCTGTCGCCCTCCGACGAACTCGAACGCCGTATCGCCGAACTGGAGTCTGACCGCGGGGTCGTGGTGGACACGGCAGCCGCCGACCTGCGGCGCATCGAGCGGGATCTGCACGACGGGGCGCAGGCCCGGCTGGTCAACCTGGCCATGGGGCTCGGCCTGGCCAAGGAGAAGCTGCTGGAGGACCCCGACGCGGCCGCGGCGATGGTGGACGAGGCGCACGGCGAGGTGAAGCTGGCTCTCCAGGAGCTGCGCGACCTCGCCCGGGGCATCCATCCGGCGGTGCTGACCGACCGCGGCCTGGACGCGGCCCTGTCCTCCGTCGCCTCCCGCTGCACGGTGCCGGTGAAGGTCACCGTGGACCTCCGGGCGCGGCCGGCCGCGGCCATCGAGGGCATCGCCTACTTCACGGTCTCCGAGCTGCTGCAGAACATCAGCAAGCACAGCGGTGCGCGGGCCGCGTCGGTCGACGTGTGGCGTGCGAGGGACCGGCTGCTCATCCAGGTGCGGGACGACGGCGGCGGGGGTGCCCGGCTGGACGGGGGCAGCGGCATGCGGGGCCTCGCGGACCGGCTGGGCGCGGTGGACGGCCTGTTCGTGGTCGACTCACCGGTCGGCGGCCCGACGGTGGTCACCGCGGAGCTGCCCTGGCGGGACCGGCAGGAGTAGCCCCGCGGGGTGGGGAAAACCCCCCGTCCAGGACGCCGACGGACTCCATGGCCCGGGGCGGCGCCGCGCACGACCCTGGACGTACGGCTGAAGCGCCGCTGGAACGACGAGAACGGGACGGCATTCGATGGCCACGGAGTACGGACACGGGTACGGGCGGGAGCAGGGGCGGCCCTCCGGAACCGGCTACCGACCGCACCGGTTGCCCGCCGCGCTGCGGGCGCCGGTGGAGGCGCGCAGCTGGCGGGAGTTCGGCTATGTCCTGCTGGGCCTGCCGATCGCGACGGTGCTGTTCAGCTGGACGGTGACCATGGTGTCGCTCGGCGCGGGTCTGCTGGTGACGTTCCTCGGCGTCCCGGTGCTCGCGGCGGCGCTCGCGAGCTGCCGGGGCTTCGGGTCGCTGGAGCGGGCGCGGGCGCGCGGGCTGCTGCGGCTGGAGGTGGCCGAACCGGAGCCGCTGCGGATGTCCAAGCCGGGCGCGCTCGCCTGGATGGGCGCGGTCCTCAAGAGCGGCGCCTCCTGGCGGAGCCTGCTGTACGCACTGCTGCAGTTCCCCTGGGCGGTGTTCTCGTTCTCGGTGGCGGTGACCTTCTGGTCGTTCGGCTGGACGATGCTGACGTACCCCCTGTGGTTCTGGGTGTTCCCGATGTACGGCGGCCAGGGCGGCCTGCAGTTGTACGGTGACGAACACCACAGGATCTATCTCGACAACCCGTTCGAGATCACCGTGACCGCGCTGGTCGGGCTGCTGTTCACGCTGGCCACGCCGTGGCTGATCCGGGCCCTGACGACCGTGGACGGGCTGATGGTGCGCGGGCTGCTCGGGCCGTCACCGCTGTCGGCACGGGTGGTGGAGCTGGAGTCGGACCGGGGGGTGGTGGTCGACACGGCCGCCGCCGACCTGCGGCGCATCGAGCGGGACCTGCACGACGGCGCACAGGCCCGGCTGGTCAGCCTGGCCCTGGATCTGGGGCTGGCGAAGGAGAAGCTCCGCGAGGATCCGCAGACGGCGGCACGGATGGTGGAGGAGGCGCACGGCGAGGTGAAGACGGCGCTGCAGGAGCTGCGTGACCTGGCCCGGGGCATCCATCCGGCGGTGCTGACCGACCGCGGCCTGGACGCGGCCCTGTCCGCGGTCGCCTCCCGCTGCACGGTGCCGGTGAGGGTGGAGGTCGACCTGCCGGCCCGGCCGGCGCCTGCCATCGAGGGCATCGCCTACTTCACGGTCTCCGAGCTGCTGCAGAACATCAGCAAGCACAGCCGCGCCCGGTCCGCCTCCGTCGACGTGTGGCAGGCGGAGGACCGGCTGATGCTCCAGGTGATGGACGACGGAGCGGGCGGCGCGGACGTCTCCCGCGGCTCGGGTCTGGCCGGACTGGCCGGACGCCTGGACGCGGTGGACGGCGTCCTGGTCGTCGACTCCCCGGCCGGCGGCCCCACCCGGGTGATCGCCGAACTGCCCTGGCGGACCTGACCCGCCCCCCGGCCCCGCCGGTGCCCGCCTCCCCCGAACCGGCCCCGCCCCAGCCGCTGTTTCCCCGGCGCGGCGGCGGGCCGGGGCGAATGCTGGAATGCTGGACGTTCGTACGGACGCACGGACGGACGGGCGTCGTCAGAGATCGGGCACGGGGGGCCGGAAGATCGTGGAGGACAGGGTGCGGGTGGTCATCGCCGAGGACTCAGTGCTGCTCAGGGAAGGCCTGACCCGGCTGCTGACCGACCGCGGGCACGAGGTGGTGGCCGGTGTCGGCGACGCGGAGGCGTTGGTCAAGACCGTCGCCGACCTGGACGGGCAGGGCACGCTGCCGGACGTGGTGGTGGCGGACGTGAGGATGCCGCCGACGCACACCGACGAGGGCGTACGGGCGGCCGTGGCGCTGCGCAAGACGCATCCGGGGCTCGGGGTGCTGGTGCTGTCGCAGTACGTGGAGGAGCGTTACGCCACCGAACTGCTGGCCGGTTCCAGCCGGGGCGTGGGCTATCTGCTCAAGGACCGGGTCGCGGACGTACGGGAATTCGTCGACGCGGTGGTGCGGGTGGCCGGGGGCGGGACGGCGCTGGACCCCGAGGTGGTCGCGCAGCTGCTCGGCCGCAGCCGCAAGCAGGACGTGCTGGCGGGTCTCACCCCGCGCGAGCGCGAGGTGCTGGGGCTGATGGCGGAGGGCCGCACCAACTCGGCGATCGCCCGCCAGCTGGTGGTCAGCGACGGAGCCGTGGAGAAGCACGTCAGCAACATCTTCCTCAAGCTCGGCCTGGCCCCGAGCGACGGGGACCACCGGCGGGTGCTGGCCGTCCTCACGTACCTGAACTCGTGACGTGCCCCCCGCCGGCGTAGCCGGGGGTACCCGGATGCCGGGGAGCGAAGAAAGCCAGAAGGCGTCCAGGAACGTACATGTAGACAGAGGGAAACGACGCGACGAGCCGGCGGAGCGGAGAAAACCGGAGAGAACCCGGGAACGCGCGGGGAGCGCCTTGATCGGCGCTTGAGAGATGCGCGCCATGATGGGAGCCAGCGCGACAAGGCCGTCTCGAAACGCTGTCCAATCCGTGGATGGCCTCGGGAAGGCGACCCTAACCGACGTAGGGTTGATCCTGGGATGGTCCGTGGGACGACCACGCCCCGGACAGCCGCCTCGAAGGAGGTCCAGTTCAGTGACCAGCCAGGTCAGCAGCCCAGCGGAGCAGACCGACGGAACCGTCGTAGGAGAACAGCGCAAACCGGGCGGCGCGAAGGACGTGCGGCGCCTGGACCGGGTGATCATCCGTTTCGCGGGGGACTCGGGTGACGGTATGCAGCTCACGGGTGACCGGTTCACCTCGGAGACCGCGTCCTTCGGCAACGACCTTTCCACCCTGCCGAACTTCCCCGCCGAGATCCGCGCCCCCGCCGGCACCCTGCCCGGCGTCTCCTCGTTCCAGCTCCACTTCGCCGACCACGACATCCTCACCCCCGGGGACGCGCCGAACGTGCTGGTCGCGATGAACCCGGCCGCGTTGAAGGCGAACATCGGTGATCTGCCGCGCGGCGCCGAGATCATCGTGAACACGGACGAGTTCACCAAGCGCGCGCTGCAGAAGGTGGGCTACGAGGCATCCCCGCTGGAGGACGGCTCGCTCGACGGCTACAGCCTCCACCCGGTGCCGCTGACCACATTGACGGTGGAGGCGCTGAAGGAGTTCGACCTCTCCCGCAAGGAGGCCGAGCGCAGCAAGAACATGTTCGCGCTGGGCCTGCTGTCCTGGATGTACCACCGGCCCACCGAGGGCACCGAGAAGTTCCTTAAGTCGAAGTTCGCGAAGAAGCCGGAGATCGCCGAGGCGAACATCGCCGCGTACCGCGCGGGCTGGAACTTCGGGGAGACGACGGAGGACTTCGCGGTCTCCTACGAGGTCGCTCCGGCCGCCAAGGCCTTCCCCGTCGGCACCTACCGGAACATCTCCGGGAACCTGGCCCTCGCCTACGGCCTGGTCGCGGCCTCGCAGCAGGCGGATCTGCCGCTGTTCCTGGGCTCGTACCCGATCACGCCCGCCTCGGACATCCTGCACGAGCTGAGCAAGCACAAGAACTTCGGTGTGCGGACCTTCCAGGCGGAGGACGAGATCGCCGGGATCGGCGCGGCGCTGGGCGCGGCTTTCGGCGGCTCGCTCGCGGTGACCACCACTTCGGGTCCCGGTGTCGCGCTCAAGAGCGAGACGATCGGTCTCGCGGTCTCCCTGGAGCTGCCGCTGCTGGTCGTCGACATCCAGCGCGGCGGGCCGTCCACGGGACTGCCGACCAAGACCGAGCAGGCGGACCTGCTGCAGGCGATGTACGGCCGCAACGGCGAGGCGCCGGTCCCGGTGGTCGCGCCGATGACCCCGGGGGACTGTTTCGACGCCGCCCTGGAGGCGGCCCGGATCGCGCTGACCTACCGGACCCCGGTCTTCCTGCTCTCCGACGGCTATCTGGCCAACGGCTCCGAGCCGTGGCGGATCCCGGACCTGGACGAGCTGCCGGACCTGCGGGTGCAGTTCGCGCAGGGCCCCAACCACACTCTGGACGACGGCACGGAGGTCTTCTGGCCGTACAAGCGGGACCCGCAGACCCTCGCCCGGCCGTGGGCGATCCCGGGCACCCCGGGCCTGGAGCACCGCATCGGCGGCATCGAGAAGCAGAACGGCTCGGGCAACATCTCCTACGACCCGGCCAACCACGACTTCATGGTCCGCACCCGCCAGGCCAAGGTCGACGGCATCGCGGTCCCGGACGTCGAGGTCGACGACCCGCACGAGGCGAAGACCCTGGTCCTGGGCTGGGGCTCGACGTACGGCCCGATCACGGCGGCGGTACGGCGGCTGCGGAGAGCCGGCGAGTCCATCGCACAGGCGCACCTGCGCCACCTCAACCCCTTCCCCCGGAACCTGGGTGAGGTGCTGGGACGGTACGACAAGGTGGTGATCCCCGAGATGAACCTCGGTCAGCTCGCCACCCTGATCCGGGCGAGGTACCTGGTCGACGCCCGCTCCTACAACCAGGTCAACGGCATGCCGTTCAAGGCGGAACAGCTCGCCGCGGCGCTGAAGGAGGCCATCCATGACTGACGCCGGCAACGCGCTGCTGCAGCTGGTCCCCAAGGCCGAGGCCAAGCAGTCGATGAAGGACTTCAAGTCGGACCAGGAGGTGCGCTGGTGCCCGGGCTGCGGTGACTACGCGATCCTCGCCGCCGTGCAGGGCTTCATGCCCGAGCTGGGCCTGGCGCGCGAGAACATCGTCTTCGTCTCCGGCATCGGCTGCTCCTCCCGTTTCCCGTACTACATGAACACCTACGGGATGCACTCCATCCACGGCCGCGCCCCGGCCATCGCCACCGGCCTGGCGTCCTCGCGCCGGGACCTGAGCGTGTGGGTGGTGACCGGTGACGGTGACGCGCTGTCCATCGGCGGCAACCACCTGATCCACGCCCTGCGCCGCAACGTCAACCTGAAGATCCTGCTGTTCAACAACCGGATCTACGGTCTGACGAAGGGCCAGTACAGCCCCACCTCGGAAGTCGGCAAGATCACCAAGTCGACGCCGATGGGCTCCCTGGACGCCCCCTTCAACCCGGTGTCGCTGGCGATCGGCGCGGAGGCGTCCTTCGTCGCGCGCACGATCGACTCCGACCGCAAGCATCTGACCCAGGTGCTGCGCGAGGCCGCCGACCACCCGGGCACGGCCCTGATCGAGATCTACCAGAACTGCAACATCTTCAACGACGGTGCCTTCGACGCCCTGAAGGACAGGGAACAGGCCCAGGAGGCGCTGATCCGCCTCGAGCACGGGCAGCCGATCCGGTTCGGCCCCGACGCCTCGCGCGGTGTCGTACGGGACCGGCAGACCGGTGATCTGCGGGTGGTGACGGTGACGGCGGAGAACGAGGCGGACATCCTGGTGCACGACGCGCACTCCGCGTCGCCCACGACGGCCTTCGCGCTGTCCCGGCTGGCCGACCCGGACACCCTGCACCACACCCCGATCGGCGTGTTCCGTTCGGTGCGACGGCCGGTCTACGACACGGCGATGGCCGAGCAGCTCGACACCGCGATCGAACAGCGCGGCAAGGGCGATCTGGCCGCGCTGCTGGCCGGCGGGGACACCTGGACGGTCGTCGGCTGAGTCCGTCCACCGTGTGACTACGAGGCCCGGGACTGGATTTCCCGGGCCTCGTCGTATGCCTGGCGGGCGGCGAGCACGTCGTCCATGCGCTGCTCGGTCCACCGCGCCAGCGCTTGCACCTGCTCCGCAGCCTCACGGCCCAGTCCGGTCAGGGAGTAGTCGACGCGCGGCGGGATGACGGGCTTGGCGTCGCGGTGGACGAGGCCGTCGCGCTCCAGGGTCTGGAGGGTCTGGGCGAGCATCTTCTCGCTGACGCCCCGGCCGCCGAGGCCGCTGATCGCCCGGCGGAGTTCGCTGAAGCGATACGGACGGTCGAGGAGCTGGATCAGCACCAGCACGCCCCAGCGGCTGGTGACGTGCTCGATGACCAGGCGATGGGGGCACATGGCCTCGCCGTCGCCCTGAAAACCACTTACCACCATGTGGGTACCTTACTTGAAAGTGGGTACTTTCCTTAAGTTAGCGCCAATCCTAGGGTGAGTGTCATACACAGACACAAGACCCACAAGGAGTGGTCGACCCATGAGCATCGTCGTCACCGGAGCCACCGGGCACCTCGGCCGGCACGTCGTGGAGCAGCTGCTGGAGAAGGTTCCGGCGGAGCGGATCACCGCCGTCGTACGGAACGAGGCGAAGGCCGCCGACCTCGTGGCCCGCGGCGTGAAGCCGGCCGTGGCCGACTACAACGTGCCCGAGACCTTCGACCACCTGTTCGCCGCCGGCGACAAGGTGCTGCTGATCTCCGGCAACGAGTTCGACAAGGGCCGGGTGCGGCAGCACCAGGTCGTCATCGACGCGGCGAGGGCGGCGGGCGTGGCGCTGCTCGCGTACACCAGCGCCCCCGGCACCCTGACGGCCGCGCTGGCCGACGACCACCGGGCGACCGAGGAGGTGCTGCTCGCCTCCGGGCTGCCCTACAGCCTGCTGCGCAACGGCTGGTACCACGAGAACTACACCGAGAACCTGGCCCCGGTGCTGGAGCACGGTGCGGTCGTCCAGGCCGCCGGTGACGGGCGGATCTCCTCGGCCTCCCGCGCCGACTACGCCGCCGCCGCGGTGGCGGTGCTGACCGGCGAGGGGCACGAGAACACGACGTACGAACTGGGCGGCGACGAAGCCTGGGACTTCGCCTCGTACGCGGCCGAGCTGAGCCGGCAGACCGGCAGGGAGATCGTCTACAACCGCGTCTCCGTGGAGGCCTACGCCGGCATCCTGTCCGGCGCCGGACTGCCGGGGCAGCTGGCCACGATCCTCGCCGGTGTGGACGTCTCCGTGGAGAAGGGCGAGCTGGTCGTCACCTCCGGCGACCTGTCCCGCCTCATCGGCCGCCCGACCACCCCGCTGGCGGAGGCCGTCACCGCCGCGCTCAAGGGCTGACCTCTCCCTCGCATCCCGGCTGTCATGACCGTATGGCGATACGGGCATGACAGCCGGGGGTGCTCGGCGCTACCTTCGTTCCCGCGCGCGTGGGTGCGACGAGAAGGAGGGGCCGTGGCCGAGACATCCAAGGGTGAGCACCGAATAGGCCTGCTGAACGGCTTCGCCGCCTATGGCATGTGGGGGCTGGTCCCCCTGTTCTGGCCGCTGATGAAGCCCGCCGGGGCGATGGAGATCCTCGCCCACCGCATGGTGTGGTCCCTGGTCTTCGTCGCCGTGGCCCTGCTCTTCGTACGGCGCTGGGCCTGGGCGGGACAGCTGCTGCGCCAGCCCCGCAGGCTCGGGCTGGTCGCCGTGGCCGCGGCCGTGATCACCGTGAACTGGGGCATCTACATCTGGGCCGTGAACGCCGGCCATGTGGTCGAGGCCTCCCTCGGGTACTTCATCAACCCGCTGGTGACCATCGCGATGGGCGTGCTGCTCCTGAAGGAGCGGCTGCGGCCCGTGCAGTGGGCGGCGGTCGCGACCGGCTTCGCCGCCGTGCTCGTGCTGACCGTCGGCTACGGCCGCCCGCCGTGGATCTCCCTCTGCCTCGCCTTCTCCTTCGCCACCTACGGCCTGGTGAAGAAGAAGGTCGGCCTCGGCGGGGTGGAGTCGCTGGCCGCCGAGACCGCGATCCAGTTCCTGCCCGCGCTCGGCTATCTGCTGTGGCTCGGTGCGCACGGCGGGTCCAGCTTCGTGAACGACGGCGCCGGGCACGCGGCCCTGCTCGCCTCCACCGGCGTCGTCACCGCGCTGCCGCTGGTCTGCTTCGGCGCGGCGGCCATCCGCGTGCCGCTGTCCACGCTGGGCCTGCTGCAGTACCTGGCCCCCGTCTTCCAGTTCCTGCTCGGCATCCTCTACTTCCACGAGGCCATGCCGCCCGAGCGGTGGGCCGGGTTCGCGCTGGTCTGGCTGGCGCTGTTCCTGCTCACGGGGGACGCGCTGCGCGCCACGAGGAGGCCGCGGGGGCCGATCGCCGTGCCGCGGGTGCAGAAACCGGACGCCGCTGCCGTGGACGTCTGAACGGCCGCGGCGCCGCACCCGGGTCGCAGGCCGCGCTCAGACGGCGGCCGGGACGGCGTACTCGGCGATCAGCTGGGCCCGGGCCAGGGTGTGGAAGCGCAGGTGGAAGCCGACCACGGCGGGTGAGGCGTCGGCGTCGGGACCGAGGTGTTCCTGGTCGACGGCGTGGACGGTGAACACGTAGCGGTGGCGTTCCCCCTCGGGCGGCGCGGCGCCCCCGAAGTCCCGGGTGCCGTAGTCGTTGCGGGCGTGCACGGCCCCGGTGGGCAGTCCCGCGGATCCGGCGCCGCCCGCGCCCCGGGGCAGCTGTGTGGTCCCGGCCGGCAGGTCGAACAGCACCCAGTGCCAGAACCCGCTGCCGGTCGGCGCGTCGGGGTCGAAGCAGGTCACCGCGAAACTCCGGGTCCCGGACGGGAAGCCCTCCCAGCGCAGGTGCGGGGACAGGTTGGCGCCGGCCAGCGTCTGGTCGTCGGCGAGCAGCGCCCCGGGCGCGATGTCGTCGCTCACCACCGTGAACGACGGCACCGGAGGCAGGAATTCATGGGGAAGCGGCGGCCTTCTGTCGGTCACGGCACGTCCTCGGGAGTCGGGATTTCCTTTCAGGGCAATTGAAGGGTTCGGGCGGTGACGCCACAACGCCCCTTACCGGCACCCTGTTCGGGTATGAACGATCGGGCATACCCGGTCGTTCATACCGCGCGGACCACCCCGAACGGCTTTCTGTCCGGCCGCCATGCGGCCTGTCTATGGTGCCCGCATGGAAACACAGACTGATGAAATCACCGTGGCGGACGGGACTTTGCGTATCGCCCGGTACGGCAAGGGCGACCGGCTGGTGATCGCCGTCCATGGAATTCTCGGATCGCTGAAGACCTGGGGACCGATCGCCGCCGCCCTCCCCGCGGACCACTGCCTGCTGGCGATGGATCTGCGCGGGCACGGACACAGCTACCGGCTGCCCGGGCCGTACGGGCTGGACCGGCTCGCCGAGGACGTCCTGTCCGTGGTGGACCGGTTCGCCGGCCCGGACACCGTCCTGACCGGTCACTCGATGGGGGGCACCCTCGCCGCGCTGGTCGGCGCGCAGCGGTCGTTCCGCAAGGTCGTCATGATCGACGGCGGTCTGCCGCTCGCGGTGCCGGAGGGCGCCGATCCCGAGCGGGTGATGCAGGGGATGTTCGGGCAGGCCATCGAGCGGCTCGGCCGGACCTTCCCGACCCTGGACGCGTACAGGACGTTCTTCCTGGAGCACCCGGTCTTCGCGGGCTGGCGCACCACGGGCTCGGAGGACTACGCCCGTTACGACGCCCTGAACACCGCCGCCGGCTTCCGGTCCCGGGTGCGCGAGGAGGCCGTGCGGCAGAACGGGCGCTGGCTGGCCTCGCACGGCGCCGAGATCGGCGCGGCCCTGGAGAAGGTGGCCTCCCCGCTGGCTCTGCTGCGTGCCGCGCGGGGCCGGGTGAACGAGCCCGGCGGCATGATCCCCGAGGCGGTCGTCGCGGAGTGGCGGCGCAGGCTGCCCGACCTGCACGACGAGGTGCTGGACGACGTCAACCACTACTCGATCCTGTTCGACGCACGCTCCGTCGAGCGCATCGCGGCGGTCCTGACGGCCTGAGCCTCTACGGCGGCCCACGCCGCACATCGACGACACGGACGACAGCGGCACCACCGGGGAGGTGGTGCCGCTGTCGTGTTGCCGCGTCGACCGCCGACCGCCGACGCGTGACGCCCCGGGGACGGGGGAGTTACCCGGGGCGTCGGTCCGTGCGCGTCGCAGACGCGAGGTGTCGGTCCGTCAGGCGCTCGGCTTCGCCGTCGCCTTCGCCACCAGCAGCACGGCCACCACGCCGATGCCGATGAGGACGTAACCGGAGGTGGTGAGCGCGCCGAGCGTGCCGAGCACGGCGACGCCGAGGGCCGAGCCGGCCTGGCGGATACCGTTGAGCGCGCCCTGGCTGGTGGCGGCGTACTCCGGCGGGGCGGACACGGCCATCGCGGCGGCGGCGCCCGGGATGGACAGGGTGCCGGTCGCGGCGAGGGTCAGCTCGGCGGCGAGGATCAGCGGCAGCGGCGGGTGGTGGCCCACCGCGAAGGCCAGCAGCACACCGGAGACGACGGAGGCCGACATGCCGGTCAGCAGGATCGGGCGGGGGCCGTAGCGGGCGACGAGCCGGCCGGTGAAGAACGGCATGACACAGACGGGGAAGGCGATCGGCAGCGAGGCGAGACCGGCCTTGAACGGCGTCAGGTGGTAGGTGTGCTGCAGCCACACCGCGAACATGTACATCCCGCCGAAGTAGGCGAAGCAGGACACCGCGGCGGCGACCATCGCGGCCCGCACCTTCGGCAGGGCCAGCAGGGCCGGCGGCAGTACCGGGGAGGCCACCCGGCGCTCCACGAGGGCGACGGCGACGAAGCAGACCAGCGCGGCCGCGATGGGGATCAGCGCCTGCGGCGAACCCCAGCCCTCGATGCCGGCCTCGACCAGGCCGAAGGTGAGCAGACCGAGTCCGGCGGTGGACAGGGTGAGGCCCGGACGGTCCAGGGCTCGGGTGGCGCGCACCGGCGGCACCGGCAGCCGGCGGGCGAGGAGCAGCGCGGCCAGCGCGATCGGCGGGTTGACGAGGAACACCAGGCGCCAGCCGCCGAGTTCGACCAGGGCACCGCCGAGCACGGGCCCGGCGGCGGCTCCCAGGCCGCTCAGCGCGGTCCAGGCGCCGATGGCGCGGGTGCGGCGGGCGGGGTCGGGGTTCAGGTGGATCAGCAGCGCCAGGGAGGCGGGCACCAGGCCGGCGCCCGCGGCACCGAGCAGCGCACGGCCGGCGATGAGGGAGCCGACGTTGGGTGCGAGGGCGCAGACCACGGACAGGGCGGCGAACAGGCCGAGCGCGGTGGCGTACACGCGCCGGGCACCCCACCGGTCGGCGATGACGCCGCCGGCGAGCAGCAGTCCGGCGAAGACGACGGTGTAGGCGTCGACGGCCCAGGGCAGTGCGGCGGCGGCCGGGTGCAGGGACTTCTGCACGTCGGGCACGGCCACGTTGAGGATCGAGGTGTCGAGCAGGACGAGCAGGTTGCCGGTGGCGATGCCGGCGAAGGTCAGCTTGGAGAGGAACTTGGACGGCGCGGGCGGCTCGGTGGGCGTCTGGGTGGGCGCCTCAGGCGCGGCGACGCCGGTGGGGCGGGGAAGGGGGTCGGCTGTAGTCATGGCTGCAGCGTGTCCCAACGGCCTGCGGACCTGCGACGCCGTAAGTCCGATACCCCCATCGGAAAGTCCGATGACGGTTATGCTGCTGGCGTGGACTCTCGCTATCTGCGCGCTTTCGTCGCGGTCGCCGACCATGGCGGTATCTCCGCCGCCGCACAGGCCCTGGGATACGCACAGTCCAGCCTCAGCGCCCAGCTCAAGCGGCTGGAGGCGGATCTCGGGGTGAGCGTGCTGGTGCGCGCGGGCACCGGTGCGGTGCTCACGGAGGCCGGCGCCCGGCTGCTGCCGCACGCCCGCGAGGCCCTGGAGCTGGAGGAGCGGATGCGCCGGGCGGCGCGCGGCGACCGGCCGCGGCTGCGGATCGGGGCGCAGGAGTCGCTGGCGCACGTATGGATGCCGGACGTGCTGGCCGCGCTGGAGTACGGTGCGGGCGGCACGGACAGCGGCGCGGACGTGGAGCTGACGGTGGCCAACCGCCGGACGCTGGAACAGGCCTTCGGTGCCGGTGAGCTGGATCTGGTCTTCCAGTACGACAACGGCATCCGGGCGCTCGGCCCGCACGCGGTCGTCGGGCACGACCGGACGGTGCTGGTGGCGGCGCCGAGCCATCCGCTGGCCCGCAAGGAGGTCGTGACGCCCGAGGAGATGCTGCAGTACGACTTCCTGGTGGCGGAGCCCGGCTGCACCTCGGAGATGCTGGTGGACCGCTTCGGCCGGGATCTGCTGGCCGGGGCCCAACTGGCGATGATCCAAGGCTCGTTGTCGGCGCTGCTGCGGCTGACCGGACACGGGCACGGCGTGTCGCTGCTGCCGGAGCTGGCGGTGACCCGGGAGCTGCAGGAAGGCGAGCTGATCGAGCTGCGGCTGGCCGAGCGGATCCGCCCGGTCAGCATCGTCGCCCAGTGGCGGCCGCGGCTGGGTCCGGCCGAACGCACCCTGCACGCCCTGCTCGACGTGGCCCGCCGGGCCGACCCGCTGCCCGAGGTGACCCGCGCGGCACGCACGGCGCGGGCTTCCTGACCGGGCGGCGCGGCAGCCGGCCCGGTCGGCGGGGTCGGCAGGATCGGCGTCATACCGGCACAACGATGCCCAGCGGTACGGGAGTTCCCGCACCGCTGGGCATCGTCTGCAGAGGTCGGCGTCGGCGCGCCGGTCAGCGCATCACAGTCCCTGACGGGAGTTGGCCAGCCGCTTCACCGCGGCGGTGACCTCCTCCTCGGCGGCCGCCCGGCCGACCCAGTCGGCGCCCTCGACGGACTTGCCGGGCTCCAGGTCCTTGTACACCTCGAAGAAGTGCCGGATCTCCTGACGGTCGAACTCCGGCACATGGCCGATGTCCTGGAGGTGGGCCACCCTGGGGTCGGTCGCCGGGACGCACAACAGCTTGTCGTCACCGCCGGCCTCGTCCGTCATCCGGAACATGCCGATCGCCCGGCACGTGATGACGCAGCCGGGGAAGGTCGGCTCCTCCAGCAGCACCAGCGCGTCCAGCGGATCCCCGTCCTCGCCGAGGGTGCCCTCCACGAAACCGTAGTCCGCCGGGTAGTGGGTCGCGGTGAACAGCCGGCGGTCCAGCCGGAGACGGCCGGTCTCGTGGTCCACCTCGTACTTGTTCCGCGAGCCTCGCGGTATCTCCACGACGACGTCGAATTCCATGGATGGCCTCCCGTGCCGATCGGTGTCCCGGCGAGATTAGGCGGGCCGTGGCCGCACCCACAATGCGCCTTTCGAGCTGCTGATCCGGCGCTCCCCGAACGGCTATCCCCTTTCGTTCGCACCGAATTACCCTTGGCGGCCGTTCCGGATCTCGGTCTACTGAGGTCGGCCACCGGGAAATTCCCCAACGGGCTTCCCGGACCGGCCGTCAATTTCTCAGACAGAAAGGCAACGACTGTGTCCGCGAAGGCAAGGATCGTGCCCGCGGGGCCCGCGGCGGTGGCCGAAGCCGTCAAGGTCCTCAAGGACGGGGGTCTCGTCATCGCCCCCAGCGCCACCCACTACGGCGTCTTCTGCGACCCGGAGAACGCCGAGGCCGTCGCCCGCGTCTTCGAGGCCAAGCGCCGTACCAAGTTCGGGCCGCTGACGCTGGCGATCCCGGACCCGGCGGAGATCGGGAAGTACGTGAAGGTCCCCGAGTTCGTGGACGAGGCGGTCCTCGGCAAGCTGCTGCCGGGCCTGATCACGCCGATCTTCTTCAAGGACCACCCGTTCCCCGAGCAGATGACGATGGGTGCCCCGACGATCGGCATCATGTGCCACGGCCGGCGCCCGCAGTACGACATCACGCAGGTGTTCGGCCCGATCGCGCTGACCTCGGCGAACCTCTCCGGTGCGGGCGGCGCGCTGGTGACGCGGGAACAGGCCCTCGAGGACCTCGGTTCCAGCGTCGACCTGTTCGTCGACGGCGGCCCGGTCACCTGGGACGACGCCGCCGGGCAGGACCAGGGCAACACGGTCGCGGACTTCACCTTCGACGTGCCGTACCTGGTGCGCGCGGGCCGCTTCCCCACCGAGGACCTGGTGGAGATCTTCCCGAACCTGGTCACCGACCCGGCCGAGTACAAGAAGGCGCTGACCGGCCGGATGGGACAGGTGCGCACGTGACCGCGGTGGCCGCTCCCGCGCACGCCGAGACCGACCGGAGTTCGCTGCGGCTGCTGACGGCGTACCGGATCATCTCCCGCTTCTACTTCCATCTGCCCGTCCTCTTCGTCCTGTTCTACAAGCGCGATCTGTCCCTTCCGGTGATCGAGGCGCTGCTCGCCGTCTACGGCGCGACGGTCGCCCTGTCCGGTCCGGCCGGTCCCCGGCTGGTCCGGGCGCTCGGTGCCCGGCGCACCATCGCCCTGGGCGAGGCGTGCAAGGCGGCCGGCCTGCTGCTGATGGCCGTGCCCACGGTGGCCACGGCGGCGGCCGGTCAGGTGCTGGGTGGCTTCGGCTTCAGCATCAGCGCGGGCCCCGACGCCGGCCTGCTCGCCGGCCTGGTCCCGGACCCGGCCCGGCGCGGCCGGCTCGGCGCGGTGATGCAGAGCTGGATGTTCATGTCGGTGATGGTCGCAGGCGTGATCGGCGCCGTGCTGTTCAGCCGTATCCACACCGCCGTCCTGTACTGCTCGGCGGCGGCCGCCCTGCTGGCGCTCGTGCTGGTCCTCGCCGTCCGCGAACCCGCTCCGGCGGCGCCTCAGGGCCCGCGACCGGCGGCCGCACCGGCCGCGGCGCCGGCCGGTACCGGCTGGTGGAGCGCGTACTACATCGCCGGCCGGGTCGCGGCGCTCGCCCCGTACGTCGGTCTGCTGCCGTTCCTGTTCTTCGTCCGGCTGGAGGTGAACCTGGCCGCGATCGGCGCGGTCCTCGGCCTGTTCACCTTCGCGGGTTTCCTCTCGGCACGCTACGCGGGCCGGATCGGGGAGCGGTTCGGGCCGGACGTGGTCGCGCCGGCGGGCCTGGCCGGAACGGCCGTCTCCCTGGCCCTGTTCGGTCTCTTCCCGGACCGGCTGCCGGTGGCGCTGGTGGCGATCACCCTGCTCGGCGTCTTCTCCGGCGGGGTGCGTCCGATGGCCATGGCCGGTCTGGGCCGGGCCGGGCTGGCCCCGGGCCTGCAGGCCGCCCGCACCGGGCGCCTGGAGCAGATCTCCGGGCTGGTCTCCACCCCGGTGCTGGTGCTGGCCGGTTTCCTGCTCCCCGGCCGTTTCAGCGCCCTGATCCTCGCCGTGGCGGTGGTGGTCCTGGCCTTCGCCCTCACCCTGCTGGCCACCCGCCGGGCCGTCGGCGCCGCCGCGCCGGCTCCCTGACCGACTCCAAGGACCGACCATGAAGACAGCCATCCTGTTCGGCGCCGGTGCCGACATCGGCAGCAACCTGCTCAGCCTCAACGACCCCGAGCGCGACGGTTTCATGATCACGGACGTGGTCACCCGGCCCATCGCCGCGGACCGCGCGCTCGAGCCGCTCTCCTCGCTCCAGCAGCTGGTGGGCCGCATCCTGCTGGCCGACCCGTCCCTGTACGGCCAGGTCAGCGCGGACGAGGACAGCTCGCTCCTGCTCGTCAAGGGGCGGAAGATCCGGGTCCACTTCTATGACGTGGAGGACGACGCGGTGCTCGGCCTGGGCCCGTTCGACCTCGCCGTGCTCGCCACGCACCGCGACCACATCCGCTCCCGGGCGATGCTGGAGCGGATCGGCACCGTGGCCGGCCGGGTCATCGGCGTCGCCGAGAACACCGCGATCCCCGCCTTCTACGTCCCGCTCGACGGCGCCGACGTGTCCGTTCTCGGGATCAAGGAACCGGTGCCGACCGGTGACGGCTTCTTCTCCCTGGGCAGCTGCCAGTGCGTGGGCTGGGCGGCACAGCTGCGCGGGGTGGTCGAGGCCGCCTCGCTCGCGGGTGTCGCGGAGCTGGGCCTGGTGCGGGCGGAGACCGAGATCGTCCACCCGGACACCGCGTCCAGCAGCTTCGGCACCAAGGGCATCGGCGCCCGGCGCGAGGACGCCCGGGACAACCTGCGACCGGGCTTCTCCCAACTGCAGAAGTCGATGACCCGGCTGCCCGGCGTCCAAGCGCTCAACACCGTCTCGCTGCGGGTGCTCACCCAGCCGCCCGGTTACCAGGTCAGCCGGTTCTTCGTCCGCGCCGCCCTGGACTTCGACACCGTGCGCGCCGGGTTCGAGCGGGCCCGGGAGGCGATGCCGAACGTGATCCAGACGACCGACATCCCCGTCGGCTCGCGGGCGTTCTCCCAGTCGGGCGCCGCCGCGACCGTCATCACCGCGCCCACCCACCTGAAGGTGATCCCGGAGGCGCTGCCCGGCTCGGGCATCACCGAGATCATCACGCAGGCCTACGTGCACAACACCGCCGGCTACTCGGGCAGCGTCCTGGAAGCCGGGAAGCGGCTGCTGAGCGGTGCCGACACAGTGACACTTCTGCCTTCCCTGGAGATATGACCGTGACGCAGTCCCTGCCCCTCGACCTCGACCTGACTCTCTCCGGCCGGCTCGACTCCGGGTCCGCCTCGCTCCCCTCGCGCACCGTCGTGAAGACCGATCTGCCGTTCGCGGCCACGGCGTTCCGCGGCGCGCCGCCCGCCGGTGACGCGGGAGCGCTGCTCCTGGTGGAGCAGTCGCTGACCTTCTCCACCGTCCGCACCGCGCTGGACGACCCGCGGATCGCCGGGGTGGCCGTCGGCGAGAAGCACTTCGCCGACCACGCCCGCAAGATGCTGCAGGAGGGTGGCAAGGCCCTGGTGCTGGTCGAGGACCTGGCCGCGGTCCGCGAGGGCGGCCGCTACCAGGTCGACAACGACGGCCTGGTGGACCTGGACCGGCTGCCGCTGCCGGTGACGGCCATCTGCTCCTACATGAACGACGACAACGAGGCCCTCTACAAGGCGTGGAACATCCACGACGTGGGCTACTTCCGGCTGAAGTTCTGCCTGTTCCAGCTGTTCGCGGAGGAGCCGGAGGCGTTCTACTCCGACGAGCGCATCGAGGAGTACCTGACCGCGTCCGTCGCGGAGCTGGCCGCACGCGGCTGGCGCCGGATCCGTCTGGTGCTGTCGGACCCGACCTCGGCGGAGCTGCGCGAGACGGGCATCGAGGTCGCCGAGGAGGCCAACCCCGAGCTCGGGGTGCGCGGCCCCCGGATCGCCGATCGCTGGTGGCCGGAGCTGCGGGCGATCGGCCGGGTGCTGGAGGACCACCCCGAGCTGCGCATCGACGTGAGCATCCCGTTCGTCTCCACCATCGCCGAGTTCCAGCACGTCGCCGCGATGTTCCAGGAGGCCGGGCTGGACGAGCGGGTCGGGCTCGGGATGACGCTGGAGGTCCCGGCGATGCTCTACGAGCTGCCGGAGCTGATCGAGACCTGCCGGCCGGCCTTCGTGGCGGTGGGCACCTCGGATCTGTTCGCCCTGCTCAACGGCGTCGACCGGAGCAGCGACCAGGTGAAGGTCGACCCGTTCAGCCGCGTCAACCGCCAGGTGGTCGACCACATCTGCGAGATCGCCGCCAAGCACGGGGTGCACTTCTTCGTCTGCGGTGAACTGCGCCGCAACCCGGAGACGCTGCGTCAGCTGGCCTCCAGCGGATGCGGTGAGCTGATCGCGGCGGCGTCCGTCGTGGAGATCGCCCGGATGAACCGGGCCGCCGCGCAGTACGGCGACACCCGCTCCGCGGCCTGATCCGCCGCACGTCCGCCAGGGCCGTCGTACGGCGTCCGGGCTCATCCCCCGCCCGGAGCGCCGCACGACGGCCCTACTGACGCGTCATCAACTTTGGCGCGTTATGGGCTTGTTCAAAAAATTAAAAGACTGGAGGTCAATTCTGGCCTCACGTGTACTATCCGAACGTTGATCCATACATGGATCGGTCGTGTGGCACAGCAGATGGGGGATGTACTGCATGGACGGCAAGGCTGTAGCGATCACCGGAATCAGCTGCAGGTTTCCCGGCGCCCCGGATCCCGAGGCGTTCTGGCGGCTGCTGACAGAGGGGGGCGACGCCGTCACCCGCGTGCCGCGGGAGCGCTTCGACGCCGACGCCTGTTTCTCCCCGCAGCCCGGCACCCCGGGCCGTACCGTCTCCCGGTACGGCGGGTTCCTCGACGACCCGTTCCGGTTCGACGCGGCCTTCTTCGGCATCTCCCCGCTGGAGGCCCAGGGCATGGACCCCCAGCAGCGCATGCTCCTGGAGGTCGTCTGGGAGGCGTTCGAGGACGCCGCGATCAGACCGTCCGACCTGGCCGGAAGCCCGACCGGCGTGTTCGTCGGCCAGGCCACCGCGGAGTACGACGAGTGGCCCGGGCCGGTGGAGCACGACATCCGCAGCGCGGTGGGCAGCCGGCTGCGCGCGGTCGCCGCCGGCCGTGTCAGCTACGCCTTCGACCTGCGCGGCCCGAGCCTGGTCCTGGACACCGCCTGCTCGTCCTCGCTGGTCGCCGTGCACCAGGCCCGGCAGAGCCTGCTGGCCGGCGAGAGCGACCTGGCGATCGCGGCGGGCGTGAACCTCGTCCTCACCCCGGCCGACGCCATCGCGTACTCGCAGGGCGCCATGCTCTCCCCCGACGGCCGCTGCAAGTTCGGCGACCGGTCCGCGGACGGCTTCGTCCGCAGCGAGGGCGTCGGCGTCGTCGTGCTCAAGCGGCTCGCGGACGCGGTGCGCGACGGCGACCCCGTCCGCGCGGTGCTGCTCGGCAGCTCCGTGACCAACGACGGAGCGAGCAGCGGCCTGCTGGTGCAGCCCGCCGTGGAGGGTCAGGTGCAGATGCTGCGCGCCGCCTGGCACGCCGCGGGCATCGAGCCGGGCGAGCTGGACTACGTGGAGGCGCACGGCACCGGCACCACCGTCGGGGACGGCGTCGAACTCGAGGCGCTGCGCTCGGCCGTGGCGACCACCCGCGCGGGCGCCCCGCTGCTGCTGGGCTCGGTCAAGACGAACATCGGGCACACCGAGGCCGCCGCCGGGATCGCCGGCCTCATCAAGGCCGTGCTGATGGCCCAGCACCGCCAGGTCCCCGCCTCGCTGCACGTCACCGACCCGCACCCACTGCTGCGCGGCCCGGGATCCCCGCTCGAGGTGGCGCTCTCCGCCCGGCCCCTGACCCCGCGGGGCGAGCGGGCGACGCTCGGCGTCAGCTCGTTCGGACTGGCGGGCACCAACGCCCACGCCGTGGTCGGCGAGTACGTGGCCGAGCCCGCCGGGACCGTGCAGCCGCCCGCGCCGCCGGTCCAGGACGCCCCGCACCTGCTGGTCCTCTCCGCCCGCTCGCCCCGGGTCCTGCGCCGGCTCGCCGCCGACCACGCCCGCCGGCTCGGCGAGGACGACACCACCCCGTTGCACGCCTACTGCGCCACGGCCGCCCGCTCCCGGGACCACCACCACGACCGGCTCTGGGTGACCGGCGAGAGCCGCGCGGAACTGGCCGCACGACTCTCACAGTTGGCCGCCGGCAAGGAGATCGCGGAGGGCGGCGTCGCGGAAGCCGGCTTCCGGGGCCCGCGCCGCGCGGTCTTCGTCTTCCCCGGGCAGGGCTCGCAGTGGCTCGGCATGGGCCGTCAACTCCTCGAGAGCTCGAAGGAGTTCCGCGAGAAGATGGCGGAGTGCGACGCGCTGGTCCGGGCGGAGACCGGCACCTCGGTGCTCGCCGTGCTGCTGGAAGACGCGCCGCTGCCGGACGCCGTGCAGGTGGTGCAGCCCGCGCTCTGGGCGGTGCAGGTGTCGCTGGCGGCCGTGTGGCGCGCCGCGGGTGTCGAGCCCGGCCTGTGCATCGGGCACAGCATGGGCGAGGTCGCCGCCGCGCACGTGGCGGGCGTCCTCACCCTCGCGGACGCCGCCGCGGTGATCTGCCGCCGCAGCCGGCTGATGCAGCGGCTGTCGGGACAGGGTCTGATGCTCGCCACCGATCTGTCCGCCGCCGAGGCGGAGGAGGCCGTCGCGCCGCACCGCGGGCTGGTGACGATCGCCGCCCGCAACGCCCCGGAGCTGACCGTGCTGAGCGGGGACGCCGGGGCCGTCCAGGAGATCGCCGTGGAGCTCCAGGTGCGGGAGCGTTTCGCCCGGGTGGTGAAGGTCGACGTGGCCTCGCACAGTCCCGCCATGGACCTGCTGCGCGCGGACCTGCTGACCGAACTGGCCGGACTGGACCCGCGCCCCGCCGAGGTCCCGATGCTGTCCACCGTGACCGGCGCCCGGGTGGAGGGACCCGAACTGGGCGCCGCCTACTGGGCGGACAACCTGCGCCGCCCGGTCTTCTTCACCGATGCCGTGCGCACCGCGGCCGACGGCGGGGAGAACGTGTTCATCGAGGTCAGCCCGCACCCCGTGCTCATCCCGGCGATACGGCAGACACTCGCCGGGGCGGGCTCGGCGCAGACCGCCGTGGCCTCGCTCCGACGCCACCAGGACGAACGGGACTGCCTCACCCGGGCGCTCGGCGCCGTGCACGCGCTGGGCGTCGAGGTCGACTTCGGCCGCTGGTTCCCGGGCGGCCGCCCCCACGTCCGGCTGCCCCGGACGGTCTGGGACGACACGCGCTTCGAGCGGCCCCGGGCCGCGGGCGCGCGGCCCGTGCCGGCGAGCGTCGTGCGGGACGTGCCCCTGGCCGAACTGCACGGCGGCACCGCGCCCGAGCGGGTCGCCCTGTACGGCAGGGAGGTGCTGTACCCGACGCTCGGCCTGGACGCGATCCGCCGGGCCGCGGCCTGTCTGCCCGAGTCCGGTGCCGTCGCCCTGCGGGAGATACGCCTGGGCGACGAGCCGGTCGGCCTGACGGGCGTGACCGCCGTACGGGTGACCTTCGACGCGCCCGGTGACAGCGGGGAACGCCTGGTGCGGGTCAGGGCGGTGCGCGGGTCGGAGGCGGCCGAGGAGGCGCTGACCGCCGTGCTCACGGCGGCGGACGACGGCGCCGACGGTGACTGGGCCGCCGAACTCGGCCGGGCGCTGGCCCGGTGCGACGCCGACCTGGACCGCGCGGACTTCCGCCGGCTTGCCGCTCGGCACGGGCTGTCGGCCCCGGCTCCGCACCGGACGTGGCGGCGCGACGGGGAGGCGGCGGCGCAGGTGCACGCGGTGGCCGGATCCTGGCCGGCCACCGTGGAGTGCGCACTGCAGCCGCTGCTCGCGGCGGCCCCGCAGGACGATCCGGCGGGCACCCCGCTGCCGGTCTCCATGGACTCCGTACGTCTGTACGCAGAGCCGCCCGAGCAGTTCTGGACCCTCGTGCGGTGGACCGGCGCTCCGGGGGGCGCACTCGCGGACGTCCGGCTGGTGAGCATCGAGGGGCGCCTGCTGGCCGAGTTCACCGGTATACGGATGTACCGGCTGCCGGCCCGTGCGGCCGGGGTGCTCGGGGGAGGTCTCGACCGTCTTCTGCCCGCCTTCGCCAGGCGGCCGCTCGAGGGCTTCGCCGGGCTCGCCCGCACCGTGCTGGCCACCGCCCAGAGAACGGTCGACCTGGTCGCGTCCGCCGCACCGGCGCCCGCGGCGTCCCCCGGCACCCCGGCCGTGCCTGCCGCGACACCGTTGTCCTCGCCCGCGGTACCACCGGCCGCCCAGGCGCCGCGGGCGGTGATCCCGGCCCAGCGCACCGCCGAGCCCGCCGGGAGCGCCCGGCCCGTGCAGAGTCCCGAGGAGGTGCTCCTGTCGTGTGCCGCGGCGGCCTTGGGCCTGAACACAGAGGCGCTCGATCCTCGCCGGAGCCTGCGGGAGTACGGTCTGGACTCGCTGATGGCCGTCCGGCTGGGCCGGCAGCTGCAGAGCGCCCTCGGCATCGAGCTGACCTCGGCGGATCTGCTCGGCGGCGACTCCCTGCGGGAGCTGGCGGAACGCGCTTCGGGGCAGCGGACACGAATTGAAGGTCTGCGAACCAAAGTTGGACTCCAGACCGAGAATTGCTATTCTGCCTGAGTCTCCGTTAACGACCCGTTACGGATCGTCAGCGTGCCTGCGGCGGGCCGAGCACTCCCACTCCGACAGCCGGAGGCGGTGAGTGCTCAGCCCGCCGCCTCCGCTTCGCGCACCGCCAAAGGACAATCCGCACTCCCGCAGGGATGATGTCCATGGCAACAGCGCCAACTCAGCGCCGCGAGCCCACCGGCCGACGCGAGCGCAACAAACAACGCATGGCGGGGCGCCTCTACGAAGCCGCGCTCACGCTGTTCCAGCAGAAGGGCTACGACGAGACGACGATCGACGAGATCACGGAACTCGCGGACACGGCCCGCGGGACCTTCTTCAACCACTTCCCGCAGAAGGAGGATCTCATCACCGCCTGGTCGGAACAGCGCAGGCTGATCCTGACCGACCTCGTCCACGACCTCGACCCCGCGCAGCCCACGCTCAGCCGGCTCTCGCACTGTCTGGCCCACCTGGCCCGGATGAACGAGAGCGAGGCCGCCGTCGCCCGGGTCATGGTCAGCGCCTGGGTGAAGACCGGCCGGCCGCTCACCGAGGAGCCCGGTACGGCCGCGACGTTCGCCGAGATCATCGCCCACGGCCTCGATCGCGGTGACGTACGGGCCGGCACCGATCCGCACCTGCTCGGCCTGATCCTGCGGGACGCCTATCTCGGCGCCCTGTACCGCTGGTCCCAGAGGCCGGGAGAGCCGCGTTCGCTCCACCACGAGCTCCAGGACATCCTCCGGCTGCTGACCCCCTGCATCCGCGAGGCCCCGGAGAACGCGCCGGCCGTCGCCGGCTGAGCCGCGCCACCACGGCACAGGGGGACCCAGCCGCTTCCTTCCCGCTCGCCGGCCCCCTTTCGCCGGAGCCGTCGGTTCACGCCCTCAGGGGCACACCGACCCCACCGGCTCCCGCAGCGCGGATTGTGCCGCCGCGCGCACGTGGGCGGCCCACAGCGCCGCCGCCGTCTCGGCGTCCCGGGCCTCGACGGCCCGCATCACCGCGTCGATCTCCGCCACGCTCGCGCCCGGCCGGCCCTCCCGGCCCAGCGAGCGCGCCCGCAGCCGGGCCAGCCGCCCGCCGAGCACCGTGGCCTGCTCGCGCAGCACCCGGTTGGCCGCACCGTCGTACAGCACGTCGTAGAACGGCTCCTTGGCCACCAGCATCGCCGCCACGTCACCCGAAGCATGAGCCGCGGCCAGCTCGTCCACCGCCGCGCGCAGCCGGGCCACCCGGGCGTCGTCGGCGCGTTCCACGAACAGCCGGACGGCGAGCGACTCCAGCGCCTCCCGGATCTCGTAGATGCCCCTGGCGTCCTCGTCCGACAGGACGGCCACCATCGGACCCCGGTGCGGAGGGATGTCCAGGAAGCCCTCGGCCTCCAGCTGGCGGCAGGCCTCGCGCAGGGTGTTCCGCGAGACACCCAGACGCTCGCACCACTCCCGCTCGACCAGGCGCTGCCCCGGGGCGAGCGCCCCGCTGAGAATGTCGGCCCGCACGATCCCGACGACCTGTGCCCGGACGGGCGCGACGACGCGTGTGATGTTCAACGGCCCTCCCGCCGACGGTGATCCGGCTGATTCCGGCGGCGTCACTGTCTCATACCCGCCCTCGATCACCCATTGCCCCATTGACCCATCGTAGGACAATATTGAGATCATGATCTCCTCGAGTGACTCCGCCGCCGACTCCGTTGCGGAACACGGCCTGTTCGTCGACAACACCGAGGTCCCGGCCCACGGCGCGCTGCTCGACGTGACCGACCCCGCCACCTCGGACGTCTGGGCGCGGGTGCCCGACGCGACCGGCACCGATGTCGACCGGGCGGTGACCGCCGCCCGCCGCGCCTTCACCCAGGGCACGTGGCCGACCTGGCGGGCGGCCGACCGGGCCCGCTTCCTCATCCGTTTCGGCGAGGCGATCGCCGACCACGCCGACGAGCTCGCCCGACTGCAGGTCCGCGAGAACGGCAAGCTGCTGCGCGAGATGGCCGGCCAAGTCCGGCTGCTGCCCGAGTACTTCACCTACTACGCGGGCCTCGCCCAACTGCCCACCGGCACCACCAACCCCCTGCATCTGACCGGCATGGTCAACTACACCGTGCGCGAGCCGCTGGGCGTGGTCGCCGCCATCACGCCCTGGAACTCGCCGCTGCTGCTCCTTGCCTGGAAGCTCGGCCCCGCACTCGCGGCGGGCAACACCGTCGTCGCCAAGCCCTCCGAGATCACCCCCGTCTCCACGCTGCGGCTCGCCGAACTCGCCGCCGAATGCGGGCTGCCGCCGGGGGTGTTCAACGTGGTCACCGGACTCGGCAGGCCCTGCGGCACCGCCCTGGTCGAACATCCGCTGGTGGACAAGGTCGCCTTCACCGGGGCCACCGAGACCGGCCGGGCCATCGCCGCCGCGGCCGGCCACGGCCTCAAGCGGGTCTCCCTGGAACTCGGCGGCAAGTCCCCCAACATCGTCTTCGCCGACGCCGACCTGCCCGCCGCGCTGAACGGACTGGTCGCCGGCGTCTTCGGCGCGAGCGGCCAGACCTGCATGGCCGGCTCGCGCATCCTCGTCCAGCAGGAGCTGTACGGCGAGGTGGTCCGGCGGCTCGCCGAGCGCGCGGAGGCCATCCGGGTCGGCGATCCCACCGACCCCGCCACCCAGATGGGTACGGTCGCCAGCCCCGCCCAGTACGACAAGGTGCTCCGCTACATCGAGATCGCCCGGCAGGACGGCGCCCGGCTGGTGGCCGGCGGGGTGCCCGCCAAGGTGCCCGCACTGCCCGCGGGCCTGTTCGTGCGGCCCACTGTGTTCGCGGACGTCACGAACGACATGCGGATCGCCCAGGAGGAGGTCTTCGGGCCTGTCGCCGCGGTCATCCCGTTCCGCGACGAGGACGACGCGGTGCGCATCGCCAACGACACCCGGTTCGGGCTGGCGGCCGGCGTGTGGACCGGCAGTGTGCAGCGTGCCCACCGGGTCGCGGCCCGCCTCAGGGCCGGCACCGTGTGGCTCAACAACTACCGCAAGACCTCCTACGCGACCCCCTTCGGCGGCTTCGGCCACAGCGGCCTCGGCCGGGAGAACGGCCCCGACGCGTTGCGTGAGTACACCGAGGAGAAGAGCGTCTGGGTGGACACCGGCCAGGGAGTCGCGGACCCGTTCGACCCGCGGGCCTGACGGATCGCCGACGGCACGCGGCAGGCACGCCCCGGGCCACCCGGCGATGACGAAAGGGCCCGGGGCGCGCCGTGCGGGCGGGACCCGGGCCCTGGTGGGGTGGGTGTGCGGGGCCGGGTGTGCGGGCCGGCCGCGGTGGACGGCTAGCGGTTGCGCAGGCACTGGTCGTACAGCCCGTCCCGCAGGGCGAGCGCGACGACGGACGTACGGTTCGGGCAGTCCAGCTTGGCGAGGATGTTGCCCACCAGGCGCTTCGCGCCGTGGTCGGAGATGCCCAGCCGTCTGCCGATCTGCTTGTTGCTGAGCCCGTCGACCAGCAGCACCAGCGCCTGCTGCTCGCGCGGGGTCAGCCGGGGCGCGGACCGGGTACGCTCCGGCTCGGCCCGCCAGGTGGCCAGCAGGCTCTGCACCAGCCAGGCCGGCACCGGCGGTTCGCCCGCCGCCATGCGCGACAGCGCGTGCCCGAGTCCGGCCGGGGTCAGGTCCTCCGGCCCCAGGTAGCCGACGCCGGGCATGTCCGGCAGCCGACGCAGGGCGACCACGTCCGCCTCGGTGACGAGGACCAGCGCGGAGACGCGCTGCCCCTTCTCGATCTCGGGCAACGCGGACAGCGGCCCCATGAGGTCGGCCAGGGCCAGGACGGCGATGCGGTCCGGCGCGGTCAGCGTCTCGCGGAGCGCGGCCGCGGGGTCGCCGGCCATGCGGACGCTCCCCACGATCGAGCTCTTCTCCAGAATCTGGCGGATTTCGAATCGGCGCAGATCACTCGTGATTGCCAGGGTTATGTCAACGGAGTTCTGAACGGCGACTATTTCGGATCGATCAGACAAGACGTTTCCCTTTCGGCTGGCTCGGCTGCTGCCAAGCTAGCCGTCACATCGGTGCGGGGGACTTCTTCTGCCACCGAAGTGGCATACCCCCCTTGCTTCGGGTCATGGTCGTCGGAATTCCCGGTGCAGGAGAGCCGCGAGGCGCTCCGGTGCCTCCAGGCCCACCAAATGCCGCACTCCGTCGATGATCACGAATTCGGCCCCCGGAATGTCCTGCGCGATACCGCGCATCAGGGCGGGCGGGGTCGCCGGGTCGTCCCCTCCGGCGATCACCCGCACCGGTAGCCGCAGCCCGCCCAGCCCGTCACGGACGTCCAGCCGCGCCAGCGCCCGCCAGCCCGCGCCGAAGTCGGCGGCGCGGACCCCGGCGAGGGTCTCGCGCGCATAGCGCACGGGCTCCGGGTCCGCGGCCAGGAAGGCCGGCGTGAACCAGCGCTCCAGTGTCGCGGGCAGCTGCTCGACGACGCCGTACCGCGCGACCCGGTCCGCGCGTTCCAGGTAGGCGGGTTGTGGATCGGCCGCCGTGGCCACCAGATGGAGCGCGGAGAGGCGTTCGGGGTGGCGCACGGCGAAGGTCTGGGCGACGGCCCCGCCCATGGACAGCCCGGCCAGCGCCACCCGGGCGAGGCCGAGCGCGTCGAGCAGGCGCAGCAGGTCGTCGGCCAGGTCCCGCACGGTGGCGGGCGGTGGGGCGCCGGCCGCCACGCCGTGGCCGCGGACGTCGTAGGCGATGATCCGGCGGGCCGGCGGCAGGCACCCGACGACCGGCGCCCACATCCGCCGGTCCAGGCCCAGCGCGTGGACCAGGACCAGCGGATCGGCGCCGGCGGCGGAGCCGCGGGCCGGGCGGTCGGCAAGACGCGTGAGGTGGTCGCCGAGGTCCAGGTCGACCTCCGCGACGCCCGGCGCGGTGCCGGGCTGCCCGGTGAGCACCACGGTCAGGAGAGCGCGTCGACGAGGGCCTGGGTGTCCTCGTAGATGTCGTAGTTCACGACCAGGCCGTCGGCGATCGTCAGGTGCAGTGCGTACGGGGAGGCGAACAGCTTGCCCGTGGCACGGCAGCGGTGCTCGAAGTAGCCGAGTATCACGGCTTCGGGCCCCTGCTCGATCACCTGCTCCACCTTGTTCAGCTCCGGCTTCATGGTGCCGCCGAGCATCTGCAGGAACTCGCGGATCTGCGCCTTCTCGGTGCGCCGGCCGGCCCACGGCACCCGCTGCGGGTCGCCGGGTACGAACCAGTCCAGCCGGTCGGGGAGCATGGCCAGCACGCCCTCCCGGTCCCCGCTCTGCAGCTTCGCCCAGAACTCCTGCGCGACGGCACCCGCATTCGGCTGAGACATCTTCGATTCCTCACTGTAGGGAGATTCTCCGGGGCTGGTACGCCTCGACGTTAGGTTTGGCTCTCACGCGGCGGCAATGCGTCTTTCAGTGAGACCGAACTGCCATACCCGAAGCGGTCCTACCACCTTCGTGTAAGCGGCACCTGGTTGCCCGAACAGGGCTTTTATCGTCGTCGGGTCGAGCAGCGTGCTCACTTCCGAAGGGACCCCACCGCGTCATGCGTACGAACCGGCGAGCTGCCTTCTTCGATGTCGACGAGACGCTCATCACCGCCAAGAGCATGTTCGACTTCCTGCGCTTCTGGACGCTGCGCGAAGGCGGCGACGAGACCGACTTCCACACGGTCATGGGCCGTTTCCGGAGCATGTGGGCGAACGGCGTCCCGCGCACCGAGGTGAACCTGGCCTACTACCGCCACTTCGCCGGTGCCTCGTGGACCGAGCTGCTCAAGGCGGGCCGGGAGTGGTACGAGGCCTACCGGCTGCTGCCCGACGCCTTCGTGCTGCCGACGGTACGGGCGTTGACGGACCACCGGGCCGCGGGCGACACCGTGGTCCTGGTCTCCGGGTCCTTCACCGGCTGTCTGGACCCACTCGCCAAGGAACTCGGAGCCGACGTCGTCCTGTGCTCGCAGCCGCTGGCCGGACCCGACGGACGGCTGACCGGCGAGGTGCGGCGCGCCATGATCGGCGAGGCCAAGACCGACGCGGTGCGGGAGACCATGGCCCGGCTCGGCGCGGACCCCGCCGGCTGTGCCGCCTACGGCGACCACGCCAGCGATCTCGGGATGCTCGGCCTGGTGGGCCGCCCCCACGTGGTCGGCCGGCACGACCCGGTCCTGACCGACCACGCCGTCCGGCACGGCTGGCCCCTCCTGCCCGCGGACACGGGCACGCTCGCCCGGACCCCCCGCTGAACCCACCACCTCCCCGGGGACGGTCCGGCCCGTGCGGGCGCGCCGTCCGCCCGAGCGGTCGGAGAACGCCATGAGCAGAAAAGCCATCTACCTCATGCTGACCATGTCGGCATTGTTCTGGGGTGCCACCTTCAACCTGGTGAACTACACCGTGCGCCATGTGTCGCCGCCGGCGGGCGCCGCACTGCGCTACTCGATCGCGAGCCTGGCCGTCCTCGCCGTCCTGGCCGTCCGGCGGCGCGTCGCGCTGCGGGCCCTGCGCAGCAGCTGGCGCCCGCTCCTGGCGATGGCCCTGGTGGGTGTCCTCCTCTTCAACGTGCTGTTCTTCTTCGCCATGCGGCACACCTCCCCCACCAACGGCGCCCTGATCCAGGCGACCAACCCGCTGGTCACGGCGCTGATCGCAGGCGTCTGGCACAGGGAGCGGATCAGCCGCGGGCACAAGATCGGCACCTTGGTCAGCTTCGCCGGGGTGGCCGTGCTGATCCTCGCCGGTTCGGTACGCCGGCTGGAGCCGCCGAACATCGGCGACCTGATGTGCGTGGGCGCCACCACCTGTCTGGCGCTGTACTCGATCCTGGGCGGCCGGTACGTCAAGAACAGCACACCGGTGGTGACCACCGGGCTGACCACCCTGATGGGGTGCGCCGGGCTGTGGGTGGTGGCCTCGCAGGTCAGCCCGCGGCCGACGCCCCACGTCCTCGCGGCGCTGCCGGCCGGGGTGTGGACCGCGCTCGCCTTCGTCGGACTGCTCGCCACCGTGCTGGCGTACGTCTTCTGGAACTACGGCGTCAGCCACATCGGTGTCGCCGACACCGCCGTCTTCTTCCATCTGGTGCCCGTGTTCACGGTCCTGGGTTCGTTCGTGCTGGGCCAGCCGGTGACACCGCTGCAGATCGCCGCCGGTCTCGTGGTGATCCTGGGTGTCTTCGTCTCCTCGCGCGAGGCACACGCGCCCCGGCCCGCGGCCGCGGCCGCCCCGGTCGCGGTGCCGAGCCCGGACGAACAACCCGCCTCCTGAATCCACGCTTCCCCCAAGCCGTTCTCCGCCCCTTCGCCAGGCGGAGAACGGCCTTTTCGCATGGCCTTTTCCCGTCGCCCCGGCGGCACTTCCGGAAATTGCGAACACCCACCGCCGTACCCGTATCGGGATGGCCAGGAGAACATAGGAACTCCGGCGCCACAAAGGCCCGTTGAGCAGGCCAGGACCGGCCCCTAAAGTCATTCACGGACGACTTCCCACCGCCTGTGGGGAATGGAAGCGGAAAACTTCCGGAGGAAATCCGTGACAGATACCCTGACCGCGGTGCTGGAGAAATACGGGACCGCTGAGGCCGTCGTCTTCGACGGGACCACCACCACGTACGCCGGGCTCCTGGAGGAGGTGCGGGAGTGGGCTCGGTTCCTCGACCGGCAGGGCGTGCGCCCGGGGGACGTGGTGACGCTGGAGGGCCCGTGCTCGCCGCAGTCCTGCGCCGGACTGCTCGCCCTGGTCGAGCGCGGCGTCATCGTCGTACCGCTCACCGCGCTGCCCGACGCGAAGCGTGCCGAGTTCCTCGACGTGGCCGAGGTGGAGACCACCATCCGGCTGGGCCGGTCCGGCGGGCGCACGCTGGAGCGCACCGGCCGCCGGGCCGGACACGAGCTGTACCGGGGGCTGCGAGAGACCTCCCGGCCCGGGCTGGTGCTGTTCAGCTCCGGCACCACGGGCCGCAGCAAGGCGTCGGTGCTGGACTTCGGCAAGGTGCTCGGCCGGTACCGGCCCGGCGGCCGGCCGCAGCGCATCCTGTCCTTCCTGAGCCTGGACCACATCGGCGGCATCAACACCCTGCTGCACACGCTGTACCGGGGCGGCACGGTGGTGACGGTGCCGGAGCGGACCCCGGACGCCGTCTTCGCGGCCGTCGAGCGCCACCGTGCCCAGGTGCTGCCGACCACGCCCACGTTCCTCAACATGGTGCTGATCTCCGGGGTCCTGGACCGGTGTGCCACCGACTCCCTGGAGCTGGTCACCTACGGCACCGAGCCGATGCCGCTGCGCACGCTGCGGCGCCTGAAGGAGGCGCTGCCACGGGTGCGGTTCAAGCAGACGTACGGGCTCTCCGAACTGGGCATCCTGCCGACCAAGTCGCGCGACGACGACAGCCTCTGGGTGAAGCTCGGCCAGGAAGGCTTCGACCACCGCATCGTGGACGGGGTGCTGTGGGTCCGCTCCGACATGGCGATGCTCGGCTATCTCAACGCGCCGGCCCCGTTCGACGCCGAGGGCTACTTCGACACCCAGGACGTGGTCGAGGCCGACGGCGAGTGGCTGCGGATCCTCGGCCGCCGCTCCGAGATCATCAACGTCGGTGGCGAGAAGGTCTACCCGAGCGAGGTGGAGAGCGTCGTCCTGGAGGTGGACAACGTCGCCGAGGCCACCGTCCGCGGCCGGCCCAGCCATGTCACCGGGTCCGTGGTCACCGTGACCGTGCAACTGGCCCACGACGAGGACCACCGTACGGTCGCGCACCGCGTGCGCCGGCACTGCGCCGCCCGGCTGGAGCCGTTCAAGGTGCCCGCCCTCGTCGAGGTGTCGTCCGCGCCCCAGCACTCCGAGCGCTTCAAGAAGGTCAGGAGCCTGGCATGACGGCGGCCACGGACACGGCGGCGCGCCCGGTCGCCGTCATCAGCGGCGGGAGCCGGGGGCTGGGCGCCGTCCTGGTGAGCCGGCTGCTGGCCGACGGCTGGCGGGTCGCCACCTTCAGCCGGTCCGCCGGCGCGTTCGTGACCAGGACGGCGGAGTCGGAGCCCGATGCCTTCTTCTGGGAGGCTGCCGACCTGACCGATCCCGCGTCGCTGCGCCGCTTCACCGCGGACGTGCTGCGCCGGTACGGCCGGATCGACCTGCTCGTGAACAACGCGGCGGCCCCGCCCGGCCTGGAGCTCTTCCTGACCACCGGACCCGACCGGATCGCGGCCGGCATCGCCGCCAACCTCACCGGACCCCTCATCCTCACCCAGGCCTGCGCCCGGGCGATGAGCCGGACGGGCGGCGGGCGGATCGTCACCGTCTCCTCGATCAACTCGCTCCGCGGTTACCGGGGCGTGGCCGTCTACGCCGCCGCGAAGGCGGGCCTGGACGGGCTCACCCGCGCGCTGGCCCGGGAGCTGGGTCCCTTGGGCATCCGTGTGAACTCCGTCGTGCCCGGGTTCTTCGACAGCGACCTGACCACGGACGTCACGGACACCGACCGGGGCCGGATCGCCCGGCGCACGCCGCTGGGCCGGGTCGCCACCGCCGACGAGATCGCCGACGCCGTCTCGTTCGTGCTCTCCCCCCAGGCGTCGTTCATCACGGGACAGTCCATCGTCGTCGACGGAGGCATCACATGCTGAGTGAGGAAACCACCCGGTCCATCGTGCTCGGGGAACTGACCGAACTGCTCGCGGAGGCCGGAGTGGAGCACGCGCCGATCACCGGCGCCGAGCGGCTGACCGATCTCGGTCTGACCTCCCTGCTGCTTGCACGGCTCATCATCCAGCTGGAGGCGGACACCGGCGTGGATCCGTTCGCGGAGGAGCTGCTGATTTCTGACGTCCGTACGGTCGCCGACCTGGTCGGGGCCTATCACGGCGCACTCTCGCGGTCCATCGCCGTATGAGTCGCCTCCGTACGGCCGCCGCACCGACCTTCCGCGTGGGTCGTCGCGTGATCCATGTGCCCGGCCGCAGAATCCGCGCCCGTTCCGCTTGAGATGAGGATGTCCGCAATGCCGCAAGAACCCGCCGCCCGCGTCGTCGTGGGCGATCGATTCGAGGAATTCCTGCAGAATCCGGGCACGGCACCCGTGTCCGATCTGCTCGGCCGGCTGCGCGCGGGGGAACTGCCCCCGGCGACCCCGCTCGTGGCCGGCCAGGGCCTGACCGCCGGTGAGCGGCACGAGCTGGGCGCGCTCACCGGCACGGACCTGCCCCTGCCGTCCGACCGCGCCCCGACCCACAAGCACCAGGAGCACAACGTCCTGATCGGGGAGGTGCGGCGGACCGGCCCGGACGTCTACGCGGCCCCGCTCCTGCTCGACCCGCGCGTGGAGGTGCTGGCGGACCACCTCACCGGACAGCACATCCCGGCCGTCACGCTGTTGGAGGCCGCTCGTCAGACCTGGACGGCGGTGACCGAGCGGTTCCTGCTCCCGGACCCGGAACCCCGGCGCTTGGTGATCGCGGCGATCCGCGCGGAGTTCCACAGCTTCGTCTTCCCGCTGCCCGCCACCGTCGGCCTCCGGCTGCGCGCACGGCACCCCGGCCCGGTCGGCGACTCCCTCGAACTGACCGTGACGGTCACCCAGGACAGCCGTGCCGCAGCGGAGTTCGACGCCACGGTACGGGTCGTACCGCAGGCCGTCGCCGTCAAGCAGGAGTCCATGGCCGCCCGGCAGGCGATTCGTGCCGCCCTGTCGGCGGCCCCCGTACCGGCCGCGACGCCGTGACGCGGCCGCTGTGGGTGGTGCACTGCCTGGACGCCCCGGGCACCGAGGCCCTCCGGGCGCGCCTGCGGCCCGACCACTCGCTCCACCTGCGCTCGGGCCTGCTCGACCCCCTGCTGTACGGGCCGCTGGTCGCGGAGGACGGCGGCCGGGCGGTCGGCAGCCTCCTCGTCGTGGCCGCCCCCGACCGGGACACCGTCGAACGGCACTTCCGGCAGGACCCGTTCCTGGTGCACGGAGTCTGGCGGCAGATCCGCGTGGACGCCTTCACCCCCTCCGACCGCGCCCCGGTGCGCCTCACGGCGCCGGCGGCCGACGGCACCTGCTGACTGCGCACGGCAGTCCTGTACCGCATCCGCACACCTCTCTCAGATGGGACGACACCACCATGTCCGCACCGCTGCTGCTCGTCACGGAAGCCCCCGTCCAGCCGGACCAGCTCGACCGGGCCGTCAAGGGCTGGTTGGAGTTCCAGGCCGACCGCCCCGACGGCCGCCGGCTGTACCGGTCGCTGGAGGACCACTCCCTGCTCGAACTGCGGCCGCTCAGTGGCCTTCAGGAGCTGGCCACGCTCCAGGAGGAGGCCGCGGCACTCTGGGACGCCGTGGCCCCGGCGCTCGCCGGCGACCTGCGCCGCCAGGTCCACGACTTCGTGGAAGCGGTCAAGGACACGGCGGACCCGCTGCCCGCGACGCCCTACGTGCAGCTGCGCCGGGTGGAGGTCAAGCCGCCGGTGATCGACGCGTACCGCGGCTGGCGGGAACGCACCATCTTCGAGACGGTGCGCGCCGCACCCGAGTCGGAGGTGTTCATCGCGTACCACTCGCTGCTGAGCACCGAGCCGGGCGTGCTGTTCGTGGCCGGATTCTCGGTGCCTCCGGCGCAGCACAACGCGGTCTTCCGGACCCCGGGGTACGAGGCGATCCTCACCGAGGTGCGGGAGAAGTACATCGTCACCCGGGGCGGCGACCAGGGCCTGTTCACGAAGACGTACGCGAGGATCGAGGCCTGACCGATGCCCACCGCGACCTATGAGCTGAGTCTGACCACCCAGGGACCGACCTACCCGCCGAGCGAGGTGATGAACGAGGACGGCGACTTCGTCGTCATCGGCCGGATCAACCGGCCCGGACCGGACGGCTCGGTCCGCTCGGAGTGGGGGTCGGCGATCGTCTCCCCGGACAGCGAGGTGCCGCCGCACGGGGAACAGCTGCCGTACCGGATCGTGCGGGAGCTGCCGGCCGAGTCCGCCGAACTGACCCGGGCAGACCGGGACATGGTCCTGTACACCCTGCCGCTGCCCCTGCCGAACAACAACTACCCGATGCTGTTCGCCCCCGACCAGTGCCCGCAGGCGCACCGGATCCACAGGCCCAGTCACCCCTTCCACGAGGTGCCGATCCCGGATCTGCGGCCCGAGGACGGGCGCAGGGTCCGCGAGCCCGTCACCCTGGGCCAATGGGTGCAGGCCCAGGGCTCCCTGGAGGTGGCCACCGTGAACGGGGGCCACGACGCAGAGTTCCGGTTCGAGTTCTCGGGGCTGGTGCCGGACAGCATGTACACGGTGATGTCGCTGCGGGAGCACGATCTCGCGCCCGCGCCGCGGGGCCCTTTCCGGCCCGGTCCGCTGGGCGTGCCGAACGTGTTCCTGGCCGACGCGGCCGGCAAGGGCCACTACCGGGCCACGCTGCCGAACCCCTTCCCGGCGCCGGGGGCCCCGGGGCCGCGACGCATCGTGAACGTCGTACTGCTGTGGATGAGCTACCAGCAGAACTACGGCGGCGCCATCGGCTTCTTCGGGCTGGGCGGTGACATCCACGCCCAGCTGAAACTGCAGGAGGGCGGCTTCACGGAGTTCGTCACCACCGCCCGCTGAACCGGCCGGCCGGGGGCGGCGCACGCCGACGGCGCCGCCCCCCGGCGTCCCGCGAAGCTCGTGCCCGGACCCTGCCGGGGACCGGACCCTGCCGGGGACCGGGACGGCCGGAGCCGTCACCCGGCGGGGGGCCGGTCCCCAGAACCCCTAGGCCGCGGGATGCGTTGCCTCGGTGCGCGCGGTCATGGACCGGCCGCCGTAGAGCCGGTTGACCGCCTCCAGGCGGGAGCCGACGTCGAGCTTCTTGAAGACGTTGTAGAGATGGCGTTTGACGGTGTCTTCGGTGATCTCCAGGCGCCGGCCGATCTGCCGGTTGCTGAGCGCCCGTGCCACCAGCCGCATGATCTCCGCCTCGCGCGGGGTGAGCAGCGCCAGCAGCGGGGAGACGGCGGACCGGTCGCGGGTCTCGCCGCGCACCGCGGCGGCCAGCTCCGTGTACGTGATCCGGGAGGACAGGCACCGCTGGGCACCGGCCCGCTGCAGGGCCCGCAGGAACGCCCGGTCCTCGAACGGGGTCATGGCGATGATGCGGGTCCCCGGGCAGTCGGCCCGCAGGGCGAGCACGGTGTGCACCGCCGCCAGGTCCGTGCGCTCCAGGTGCAACAGCACGACGTCCGGGCGGTGCCGACAGGCCAGCTCCGTCACCTGGCCGATCTCGGCGGCTTGCGCGGCGACAGCGATGTCGTCCTCGCTCGCGAGCAACGCGCACAGCGCACTGCGCAACAGGTTGTGTCCGCCTGCCGCGACGACGTTCATGTGACCGACTCCCCACTGGCCCCCCGTCAGGCGGGCCGACGACCAACCGAACTCTAAAGTTGTACTGTGATTTAAAGGTAATCACAGATGCATCGCTGTACGCAAGATCAATAAAAGCGGCACACGTCACCCCCACGAGGCAGGTGACGTCCGTTCAAAGGCGCCGCAGGCCACTGTCGTTGGGTGACTGGCTCGGGATCACCCCTGGCCGTCTCGGACGGGCGAGGGCGTGGGCCGGCAGGGCGGCGGGGCGTGAGGACCGCGGCGTCGCGGCATCCACGAGGAGCCGCCGGAGGGCGCGCCGGATGCGGTGCGGCGGGCGGCGACGGCGACGGCGACGGCGACGGCGAGCAGTCAGGCGGATCCGGAGAGGGTCAGGACCGCGCTCCAGGGTTGCCCGGCGCGGGCATCGCACACTGCCTTCCAGGGCCGTCGCACGCAGCCTTCCGGGCGTCGCAGCAGCCTTCCGGGCGTCGCACACAGCCTTCGGGACGTCGCAGCAGCCTTCTGGGCGTCACGCACGGCTTTCCGGCGTCGCCCGCGGCGTCGCGGGCGACGAGGGCGGCGGCGTCGGAACAGACGGCACCGGCAGTCCACCGGACAGGTCGGAGCGGGCGCCGGTCATGTCCGGCGCCCGCTCGCAGTGTTCAGGACTGTGCGGCGCGGGCCGCCCTGTCGGCCAGGCGGACCATGCGGGCGCGGGCCGACTCCAGGGGCCGCGTCTCCTCGGCGGCGGGGCCCGGCTCGGCGCTGAGGCCCGTCCACAGGTCGATCAGGTCGCGGCCCAGCCGCAGGCCCTCCTCCGGGTCGCGCACCGCGCGCCAGGCGGTCGCCGCGCTCTGCACGTTGCCGTAGGCGGCCTCCGTGTCCCGGGCCTGCCGGCGCAGTGCGGCGAGATCCAGGGACAGCCTGCAGGCGCGCACCGGGTCGCCCGCCAAGTAGGCGATGTAGGCGGTCAGTTCCCGCAGGTGCAGCACCTCGGCGTGGTCGGGGCCCAGCACGGCGGACGCCTCGGTGACCGTACGGTCGGCGAGTTCGGCCGCCGCCTCGATCCGGCCCGCCCGCACGTCCTCGTTGATGCGTGTCAGCGGCCCGGTGAGCAACTCGGCCCCCTCCGCGGTCTCGGTCACGGGTTCGTCCCCGAGCACCTCCTCGGCCACGGCGTCGAAGCCTCGCGGCGGGGTGGGGGTGGAGGTGGAGGCGGGGACGGGCGCGTCCATGACGGGCTCGGGGGCGGGCGCCGCCGCTTCGGTGACGGGCGCGGGCACGCGCGCGTGGGCGACGGGCCCGCACGCCTCCGCGGCAGGCGCAGGCAAGGGCGCGGGCGCGGGTACCTCCATGACCGGTGCGGGCCCGAACTGCCCCGTCGGCGCCTGCACCGCCGTGGAGGACACGGGCTCCTCGCGCCGAGGCACCCGTACCGCCTCGCCCGTCACCCGGCTGGAGCCGTCCGCGCAGACCTCCAGCGGTACGACGCAGCCCGCGCGGTCGTCGCGGATGGTGGCCCGTATGGGGGCACCGAGGCTGATGGCCAGGCGCTGCAGGTGGTTCAGCACGGCCTGCTGGATCTCCTCTCCGGGAGCCGCCACGACCGACGCCCCGCCCACCGACGCGCCTCCCGCGCCGAACACCCTGACGGCGACCGTCGCCGGATGCGCCGCGGGCTGCTGCACCCGCTTCTTCTCGAAGCTGAGTCGAGACATCGCTGTTTCCTCACTCCCCGGCGTCGCGATCCGGTCGTACGCGTCCTGCCAACCAGTCTGTCGGCTCGTCCCGCTCTGTGCGTCACCGTGACGTCACAGCCTCGCACCAGCCGCACCCTGGCCAAAATTGCTTGCGTATGCATAAGATGCACATGCCTTTATTCGCGGTACGACATCGCCACCTTGGGGGACCCATGAGCCGCCGCTTCCTCTTCGTCCTGGGCAGCTCCCGTCCGGACGGCAACACCGAACTGCTGGCCCGCAGGGCCGCCGAGCAGCTGCCCGGCGATGTCGAACAGCACTGGATCCGCCTCGCCGAGCACCCGCTGCCCGACTTCACGGACCAGCGGCACGACAGCGACCACGCCCGGCCGTCCTCGGACACCACCCCCGGCCTGCTGCTGGACGCCACGCTCGCGGCCACGGACATCGTGATCGCCTCCCCGCTGTACTGGTACTCCGTGTCCGGCCAGACCAAGCGCTACCTGGACCACTGGTCCGGCTGGCTGCGCACCCCCGGGCTCGGCTTCCGGGAGACCCTGGCCGGCCGCACCCTGTGGGGCATCGCCGCGCTGGCGGACGACGAGCCGTCGGTCGCCGACCCGTACGTCGGCACGCTCAACAACTCGGCCGCCTACATGAGGATGCGCTTCGGCGGGGTCCTGCTGGGCAACGGCAGCGCACCCGGGGACGTACTGAAGGACACCGACGCGCTCACGCGCGCGAAGACGTTCTTCGCCCAGGATGCGTCCCTCGCACGCTTCCCGTACGAGACCGCTGCCCGCTAGGGCCTGTCTGACGATGCGCGTGGCAGGCGCGAATCGTCAGATTAGGCCCTAGGGCCTACGCGCTGATGTCCTTCGCCGTGAACCGCGCCCAGGCCGCCGAGCCGAACACCGCCGCGTACAGCGCCTGGAGTCCGACGTTCTTCATCAGGTCGTCCCAGTAGACCGGGTCGCGCATCAGGTCGGCGAAGGACAGCCAGTAGTGCGAGAAGAGGTACGGCTGCAGCGCGTGCAGCTGGGGTATCTGGTCGAGGATCTGGACCGTGATGACCAGGCCGACGGTGGTCGCCATCGCCGCTATGCCGCTGTTGGTGAGGGTCGACACGAACAGGCCGAGGGCCGCCACGCCGACCAGTGAGGCGGCCACGGCCAGGGCGATCAGCAGGGCTCTGCCGAGTCCGTCGGTGAAACCGATCCGGGTGCCGGAGATCGTCATCACATCGCCGAGCGGGAAGAGCAGCGCGCCGACGATCAGCGCCGACACCGCGACGACCAGGGTGGCCAGCAGACAGAAGGCCAGCACGGTCGCGTACTTGGTGAGCAGCAGCCGGGTGCGGCCGGCCGGTGCGACCAGCAGATAGCGCAGGGTGCCGGCGCCCGCCTCGCCCGCGATCGCGTCGCCCGCGACGACGCCGACGGCCATCGGCAGGAAGAACGGCAGCGTCGCCGCCAGCGCCGTGAACACGAGGAACAGGCCGTTGTTGGTGATCTGCGAGATGAACGCGGGGCCCTGTCCGCTGTGGTCCGCCGTCCCGCCGCCCCGTGTCTGGATCTTCACCGCGATCCCGATCAGCACCGGCACCGCGGCCAGCACCCCGAGGAGGGCGAGCGTGCGCCAGCGGCGGACGGTGGTGACCAGCTCGCTGCGCAGCAGTCCGAAGGTCCACAGGGGGCTCGGGCGGCCGGCACGCGGTGCGGGCGGTGCCTGGAGCGTCTCAGCCCGCGACATCGAAGCCCTCCCCCGTCAGTGCCACGAACGCGTCCTCCAAGGAGGCCCGTTCGAGCGTGAAACCCCGCACGCGTACGCCTGCCGCGACCAGGGCCGCGTTCACCTCGGCGAGGTCCCGCGCGGGCGGTTCGCCGGTGACGCGGTCGCCGTCGGCGGTGACGTCCCCGATGCCCTGCTCCTTGAGCACCCCGGCCGCCTCCGCCGTGTCCGGGGTGGTCACCACCAGCCGGCCGCGCGCCCCGGCCGCGAGGTCGGCCACCGCGCCCTGGACGACGAGCCGGCCCTGGGCCATGACCGCCGCATGGGTGCACACCTGCTCGATCTCGTCGAGGAGGTGCGAGGAGAGGAAGACGGTGGTGCCGTCGGCGGCCAGTTCCCGGATCAGGGTACGGATCTCCCGCATGCCCTGCGGGTCGAGACCGTTGGTCGGCTCGTCCAGGACCAGCAGTCTGCGCGGCTGGAGCAGCGCGGCGGCCAGGCCCAGGCGTTGCTTCATGCCGAGCGAGTACGCCCTCGCCTTCTTGCCGGCGGCGGCCGCGAGGCCCACCCGGTCCAGTGCGGCGGCGACCCGGGCACGCCGGGTGCGGGGGTCGGCGGTCGGGTCGGCGGCGTCGTAGCGCAGCAGGTTGTCCCGGCCGGAGAGGAAGCCGTACAGGGCGGGGCCCTCGATGAGCGCACCGACCTGCGGGAGGACCGCGCGGGCCGACCGGGGCATGGGCCGGCCCAGCACGTGGGCCGTGCCCGCGGTCGGCTCGATCAGGCCCATCAGCATGCGGATGGTGGTGGTCTTGCCGGAGCCGTTCGGACCGAGGAAGCCGAAGACGCTGCCCGCCGGGACGGTCAGGTCGAGACCGTCCACGGCGAGGTGTCCGCCCCGGTAGCGCTTGGTGAGGCCGCGCGTGGCGATGACGCCGTCCCGCGCCCGGCCCGGGTCCCGCTCCGTGGCGGACGGTCCGGCCATCGGCTCCCCCCTCGTGTCCTCGCGTCCCGGAAGGGGCGCGTCCGGTCGTGCCCGAAAGGGCCTACTTGGCCGTGTTCGCCGCCTTCACCAGGGCGTCCTTGGTGACCGCGCCGACGTAGACCTTGCCGTCGTCGGTCATCAGGGCGTTGACCAGGCGGGTGGAGAAGACCGTGCCCTTGCCGAACTTCCCGGAGACGTGGTCACCGAGCGAGCCGAGGAATCCACCCAGGTCACCGGCCTTGGAGCCGCTGGGCATGCCGCCCTTGGCGCCGGTGTCGAAGGTGGCGACGGACGTCCAGCCCTTGCCGAGGACGGTGCCCCCGCCCAGGCCCTCGGCGAAGTCCCCGCCGGACGCGGGCGCGTGCCTGCGCTCCTTGGGCTGCCGCTCGTCCTCGGTGACCTTCGCACCCTTGGGCGGGGTGAAGCGGAAGGCGGAGGCATCCGGCTTGGCGAAGGAGACCTGGGTGAAGCCCGCGTCGACCACGGCGGCGCCGCCGCTCTTCGGGGTCAGGGTGAACTTCAGCGGCATGCCCGTCTTCGCGTCCACGGCGATGCTGATCGCGCCGACCGTGGTGCCGGACTGCCGGGGCTTGACGAGCAGCTTGTAGGCGTCGCGCCCGGCGACCTGCTCGGTGCCGTCGACGGTGACGGACGTGGTGTCGTCCACCGACTTCAGCGCCTCGTCGGCGAAGTCCTTGGGCGTGGCCGGGGGCTCGGCCCTGTGGTCCTTGCCGGAGTCGGCCGCCGTGCTGTGGTGGACCTCGTTGCTCTTGCTGTCGTAGCCCCAGACGTCCTTGCCGTCATGGATGACGCTGTACTCGGAACCCTGCTCCAGCAGCGACAGCTTCTGCTTCTCCGGGCCGTCGGCGGCCACGCGCAGGGTGTGCATACCGGAGACCAGCTCGGTGAGCTTGGCCTGCGGGTCGGCGGAGGAGCCGTCGCCGGATCCCTTGGCCGCTCCGGAGACCAGACCGCTCTCCAGGCCGCCGAGGTCGGGCAGGCCGAGGTCGGTGCTGATCTTCACCGTGCCGGACAGCTGCTGCACGTCCGACTTGGCGATCTTGTTGATGAGCTGCTGCGCGGTGATCCTGGGCAGGTCGGGGTCACCCGAGTCGGCGAGCGCCGGGACCAGCCCGATCGTGACCGCCGCAACCCCCACCACCGCGACGGGGACGGCGTACCGGGCGGCCTTGCGCCGGCCGGAGCGCAGGTCCTCGTCCCGCGCGACGCCCGCTGTGTCGTCGGATTCGTACGGTGCCATGTGTGCCTTACCTCCGTCGTCGGCGGCGGCTGTCCTCACGCTGGTCCACCTGAGCCGCCATTCTCACCCGAATCGGTGAGGAGTGGTGATTTCCGTGGTTTCCATCTCACCAAATCGGCCATGAGGAAGCGTCAGACCTCGGAGCCAACTCCGTGTACGACTGCGGTATGACACGTAGGGGCGGCGACTCCCCCGACCCGTAGGGGTCGGGCGGGACGATGCCCCGTCCTGCCGGTTCCGGTGGTCAGCCGGCGCGGTGCACCACCGCGTCGCACAGCTCCAGCAGCGCCGCCTTGGCGTCGCACTCCCGCAGCGGGGCCAGCACGGCCCGCGCCTCCTCCGCGTACCGGACGGTGTCCCGGCGGGCCTGCTCCAGCGCGGGGTGGTCGCGCAACGCCGCCAGCGCCCGGGCGTGCCGGGCGTCGTCGCTGAGGTCGGAGTCCAGCAGCTCGCACAGCTCGATGTCCTCGGGCAGCCCCAGCCGGGCCGCCCGCTCGCGCAGCCGGAGCACGGGCAGGGTCGGGATGCCCTCGCGCAGGTCGGTGCCCGGGGTCTTGCCGGACTCGTGGGAGTCGGAGGCGATGTCCAGGACGTCGTCGGCGAGCTGGAAGGCGACCCCGAGCCGCTCACCGTACTGGGTGAGCACGTCGACGACCGTCTCGTCGGCGCCGGACATCATCGCGCCGAACCGGCACGACACCGCCACCAGCGAACCCGTCTTGCCACCGAGCACGTCCAGGTAGTGCTCGACCGGGTCACGGCCGTCCGAGGGACCCGCGGTCTCCAGGATCTGGCCGGTGACCAGCCGCTCGAACGCGAGGGCCTGCACCCGGACCGCCTCGGGGCCGAGGTCGGCGAGGATCTGGGAGGCGCGGGCGAAGAGGAAGTCACCGGTGAGGACCGCGACGGAGTTGCCCCAGCGGGTGTTGGCGCTGTCCACGCCGCGCCGCACGGCAGCCTCGTCCATGACGTCGTCGTGGTACAGCGTGGCGAGGTGGGTCAGCTCCACGACCACGGCCGACGGGACGACGCCCGGCGCGTAGGGGTCGCCGAACTGCGCCGCGAGCATCACGAGCAGCGGCCGGAACCGCTTCCCGCCGGCCCGTACGAGGTGCTGCGCGGCCTCCGTGATGAACGGGACCTCGCTCTTGGTGGCCTCGAGCAAGCCTTCCTCGACAGCCGCCAATCCGGCCTGGACATCGGCTTCCAGAGCCTGGTCCCGCACGCTCAGCCCGAACGGCCCGACGACGGTCACGAGGGGTCTCCTGTCTGCTGGTGTCTGCTGGCGATTACGCGGTTTGTCGATAGGTCGCTGCCCTCACTCAAGTCAGCGTATCCGGTCCTGTTTCGATCACCGATAGCGCCCACCGGTCCAGCCTGGGCGGTATCGGATCATGACCGTTATGTTTGCGATCGGATGGTAAGAACGGACATTTATCGACTTAACCCCACCCCATCCGCTTTGTCGCGTACCGGGGAGGCGAGCGGAGTAACGCGCACGCCACCCTCCGCACGGCCGAGACCACCGCCATGACGGCCGCCGCGACGACAGACATGACGACGGGCACCCCGCCAGGACAACGACGGGCACCTCGTCATGGGTTCCACCGCCGCCCGAACCGAGCGCAAATCGCCCGAATCCACCATGTCCGATTTGACGCATTTCGTTATTCCGTGAGTTGGGTCACGTGCTTCCGCCGGCGCCCCCGACCCCGCACCGCGACCCCTCCCTCCTTGCCCGGTCGGCGAGTTGAGGCTTGGCAAACGCAAAGGATCAAGTACCCCATACGGCACAGACCAAGGTCAAATGGGGCGTTGTGTGGATCCGCGACTTGTTCCGGACATGTGCTCTCGCATACGTTCCGGGCCGTCGGGCGGAACGCCGAATCCTGCCGCCGCCCGCATACCCATCCACGAACTCATTCCTACGGCAGGAGCGGGGGACCCAGGTAAGCGCCGGACCGGACGGCACACGTCGCGCCGGAACGGCTAGGGGTGAAGCCGTGCCTTCCCGGAAGGCACGGCCGGGCACCTCCCCGCCCGAACCCGACAGCTCACCTCGCAGGCGACGGAGAGGAACTTCCCCATGCCTGCTGCCGCTCAGCACCGCCGTGCCTGGCACAACCGCTTCACCCGCACCCTCGTCGTCGCCGGCACCGGTGCCGCCGTCCTCGCCCTGCCGCTCATCGGTGCGACCAGCGCCTCCGCCGCCACCCCGGCCGCCACGACGGTCTCCACCACCCCGGCCGGGTACCCGAACAACCTGGACGGCTGGATCCGCGAGTCCCTCGCGATCATGGCGGAGAAGGGCATCCCGGGCTCCTACAACGGCATCTACCGCAACATCATCCGGGAGTCCTCGGGCAACCCGAACGCCATCAACCTCTGGGACTCCAACGCCGCCAAGGGCATCCCGTCCAAGGGTCTGCTCCAGGTCATCGACCCGACGTTCAACGCGTACCACGTGGCCGGAACGTCGTTCAACATCTACGACCCGGTCGCGAACATCACCGCCGCCTGCAACTACGCGGCCGCCCGGTACGGGTCGATCGACAACGTGTTCGGCGCCTACTGACCGGCGGCGGCGCCGTCCGAACCGGTGCCGCCGGGCGATGGCCACAGGCTCCTACTGATATCCCGGTCAGTCGGTCGGGAACAGTCTTTCGAGGACGACGGCGATGCCGTCGTCCTCGTTCGACGAGGTGACCTCGTCGGCCACCGCCTTGAGTTCGGGGTGGGCGTTGGCCATGGCGACCCCGTGTCCGGCCCAGTCGAACATCGGGATGTCGTTGGGCATGTCGCCGAAGGCCAGCGCCCGACCGGGAGCGATGCCCAGCCGCTCGGCGGCCAGCGCCAGCCCGGTCGCCTTGGTCACCCCGCACGGCTGGAGTTCCACGGTTCCCGGCCCCGACATGGTGACCGTCGCCAGCGATCCCACCACCGCGCGCGCGAGGGTCGCCAGTGCGTCGTCGGACAGCGTGGCGTGGCGCAGCAGCACCTTGCTGATGGGCGCGCGCCACAGGTCGTCGCGCCGCCCGACCCGCACCGCCGGCAGGGTCGGGTGCGGCATCCGGTACCCGGGCTCGATGAGCGTCAGCCCGTCCACGCCGTCCTGGTCGACGGCCGCGTAGACCTGCCCCACCTCGGCCTCGATCTTGCCGAGCGCGGTCTCGGCCAGCTCCCGGTCCAGCCGCACCGACCAGAGCAGACGGTCGGTCGCGGCGTCGTAGACCTGTGCGCCCTGCCCGCACACCGCGAGCCCCCGGCAGCCGAGGCCGGCCAGCAGGGGTCGTACCCGCGGGGCCGGGCGGCCCGTCACCACCAGGTGGCGTGCACCGGCCCGCGCCACCCGCGCGAGCGCCGCGAGGGACCGTTCGGAGACGGTGTCGTCGCGGCGCAGCAGCGTCCCGTCCAGGTCGGTGGCGATCAGTGCGTACGCGGGGGTGGGTGCCATGATCAGAGAATACGGACACGCTGCCTGGCCGACTCACCTGTGATCGCGCGTACTTGTGTGCTGCCCGGCCCCAAGTGGTGCCCGGCTGCTCCCTGATGGGGGAGTCGGAGCGCGCGGACGCTCCTCGCCGTGGCGGCCGGCCGGCTGCAGCGCGGCGTGCAGGGCCGCCGTACGGGCGTGCACGCGCGCGCTGCGACCGTCGTTCCGGTCTTCCCCGGACGGTTCCGACCGTCGTCAGCCGTGGGCCGCCGCCAGGTGTTTCGCCAGGCGCGGGGAGGCGAATTCCGTGCCGCAGACGAAGCGCATCACCGGGCCGTACGACGACGCCGCCGGGAGGCCGGTGAAGTACAGGCCGGGGACGGAGGAGACGTAACCGGGGCCGAGCTTCGGGGCGCCGCGGCTCACCTCGAGGCGGGTGCGCAGTTCGTGGCCGAGGAAGTCCATCGCCGCGATGTCGACGCGGTAGCCGGTGGCGGCGATGACGTGGTCGGCGGTGAGCCGCTCGCTGCGGCCGCCGTGCGTGCGGACGGTGAGGACGGGGCTGCCGTCCGGCGCCTCGGCGCCCACGACGCGGGCGACGTCGTCGACCTGCACGCTGCTCTGGAACCGCTCGCGCAGCCACCATGCGCCGAGCGGGCCGAGGACCCGGCGGACCAGGTAGTGGCGGGTCGGCTCGGGCAGGTAGCGGTAGGGGTGCGGGTAGTAGCTGAGCGCCCACAGCGACCATGCGCGGCCGAACGGGGACTCCGGACGCAGCTTCGGCTGGTCCCAGGGCGGTGCGCCGAAGGCGACCCGGCCGCGCCCGCGCGCGACCACGCGCACGCGTGCACCCGCCTCGGCGGCGAGCGCCGCCGTCTCCAGCGCGGACTGGCCCGCGCCGATCACGATCAGCTCCTTGCCGGCGAAGCGGCTCAGGTCGTGGTGCTGGGAGCTGTGCGACACCGGGCCGGCCGGGGCCGGTCCACCGGCCGCCGCGCCCGCCAGCTCCGCCGGGAGGTGGGCCAGTCCCGACAGGCCGGTGGCGACGACGACCGCGCGCGCGGTGAACAGTTCCCCGGAGTCCAGTTTGAGTTCGAAGCCGCCGCTCTTGTCGCGGTCGACGGAGACGACCCGGACCCGCTCCAGGTCGGGGAGCAGTTTCTGCTGGAACCACTCGCCGTAGCCGATGAAGGTCTCCACCGGGATGATGTCCTCGTCGGTGACCAGGCGACGGATCCCGGCCGCGTCGCAGTAGTCGGCGAGGGTGTGGCCGGACTGCGGGCAGTCGAGGTTCGAGGCGACGGGCGTCGACTTCAGGAGCATGCCCATGGGCATGTGGTCGCGCCAGCTGACCATGGGGTCACCGAAGACGCGGACGGGGATGCCGCGCGCCCGCAGATGGGCGGCGGTGGACAGGCCGAACGGCCCGGCCCCGATGACTGCAACCGGTCGAATCACGAAGTCCCTCCCCAGGACACGGTGCGCCACTCTGCGTGGCCTTGCCTACTTCGTGGAGGTGCTGCCGCCGCGGCGGTTGGTCCGCCACAGCTGATAGAGGTGCTTCGCGCCCGGGCGCACGAAGCGGGCGAGCATCGTGAGGAACGGCAGCGGGTCGTCGCCCGCGAGCCAGGCCAGCTCCGTCCCGCTCGCCTTCGGTGGCGCGTGCGGCGTCGTGTAGCCGCTGCGGCGGTAGGCGAGGAGGGCGGGGAGGTCGATGTTCTCCACGATGTAACGGTGGCCGGCGCGCTGTTCCCCCTCCGGTACGGCGCGGCCGGTCAGGTTCAGGTGCATGGCGCGGACGACGTCCACCCCCGACTCGTTCTCGAAGAGCCGGAACTGGGCGCCCATGCGCGGGTTGAAGTCGAGGAGCTTGTACTGTCCGTCGCGCCGGTCGAAGCGCAGGTCGAGGTCGATGATGCCGCTGAAGCCGATCTGTTTGATGAAACGGACGGCGAGGTCGGCGAGTTCCGGGTTGTCGACGACGTACGCGTTCGCCGTCATGCCCGCGTGCGGCGGCCAGGAGCGCACCTTGACGCCGGTGAACAGCGCGAGCGGGCCGGAGTCGGCGTCGAAGCAGGCGTGCACGATCCAGTCCTCGGCCTCCTCGCGCGGCAGGTACTCCTGGAGGATGACGCCCGGTTCCTCGCCCCAGTCGCGGGCGAGGGTGAGCAGGCCCTCGCGGGTGGCGATCCTGGTGGTGCCGTTCACGGCGGGATGTCTGCGCCGGACGAACGCCTCGCGGTTCTTGGCCACCACCGGGAAACGGGCCGTGTCGGCGAAGGCGACGATCTCGTCGTACGACTGCGGGAACGCCGCCGCGGGGCTCGCGACGCCGTGCTCCGCGCACAGCTCGTGCAGCCCCTGTTTGCTGGCGAGGCGGCGGGGCAGGACCGGGTCCACGCGCGGGAAGAGGAAGGATCCGGCCAGCGCGTCCTGGTGCTCGGCGATCAGGACGGCGGCCTCCTCGTCCGTCGGGATGAGGACGGTCGGGCGGCCGATACGGCGGCCGATGCGCAGCAGTCCCTCGACCAGGTGGCCCGGGTCCTCCGCGCCGGTCGTCGGCCACACGAAGGCCTTCTTCAGATAGCGCGAGGAAGCCGCGGGCGTGTACGCGTCCTCCGTGATGGCGTACATGGGCACGCCCAGGCGGCCCAGGCTGCGGATCGCGCCGACACCGCCGTGGTGCAGCGGATAGTCGCCGAACTTGACGATCATTCCTGGTACGTCACGGTCCGCCTCGAACGGCACACCGACGGCGTTTCCGGCCACGGGTCCCCCCACGTGTCCCCCCAAACGGTACGGACCCACCCCGTCCGCGTCCCAAAGGACGCTAAGCCGGAATTGCCCCCTCCGACAAGGCTTATTCGGACATTGCGAACTCTTTAGACACCGCACGGCAACCCCGCGGGGACACTGCCCAAGACACGCGTCCCGGCCGTAACGTGTGGCCCGACCACATGGAACACAGCGCCATGCATGGCCCGGATGAGAGTGAGGCAGTACCCCATGCCCCCCTTCGACGTCCCCGAGGGCGACCCCTTCGGCCCGCACAACCTTCCCTATGGCGTGTTCTCGCCGTCCGGCAGCACGGAGCGGAGGGTCGGCGTCCGGCTCGGAGACCAGGTCCTCGACGCGGGCGCCACCGCCGCCGCGCTCGGCTCGCCGTACCACGCGCTGCTCGCCCGCCCCACCCTCAACCCGCTGCTGGCGGCCGGCCGCGCGACCTGGTCCGAGGTGCGGCGCGCCGTCACGTCGTGGGTCACGGATCCCACGCACCGCGAGGCGGTCGAGCCGCTGTTCCACCCCCTGTCCGAGGTGACCCTGCACCTGCCTTTCGAAGTGGCGGACTACGTCGACTTCTACGCCTCGGAGAACCACGCCCGGAACGTCGGCCGGATCTTCCGCCCGGACGCGGAGGACTCCCTCACGCCCAACTGGAAACACCTGCCGATCGGTTACCACGGCCGCTCCGGCACGGTCGTCGTCTCGGGCACGGACGTCGTACGGCCGTCCGGGCAGCGCAAGGGCCCCGGCGACCCGGCCCCCGTCTTCGGCCCGTCGATCCGGCTGGACATCGAGGCGGAGGTCGGCTTCGTCGTGGGCGTGCCGTCCGCACAGGGCAGCCCGGTCGCGCTCGCCGACTTCCGCGACCACGTCTTCGGACTCTGCCTGCTCAACGACTGGTCCGCGCGGGACGTGCAGGCCTGGGAGTACGTGCCTCTCGGCCCCTTCCTCGGCAAGTCGTTCGCGACCTCCGTGTCGGCGTGGATCACCCCGCTGGAAGCGCTCGAGCACGCGCGCGTGGCGCCACCGGAGCGCACCCACCCCCTGCTGCCCTACCTGGACGACGCGGCGCCCGGGATCGAGCCCGGCGGCTACGACCTGCGGATCTCCGTCGCGATCAACGGCCATGTGGTCTCCGAGCCGCCGTTCTCGACGATGTACTGGACCGCCGCCCAGCAGCTCGCCCACATGACGGTGAACGGCGCGTCCCTGCGCACCGGCGACCTCTACGGGTCGGGCACGGTCAGCGGCCCTGAGGAACGCCAGCGGGGCTCCCTGCTGGAGCTGACCTGGAACGGCCGCGACCCTCTCGAGCTCCCGGACGGCAAGCGCGCGTTCCTCGAGGACGGGGACGTGGTGACGCTGTCGGCGTGGGCGCCCGGTGCGAACGGCGGCCGTGTCGGGCTGGGCGAGGTCAGCGGACGCGTCGTGTCGGGCTGACCGGCGACTTGTAGCAAGGAGTCGGCACAAGGCTCGCGGGACGATCATCTTGGACTCGCCGCTTGATACAGGCGGCGAGTCCAAGCACGCGTCTCACGGGGTTTGTCATGACCGAGACCGAACTGCCCCCACCGGATCCGGCGGGTACGACGGTTCCCCCCTCCCGCGCGCCGCTGGACCGCTACGCCCGCTGGACCGGCCTGCTCGTCGGCGCACTCGCCGCGGACGCGCGGACTTCTCAGGGGTGACCGCCGGTGAGCGGACAGCCCTCCGGGTCGACACGACCAGCCCCGTGCCGCCCTACGAACGGATCCGTGCCCAGCTGGCCGCCCTGATCACCAGCGGACGGCTGGCGGAGGGCGAACGGCTGCCGAGGGTACGACCACCGGCCGCCGACCTCGGCCTGGCGGCAGGCACCGTCGCCCGCGCCTACCGCGAACCGGAGACGGCGTCCCTGATCCCCCGGGGGGGGGGGGGGGGGGGGGGGGGGGGGGGCGCGGCCCGCCCCCCCCCCCCCCCCCCCCGACCGGACCGACCGAAGGAGTCACCATGCCCCGCTACCTGTCCCTCGTGCGCATCGACGAGTCC
>NZ_JBIUBE010000016.1:0-144356 GCF_044593395.1 Streptomyces sp. NPDC052301 | reverse complement strand
GGCGGCGGGGCGGGGGGGGGGGGGGGGGGGGGGGCGGGCCCGCCGCCGGGGGCGGGGGGCCCGGCCCGCGGGGCGGCCCCCCCCCGCCCGCGCGGCGGCGCCGGGCCGCCCCCCCCCCCCCCCCCCCCCCCCCCCCCCCCGGGTGCCCACCGCCGCGAAGTGACGGAACTCGACCAGGCCGCCAAGGACTTCGCGGCCCAGGCACGGTCTGTGGGATTCGACGCGGAAGACCTGCTGGAGGCGGTGCGGCGAGCGTTGCGGGAGCGCGACACGGAAGGCTCCCGCTCCGGCGGTCGCGGCACGCCGGACGCGAAGACCGGCGGACGGATCGCCGCCGAGACCTGACTCCCACGGCCCCTCACCGTCATACTGGCGGGACACGCACCACGCGACGCACCGCCCGGCGCGCCGCCCCCGCACCACCCGACACCCGCACAACTCTCCGACCAGGAACCGGAGCCCCGGCATGACCGTCTGCCTGCTCCTGCTGAGCGTCGTCGCCCTGACGGCCGCCGTACCGGCACCGCGCGCGCTGACCCGGGCGGCCTGGCCCGAACGGGATCCGGTGGTCGCGTTGTGGGTCTGGCAGTGCCTGGTCGCCACCGTCCTGCTGTGCTGCCTGACCGCACTGGTCCTGGGCGCGGCGGCCGTCTTCCACACCGTCCGCGACCGCGTGTTCGCGCCCGCGCCGCCCGCCGTCACCGCCGCGTACGACCTCTCCGCCACGCCGGTGTGGGCCACCGCGCTCACCGTACTCCTGGCCTGCGGGGCCGCCTGGACGACGGCGATGCTGGGCCGGGAACTCGTCGAGGCCCGCCGCAGCCGCGGCCAGGCCCGGGCGCAGCTGCGCGAGCGCGCCCCCGATCTGCCGGCCGGCCTGCCGGCGGCGCGCGGCCCGATGCTGGTGCTGGAGGACGAGTACCCGGACGCCTGGTGGATGCCGGGGCACCCGCCGCAACTGGTCGTCACCACCGGGGCGCTGCACCGCCTCACCGGCCACCAACTGGACGCCGTCCTCACCCACGAACGCGGGCACGCGCGTGCGCACCACGACTGGCTCCTGCACCTGTCCACCGCGCTCGCCACCGGCTTCCCGCGCGTCCCGCTCTTCGCCCACTTCTGCGACCAGACGCACCGCCTGGTCGAGCTGGCCGCCGACGACACGGCGTCCCGCCGCTGCGGGCACCTCACCACCGCTCTCGCGCTGATCGAGCTGAACCAGCACCGGGGTGTCCTCTCCTGCGCCTCCAGCCGCCGCCTCCTCGGCGAACGCGTGGACCGCCTGCTGGAGCCGCCGCCACGGCTACTGCGCCGGCACCGGGCCCTGACGACGACCGTGGCCGCGCTGATACCGCTGCTGCCGCTGCTGATCACGTTCGCGCCCGGTCTGACAGCACTGTCCTGATGTGACCGAGCACCCGACCGGGTGGCAGATCTCACCCAGCCACCCGCAAAACCGCAGCTCAGAGACGTCTTCTACACGCCGTCACCTGGCGCAACAATCCAGCAACACCTCTTTCCCTACCACCTCGGTATGGTTCCAGCCATGCCACCCACCGACCGCCCCCGCGACCACGCCGGTCAGGGCGCCGCGACCACCGTCGCCGCCCACCGCGCGCGTCGTCGGCTGCGAGCGGACCGGGCCCGGCAACTAGCCGACCTGCTGCGCCGCCAGCTCCTCACCGGCGCGTTCCAGGACGGCACCCTGCCCCACGAGTCGACACTCGCCACCGACTACCGCGCCTCCCGCAACACCGTCCGCCAGGCCCTGGACCTGCTCCGGGCGGAAGGGCTGGTGGACCGGCTGCCGGGCGTCGGCACCGTGGTCGTCGCCCGGAAATACCCCCACGGGCTCGACCGTCTGATGGGCCTCGCGGAAACCCTCCGCGAACACGGCCGCGTCACCAACGAGGTCCGCACCATGGGCCCCGCACCCGCACCCGCCCCGGTCGCCGACCGCCTCCGCGTCCCGGCCGGCGCCGACGTCCTCTACATCGAACGCCTGCGCCGCCTGAACGGCCTCCCGCTCTCCCTCGACCTCACCTACATCCCGCTCGACATCGGCACCGACCTGCTCGGCGCCGACCTGGAGAACACCGATGTCTTCCGCCTCCTGGAAGCCATCACCGGACAACCCCTCGGCCACGCCGAGATCACCCTGGAGGCGGTGAACGCGGACGCCCACTCCGGCGCCGTCCTCCAGGCCCCGCGCGGCTCCGCCGTGCTGATGCTGGAACGCCTCACCCACCTCGCCGACGGCCGCCCCGTCGACCTGGAGTTCATCCGCTTCCGCGGGGACCGCATCACCATGAGCGGCCTGCTCCACCGGTCGTAGCGCACCCGCCGCACACACCCCTGCCCTGCACGTTTCCTGGAGACAGCCATGCCCTTGGCGCCCCAGCGGGCCGACGTGCCCGTGACCATCGACGAGTCGAAGTGCATCGACGGCTGCACCCTCTGCGTGGACATGTGCCCGCTGGACTCCCTCGCCATCGACGACAGCAGCGGCAAGGCGTACATGCACGTCGACGAGTGCTGGTACTGCGGCCCGTGCGCGGCCCGCTGCCCCACCGGAGCCGTCACGGTCAACATGCCCTACCTGCTCCGGTGAGAGGTCCCACCACCATGAAACGCACAGCAACCGCCCTGTCCGCCACCGCACTCCTGCTTCCCCTGACCGCCTGCGGCGGCAGCGCGGAGGCGGGCAGCGACGCCACGGTCACGGTCACCGTCGGCTACCAGTCCAAGACCATCAACACCGTCACCGCGGGAACGCTGCTGCGCTCCCTCGGCTACTTCGAGAAGCAGCTCAACTCGCTGCACGACGGCCACACGTACAAGGTCGACTGGCAGGACTACGCCACCGGCGCCCCGATCACCGCGCAGATGACCGCAGGCAAGATCGACATCGGTTCGATGGGCGACTTCCCGCTGCTGCTCAACGCGGCCCGCGGCAGACAGCTCGGACACCCCACCCACCTGGTGTCGGTCACCGGCTACAACCTCCGCGGTGGCCTCAACACCGTCGTCACCGCCCCGGACTCCGAACTCACGTCCCTGAAGGACCTCAAGGGCAAGAAGGTCTCCACGAGCATCGGCTCCGCCGCCGACGGCACCCTCGTACGGGCCCTGCAACGCGCCGGCATCGACCCGGACAAGGGGATCTCCAAGCTCAACCAGCAGCCGGCCGTGGGCGCTTCGGCGCTCTCCTCGGGCGGTGTGGACGCGCTGTCGCAGTTCGTCGCCTGGCCGGGCCTGCTCGCCTACCAGGGCAAGGCCAAGGCCCTGTACGACGGAGCCCAGCTGAACCTGCCCACCTTCCACGGCGTCACCGCCGGTGAGAGCTTCGCCAAGCAGCACCCGACCGTCCTGGAGGCGTTCCTCAAGGCCCAGGCCGAGGCCACCGACTACCTCGACGCGCATCCCGTCTCCGCGGCCCAGAAGGTCGCCGACGCCACCGGCCTGCCCGCCGAGGTCGTCTACCTCTACAACGGCGCCCACGGCATCGCCACCTTCGACCCGGCCGTCAAACCGCAGCTCGTCGCCGCGCTGAAGCAGGACGTGTCCGTGCTGAAGGCGGCCAAGCTGACCGGCGACATCGACGTGGACGGCTTCGTCGACGACCAGTACCTGAAGAAGGCCCTCGGCGCGTCGTACGCCGAGCGGCTCGCCGCCGCGCCCGCACCGGCCGCGAGCGAGGTGTGGCCCAAGGGCAGCGAGAGGACCGTCTCTTTCAAGTCCGCCGACGAACTGCTGGCCTACGTGGCCGGGCACCAGGACGGCATCCGCGCCGCCTATGTGCCCGACGCCGCCACCGGCACCCTCTGGTTCGCGGACAAGGCGGTCTGGGTGGCCGACGGCGACCGCCTGCTGCCCTTCGTCGCCCCGGCGACCGCGCAGGCCTACATCGCCGCCCACAGCGGCGCCCGTACGGTCACCTACCGTGACGCCCTGGAGCGGGCCTCATGACCCGCCGGCCCCTGGCCCGGTATGCGCTGCGGACGGTGTCCCTGGCCGCCGCCATCGGCCTGTGGCAGCTGCTGACCAGCCTGGACGTCGACCTGTGGCTGCGGTTCTCGCAGTTCCCCACGGTCACCGACGTGGCCCGCGCCTTCGCCGACCGGCTTTCCGGTGCCGACTACTGGACCGACCTCACCGACAGCCTCACCCGCATCCTCAGCGGCTTCGCCCTGGCGTCCGTCCTGGGCGTGGCGACGGGCGTGCTCGTGGCCCGCTCGCGCCTCGCCGAGGACCTGCTCGGTCCGGTACTCGAAGTGATCCGCCCCATCCCGGCGATCGCCCTGGTCCCGGTGGCGATCCTCCTCTTCCCCTCGAACGAGCAAGGGATCGTCTTCATCACCTGCACCGCCGCCTTCTTCCCGGTGCTGGTCTCCACCCGGCACGCGGTCCGCGCCCTGACCCCCGTCTGGGAGGAGGCGGTGCGCACCATGGGCGGCAGCCGACCGCGGATCCTGCGCTCGGTGGTGCTGCCGGGCGCGCTGCCCGGCATCTTCGGCGGGCTGTCGGTCGGCATCGGTGTGTCCTGGATCTGTGTGATCTCCGCCGAGATGATCTCCGGGCAGTACGGCGTCGGCTACCGCACCTGGCAGGACTACACGGTGGTGAACTACCCCGGCGTCTTCGTCGGCATGGTCACGATCGGCCTCCTCGGCTGGGTCACCTCCACGGCCGTGGAACTCCTCGGCCGGCGTCTGACCCGCTGGCTGCCCCGCACCTCGTACCTCCCCGGCGGACGTACCCGCGCGCCCCGGCCGCTCGCCGTCAGCGGCCCGGCCCACGGCGACCCCCAGCACAAGGGCCAGGCCGAGCAGCAGGGCCAGGACGACACCGAGGAGGCCCGCGATGAGCACCTCGTCTGAGACCGTCACCGCTCCCGTCGATGCCCCGACGGAGGTCGCACGGGGCACCCGGCTCACCCTCCGCGGCGCCGTACTCGGCCACCCGGACGCCCCCGTGCTGCACGACGTCGACCTGGACGTCGCCCCGGGCGAGATCCTCACCGTCGTCGGCCCCTCCGGCTGCGGCAAGTCCACACTGCTGCGCACCCTCGCCGGGCTGCTGCCTCCGCTGGACGGCACCGCCGAAGTGGACGGCAGCCCGCTGACCGGACCGTCGTCGGGCCGCGCCCTGGTCTTCCAGGAGGACGCGTTGCTCCCCTGGCGCACCTTGCGCGGAAACGTCGAACTGCCGCTCGCCATCAGGGGCGTACCGCGCGCCGAACGCCGCTCCCGGGCCGAATCCTGGCTCGAACGCGTCGGGCTCAGTGAACAGGCGGGGCAGTTGCCGCACCGTGTGTCCGGTGGGCAGCGCCAGCGCGCCCAGTTGGCGCGCGCCTTGGCCGACAGCCCGCGCGCGGTCCTCATGGACGAGCCCTTCGGCGCCCTCGACGCCCAGACCCGTTCCGGCATGCAGGACCTGCTGGTGGAGGTGTTGCGCGGCACGGGGGCGACCGTCGTCTTCGTCACGCACGACGTGGACGAGGCGCTCTTCCTCGGCGACCGCGTGGCCCTGCTCGGCTCCGGCCGGGTGGTCGCCGTACGGGAGGTACCGCGCCCCCGTGACCGTGCGGCGTTCGACGCACCCGCCCGCGTGGCCCTGCGCCGCGACATCCTCACCTCGCTCGGCTCCTGAAAGGCAACCCGGTGACCACCCCCGCGCCCGTTTCCCCGGAGATTCCCGACGTCACCGACGCCGAGGAGCTGACCTGCGACGTCCTCGTCATCGGCGGCGGCACCGCCGGCACCATGGCCGCCCTGACCGCCGCCGAGCGCGGCGCGAACGTCCTGCTGCTGGAGAAGGCCCACGTCCGTCACTCCGGCGCGCTCGCCATGGGCATGGACGGTGTCAACAACGCGGTCGTCCCGGGCCGCGCCGAGCCCGACGACTACGTCGCCGAGATCACCCGCGCCAACGACGGCATCGTCGACCAGTCCACCGTCCGTCAGACCGCCACCCGCGGTTTTGCGATGGTGCAGCGACTGGAGTCGTACGGCGTCAAGTTCGAGAAGGACGAGCACGGTGAGTACGCGGTGCGCCAGGTGCATCGCTCCGGCTCGTACGTACTGCCCATGCCAGAGGGAAAGGACGTCAAAAAGGTCCTCTACCGGCAGTTGCGGCGGCGCGAGATGCGGGAGCGGATCCGGATCGAGAACCGGGTGATGCCGGTACGGGTACTCACCGCCGGGGGGCGGGCCGTGGGCGCCGTCGGCTTCAACACCCGGACCGGCGCCTTCGTCACCGTCCGCGCGGGCGCGGTCGTCCTCGCCACCGGTGCCTGCGGCCGGCTCGGCCTGCCGGCCTCCGGCTACCTGTACGGCACCTACGAGAACCCCACCAACGCCGGTGACGGGTACGCCATGGCCTACCACGCGGGCGCCGAGCTGACCGGCATCGAGTGCTTCCAGATCAACCCGTTGATCAAGGACTACAACGGGCCGGCCTGCGCCTACGTCGCCAACCCTTTCGGCGGCTACCAGGTCAACCGGCACGGCGAACGGTTCGTCGACTCGGACTACTGGTCGGGGCAGATGATGGCCGAGTTCGCCGCCGAGGTCGCCAGCGACCGCGGCCCCGTCTACCTCAAGCTCAGCCATCTCCCCGAGGAGTCGGTCTCCGCCCTGGAGTCGATCCTGCACTCCACCGAGCGGCCCACCAGAGGCACGTTCCACGCCGGACGCGGGCACGACTACCGTACCCACGACGTCGAGATGCACATCTCCGAGATCGGCCTGTGCGGCGGCCACTCCGCCTCCGGCGTCCGCGTCGACGACCACGCCCGCACGACCGTCCCCCGCCTGTACGCCGCCGGTGACCTGGCCTGCGTCCCGCACAACTACATGATCGGCGCGTTCGTCTTCGGCGATCTCGCCGGCGCGGACGCCGCCCAGTACACGGCGTACCAGGGTGAGCTTCCCGCGGACCAGGTGCGTGAGGCGCACGAGCTGATCTACCGTCCGCTGCGCCACCCGGACGGCCCGCCGCAGACCCAGGTCGAGTACAAGCTGCGCCGCTTCGTCAACGACTACGTGGCACCGCCGAAGTCCGGCGCCCGGCTCTCCCTGGCCCTGGAGGCCTTCGAGCGGATGCACGCCGACATCGCCGCGATGGGCGCCCGCACCCCGCACGAGCTGATGCGGTGCGCCGAGGTCACCTTCATCCGCGACTGTGCGGAGATGGCCGCCCGTGCCTCCCTGGCCCGCACCGAGTCCCGCTGGGGCCTCTACCACGACCGGCTCGACCACCCCCGGCGTGACGACGCCTCCTGGTTCCATCACCTCGATCTGCACAAGTCCCCCTCTGGTGCGATGGAGTTCACGGCCCGCCCCGTGGCTCCCTATCTGGTTCCGGTCGAGGAGTTCACGCCGGTCGGCGGTCCCTCCCGACGGCTGGGCGAGGTCCGTGGCGAGCACGTGGCCACGGCCGGGCCTCGTGAGGTGGCTCCGGTCGCCGCGGGACCGGCGTCCACGCGTGCTTCCGGTGGCGCCGGCGACCGGGCCGTCGCCCCGGCAACCGCCTCGCCCCGGCTTCTCGAGCTGCTGGAGCTGGCCGAAGCGGAGCCCGAACTCGACGTCGTCGAGCGCTACTTGACCGACGCGGATCCCGCCGTCCGCCGTACGGCCGTCTCGGTGCTCACCGAGACCGTGCCGCCGGGAACCGGGCAGGCCCTGGCCGGTGCCCTCGCCGACCCCGACGCCGAGGTCCGCGCCGCCGCGGCGGCCTCACTGCGTGAGCTCGTCGAGACCCTGCCGGCCGAGCCCGCCCTGGGCACGACCCTGGCCGGTGCGCTCACCCAGACCGACCCCGTGGTCCGGGCCGCCGCCCTCGATGTGCTGCGCGCCCTGCGGCTCGGCGAGGCAGTGCTGTTCGCGGCGGCGCTGGACGACCCCGACATCGGTGTGCGCACCGAGGCCGTACGGGCGCTCGTATCCGTCGACGCGGTCGGGCCGCTGGCGGGTGCCGCGGACGATCCCTCCCGGGAGGTCCGGGTCACCGTGGCCAAGGCGCTGGCCGCCGTCGGTTCGTCGTCCCTGACCGCCGCCGACCAGGAGCTGCGGTCCGCCACCCTGGACCGGCTCACCGAGGACGCCGATCCGCTGGTGCGCGGTGCCGCCCTGGGTGCGCTGGCCACCACCGGCAGCCCGGCACCGCTCGCCGCCCGCGCCGTTGCCGCCCTGGCCGACCCGGCGTGGCAGGTCCGGTCCGGTGCCGCCACCGCGCTGTCGGCCGCCGATGCCTACACAGCCGTCCCCGCACTCGCCAAGGCTCTCGGTGACCCGAACGCCGACGTGCGCAAGGCGGCGGTCCTGGCCCTGAGCCGGCACCGGGCCACCGAGGAGGCCCGCGCGGCCCTCGCCACGGCCACGACCGACTCGGACGCCGACGTCAGGGCCTACGCGGCACGGGGGCTGTAGGGCCCCCTGGCCCGCTGGGGCCGTATCCGGGCTATATCCAGTCGTCCGGCTCGGGCTCCGGCTCGGGCCAGTCGTCCTCCGGAGCGGAACCGGCGGCGGCCGGGCTCGCTCCGTCGAGGGAGGACAGCACCGCGAGCACGCCCTCCCCGTACGTCGCCAGCTTCTTCTCGCCGACCCCGCCCACCGTGCCCAGCTCGCGCACCGAGCCGGGACGCCGGGTGACGATCTCTCGCAGGGTGGCGTCATGGAAGATGACGTACGCCGGGACGCCCTGCTCCCTGGCCTGCTCGGCACGCCAGGCACGCAGAGCCTCGAAGGCGGGGATCAGCTCGTCGGGCAGCTCGGCCGCGGCGGCCTTGGCCTTGCGGTCGCCCCCGGAGGCACCGCCGGACCGGGACCGGGAGCCGGCCGGCTTCTTCGGCTCCTTGCGCAGCGGCACCTCGCGCTCGCGGCGCAGCACCGCGCCGCTCGTCTCGGTGAGCACCAGGGTGCCGTACTCCCCCTCGACCGCGAGCAGTCCCTGGGCCAGCAGCTGGCGGATGACGCCTCGCCACTCGCCCTCGGCGAGGTCCTGGCCGATTCCGAAGACGGACAGCTGGTCGTGGTCGAACTGGATCACCTTGCCGGTGCGCTTGCCGAGCAGGATGTCGACGATCTGCAACGCACCGAACTTCTGACCCCGCTCCCGCTGCAGCCGTACCACCGTCGACAGCACCTTCTGCGCGGCGATCGTGCCGTCCCAGGTCTCCGGCGGTGTCAGGCACGTGTCGCAGTTGCCGCAGCCCGATGTGTCGGGGTCCTGACCGAAGTAGGCGAGCAGCTGGCCGCGGCGGCACCGGGCCGTCTCGCACAGGGCGAGCATGGCGTCGAGATGGGCGGCGGCCCGGCGGCGGAACGCCTCGTCGCCCTCGCCGGACTGGATCAGCTTGCGCTGCTGTACGACGTCGTTCAGGCCGTACGCCATCCAGGCTGTGGACGACAGTCCGTCGCGGCCCGCGCGGCCGGTCTCCTGGTAGTAACCCTCGATCGACTTGGGCAGGTCGAGGTGGGCGACGAACCGCACGTCCGGCTTGTCGATGCCCATGCCGAAGGCGATGGTCGCCACGACGACCAGGCCGTCCTCGCGCAGGAAGCGGGACTGGTGGGCGGCTCGGGTGCCCGCGTCGAGGCCCGCGTGGTACGGCACCGCCTCGATGCCGTTGGCCGTCAGGAACTCCGCCGTCCGCTCGACCGAGTTGCGTGAGAGGCAGTAGACGATGCCCGCGTCGCCCGCGTGCTCCTCCCGGAGGAAGGCGAGCAGCTGCTTCCTGGGGTCGGCCTTGGGCACGATCCGGTACTGGATGTTCGGCCGGTCGAAGCTGGCGACGAAGTGGCGGGCCGCCGGCAGGTTCAGCCGCTCGGTGATCTCCTGGTGCGTGGCGCGCGTGGCCGTCGCGGTGAGGGCGATCCGCGGGACGTCCGGCCAGCGCTCGCCGAGGAGGGACAGAGTGAGGTAGTCGGGGCGGAAGTCGTGACCCCACTGGGACACGCAGTGCGCTTCGTCGATGGCGAAGACGGAGATCTTGCCGCGCGAGAGAAGGTCGAGCGTGCCCTCGAGGCGCAGCCGCTCCGGTGCCAGGTACAGCAGGTCCAGCTCACCGGCCTGGAACTCCGCCTCGACCATGCGCCGCTCGTCGAAGTCCTGCGTGGAGTTGATGAAGCCGGCGCGCACGCCGAGGGCGCGCAGGGCGTCCACCTGGTCCTGCATCAGCGCGATCAGCGGCGAGATCACCACGCCCGTACCCGGTCTGACCAGGGCCGGGATCTGGTAGCACAGCGACTTGCCGCCACCGGTCGGCATCAGGACGACGGCATCACCGCCCGCCACCACATGCTCGATGATCGCGCCCTGCTCGCCCCGGAAGGCGTCGTATCCGAAGACCCGGTGCAGCGTGGCCAGCGCCTCGCTGTCGGCCGCGCCCGGCCCCTCGGTCACCTGTGGCATTTCGCTGATCCCGCCCGTCGCACCCATTGTCCTGTCCCCCGTCGGTCCCCCGTGTGTCGTCTCTCGACCGCTGCTTCCACCATAGGGGGCGGGACCGACAGCCCCGGGAGTTATCCACAGGCTCGGCCCTTTCCTGTACGTGACCGGGCGCTGACGGAGCGCACCCGGCGGCTCGGCGAGGACACCGCCTACAGCGCGGCGGCCCGGCACCCAGAGGTGCCGGGCCGCTGCGTACTCGGTCGCGTCAGCGCACGAACACCCCCGCCTGGCTCGCCAGGTCCAGGAAGTACTGGGGCGCCACACCGAGCACCACCGTCACCGCCACGCCCATGCCGATGGCGATCATCGTCATCGGTGACGGCACGGCCACGGTCGGGCCCTCGGGCCTCGGCTCGCTGAAGAACATCAGCACGATCACGCGGATGTAGAAGAAAGCGGCGATCGCCGAGGAGATCACACCGATGACGACCAGCGGGACCGCACCGCCGTCCGCCGCCGCCTTGAACACGGCGAACTTCCCGGCGAAACCGGAGGTCAGCGGGATACCGGCGAAGGCCAGCAGGAACACCGCGAACACGGCCGCCACCAGCGGGGAACGACGGCCCAGCCCCGCCCACTTGGACAGGTGGGTCGCCTCGCCGCCCGCGTCGCGGACCAGCGTGACCACCGCGAAAGCGCCGATCGTCACGAACGAGTACCCGGCCAGGTAGAAGAGGACCGAGGAGACCCCGTCCTTCGAGGTGGCGATGACACCCGCGAGGATGAATCCGGCGTGCGCGATGGACGAGTACGCCAGCAGTCGCTTGATGTCGGTCTGCGTGATCGCGACGATCGCACCGCCCAGCATGGTGATGATCGCCACCGCCCACATCACGGGCCGCCAGTCCCAGCGCATGCCCGGCAGGACGACGTACAGCAGCCGCAGCAGCGCCCCGAACGCCGCTACCTTCGTCGCCGCCGCCATGAAGCCGGTCACCGGGGTGGGTGCACCCTGGTAGACGTCGGGCGTCCACATATGGAACGGCACCGCGGCCACCTTGAACAGCAGGCCCATCACGATCATCGCGGCGCCGATCAGCAGCAGTGCGTCGTTGCCCATGGTGTTCGCCAGCGCCGGGTCGACGTTGGTGACGGTGCCGTCGACGACCTGCGCGATGCGCGCGTACGACACCGAGCCCGCGTAGCCGTACAGCAGGGCGATGCCGAACAGCGTGAACGCGGAGGCGAACGCGCCCAGCAGGAAGTACTTGACCGCGGCTTCCTGCGACATCAGCCGCTTGCGGCGGGCCAGCGCGCACAGCAGGTACAGCGGGAGGGAGAAGACCTCCAGGGCCACGAAGAGCGTCAGCAGGTCGTTGGCCGAGGGGAACACCAGCATGCCGGCGACGGCGAACAGCAGGAGCGGGAAGACCTCGGTGGTCGTGAAACCGGCCTTGACCGCCGCCTGCTCGCTGTCGCTGCCCGGCACGGAGGCGGCCTGTGCGGCGAAGGAGTCGACGCGGTTGCCGTGTGCGGCCGGGTCCAGGCGCCGCTCGGCGAACGTGAACAGGCCCACCAGACCTGCCAGCACGATCGTGCCCTGCAGGAAGAGGGCCGGCCCGTCGACCGCGATCGCGCCCATGGCAGCGATGTGCGCCTTCGTGGTGCCGTACCCGTCGGCCGCGAGGGCGACGACCGCGGCGAACGCGGCACACAGGGCCACTGCCGACACGAACACCTGCGCGTAGTAGCGGGACTTGCGCGGGACGAACGCCTCGATGAGCACCCCGACCAGCGCGGCACCGACGACGATCAGTGTCGGCGACAATTGTCCGTATTCGATCTTCGGTGCCGGGATCTTCGAGATCGGATCGGCCGCGGTTGTCCACAGGCTGTGGACGGCTGTTGTGCTCACTTGGCCGCCTCCACCGAGGGCTTGGGGTCGCTCTTGTGTACGTCGGACATGGTCTGCTTGACCGACGGGTTGACGATGTCCGTGACGGGCTTCGGGTAGACGCCCAGGAAGATCAACAGCACGATCAGCGGGGCGACGACCACGAGCTCACGCACGCGCAGGTCGGGCATCGCCGACACTTCGGGCTTCACCGGACCCGTCATCGTCCGCTGGTACAGGACGAGGACGTACAGCGCGGCGAGGACGATGCCGAAGGTGGCGATGATGCCGATCGCGGGGTAGCGAGTGAACGTGCCGACCAGGACCAGGAACTCGCTCACGAACGGCGCGAGGCCCGGCAGCGAGAGGGTGGCGAGACCGCCGATCAGGAAGGTGCCGGCGAGCACCGGCGCGACCTTCTGCACACCGCCGTAGTCGGCGATGAGCCGCGAGCCGCGCCGGGAGATCAGGAAGCCGGCGACCAGCATCAGCGCGGCCGTGGAGATGCCGTGGTTGACCATGTAGAGGGTCGCGCCGGACTGGCCCTGGCTGGTCATCGCGAAGATGCCCATGATGATGAAGCCGAAGTGCGAGATCGAGGCGTACGCCACCAGACGCTTGATGTCCCGCTGGCCGACGGCGAGCAGTGCGCCGTAGACGATGCTGATCAGCGCCAGGACGAGGATGACCGGCGTCGCCCACTTGCTGGCCTCCGGGAACAGCTGGAGGCAGAAGCGGAGCATCGCGAAGGTGCCCACCTTGTCGACGACCGCGGTGATGAGGACGGCGACCGGAGCGGTGGACTCCTGCATGGCGTTGGGCAGCCACGTGTGCAGCGGCCACAGCGGCGCCTTCACCGCGAAGGCGAAGAAGAAGCCGAGGAACAGCCAGCGTTCGGTGCTCGTCGCCATGTGCAGCGAGCCGTTCGCACGGGCCTGGGCGATCTCCTGGAGGCTGAAGTTCCCGGCGACCACGTAGAGGCCGATCACCGCGGCCAGCATGATCAGACCGCCGACCAGGTTGTACAGCAGGAACTTCACCGCCGCGTACGACCGCTGCGTCGACGCCGCCTCCTCGCCCTGTGCGTGGGCGTGGTCCCCGAAGCCGCCGATGAGGAAGTACATCGGAATCAGCATGGCTTCGAAGAAGATGTAGAAGACGAAGACGTCGGTGGCCTCGAAGGAGATCAGCACCATCGCCTCGACGGCCAGGATCAGCGCGAAGAAGCCCTGGGTGGGACGCCAGCGGCGGCTTCCGGTCTCCAGCGGGTCGGCGTCGTGCCAGCCGGCGAGGATGATGAACGGGATCAGCAGGGCGGTCAGCGCGATCAGCGCCACCGCGATGCCGTCGACGCCCAGTTCGTACCGCACCCCGAAGTCCGCGATCCAGGCGCGGGACTCGGTGAGCTGGTAGCGGGCACCGTCCGGGTCGAAGCGGACCAGCACGGTGATCGCCAGGGCGAGCGTGGCGAGGGAGACGACGAGCGCCAGCCATTTGGCGGCGGTGCGCCGGGCGGCCGGTACGGCGGCCGTGGCGACGGCGCCCACGGCCGGGAGTGCCGCCGTCGCTGTCAGCAGAGGAAAGGACATCGGTATCAGACCGCCCTCATCAGCAGGGTCGCGGCGACCAGGAGGGCCGCACCGCCGAACATCGAGACCGCGTAGGAGCGGGCGAAGCCGTTCTGGAGCCGGCGCAGCCGCCCGGACAGGCCGCCGAAGCCGGCCGCCGTGCCGTTGACGACACCGTCGACCAGGGTGTGGTCGACGTAGACCAGGGAGCGCGTGAGGTGCTCGCCGCCGCGTACCAGGACGACGTGGTTGAAGTCGTCCTGGAGCAGGTCGCGGCGGGCCGCGCGGGTGAGCAGCGAGCCGCGCGGGGCGACGGCCGGGACGGGCTTGCGGCCGTACTGGGCCCAGGCGATGCCGACGCCGACGACCAGGCACACCATGGTCGCGCCCGTGACCACCCCCGCGCCGATCGGCGAGTTGCCCTCGCTGTGTCCGGTGACCGGCTCCAGCCAGTGCAGGAAGCGGTCGCCGATGCTGAAGAAGCCACCGGCGCAGACCGAGCCGACGGCCAGCACGATCATGGGGATCGTCATGACCTTCGGGGACTCGTGCGGGTGGGGCTCGGCGTGCTCGCCACGGTGCTCCGCGGCGGGCTCCGCGCTCGGTGCCTCCGGGGAACGAGTGGGTTGGTTCTTCCAACGCTCCTCTCCGAAGAAGGTCATCAGCATCACGCGCGTCATGTAGAAGGCAGTGATGGCCGCACCCAGCAGGGCCGCGCCACCGAGGATCCACCCTTCGGTGCCGCCCTTGGCGAACGCCGCCTCGATGATCTTGTCCTTGGAGAAGAAGCCGGACAGGCCCGGGAAACCGATGATGGCGAGGTAGCCGAGGCCGAAGGTGATGAAGGTGATCGGCATGTACTTGCGCAGGCCGCCGTAGCGGCGCATGTCCACCTCGTCGTTCATGCCGTGCATGACCGAGCCGGCGCCGAGGAACAGACCGGCCTTGAAGAAGCCGTGCGTCACCAGGTGCATGATCGCGAAGACGTAGCCGATCGGGCCGAGGCCCGCCGCCAGCACCATGTAGCCGATCTGCGACATGGTCGAGCCGGCCAGCGCCTTCTTGATGTCGTCCTTCGCGCAACCGACGATCGCACCGAAGAGGAGCGTGACCGCGCCGACGACGGTGACGGCGAGCTGGGCGTCCGGGGCCGCGTTGAAGACGGCTCCGGAGCGGACGATGAGGTACACGCCCGCGGTCACCATCGTCGCCGCGTGGATCAGGGCCGAGACCGGGGTCGGGCCCTCCATGGCGTCGCCGAGCCAGGACTGCAGCGGCACCTGGGCGGACTTGCCGCAGGCGGCGAGCAGCAGCATCAGGCCGATCGCGGTGAGCTTGCCCTCGGAGGCGTCACCGGCGTGGCTGAGGACCGGGCCGAAGGCGAAGCTGCCGAAGGTGGTGAACATCAGCATGATCGCGATCGACAGGCCCATGTCGCCGACGCGGTTGACCAGGAAGGCCTTCTTCGCGGCCGTGGCGGCACTGGGCTTGTGCTGCCAGAAGCCGATCAGGAGGTACGAGGCGAGGCCGACGCCCTCCCAGCCGACGTACAGCAGCAGGTAGTTGTCGGCGAGGACGAGCAGCAGCATCGCCGCGAGGAACAGGTTCAGGTAGCCGAAGAAGCGGCGACGCCGCTCGTCGTGCTCCATGTACCCGACCGAGTACAGGTGGATCAGCGAGCCGACGCCCGTGATGAGCAGGACGAAGGTCATCGACAGCTGGTCGAGGCGGAAGGTGACGTCCGCCTGGAAGCTGCCGACCGAGATCCACGTCCACAGGTGCTGGGTCAGCGTGCGGTGTTCGGCGTTCTTGCCGAGCAGGTCGGCGAAGAGGATCACACCGAACACGAAGGAGGCGGTCGACAGCAGCGTGCCGATCCAGTGGCCGACGGCATCGAGCCGCCGGCCGCCGACCAGGAGGACGGCCGCTCCGAGCAGGGGCGCCGCGATGAGCAGCGCGATCAGGTTCTCCACGATTCTTCCGACCCCTTACAGCTTCATCAGGCTGGCGTCGTCGACCGAGGCCGAGTGGCGGGTGCGGAACAGCGACACGATGATCGCGAGGCCCACCACGACCTCCGCGGCGGCGACGACCATCGTGAAGAAGGCGATGATCTGGCCGTCGAGGTTGCCGTGCATCCGGGAGAAGGTGACGAACGCGAGGTTGCAGGCGTTCAGCATCAGCTCGATGCACATGAAGAGCACGATGGCGTTGCGCCGGATCAGGACACCGGTCGCGCCGATCGTGAACAGCAGGGCGGCGAGGTAGAGGTAGTTGACCGGGTTCACTTCGACGCCTCCTCGGGCCGCTTGAACGTGGCCGGTTCGATCGCCGTGCGCTCCAGGCGCTCCTCCGCGCGCTGTTCCAGCGCCCGCAGGTCGTTGAGCGCCTCCGCGGACACGTCACGGATCTGGCCGCGCTCGCGCAGCGTCTTGCTGACGGTCAGCTCGGACGGGGTGCCGTCGGGCAGCAGGCCCGCGATGTCGACGGCGTTGTGCCGGGCGTAGACACCGGGGGCGGGCAGCGGCGGGATGTGGGCGCCCTCGCGGATGCGCTGTTCGGACAGCTCGCGCTGGGTCCTGGCGCGCTCGGTGCGCTCGCGGTGAGTGAGCACCATGGCGCCGACGGCGGCCGTGATGAGCAGGGCGCCGGTGATTTCGAAGGCGAAGACGTACTTGGTGAAGATGAGGGAGGCGAGGCCCTCCACGTTGCCGTTCGCGTTCGCCTGGCCGGTGCCGGCGAACTCCTTCAGGGAGGCGTTGCCGATGCCGGCGAACAGCAGGACGCCGAAGCCGACTCCGCAGAGAAGCGCCAGCCAGCGCTGGCCCTTGATGGTCTCCTTCAGCGAGTCCGCTGCCGTCACGCCGACGAGCATCACCACGAACAGGAACAGCATCATGATCGCGCCCGTGTAGACGACGATCTGCACGATTCCCAGGAAGTAGGCGCCGTTGGCGAGGTAGAAGATCGCGAGAACGATCATGGTGCCGGCGAGGCAGAGCGCGCTGTGCACGGCCTTCTTCATGAAGACGGTGCACAGGGCGCCGATCACCGCGATCGTGCCGAGGACCCAGAACTGGAAGGCCTCACCCGTGGAGGTGGTGTAGGCGGCGAGGTGCTGTGCGGTCATCGGCCGATCACCTTCTCCGAGGCCGGCTCGTCCTCGCCGAAGGTGGAGGCGGCCTCCTGCGGGACCTCGCCCTTGGAGGCGGCGACCTGGCGGACCGTGCCGGGCGCGGCCTGGGTCACCAGGCCCCGGTAGTAGTCCTGTTCGTCCGTCCCGGGGAAGATCGCGTGAGGCGTGTCGACCATGCCCTCTTCGAGGCCGGCGAGGAGCTGTTCCTTGGTGTAGATGAGGTTGGCCCGGCTGGAGTCGGCCAGTTCGAACTCGTTCGTCATCGTCAGCGCGCGCGTGGGGCACGCCTCGATGCACAGCCCGCACAGGATGCAGCGGGCGTAGTTGATCTGGTAGACGCGGCCGTAGCGCTCGCCCGGCGAGTAGCGCTCCTCGTCGGTGTTGTCGGCGCCCTCCACGTAGATGGCGTCGGCGGGGCAGGCCCAGGCGCACAGCTCGCAGCCGACGCACTTCTCCAGGCCGTCCGGATGGCGGTTGAGCTGGTGCCGTCCGTGGAACCGCGGAGCCGTGGTCTTCTTCTGCTCCGGGTACTGCTCGGTCAGCCGCTTCTTGAACATGGCCTTGAAGGTCACGCCGAAGCCGGCCACGGGGTTCTGGAAACCGGGCTTGGTCTCCTTGGGCTCCTCAGCCATCGGACGCCTCCTTTCCATCCGTAGATCCGTCACTGACAGTGTCCGTCCCGCCACTGACAATCAGCTCCCGCTCGCGGTGCGAGCGGCGCCTCGGCACCGGTGGCAGCTCCTGGCCCGGCAGCGGCGGTACCGGGAACCCACCGGCCATCGGGTCGAACCCGGGCTGTTCGGCGGCCGGCTGTTCCGCCGTCTTCGCCTTCTCGCGGAACATGTCGACGAGGAAGGAGACCAGCAGCAGGGCGAGGACTCCACCGCCGACGTAGAGGGCGATGTCGGCGAAGTCGTAGTGCTCGTTGCGCAGGGCCCGTACGGTCGCGACCAGCATCAGCCAGGTCACCGAGACCGGGATGAGGACCTTCCAGCCGAGCTTCATCAGCTGGTCGTAGCGGACGCGGGGCAGTGTGCCGCGCAGCCAGATGAAGAAGAAGAGCAGCAGCTGAACCTTGATCACGAACCAGAGCAGCGGCCACCAGCCGTGGTTCGCGCCCTCCCAGAAGGAGCTGATCGGCCAGGGGGCGCGCCAGCCGCCGAGGAACAAGGTGGTGGAGACGGCCGAGACCGTCACCATGTTCACGTATTCGGCGAGCATGAACATCGCGAACTTGATGGACGAGTACTCGGTGTTGAAGCCGCCGACCAGGTCGCCCTCGGACTCCGGCATGTCGAAGGGCGCGCGGTTGGTCTCGCCGACCATCGTGACGATGTAGAGGATGAAGGAGACCGGCAGCAGCAGGATGTACCAGCGGTCGTGCTGCTGCTCGACGATGGTCGACGTGGACATCGACCCCGAGTAGAGGAACACGGAGGCGAACGCGGCGCCCATGGCGATCTCGTAGGAGATCATCTGCGCGCAGGAGCGCAGGCCGCCGAGGAGCGGGTAGGTGGATCCGGAACTCCAACCCGCGAGGACGATGCCGTAGATGCCGACGGAGGCGACCGCGAGGATGTAGAGCATCGCGATCGGCAGGTCGGTCAGTTGCATCGTGGTGCGCGTACCGAAGATCGAGATCTCGTCGTCGGCCGGCCCGAAGGGAATCACCGCGATCGCCATGAAGGCCGGGATGGCCGCGACGATCGGCGCGAGGACGTACACCACCTTGTCCGCGCGCCGGACGATGAGGTCTTCCTTGAGCATCAGCTTCACGCCGTCGGCCAGCGACTGGAGCATGCCCCAGGGGCCGTGCCGGTTGGGGCCGATGCGCAGCTGCATCCACGCGACGACCTTGCGCTCCCAGACGATGGAGAACAGCACGGTCACCATCAGGAAGGCGAAGCAGAAGACGGCCTTGACGACGACCAGCCACCAGGGGTCGCGGCCGAACATCGAGAGGTCTTCAGCGGCGAGGTACGTGCTCATGCCTCCACCTCCTTGGGGGCCCCTTCGGCGAGTGCCGCCGGGCCGATGCGGACGAGGGAGCCGGGGTGCGCCCCGGTGTCGGAGGCGACGCCGGCGCCCACGGAGTTCAGCGGGAGCCAGACCACCCGGTCGGGCATCTCGGTGATCCTCAGGGGCAGTTCGACGGTGCCGGCGGAACCGGTGACGGCGAGGACGCCGCCATCCTGCACGCCGGCCTCGGCGGCCGTCGCGGCGGACACACGCGCGTGCGCGGCGTGCCGGGTCCCGGCGAGGGCTTCGTCGCCGTCCTGCAGGGCGCCCTGGTCGAGCAGCAGCCGGTGCCCGGCCAGTACGGCCTCGCCGGCGGCCGGGCGGGGCAGCGCGCCCGCCGTCTCCATGGGCTCGGAGGCGCGTGGGCCGTCCCAGGGGCCGAGCCGGTCGATCTCCGCGCGCGTGGTGCGCAGATCCGGCAGACCCAGGTGGACGTCCATGGCGTCGGCCAGCATCTGCAGCACCCGCGCGTCGGTCGGGGCGAGGCGGCGGGTCATCTGGTCGGGCTTGAGCGCGGCGTCGAAGAAGCGCACCCGGCCTTCCCAGTTGAGGAAGGTGCCTGCCTTCTCGGCGACCGCGGCGACCGGCAGGACGACGTCGGCGTGCTCGGTGACCTCGCTGGGCCGCAGCTCCAGCGACACCAGGAAGCCGACGCTGTCCAGCGCCTCACGCGCGCGTGCCGGGTTGGGCAGGTCGGCGACCTCCACGCCTGCGACCACCAGCGCCGACAGTTCTCCACGGGCGGCGGCCTCGATGATCTGGTGGGTGTCGCGGCCGTAGCGCAGCGGGAGTTCGGCGAGCCCCCAGGCGGCGGCGACCTCCTCCCGCGCGCGCGGGTCGGTCGCCGGGCGGCCGCCCGGCAGCAGCGAGGGCAGCGCACCCGCTTCGATCGCCCCGCGCTCACCGGCCCGGCGCGGGATCCACACCAGCTGGGCGCCGGTCGCCGCGGCGGCGCGTACGGCGGCGGTGAGACCACCGGCGACCGAGGCGAGCCGCTCACCGACGACGATGACCGCGCCCTCGGCGCGCAGGGCCTCGGCGGCGAGCGTGCCGGGCTCCTCCAGGCCGACGCCGCTCGCGAGGGCGTCCAACCACTCGGTCTCGGTGCCGGGAGCGGCCGGCAGCAGCGTGCCGCCCGCCTTCTCCAGGCCCCGGGTGGCGTGCGTGGCCACCGCGAACACGCGCTGCTTGTGCTTGCGCCAGGCCTTGCGCAGCCGCAGGAAGACGCCGGGCGCCTCCTCCTCCGACTCCAAGCCGACCAGCAGGACTGCGGGCGCCTTCTCCAAAGAGGTGTACGTGACGCCCGTACCGTCGAGGTCACGGCCGCGGCCGGCGATCCGGGACGCCAGGAAGTCGGCCTCCTCGCCGCTGTGCACGCGCGCGCGGAAGTCGATGTCGTTGGTGTCGAGGGCCACGCGCGCGAACTTGCTGTAGGCGTAGGCGTCCTCGACGGTCAGCCGGCCGCCGGTGAGGACGCCGGCCCGGGAGCGGGCGGCGGTCAGGCCGCGCGCGGCGGCCTCCAGGGCCTCCGGCCAGGAGCTGGGCTCCAGGACGCCGTCCGCGTTCCGTACGAGCGGGGTGTCGAGGCGGTCCTTGACCTGCGCGTACCGGAACGCGAAGCGCCCCTTGTCGCAGATCCACTCCTCGTTGACCTCGGGGTCGTCGGCGGCCAGCCGCCGCATGACCTTGCCGCGTCGGTGGTCGGTGCGGGTGGCGCAGCCGCCGGAGCAGTGCTCGCAGACCGAGGGGGAGGAGATGAGGTCGAAGGGGCGGGAGCGGAAACGATAGGCCGCCGAGGTGAGCGCCCCGACCGGGCAGATCTGGATCGTGTTGCCGGAGAAGTACGACTCGAACGGGTCGCCCTCGCCGGTGCCGACCTGCTGCAGCGCGCCCCGCTCCACCAGCTCGATCATCGGGTCGCCGGCGATCTGGTTGGAGAAGCGGGTGCAGCGGGCGCACAGCACGCACCGCTCGCGGTCGAGCAGCACCTGCGTGGAGATGGGGACGGGCTTCTCGTAGGTCCGCTTGCGGCCCTCGAAGCGGGACTCGGCGTTGCCGTGCGACATGGCCTGGTTCTGCAGCGGGCACTCGCCGCCCTTGTCGCAGACCGGGCAGTCCAGCGGGTGGTTGATGAGCAGCAGTTCCATGACGCCGTGCTGGGCCTTCTCGGCGACCGGCGAGGTGAGATGGGACTTGACGACCATGCCGTCGGTGCAGGTGATGGTGCAGGACGCCATCGGCTTGCGCTGGCCCTCGACCTCGACGATGCACTGCCTGCAGGCGCCGGCCGGGTCCAGGAGGGGGTGGTCGCAGAACCGCGGGATCTCGATGCCGAGCTGCTCGGCGGCGCGGATGACGAGGGTGCCCTTGGGCACGCTGATCTCGACGCCGTCGATCGTCAGCGTGACGAGGTCTTCCGGCGGGACCGCCGCCTCTCCGCCACCCGCGGGAGCACTGGTGGTCACGGTCATGCGTTCACCTCCGGGCGGTCCGCCCAGGCCGTCGACTTGGCCGGGTCGAAGGGGCAGCCCCGGCCCGTGATGTGCTGCTCGTACTCCTCGCGGAAGTACTTCAGCGAGGAGAAGATCGGGGATGCGGCGCCGTCACCGAGGGCGCAGAAGGACTTGCCGTTGATGTTGTCGGCGATGTCGTTCAGCTTGTCGAGGTCGGACATGACGCCCTTGCCGGCCTCGATGTCGCGCAGCAACTGCACCAGCCAGTACGTCCCTTCACGGCACGGGGTGCACTTGCCGCAGGACTCGTGGGCGTAGAACTCGGTCCAGCGGGTCACCGCCCGCACCACGCAGGTCGTCTCGTCGAAGCACTGCAGCGCCTTGGTGCCGAGCATGGAGCCGGCGGCGCCGACGCCCTCGTAGTCGAGGGGTACGTCGAGGTGCTCGTCGGTGAACATCGGTGTCGAGGAGCCGCCCGGGGTCCAGAACTTGAGCCGGTGGCCCGTCCGCATGCCACCGCTCATGTCGAGGAGCTGGCGGAGCGTGATGCCGAGCGGGGCCTCGTACTGTCCGGGGCTGGCGACGTGGCCGCTGAGGGAGTAGAGCGTGAAGCCCGGGGACTTCTCGCTGCCCATCGACCTGAACCAGTCTTTCCCGTTTTTCATGATGGCGGGAACCGACGCGATCGACTCGACGTTGTTCACAACAGTCGGACAGGCGTAGAGGCCTTCCACCGCAGGGAAGGGGGGACGGAGCCGCGGTTGACCACGGCGGCCTTCGAGCGAGTCGAGCAGTGCGGTCTCCTCACCGCAGATGTACGCGCCGGCGCCCGCGTGCACGGTGAGTTCGAGGTCGAGTCCGCTGCCCAGGATGTTCTCGCCGAGGTAACCCGCCGCGTAGGCCTCGCGCACGGCCTCGTGCAACCGCCGCAGAACGGGGACGACTTCACCACGCAGATAGATGAAGGCATGCGACGACCTGATGGCATAGCACGCGATCACAATGCCCTCGATGAGGCTGTGCGGGTTCGCGAAGAGGAGCGGGATGTCCTTGCAGGTGCCCGGCTCCGACTCGTCGGCGTTGACAACTAGATAGTGCGGTTTTCCATCACCCTGAGGAATGAACTGCCACTTCATTCCGGTCGGGAATCCCGCGCCGCCGCGCCCGCGCAGTCCGGACTCCTTGACGTACGCGATCACGTCGTCCGGCGTCATGGCGAGCGCCTTGCGGAGTCCCTCGTACCCCTCGTGCCTCCGGTAGACGTCCATGCTCCAGGACCGGTCCTCGTCCCAGAAGGCCGACAGCACGGGTGCGAGCAGCTTCTCGGGGCTCGAGTCCTTGAGTTCGGGTGCCACGGTCATCACTCCCCCTCCTCTGCGGTAGGCCCTGCGGGGTGAGCCGGGTCGGAGGCCGAGGTCTCCTGCGGCGCGTCATGGGAACTGAGGTGCTCGGCCGGCGACGGCTCGTGCACCCGGTCCTGCGGGTCCTCATGTGGACCTCCGCGCGGATGGACCACGCGCGCGGGTGCGGCCTCTCCCCTTGCCAGGCGAAGGCCCACCAGCGAAGCGGGTCCCGCACTGCCGCTCTCCTCGACGGCCCCTGGCCGCTCGTCGGGGAAGCCGGCCAGCATCCGCGCGGTCTCCTTGAAGGTGCACAGCCGCGCCCCGCGCGTGGGCTGTACGGGCCGGTCCGCCCGCAGGTCGTCGACCAGGCGCTTGGCGCTGCCGGGCGTCTGGTTGTCGAAGAACTCCCAGTTGACCATCACGACCGGCGCGTAGTCGCAGGCCGCGTTGCACTCGATGTGCTCCAGGGTGACCTTGCCGTCGTCGGTGGTCTCGCCGTTGCCGACGCCCAGGTGCTCCTGGAGGGTCTCGAAGATCGCGTCGCCGCCCATGACCGCGCACAGCGTGTTGGTGCACACGCCCACCTGGTAGTCACCGGAGGCCTTGCGCCGGTACATGGTGTAGAAGGTGGCGACGGCGGTGACTTCGGCCGTGGTCAGGTCGAGCATGTCCGCGCAGAACCGCATTCCGGTGCGCGTGACGTGGCCCTCCTCGGCCTGCACGAGGTGGAGCAGCGGCAGCAGGGCGGACCGGGAGTCCGGGTAGCGCGCGATCACCTCGCGCGCGTCCGCCTCCAGCCGGGCCCGGACGTCGGCCGGGTACGCCGGCGCGGGCAGTTCGGGCATGCCCAGGCTGACGCCCCGCTCCGAAGAAGAGGTGGTCACCGGTCGACGCCTCCCATCACGGGGTCGATGGACGCGACGGCGACGATGACGTCGGCGACCTGGCCGCCTTCGCACATCGCCGCCATGGCCTGCAGGTTGGTGAAGGACGGGTCGCGGAAGTGGACCCGGTAGGGGCGGGTGCCGCCGTCGGAGACGACGTGTACGCCGAGTTCCCCCTTGGGGGACTCGACGGCCGCGTACGCCTGTCCCGGCGGGACACGGAAGCCCTCGGTGACGAGCTTGAAGTGGTGGATCAGGGCCTCCATGGAGGTGCCCATGATCTTCTTGATGTGGTCGAGGGAGTTGCCGAGCCCGTCCGGTCCCAGGGCGAGCTGGGCGGGCCAGGCGATCTTCTTGTCGGCGACCATGACCGGTCCGGGCTGGAGCCGGTCCAGGCACTGCTCGATGATCCCGAGCGACTGGCGCATCTCCTCCAGGCGGACCAGGAAGCGGCCGTAGGCGTCGCAGCTGTCGGCGGTGGGGACCTCGAAGTCGTACGTCTCGTAGTCGCAGTACGGCTGGGTCTTGCGCAGGTCGTGCGGCAGGCCGGTGGAGCGCAGGATCGGGCCGGTGGCGCCGAGGGCCATGCAGCCGGCCAGGTCGAGGTAGCCGATGTCCTGCATGCGGGCCTTGAAGATGGGGTTCCCGGTGGCGAGCTTGTCGTACTCCGGGAGGTTCTTCTTCATCTTCTTCACGAACTCGCGGATCTGGTCCACCGCGCCCGGGGGCAGGTCCTGGGCGAGTCCGCCGGGACGGATGTACGCGTGGTTCATCCGCAGGCCCGTGATGAGCTCGTAGAGGTCGAGAATCATTTCACGATCACGGAATCCGTAGATCATGATCGTGGTGGCGCCGAGCTCCATCCCACCGGTGGCGATGCACACCAGGTGGGAGGACAGCCGGTTCAGCTCCATCAGGAGTACCCGGATGATCTTGGTGCGCTCGGTGATGTCGTCCTCGACGCCGAGGAGCTTCTCGACGGCGAGGCAGTAGGCGGTCTCGTTGAAGAAGGACGTCAGGTAGTCCATGCGCGTGACGAAGGTGGTGCCCTGCGTCCACGTGCGGAACTCGAGGTTCTTCTCGATGCCGGTGTGCAGATAGCCGATGCCGCAGCGGGCCTCGGTGACCGTCTCGCCCTCGATCTCCAGGATCAGACGGAGCACCCCATGGGTGGACGGATGCTGGGGACCCATGTTGACGACGATGCGTTCGTCGTCGGCGCGGGCCGCTGACTGGACGATCTCGTCCCAGTCGCCACCGGTGACCGTGTAGACGGTGCCCTCGGTGGTCTCGCGAGGGGAAGCCTGGGAAGTGCTCACGAGTACGACCTCCGCTGGTCCGGAGCCGGGATCTGGGCGCCCTTGTACTCGACGGGGATGCCGCCGAGGGGGTAGTCCTTGCGCTGCGGGTGGCCCTGCCAGTCGTCCGGCATCATGATCCGGGTCAGGGCCGGGTGACCGTCGAAGACGATCCCGAAGAAGTCGTAGGTCTCGCGCTCGTGCCAGTCGTTGGTCGGATAGACGGAGACCAGCGACGGGATGTGCGGGTCGCTGTCGGGGGCGCTGACTTCGAGGCGGATCAGCCGGTTGTGGGTGAGCGAGCGCAGGTGGTAGACGGCGTGCAGCTCGCGGCCCTTGTCGTGCAGGTAGTGGACGCCGCTGACGCCGGTGCACAGTTCGAAGCGCAGGGCCGGGTCGTCGCGCAGGGTGCGGGCGACGCGGAGCAGGTACTCGCGCTCGATGTGGAAGGTCAGCTCGCCGCGGTCGACGACCGTCCTCTCGATGGCGTTGTCGGGGAGGAGTCCCTGTTCCTCCAGGGCGCCCTCCAGCTCGTCCGCGACCTCGTCGAACCAGCCGCCGTAGGGGCGGGTCGCCGGTCCCGGGAGCCGGACCGAGCGGACCAGGCCGCCGTAGCCGGAGGTGTCGCCGCCGTTGTTGGCGCCGAACATGCCGCGCTGGACTCGGATCTCCTCGCCCCCCTGGCCGCGCTGACCGGGCAGGTTCGAGGCGGCGAGGTCCTTCTCGGGGTTCACCCCGTTCGCGGAGCCGTTCACCCCGTTCGCGCCGTTGGTGCCGTTCGCGTCGCTCACCGCAGCAGCCCCTTCATCTCGATCGTGGGCAGGGCCTTGAGCGCCGCCTCCTCCGCCTCGCGGGCCGCTTCCTCGGCGTTGACGCCGAGCTTGGAGGACTGGATCTTCTGGTGGAGCTTGAGGATCGCGTCCATCAGCATCTCGGGGCGGGGCGGACAGCCGGGGAGGTAGATGTCGACCGGGACGATGTGGTCGACGCCCTGGACGATGGCGTAGTTGTTGAACATGCCGCCGGAGGAGGCACAGACACCCATGGAGATCACCCATTTCGGGTTGGGCATCTGGTCGTAGACCTGCCTGAGGACGGGCGCCATCTTCTGGCTGACCCGGCCGGCGACGATCATCAGGTCCGCCTGGCGCGGCGAGCCACGGAAGACCTCCATGCCGAAGCGCGCCAGGTCGTACCGGCCGGCGCCGGTGGTCATCATCTCGATGGCGCAGCAGGCGAGGCCGAAGGTCGCGGGGAAGACGGACGCCTTGCGCACCCAGCCCGCGGCCTGCTCGACGGTGGTCAGCAGGAAGCCGCTCGGCAGCTTTTCTTCGAGTCCCATGTCGTTAAAGGCCCCTCAGTCCCATTCCAGGCCGCCGCGCCGCCATACGTACGCGTACGCGACGAAGACGGTGAGCACGAAGAGCAGCATCTCCACGAGCCCGAAGATCCCCAGGGCGTCGAAGGTGACGGCCCAGGGGTAGAGGAAGACGATCTCGATGTCGAAGACGATGAAGAGCATCGCCGTCAGGTAGTACTTGATGGGGAAGCGCCCGCCGCCGGCCGGCGTGGGGGTCGGCTCGATACCGCACTCGTAGGCCTCGAGCTTGGCGCGGTTGTACCGCTTCGGACCGATCAGCGTGGCCATGACCACGGAGAAGATCGCAAAGCCTGCCCCGAGGGCTCCCAGTACGAGGATGGGCGCATACGCGTTCACCGCTCCTCGCTCCTCTCAGTCGGCACTGACTGCTGGCGGTTGCACTGGGCTCACATCCGCCTCACCGGCCCCACGAACCCCGCTGGTCCCGGGCGAAGATCGAGAACATGTGAAGCAGGTCACAAGCCCAACTGCCTCGCATCTTATGCCCGCCGCTCTGTGATCTGCGACACGGGGTATTCCACGAGCTTTGTGATCTCCACCACCTGACGAACGATCATGAAGTCGGATGATGAGTGATCTTCATACGCGAAGCGTTCAGTTGATCACCAGAAGTGACATTCTTGCCGGTCATCGCAGGCCGGAGGGGGCGTCTCCATATCAAGAGACTTCCGGCGCATGCAAATTGGTGTTGGACGGCGGGGCCTGATAGAGGGCCGCGTTCACACATCAGAGGTAGGTCCCGGGCGGGATGTGGACGCGGGCCGGGGCGCGTGCACGCGTTCACGAGCTTCCTGTGCGCGGACGCCGCCCTTCCGGTGACCGTTCCGTGACCTCCGCCACATCCATGAGAGACCCATGAGAACCGGGCTTGGCCAACGACCCCAACCGATGGTAGGCGTGGGGCAATTCGGACGTAATGATCAAAGACCGTGATCAAGGGCTTGATCACCGTCGTCCGCAATGTCCGTTACGGCGTCAATAAAGAGCGACACGCCCGGGCTTCCGGGGCACCGTTGAGCAATTGTGGCGCAGCACACGTTTCTTGAAGATATGAAGGAGCCCCTGGTACCGGTTATTCCCATGTCCCACACCGCTCACATACGCAGCCACCGGAAGCCCCGCCGCAGCGCGTCGACCCTCGCGATGCGGGCCGGAGTTGCCGGTGGCGTCCTCAGCACCCTGGCAGTCGCCGGGGCGTCCGGCTCGGCGAACGCGGCCGAGCCGGTGACGCAGACCCTCGAACTGCCCACCCTGACGGCCGATCTGGCCGCCCAGGCGGCCCAGTCCGCGGACGCCACGCAGCAGGCCGCCGCGAACTACCAGCTGCAGGCCGAGCGCGACGCGGCCGCCGCGAATGCCGCGAAGCAGGCCAAGGCGGACCTCGCGGACGCCAAGCAGAAGGCGGCCGAGGCCAAGAAGAAGGCCGAGGAGGCCGCCCGCAAGGAGGCCGCCGCGCGTGCCTCCCGCAGCGCGGAGCGGACGACGCTCTCCACCACGGCGAGCACCAGCTCCACCTCGACCTCCACGAGCACGTCCACGGCCACCGGTTCCGCCGCGGCCGTCGTCAGCTTCGTCAAGGCGCAGATCGGCAAGGCGTACGTCTCCGGCGCCACCGGTCCGTCCGCCTACGACTGCTCCGGCCTGGTGCAGACGGCCTTCAAGCAGGTCGGTATCAGCCTGCCGCGTGTCTCCCAGGACCAGTCGACGGCCGGCACCCAGGTCTCGCTGAGCAACCTGCAGCCGGGCGACATCCTGTACTGGGGCAGCGCGGGCAGCGCGTACCACGTCGCGGTGTACGTGGGTGACGGTATGTTCGTCGGCGCGCAGAACCCGTCGAGCGGCGTCGGGGAGCACCCGCTGTCGTACGACCCGCCGACCGGCGCCGTGCGGGTGCTCTGAGCACCCCGCACCTCGTCACGCGCGTAGGGCCGCAGCCGCTCGGGGGCTGCGGCCCTTGCGTCGTTCCCGGCGCGCCGGGCAGGTCGTCCTGACATGCTCGGACCGGGCCGCCGTCGGGCGGTCCGTCCCTGAGCGGAGGAGACCGCGATGCCACGCGTGTTCGTGCAAGGAAGTCCCGTCGGCCACCACCCGCGCCACGCCCCCGAGGCCGGGCGCGGCAGGATCCGCCGGATCACCGAGGTCGGCGAGGAGGTGCTGCACAAGCCGTGCCGGGACGTCACCGAGTTCGGGCCCGATCTCGCCGCGCTCGTCGACGACCTGTTCCTCACCATGTACGTCGCCGACGGGGCGGGACTGGCGGCGAATCAGGTGGGCGTGGACCTGCGTCTATTCGTGTACGACTGCCTCGATGACGACGGTGTCCGACATGTCGGGCACATCGTCAATCCGGTCCTGGAGGCGCCGTCGAGCGGCCGGCGGCTGCTGGACGAGGGCGAGGGGTGCCTGTCGGTGCCCGGGGCCGTGATGGACGTACCGCGGCCGGACCGGGCCGTCGTGCGGGGGCAGGACAGGGACGGCGACCCGGTCGTCGTCGAGGGCACGGGGTACTTCGCGCGCTGCCTGGCCCACGAGACCGACCACGTCCAGGGGCACATCTATCTGGACCGGCTCTCGAAACGGGAGAAGAAGGACGCTCTCCGGCAGATGGCGGCCCGGCGGGACGAGGTCTACGCCCGCCGGGCCGCCAAGGCCGAGGCCCTGAGCCGGGCCCAGGGGAGGCTCACGCCTTCGGGGCCACCTTGCTCAGGCCGTTGATGATGCGGTCCATCGCGTCGCCGCCCGTGGGGTCGGTGAGGTTCGCCAGCAGCTTGAGGGTGAACTTCATCAGCACCGGGTGGGTGAGGCCGCGCTGGGCGGCGATCTGCATGACCTTCGGGTTGCCGATGAGCTTCACGAAGGCGCGGCCGAGGGTGTAGTAGCCGCCGTAGGTGTCCTTGAGGACGCGCGGGTAGCGCTGCAGGGCGATCTCGCGCTGGGCGGGCGTGGCCCGCGCGTGTGCCTGGACGATGACGTCGGCGGCGATCTGGCCGGACTCCATGGCGTAGGCGATGCCCTCGCCGTTGAAGGGGTTCACCAGGCCGCCGGCGTCGCCGACGAGCAGCAGCCCGCGCGTGTAGTGCGGCTGGCGGTTGAAGGCCATGGGCAGGGCGGCGCCGCGGATGGGGCCGGTCATGTTCTCGGGGGTGTAGCCCCAGTCCTCGGGCATGGAGGCGCACCAGGCCTTGAGGATCTCGCGCCAGTCCAGCTCCTTGAAGGAGGCGGAGGTGTTCAGGACGCCGAGGCCGACGTTGGACGTGCCGTCGCCCATGCCGAAGATCCAGCCGTAGCCGGGCAGCAGACGGTCCTGGGGGCCGCGACGGTCCCACAGCTCCAGCCAGGACTCCAGGTAGTCGTCGTCGTGGCGGGGCGAGGTGAAGTAGGTGCGCACCGCGACGCCCATCGGGCGGTCCTCGCGGCGGTGCAGGCCCATCGCGAGGGAGAGGCGGGTGGAGTTGCCGTCGGCGGCGACGACGAGCGGTGCGTGGAAGGTGACCTCGCGCTTGTCCTCGCCGAGCTTGGCGGTGACGCCGGTGATGCGGCCGGTGCGGTCGTCGATGACCGGGCCGCTCACGTTGCAGCGCTCGAAGAGGCGGGCGCCGGCCTTCTGGGCGTTGCGGGCGAGCTGCTCGTCGAAGTCGTCGCGCTTGCGGACGAGTCCGTAGTTCGGGTAGGCGGCGAGATCCGGCCAGTCCAGCTGGAGGCGGGAGCCGCCGCCGATGATGCGCAGGCCCTTGTTGCGCAGCCAGCCGGCCTCCTCGGAGATGTCGATGCCCATGGCCACGAGCTGCTTGACCGCGCGCGGGGTGAGGCCGTCGCCGCAGACCTTCTCGCGCGGGAACTCGGTCTTCTCCAGGAGCAGGACGTCGAGACCGGCCTTGGCCAGGTGGTAGGCGGTCGTGGAGCCGGCCGGCCCCGCGCCGACGACGATCACGTCGGCGGTGTTTTCGGAGAGGGGCTCCTTCACGACGGTCACGGCGGGATCTCCCCAAGTTCGAAATCTGCGTGCCGACCGGCACTGGACATGGGCAGTCTATTCAGCAGAATTGATCACCCGGCTGAAGGGCTGCCCTGTGAACCCACCTCTCCCCGCGGTACGACTGCGCGTTCCCACCCACGAGGACGCCGTCGCCTGGCACCGGGTGTTCGCCGATCCCGAGGTCATGGAGTTCTACGGCGGCAAGCCGGCCGCGCTGTCGGTCTACGAGGAACTCACCGCGCGCCAGCGGCGCCACGACGCGGAGCTCGGATTCTGTCTGTGGACGATGCTGGACGAGTCGGGTGAGGTCATCGGGTTCACCGGCGCGCAGCCCTGGCAGCCGGCCTGGGGCCCGGTGGGCGAGATCGAGATCGGCTGGCGGCTCGGCCGCAGGCACTGGGGCAAGGGGTACGTCACGGCGGCCGCGCGCGAGACCCTCGAGCGGGTGCGGGCGGCAGGGGTGCCGGGTGTGGTGGCGATGGTCCGGCCGGGCAACGAGCGCTCGATCGCGGTGACCCGGCGGCTGGGCATGACGCCGGCGGAGACGTACCCGCATCCCACGCTGGACGAGTCCGCGCTCTGCTTCCGCCTCCCGTTCGGCGACGCAGAGTAGTCGTCTGTCACAGAAAGACACCGGCGCCTTCCGGCCGTGGCGCACCGGAGTTACCCTTCCAGTACCACTGGGGGTGACGTCTGTGCGCATACCACCCAAAACACCCGAAGTGCGCGTACCTCGTCTCGTCGGCCTGATGGCCGTGGACGCGCGCGAGACCGCCCGGGCGCGGGGACTGTTCCTCAACGCGCCGGACCGGCCGGACTTCCACCACACCGTCGTCGACTACGTCGTCCGCCAGTTCCCGCAGCCCGGCGCCGAGGTGCCGCCGGACTCCATGGTGTACGTGTGGTTCGACTTCGGTGAGGGAGAAGGCGGCGGGGGCGTGCACGAGCCGCGCATCCCGAGACCGCCCACCGGCGGGCTCCAGCGGGAACTGGGCGAGCCCGGGGCCGCCTTCGAGGTGATCAACCGCTGAGCGGGTCACCCACCAGGACGGTCAGGCGCCGAGCCGGTCGACCGCCGGCACAGTCGGGCGCCGAACCGGTCGACCACTGAGCGCCCGCGGGCGTCAGCTCTCCTTGAAGCCCCGGTGCAGTGCGACGACCCCGCCGGTGAGGTTGCGCCACGCCACCCTCGACCAGCCCGCCTTGCGCAACCGCTCGGCGAGGCCCGGCTGGTCGGGCCAGGCACGGATGGACTCGGCGAGGTAGACGTAGGCGTCCGGGTTCGAGGACACCGCGCGCGCGACCGGCGGCAGGGCCCGCATCAGGTACTCGGTGTAGACGGTGCGGAAGGGCGCCCAGGTCGGGTGCGAGAACTCGCAGATCACCACACGCCCGCCGGGCCGGGTCACCCGGTACATCTCCCGCAGGGCCGCGTCCGTGTCCTGCACGTTGCGCAGCCCGAAGGAGATCGTCACGGCGTCGAAGGTGTCGTCCTTGAACGGCAGCTTCGTCGCGTCGCCCGCCGTGAACGGCAGCCAGGTGTGCTTCCGCTTGCCGACCTGGAGCATCCCGAGGGAGAAGTCGCAGGGGACGACGTACGCGCCGGTCTGCGCGAAGGGCAGCGAGGAGGTGGCCGTGCCGGCGGCGAGGTCGAGGACCTTCTGCGCGGGGCGCGCGTCGACCGCTCTCGCCACCTCCTTGCGCCAGCGCCGGTCCTGCCCCAGGGACAGCACGTCGTTGGTCAGGTCGTACCGTTCCGCCACGTTGTCGAACATCGAGGCGACTTCGTGCGGCTGCTTGTCCAGGGATGCGCGGGTCACCCGCCCATTGTTGCAGCACGCCCTCACGGCAGGAGGCAGGGCTTCTTGCATGCCGCGACGTCCTCGACCCAGCCGCACAGCAGCACGAAGCCGGCGATCGGGATCCAGCCGATGCCGAACATGAACCACCGGTCGTCGAGGGGGAGGTTCTCCTCGAAGGCGGGCAAGTCCCAGAACCGGTCGATCAGCGGGACGGCCAGGATCAGGGCGATCTCGTGCCAGACCAGAAGGCCTGGGCGAGAGGGTCCTCGTCGAGGTCGTAGGTGCCGAAGTCGGCCTGGGGAGAAGGCGTACCAGGCGCCGTAGCCCAGGGCGGCACACGACAGGACGCCGACGAGCGCCGGCCTCGCCCGCCGGAGCACGCCGTCGCGCTGGGCGAAGCCGAGGATCCAGCAGAAACAGGTGCGGACGTTCGCCGAGGGGAAGGAGATCGCCTGGGTGTCGATGTGGTCCGCCTTCCGCGACCGGCAGTGTGCGCACGGGCAGTCCGGGCAGGACGACGCGGCGACCGACTGCAGCGGGGCGAGCCAGAGCCCGGGGGGTTCGGGGAGGCGTTCGGGGAGGCGTTCGCGGGCTGAGCCGACGTCCCCCGGCACCGGCCGGGTTCAGCGGCCGCGGTACACCAGCCGCCCGCCGATCACGGTCGCCACACAGGTCCCGGCGCCGCGCCGGACCAGTTCGGCGCGGTCCGCGACATCGAACACGGCGAACCGGGCGGGACCGCCCGGGACCAGCCTCGGCAGCAGGATCAACGGGGTCGGGGACAGCGCCGGCGGACCCGGGAGGCGGTCCGGCCGCTGTCCCACCGCCAGTCCGGCCCTGCGCACCGCGTCGACGACGGCCCGTGACCGCAGTTCCCCGGCCACCGCCACCGTGCCGTGCGCCAGCATCCGCTGCACCCCGCGCCGCGCGCTCGCGCCGAGGCGGGCGGGGTCGGCGCGGAAGATCTCCCGCGCCCGCTCCCCGCCGATGGGCTCGGTCCCGAGGGCCTCGGCCTCGCGCGGGTCGGGGTGGTAGGTGGCCTCCAGCAGCTCCGGGCCGTACGGATTCAGCAGTCCGGGCGTCAGGATGCCGGGCCAGCGCCGCACCCGCGCCCGCGGGTCGGCGTCGGCCAGTTCCTCGTACCGGCCGAGGGCGGCGACGGACGCCCCGTCGACCAGCACCGCCGTCTCGGGCGACTGTTCGGCAACGTGAAGTGTCAGCACGGAACGCCTGGCCGGTTCTAGTTGGACGCGAGCAGCTTCAGCTCGGGGTGGGCCGTGCCGCCCTCGATGGCCGTGGAGGAGATGTGGGAGACCACGCGGTCGTCGACGGGGTCGTTCGCCGGGTCGTCGTGGACGACGAGGTGTTCGTACGTCGTCGCGCGCTGCGCCGGGACGCGGCCCGCCTTGCGGATCAGGTCGATGATCTCCAGGCGGTTGGAGCGGTGCTTGGCACCGGCCGAGGAGACCACGTTCTCCTCCAGCATGATCGAGCCGAGGTCGTCCGCGCCGTAGTGCAGCGAGAGCTGGCCGACCTCCTTGCCCGTGGTGAGCCAGGAGCCCTGGATGTGCTGGATGTTGTCCATGAACAGCCGGGCGATCGCGATCATCCGCAGGTACTCGAAGAGGGTCGCCTGGGTACGGCCCTTCAGATGGTTGTTCTCCGGCTGGTAGGTGTACGGGATGAAGGCCCGGAAGCCGCCCGTGCGGTCCTGTACGTCACGGATCATCCGCAGGTGCTCGATGCGCTCGGCGTTCGTCTCGCCGGTGCCCATGAGCATCGTGGACGTCGACTCCACACCCAGCTTGTGCGCGGTCTCCATGATCTCCAGCCAGCGCTCGCCGCTCTCCTTCAGCGGGGCGATGGCCTTGCGCGGCCGCTCGGGGAGCAGTTCGGCGCCGGCGCCCGCGAAGGAGTCCAGGCCCGCCTCGTGGATGCGGGTGATGGCCTCCTCGACCGACACCCCGCTGATCCGGGCCATGTGCTCGACCTCGGAGGCGCCCAGCGAGTGGATCACCAGCTGCGGGAAGGCGTCCTTGATGGCCTTGAAGTGCTTCTCGTAGTACTCGACGCCGTAGTCCGGGTGGTGGCCGCCCTGGAACATGATCTGGGTGCCGCCCAGTTCGACGGTCTCCGCGCAGCGGCGCAGGATGTCGTCGAGGTCGCGGGTCCAGCCCTTCTCCGTGTCCTTGGGGGCCGCGTAGAAGGCGCAGAACTTGCACGCCGTGACACACACGTTCGTGTAGTTGATGTTGCGCTCGATGATGTACGTGGCGATGTGCTCGATGCCGGCGTACCTGCGGCGGCGTACGGCGTCGGCGGCGGCGCCCAGTGCGTGCAGCGGGGCGTCGCGGTAGAGGTCGAGCGCCTCTTCCGGGGTGATCCGCCCACCGGCGGCGGCACGGTCGAGGACAGACTGGAGGTCGGCCTTCTCGGTCACCAGGGCGTCCCTTTCGTCAAGACAAGTAAAAGGTGCGCGCGAAGCGCTCAGTTCAAGGGTGATGGTGGGAGACGGGTGGGCGGACCGACTCAGCCTACGCCAGCCGGTTTCCGAGGCAGACCTCAGGCCGCGTACGCGCCGATCAGCAGCCCGGTGAAGGCTCCGGCCATGAGGAACGGGCCGAACGGGATCGCCGTCTTGCGCCCCGCCCGCCGGGCCACGACGAGCGCGCCGCCGTAGAGCGCGCCGAACAGGAACCCGGCGAAGCTGCCGAGCAGGACCGTGGACCAGCCGTACCAGCCGAGTACGGCGCCCATCCCCACGGCCAGCTTCACATCGCCGAAGCCCATGCCGGCCGGGTTGACGAGGTACAGCAGGTAGTAGCCGGCGCCGAGCGCGAGCGCGCCGTACAGCGCGGTGGGCCAGTGGCCGGCGTGCTCGGGCAGCAGGGCGGCCGGGCCGAGCAGGGCGAGGGCGGCGACGGCGAGCGGCAGGGTCAGCGGGTCGGGCAGCCGCCGTACCCGGAAGTCCACCACGGCCAGCAGCACGCCGACGGGGGCGAGCAGCAGCCAGACCGCCAGCTCGGGCCGGGTACCGGTGGCGGCGGCGAGGGCCGCGCAGGTCAGGGCGGTGGCGGCGGCGAGGAGGGGAACGGAGGGGGTGGACGACGCCTCGGGGGCGTCCGCGTCGCCTCGCGGGCACCGGTCGCAGCGCGCCGGGCCGAGCCAGCCCCGGAGGGCATGTCCCCGCGGGCACCGGTCCCGCCACTCCTCCCCCTCCGGGACGGCGAAGCGGTACGCGGCCCTGGGGAGCAGCACGCCCGCCGTCGCGCCCCACAGCGCGGCAACGGCCCACAGCAGCACGTCACTCATGGTGGGGAGAGCCTACCGAGCGCGGGGCCGGGCGGAGGACCGAACCGGCGTCCGCAGGCGTCGGCCACCGCCGTATCGTTACGGCGCATGTGGCCAGGAGAGCAGCCGCCGGGGGGCGGACAGAACCCGCAGCAGCCCCCGGTCGGGAACCAGCCGAACCCGTACCGGCAGCCCGGGTATCACCAGCCGAACCCCTACCAGCAGCCTCAGCCGTGGGGCACGCCCACGCAGCCGGTCGGCGCTCCCGTGCCGCCGCCGGGGGGTGGCGGCCCGAACCGGACGAAGCTCGCCGCCGTGATCGCCGCGGCGACGGTGGTGCTGGCCGCGGTGGTCACCGGGATCGTGATGCTCGGGGACACCCGGCACGACGGGCCCGGCCCCGGGCCCACCGGCACCGCGTCCCCCTCGCCGAGTTCGACCGACGCGCGGAACTCCGGCACCGAGACCGCCACCGTCAAGGGCTGGAAGGTCGTGGCGAACCCGGGCGAGGGCATCGAGTTCGACGTCCCGCCGGGCTGGGAGATCCAGTCCTCCAACTGGGTCACGTGGGTCTCCAGGAGCGGGGACCCGGACGACAAGCCGCTCATCGCCATGCGCGCGCCCGCCTTCCTGAAGAAGACGTGGTGCGCCTCGGACGACGACAAGAACGGCACGCTGGACTACTCACCGCTGGCCGCGGTGGGCAGCAGGGGCAACGAGAGCGGCCTGAGCACCCAGGAGGTCGCCGGCGCCGATCCGAAGACCTGGGTGTACGGGCAGTACACCCAGCCGGACAGGAGCAAGGTGAAGACGGGCCCCGTCGAGTCGTTCACGTCGGTCTCCGGGCTCAAGGGCAGTCTGGGCAGCGCCTGGTCGGTGGGCGTGAAGAAGTCGACGAAGTGCGCGTCGGACGGCAAGGCGTGGACGTTCGCCTTCGAGGGCACCGACGGGAAGGTGGCCTCCTGGTCGTTCTTCGGCGCCAGGAACGTGGCCGGGGAGGTGCCGGACGCGACGATACGGAAGATCGCCGGGACGGTACGGAAGTACAAGGTCCCCTCGGACTCCTAGAGCCCGCTCCCGAGGACGGGCTCCTGGGAACGGAAACGGATTCCTGGGAACGGACTCCTGAGAACAGGCTCCCGGAACCGGCCGTGTCTAGCCGACCTTCGACATGCGCGCGACCGGGTTGCCCTCGTCGGAACTGTCCGACGTGAACCTCAGATCGTCGCCGACCGGGGTCAGCTCCACCTGGTGCGGGGTCGGTACGCAGTGCCCGGGGTTGTCCTCGGCGCCCACGGAGGTCGCGAGAATCTGGGTCTTCGTCACCTTCTTCAGGGTGAGGACGTCGGTGCAGACGCCGCCGATCTGGTCGGTCTGACGGAGCCGTCCCAGCTCCGCGCCGACCGCGGCCTGACGGACGGTGAGCCTGAAGGTGCCCATGGGCAGGTTGCCGTCGAGGCCGGTGGCCCGGCCCTCCCAGGTCCCGAGGTAGCGGGCCGGGACGGCACCCTTGCCGGTGCCGGTACCGGGGCTGCCGGTGGTCGGGCCGGGCGCCGGGGAGTTCACCTTGGCACCGCCTGCGCTGTCACCGTCGCTCTGCCCGAACCAGGGCCGCAGGATGCCGGCCCCCAGGGAGACGGCGGCCAGCGCGCCGGCGACGGCCAGCACCACCGTGCAGCTCACCCGGCGCCCACGGCCGCCCGGTGCCGGTGCGGAGTCCGCCGCCACGGTCACGGAGACCCGGCCGGGTGACGGGACGTCCCGCTGCGCGGGCACGACGGCAGGCGGGGCGGGCAGGTCGTTCGGGGCGCCGAGCGACACGGCGGGTGGGCGGGCGGGCGGAGCTTCCCCCGGTGTCATCACGGGAGCCGGGCCGAACGCTCCGACGCCGGGGGGCGGGGTCGGCCGGGGCAGGACCGACGGTCCGTCCACCGTGGGGTCGGTGAAGGGGACGGGGCCCGAGGGGGCCGTCTCTCCCGTGTCCAGGTTGAGCAGGCTCACGGCGCTGCGGCTGACCTGTTCCACCAGGGGCCCCGGCAGCCAGCCGCCGGCGACCAGACGGGCGGCGCCTTCGGGGGCGAGCCGTCGGCCGGCCTCGGCGGGGGCGGGACGGGCCGCCGGGTCCTTGGCCAGGCAGGCCGCCGCCACCTCCCGAAGCTCGCCGCCGAGGGAGCCGAGTTCGGGTTCCTCGTGCACGACCTTGTAGAGCAGGGCGGCCGAGGAGTCGCCGCGGAAGGGCGGTTCACCGGTGGCCGCGTGGACGAGGACGGCACCGAGCGAGAAGACGTCGGCGGCGCCCGTGACGCCCTTGCCGAGGATCTGCTCGGGCGACATGTAGCCCGGGGAGCCGATCGACACACCGGTGGAGGTCAGGGACGCCGTGCCGTCCATGGCCCGGGCGATGCCGAAGTCGATCAGCAGCGGCCCGTCCAGGGTCAGCAGGACGTTGGACGGCTTCACGTCCCGGTGGACCAGGCCCCGTTCGTGCACGGCCGTCAGCGCCTCGGCGAGGCCCGCGCCCAGGGCCCGTACGGTGTGCGCGGGCAGCGGGCCGCCGTCGGCGACGGCCGCCGCGAGGGACGGGCCGGCCGCGTAGGCGGTGGCGACCCAGGGCACCCGGGCGTCCGGGTCCGCGTCCAGGACGGGCGCGGTCCAGGCGCCGCCGACCCGGCGGGCGGCCTCCACCTCACGCCGGAAGCGGGCGCGGAACTCCTCGTCCAGCGCGAAGTGCGGGTGGACGATCTTCACGGCGACCGTACGGCCGCCCGTGCTGCGGCCGAGATAGACCCGGCCCATGCCACCCGAGCCGAGCCGGCCGAGCAGCCGGTAGGGCCCGACGGTGGCCGGCTCGTCGACTTCCAGCGGCTGCATGGCGCACTCTCCCCCCAACGCCTTCCGTGCAGCAGGGTAGTGACGTGTGCCTACGGCTGCAGCAGGTCCACCTTCACGTCCGCGGGGAAGCCGGTCGTCGGGCCCACGCGGCGGGCGAACTCGGCGACGGCCGCCAGCTGCGGGGTGCCGAAGCTGAAGTCGAGGGTGGTGAAGTACTGCTCCAGGGTGGCCTCGTCGAAGTCCTCCCAGCGGGAGGCCTGTTCGGCGACCTTGCCGACCTCCTCCAGGGAGAGGTTGCGGGAGGCGAGGAAGGCCTCGTGGACCTGGCGGGTGAGGGACGGCTCGCGCTCGGCGTAGTCCCGGCGGGCGGCCCACACCGCGAAGACGAACGGCAGGCCGGTCCATTCCTTCCAGAGCGCGCCGAGGTCGTGCACCTGGAGGCCGAAGCGCGGGCCGTCGAGGAGGTTGGCGCGCAGGGCCGCGTCGCCGATGAGGACGGCGGCGTCCGCCTCCTGCATCATCAGGCTGAGGTCGGGCGGGCAGGTGTAGTAGTCGGGCCGTACGCCGTACCGCTCCTCCAGCAGGAGCTGGGCGAGCCGGACCGAGGTGCGTGAGGTGGAGCCGAGGGCGACCCGGGCGCCGTCGAGGTTCTCCAGCGGGACCTGCGAGACGATCACGCAGGACATCACCGGGCCGTCGCAGCCGACGGCGATGTCCGGGAAGGCGACCAGGTCGTCGGAGTTCTTCAGGAACTCGACGAGGGTGACGGGGCCGATGTCGAGGTCGCCGCGCACGAGCTGCTCGCTGAGCTTCTCCGGGGTGTCCTTGGTCAGCTCGAAGTCGAGGAGCGTGCCGGTTCTCGCGAGCCCCCAGTAGAGGGGCAGGCAGTTCAGGAACTGGATGTGGCCGACGCGCGGCCGGGTGCGAGAATTGTCCACATCGCGAGACTAGACCCCGTGCTGTACGGTGCTCGGACCGGCCCCGCCGTCAAACGGGTTACAGACTTTCAAACATCCGAGTGAAGTGATCTTGCCCTCTATTGCTTTCGGCTGCCCGCGTGCTAGGCTCGCCGCAAGTTGCAGTTTGGTTTCCCTTGCAGTACAGAGCCTGCGGAGCATGTGACCGCGGGCTCTCGTCGTTTTCAGACGTATGCAGTTGTGCAGCACCGTTTCGCACGTGCAGGTTCTGGAGCAGGGCAACCCTTTTGAGCCCAAGGAGGGCTTATGGCTACCGGAACCGTGAAGTGGTTCAACGCCGAAAAGGGCTTTGGCTTCATCGCCCAGGAGGGCGGCGGCCCCGACGTCTTCGTTCACTACTCCGCGATCAACGCCTCCGGCTTCCGCTCCCTCGAGGAGAACCAGCAGGTGAGCTTCGACGTGACGCAGGGCCCGAAGGGTCCGCAGGCGGAGAACGTCACCCCCGTCTGATCACTGCCTGATCGCAGAACCTGAGTGCAGTACCCAAGGAGCCCCGCGCCTTCCGGCGACGGGGCTCCTGCCTTTTCCCGTTCATTTCCGGTTCACATGTGCTGCATGACGAGCACGAATTTCGTTCCGGCGGCGAGCGCCTCGTAGGCGTGCGCGACGTCTCCCCGGTAGGACATGTAGTCACCGGGTCCCAGCTCCACCTCTTCCCCCCGTGGTCCCGCCTTCACCGCCCCTTCCGTGACCACGATGTGCTCCACCGTCCCGGGAATGTGCGGTTCGGAATCCCGGACGGTTCCGGGCTCCAGCCAGACGTGGTAGAGGTCCCGCCGCACGTTCGGCGGGCTCGCCGAGAGCAGTGCGGCCACGTAGCTGGACCGGTCCGAGCGGACCGTGGGGCCCTCGCCGGCCCGGATCACCTGGACGGCGGGCGCGGGCGACTCCACCAGCGCGCTGAACGGCACGCCGAGCGCCACCGCGAGCGCCCAGATCGTCTCCATGCTCGGATTGCCGCTCGCAGCCTCCAGCTGGGAGAGCGTGGACTTCGCGATCCCGGCGCGCTTGGCCAGCTCGGACAGGGACAGCCCGGCGCGACCGCGTTCGCGCTTGAGGGACGCGGCGATCCATTCCATGGGGAGCCGGGCGGGGACGTCGGCCATGTCGTTCGCTCCATCGGTACGATCGTTCGCCTTGACGGACAGGGCGCTCGCTGTCCATTGTAGAAAACATGCGTTCGCCACAACGAACACCCCGCGTTCCCTCTCCCGCCCTCTCCCACGACCGCTCGCTCGTCCGGGACAGCTCGCTCGTCTGGCTGGCCGGCGGGATCGTCGGCGTCTCCTTCGGTGCGGTCTCCGTGGCCGGGGGGCTGCCGGTGTGGGTGCCGGTGGTGATGTCCCTCGTGGTGTACGCGGGATCGGCCCAGTTCAGCGCGGTGGGTGTGCTGCTCGCCGGGGGCGGGCCGGTCGCCGCCGCGGCCACCGGTCTGCTCCTCAACACCCGGACCGCCGCCTTCAGCCTGGCCGTGGCCGGGATCATCGGCTCCGGGCGCGCGAGCCGGTTCCTCGGCGCGCATCTCGTCACCGACGAGACGGTGGCCTTCGCCCTCGCCCAGTCCGACCCGGTCCGGCGGCGGCGGGCGTTCTGGATCTCCGGGCTGGGCCTGTTCGCCGTGTGGAACGTCGGCGTGGCGGCGGGTGCGCTGGCCGGGAGCGCGCTGGGCGACACCGCGCGGTACGGGCTGGACGCGGCGTTCCCGGCCGTGCTGGTGGCACTGGTCCTGCCCGTCGTCCGTGCGGACACGCGGGTACGGCGCTGTGCCCTGGTCGGCGCGGCCGTCGCCCTCGCGGTCACGCCCGCCGTCCCGGCCGGGGTGCCGGTCCTGCTCGCCCTCGCCGGACTGTTCCTGCACCGCCGGCCGGCCGGGACGGGAGCCGCAGCATGAACGCGACACTCGCCATGGTTCTCGCCCTGGCCCTGGGCACGTACGCCTTCCGGCTGGTGGGGCCGGTACTGCACGGAAGGGTGACCGTCCCGCCCCGGGTGCAGGAGCTGGCGTCGGCCGGTGCGGTGGTGCTGCTCGTCGCGCTGCTGGCCACGGGCGCGCTGACCGAGGGAGGCGGCTTCGCGGGCTGGGCCCGCCCCGCCGGGGTCCTGGCCGGCGCCGTACTGGCCTGGCGCCGGGCCCCCTTCGTGGTCGTCGTCCTGGCCGCGGCGGCGACGACGTCGGCGCTGCGGCTGGCGGGGGTGGGCTAGGACGTCAGAGCGGCTGGATCCGGCTGCGCAGGAGGCAGAACTCGTTGCCCTCCGGGTCGGCCAGGACGTGCCAGCTCTCCCGGCCGGTCTGGCCGACGTCGGCGGTCCTGGCGCCGAGCGCGAACAGCCGCTCCAGCTCGGCGTCCTGGTCGCGGTCGGTGGCGTTGACGTCGAAGTGCAACCGGAGCTTCCTGGGCCGCGGGTCGCTGGTGGGGCCGATCACGAGAACGGGCTGCGGGCCGCCGAAGCCGGTGTCGGGCGGCCCGATCGCGATGCTGCCGTCGGCCTCCCGTTCGATCTCCACGTAGCCGAGGACCTCGCGCCAGAACGCGGCGAGACGCTCGGGGTCGGCGGCGTCGATGACCAACTCACTGATGCGGCAAGCCATGCGCGTCAGTCTACGGACCGGTCCGCCTTCCGCCAGACGGTCAGATCGCCGTCGAGGAAGGCGAGGTCCGCGATGGCGGTGGACTTCGTCTGGATCTGGTACAGCCCGATGTTCCCCTCCTCGTCCTTCATGCAGATCTCGGTGCCGGCCGCCGACGCGGCCAGCGACCAACTGTGTTTGTGGGCGCTTCTGAGGAAGAGCCGGCACTCGTCGAGGGTGGTGCCGTGCGCGCCCATCATCTGCATGAACACCGTGCCGTCGCTCTTCAGTTCGCAGCTGGGGTCCTGGCAGTCGAAGCGGATGTCGCCCTTGGTGTCCTCCCGTTGGGGGTTCTCGTCCTTGAGGCTGATCGAGCTCTTCGCGTCCAGGCGCACCTGGGGGAACCCCTCCGGCCACGGATCGCGGGGCGAGGCCGAGGGGGCACCGGTGCCGGTGCCGGCACCGAGGTCCGACGCGTCCGGCGAACCCGAGGAGTCCGGCGAGGAACCCGACGCGGAGCCCGAGCCTGACGCCGAGGAGGAGGAGCGTACGGCCGGTCCCGTCGAGGACGTGACGGAGCCCGCCCTGCCCAGGTCACCGAACGGGTTCTTCGCGTCCATGACCGTCCAGGCCAGGGCCGTCACCAGCACCGCTCCCCCCACCACACCGGCGGTCGTGAACAGCGCGGTGCGCCGTCCGCGGGCCTTGCGCTGCTCCGCCGTCGGCTGCGGCCACCCGGCCGTCGGCGGCGGCGCGTACGCGATCAGCGGCTGCGGGACGACCGGGGTGGGGTCGGGAACCGGTGCCGGCACCACGACCTCCGGCCCGGTGATCTCCCGCCACACGGCCGGCCCCCCGCCCGCGCCGGCGTCGGCCCCCAGCCGCTGCCGGCACCACTCCACGACCTCCGCCGGGGTGGCCCGCTCCGCCGGATCGGCGGCCAGGCACCGGGCGAGCAGCGGACGCAGTGGCTCGGGCAGGGCGGGGAGGTCGGGTGCGGAGTGCACGATCCGGTACAGCACGTTGAGGGCCGCGCCCTCGCCGTAGAGCGGCCTGCCCAGTGCGGCGAAGGCCGCGGTCTGGCCGAGTGCGAAGACGTCGGTCGCGGCCGTGATCTCGTCCCCGGACGCCTGCTCCGGAGCCATGAACGAGGGTGTGCCGATCGTGCCGCCCGTCGCAGTGTACGAGGTTCCGTCGGCGGCGAGCGCGATACCGAAGTCGATCACTCGTGGCCCGTCGGCGGCCAGCAGGACGTTCGACGGCTTCAGGTCCCGGTGCACGATGCCCTCGCCGTGGATGGCCTGGAGCGCCTCGGCCACCCCCGCCATCAGCCACAGCACCGCGGGCACCGGGAGCGGGCCGCGCCGGGCCACCGCCTCCGTCAGGGACGGACCGGGCACGTACAGCGTGGCCAGCCAGGGCGGTACGCCGTCCGCGTCCGCGTCGATCAGCTCGGCGGTGTACGCGCCCCGGACCCGCCGGGCCGCCTTGATCTCCCGGCCGAACCGCCGTCGGAAGTCCGGGTCGTCCGCCAGCTCCGGCCGCACCACCTTGATCGCGACCGGTCGTCCGCCCTGGGTGTGCGCGAGGTAGACCCGGCCCATGCCGCCCGCGCCCAGCCGCGCGGCGAGCCGGTAGCCCGCCACCACCGGCGGATCGTCCGCCTGGAGCGGTTGGAAGACCTCCGTCGCCCGGTTCATCGGCCACAACCCCCCACGTACATGCATTGGCCAAGGGCAGCAGCCTAAAGGGGGGTTGTCAGTGCCGCCCGCTACGGTCCCTCCCCGTGACCGACACCGAGGACTTCCTGACCGCCACCCGCACGTTCTACGACGCCATCGCCGAGGACTACGCCGACCGCTTCCGGGACCAGCTCGTCGACAGGCCGCTGGAGCGGGGGCTGTTGAGCGCCTACGCCGAGTCCGTCGGCCCTGGCGGCACGGTGGCCGACCTCGGCTGCGGCCCCGGCGTCGTCACCGCCCACCTCGCCTCCCTCGGCCTCTCCGTCTTCGGCCTCGACCTCTCGGAGTCCATGCTCGCCATCGCCCGCCGCGAGAACGCCGCGCTGCGCTTCGAGCAGGGCTCCATGCTGGACCTGGACCTGGCCGACGGCTCCCTCGCGGGAGTCGTCTCCTGGTACTCCAGCATCCACACGCCCCTGGACGAACTGCCCCGTCTGTTGACCGAGTTCCACCGTGTCCTCGCTCCGGGCGGCCATCTCCTGCTCGCCTTCCAGGCCGGTGACGTGCCGCGGCGCCACGAGCGCCCGTGGGGGCATGCGGTGACCCTGGACTTCCAGCGGCGCCGCCCCGAGTTCATGGCGGGGCTGCTCGCGGACGCCGGCTTCGCCCTCCGCTCCAGCACGGTGCGGGAACCGGCGGAGGAGCTGGCGGAGTCAGTGAGCCAGGCGTTCCTTCTCGCCCAGAAGAGAGGCTGACCAGGCGGCGGGGGCGACGGTGAGGTGAGGGGCGGTGGGCTGCTTCGAGTCCCGGACGTGCATGGCTGCGGGGCGGGCGGCCACCTCGACGCAGTCACCGCCTTCGCCGTCGCTGTAGCTGGACTTCCGCCCTGCGTATCGAGCTCAGTGCCCCGCGAGGAGACAGGGAGCCGCGGACGGCGGGCCGGCGGCGGAGGGCGGACGCGGACTCGTGGTCGTAGGCGTGCTGTCGTCCCGCTGGGGCGTGACGCGGCGCACCGTCGGCAGGACCGTCCGGGCCGAACTCCCGCTCAGCCCGCGGCAGCGACCCTGCGCTCCAGGACGATGTCCGCGAAGGCCCGGGCCGGAGGGCTGAGGGCGTCCCAGCGGCGGACGGCCCAGCCGACGGGGAGCGGGCGCAGCCCGGTGACCGGGACGAGGCGCAGGCCGCCCTCCCCGGGCACCGGAAGGCCGGGTACGGCGGGGACGACGGCCCGGCCCACACCCAGTTCGGCGAGGAGCAAAGCCGTGTCCCAGTCGGCGACGCTCGGCTCGTGGCGGAGGCGGACGCCCAGCTCGGTGCAGGCGGTGTCGAGGTGGACGGCGGAGGTGGAGTTCGGGGGGAGGCGGATGAGCGGGATGTCGGCCAGGTCGGCGGCGTCCAGGTGGGGCCGCGCGGCGAGCGGGTCGTCGGTGCGTACGGCGAGCAGCCAGGGCAGTTCCGCGACCGTCCGCTGCTCGATGCCCCGGACCGGCGACCCGATGGTGATCCAGGCCAGGTCGAGGGTGCCGTCGGTGAGCGCGTCGAAGCTGCCGCGGCCCGAACTGACCGTGCGGAACTCGAGGTTGACCTTGGGGTGGCGGCGGCGGAACGTGACGACGGCGTCGGACATGAAGTGGCGGACCGTGGTGGCTCCGGTGGCGACGCGGACCTGCCCGCTGTGGCCGTCGAGGAGGTCGTGGAGCTGCCGTACGGCGAGGTCCAGGCCGGAGATGCCCTCGGCCGCCGCCGCCTCCAGTATCCGGCCGGCCTGGGTGGGGACCACTCCGCGAGGCCGGCGCTCCAGCAGGGCGACTCCGGTCTCCTTCTCCAGCCGCTTGACGTGCTGGCTGACGGCGGACTGGGTGCAGCCCAGGTCCCGGGCGACGGAGCTGAGGCTGCCCGCGCGGCACACGGCCACGAACACGCGGAGGTCTTCGAGCGTCATAACCACCAAGTTAATACTTGGAGTTGGTGAGGAATCCCAAGGATTGACTGGCTCACGTGCCGGTACGAGGATTCTGGGCGGGCCGCGACCGACCCAGGCGGCAACCCGCTCCCCGCCCCCGCCGAGTCCGGACGACGCGAGGCAGCACGGGAGCGGGTGCCGACCCCTTCTCACGCCTTGGCGTAGAGCCCCTCCACCTCGCGGGCGAAGTCGGTCATGATCTGCTCGCGCCGCAGTTTCATGGACGGGGTCAGGTGGCCCGCCTCCTCGGTGAAGTCCACGGGCAGGACGGCGAATCGGCGGATGGACTCGGGCCGGGACACCAGCCGGTTGGCCTCGTCGATCGCGCGCTGCAGGAGGGCCCTCAACTCCTGGTCGTCGAGGAGCAGTTCCGGCGGGACGGGGTGCTTGCCGATCATCTGGCGCCAGTGGGTGACGCCGTCGGGGTCGAGGGTGATCAGGGCGGCGACGTAGGGGCGGGCGTCGCCGACCAGCATCACCTGGGAGATCAGCGGGTGCTGGCGCAGCCAGTTCTCCAGCGGGGCCGGTGCCACCGACTTGCCGCCCGCCGTGATCAGCAGCTCCTTCTTGCGGCCGGTGATGGTCAGATAGCCCTCGTCGTCCAGTTCACCGAGGTCGCCGGTGGGCAGCCAGCCGTCCCGGGTCGCGGGGACGACCCCGCCGGCCTGCGGGTCCCAGTAGCCGCGCAGCACATGGTCACCGGCGACGAGGATCTCGCCGTCGGCCGCGATCCGGACCCGGGTGCCGGGCAGCGGCCAGCCGACCGTGCCGAGGCGGGGCTTCAGGGGCGGGGTGACGGTGGAGGCGCCGGTCGTCTCCGTCAGACCGTAGCCCTCGAAGATCTCGATGCCGGCGCCGGCGTAGAAAGCGGCGAGGCGCCGGCCGAGCGGGGAGCCGCCGCAGATGGCGTACCGGACGCGCCCGCCCATGGCGGACCTGATCTTGCGGTAGACGAGCGGGTCGTAGAAGCCGCGCGCGGTCTTCAGGGCACGGTTCGGGCCGCTGCCGGTGCCGGTCCGGCGAACCTGCAGGGCCTCGCCGTAGCGCCGGGCCACGGCCGCCGCCCGGTCGAAGACCGCCACCCGGCCGCCCGCCTCCGCCTTGGCCCGTGCGGAGTTGTAGATCTTCTCCAGCATGTAGGGGATGGTGAGCAGAGCGGTCGGCCTGAAGGCTGCCAGGTCCGGCAGGAGGTCGTCGGGCTTCAGGCTGGGCGCGTGGCCGAGGCGTACCCGGGCGCGGACGCAGGCGATGGCCACCATGCGGCCGAAGACGTGGGACATCGGCAGGAAGAGCAGGACCGAGGGGTCCTCGTCCTTCGCCTTGAAGACCGGATGGAGCAGCTCGATGGCGTTGTCGACCTCGGCGAAGAAGTTGCCGTGCGAGAGGGCGCAGCCCTTGGGGCGACCCGTGGTGCCCGAGGTGTAGATGAGCGTGGCGAGGGTGTCGGGGCCGAGCATGCCCCGGCGTACGGCGACCTCGCCGTCCGGCACCGGGGCGCCGGCCTCGGCGAGCCGGTCCACGTGCTCCTTCTCCATCACCCACAGGTGGCGCAGGTCGGGCAGGTGCTGGAGTTCCGGGCCGATCGCGGAGGCCTGGGCGACGGTCTCGGTGATCAGGGCGACCGCGCCGGAGTCGTGCAGGATCCAGCGGGTCTGGAAGACCGAGGAGGTCGGGTAGACGGGCACGGTGACCAGGCCTGCGGCCCAGGCGGCGAAGTCGAGCAGCGTCCACTCGTAGGTGGTGCGGGCCATGACGGCGACGCGGTCGCCCGGGGTCAGCCCTTCGGCGATCAGCCCCTTGGCCACCGCCAGTACCCGCTCGGCGAACTGCGTGGCCGTCAGGTCCTGCCAACTGCCGTCGGGGAACCTGCGGCTGAGCACGGTCCGGCCGGGAACCGCCTCGGCGTTCTCGAACGGCAGGTCGGCGAGCGAGCCGTGCCGGACCGGGGGCGCGAAGGGGGGTACGGCGACCTCCCGTACGGCGCCGTCCAGCCGCTGGACGGCCGGTTCGACCAGGACCGGGCGGCCGTCGTAGTCGGTGGCGGAGACGGGGGCGCCCGAGGAGACGGGGGTCGGGTACGGGGTGGACACGGGCGACTCCTCTGGCGTTCGTGCACCTGCGGTGGGCCCCGGAGAAAGGGGTTACCGCTGGTTGGGCAGGTGATCGTACGGGTCCGCTGTGAGGGGGTTGTGCAAGTTCCGGGGGCGTTCGGGGCCGGGGATGTGCAGCCTCACGGGTTATGTGACAGAGGCTCACGTTGCGTGGATCACGCCCGCTCCAGGATCGCCGTCACACCCTGGCCGCCCGCCGCGCAGATCGAGATCAGGCCACGGGACGGGCCCTCCCGTTCCGAGAGCAGCTTGGACAGGGTGGCCACGATCCTCGCGCCGGTCGCGGCGAAGGGGTGGCCGGTGGCCAGGGAGGATCCCGTGACGTTCAGCCGGCTCCGGTCCACCGGCGGCAGCCCCCGCTCCTCCCAGGCGGCGAGCGTGGCCAGCACCTGGGAGGCGAAGGCCTCGTGGATCTCGATCAGGTCGAAGTCGGCCAGGTCCAGGCCGGTGCGCTCCAGCAGGCGCGGGACCGCGTGCACCGGGGCCATCAGCAGGCCGTCCTCACCGCCGGCCGCGCCCGCGTGCACGAAGTCCACGGCCGCCGTCTCGTACGCCGTCAGGTGGGCGAGCGGGGTGAGGCCGCGCGCCGACGCCCACTCCTCGCTCGCCAGGAGGACCAGGGCGGCGCCGTCGGTGAGGGGGGTCGAGTTGCCGGCCGTCATGGTGGGGTCCGGGTCCTTCAGGCCGAACACCGGCTTCAGGGCGGCCAGTTTCTCCGGGGTGGAGCCGGGCCGCAGGTTCTGGTCGCGCTCCAGGCCCCGGAAGGGAACCACCAGGTCGGCGAAGAAGCCGCGGTCGTAGGCGGCGGCGAGCCGCTGGTGGCCGGTCGCCGCCAGTGCGTCCTGCGCCTGCCGCGTGACGCCCCAGGCGCGGGCGGTCACGGCCGCGTGCTCGCCCATCGACAGTCCGGTGCGCGGCTCGGCGTTGCGCGGGACGTCCGGGACGAGGTGGGAGGGGCGGATCCTCGCCAGGACCTTCAGGCGGGCGCCGGGCGACTTCGCCCGGCGGGCCTCCAACAGGATGCGGCGCAGCGCGTCGTTGACGCCGAGGGGTGCGTCGCTCGCGGTGTCCGCGCCGCCCGCGACGGCCGACTCGGTCTGACCGAGGGCGATCTTGTTGGCGGCGGCGACGACCGCTTGGAGGCCGGTGCCGCAGGCCTGCTGGATGTCGAAGGCGGGGGTGCGCGCGTCGAGCCGGGAGGCGAGGACCGTCTCGCGCGCGAGGCTGAAGTCCCGGCTGTGCTTGAGGACGGCCCCGGCGACGAACTCGCCCACCACACCGGGCCCTTGGAGCCCGTAGCGCTCGGCCAGGCCGTCGAGGGCCGCGGTGAGCATCTCCTGGCTGGAGGCCGTGGCGTACGGCCCGTCGGAGCGGGCGAAGGGGATACGGGTGCCGCCGAGCACCGCAATCCGGCGAGGGAACTGAGCAGCGGACCTCAGGGGGCTCATCTCGACCTCTCCTCACCCGGTGACGTAGGCTTACCACCGGTAACCTTACTCCAGAGTAAGCAGTGAGGGCAGGACATGGCAGACCGCTGTCTCAGCTTCACCGGCACGACGCCCGGCCGTTTCCTCACCCGGCGCCTGGGCCTGCCGCAGCCGGCCGAGCTGCGGCGGTGGACGCGCGAACGGCCCCTGCTGGGCGGCCCGCTGCTGCACCGCACGGCCGGCACGTCCGCCCTGGACCTGACGCCCGTGCTCGCCCGTACCGGCCTCACGCCCGGCGACCGGGACCCGGCCGCCGTCGTCCTGGACGCCACCGGCGTACGGGACGTCGACGCGCTCGCCGAGGTGCACGCGGCCCTCCACCCCGTCGTCCGGTCCGTCGCCCCGAGCGGCCGGATCCTGGTGCTGGGCGCCCCGCTCGACCCCGCCGACCACCACCAGTCGGCCGCCCAGCAGGCCCTGGAGGGCTTCACCCGCTCGCTCGGCAAGGAGATCGGCCGGGGCAGGACCGTCAACCTGGTCCGGCTGACCGACGCCACCGCCGCCGAGTCCACCCTGCGCTTCCTGCTCTCCCCCAGGTCCGCCTACGTCAGCGGCCAGGTCGTCGAGGTCGGCGCCGGGGAGGTGACCGTCCCCGCCGACGGGGACGAGCCGCTCGCCGGGCGGACCGCGCTGGTCACGGGGGCCGCGCGCGGGATCGGCGAGGCGGTCGCCGGAACCCTCGCGCGGGACGGCGCCCATGTCGTCGTCCTCGACGTGCCCGCCGCCGAGGCCGACGCCCGCCGGGTCGCCGAACGGCTCGGCGGCACCGCCGTCGCCCTCGACATCACCGCCGAGGACGCCGGCGAGCGGATCTCCGCCGCCCTCCCCGACGGCCTGGACGTGCTCGTCCACAACGCGGGCATCACCCGGGACCGGCGGCTGGTCAACATGCCCGCCGAGCGGTGGAGTCCGGTCCTGGAGGTCAACCTGGGCAGCGTGCTGCGCACCACGGACGCCCTGCTCGCCCGGGGCACCCTGCGCCCCGGCGGCCGGATCGTGGCCACCGCCTCCATCGCCGGGCTCGCGGGCAACGCGGGGCAGACCAACTACGGCGCGAGCAAGGCCGGGGTCGTGGGGCTCGTACGGTCCCTGGCGCCGCGCGCGCTCGCCGAGCACGGAGTGACCGTGAACGCGGTGGCGCCCGGGTTCATCGAGACGAGGATGACCGCCTCGATCCCGTTGTTCATCCGGGAGGCCGGGCGCCGGATGAACTCCCTCGCGCAAGGAGGGCTGCCGGCCGACGTCGCCGAGACCACCGCCTGGCTCGCCCACCCGGCCTCCGGCACGGTCAACGGCCAGGTCGTCCGCGTCTGCGGCCAGAGCCTGCTGGGGGCCTGATGACCGGCGCCGTCACCCTCACCCGCCCGCCCGCGCTCGGGCCCGTGCTGGCGCGGGGCGCCCTGCGCTCCCCGTTCAAGCGGCCCGCCCCGGACGCCGGCTTCCCGCGCACCCGGCTGGTACTGCCCGGCCTCCGCGTCGACCTGGCGGAACTGGCCGCCTACGAGCGGGTGTGCGGGTTCCCCGGGGAGACCGACCTCCCCGTCACCTACCCGCACGTCCTCGGCTTCCCGCTGGCCATGCGCCTGATGAGCGGCCGGGACTTCCCGCTGCCGCTGCTGGGCCTGGTGCACACCTCGATCGAGATCGTCCGGCGCACCGGCCTGCCCGCCACCGGGGAGTACGAACTCTCCGTCCACATCGGCGGCCTGGCCCCGCACCGGCGCGGGACCGAGGCCACGGTGGTGACCGAGCTGCGGGCCGACGGCGAGCCGGTGTGGGAGTCGCGGAGCACCTATCTCGCCCGGCACCGGGTCGAGGGCTCGCAGTCAGTACAGGCGGCCCGCGCGTCCGCGTCCGAGAACGCCCAGCTGCCCGTCGTCGCCGAGTGGCGGCTCGCGGGGGACGTGGGCCGGCGGTACGGCGCCGCGTCCGGTGACCGCAACCCCATCCACCTGTACCCCCTCACCGCCCGCCTCTTCGGCTTCCCGCGCGCCGTCGCCCACGGCATGTGGACCGTGGCCCGCTGCCTGGCCGCCCACGGCACGGGGGCGTCCGCCGGGGTGCGGGCGGAGTTCCGGGCGCCGGTGTTCCTGCCCGGGACGGTGACGTACGGGGCGGATGAGGGCGGGCGCTTCGAGATACGGGGCGCGGGGGGCCGGCTGCACCTGTCCGGCGAGGTGCGGTCGCTGGAGGGCTAGGCGGGTTCCATCGGCGGGGTCCACGGGTTGCCGCTCATCAGATTGCCCAGGCCCGACCAGGCGAAGTTCATCAACGTGGCTGCCGCCTGGCGGGCGGTGATACCGGGTGTGGCGTTGGCCCACGCGGCCAGGGACTCGGCGGCACCCACCAGTGCCTCCGCCAGCCCGGCGACCTCGTGCTCCGGCAGGTCCGGATCCCTGTGCGCATCACGCGCGGCGACGGCGACCAGGCGGGTGACGAAGGCGACGATCTCCTCCCGCATCGCGGCGACCTCGGCCGCGAAGGGATCGCCGTGGGTGCGGGCCTGGAGGTGCAGTACGGACCAGGCGTCGGGATGTGCGGCGGTGTGGGCGAAGAACGCCTGGAGGCCGGCCCAGAGCCGGCGGTCGGCGGGCAGGTCCGGGCGGACGGCGGCGCGAACGGCCGCCGTGAGGGCGGTGGCCTCACGGCGGATGCAGGCGGTGAAGAGGTCTTCCTTGGAGTTGAGGTACAGGTACACCAACGGCTTGGAGACACCCGCGAGTTCGGCTATCTCGTCCATGGAGGCGGCCATGTACCCGCGTTGGCCGAAGATCTGTACGGCGGCGTCGAGCATCTGCTGCTCACGGACCGCCCTCGGCATCCGTTTGGTCTTCACGGCACCCATGGGGCAAGCCTATGGCGCCCCGGGGCGGCCCCGGGTCAGGAAGGCTGGCCCTGCGCTCGCGCGGTCTCGTCGGCGCCGTCCTCCTGGCTGCGGTTCGCCTCCAGGTTGGCCTTCATCCGGTCGACCTTGGTCACGATCTGCACCGAGGCGCGGTCCCGCTCCTTGCGCAGCACCACCCAACTGATCGGAGCCGACAGCACCAGGGCGAGCAGCAGCACCCACAGGCCGTTGGAGTTGCCGAAGCCGCGCGGGAAGAGGCCGGCGTAGACGGCTCCCCAGACGACGGCGAGGCAGCCGGCGAAGACGCCGAGGCGCATCAGCGTGTAGCGGAGCATCTCAATCCACTCGTCCGATTCCAAAAGGGGTCATCGCCCAGTGAAGCACGAGCGCGCGGAGATCTTGCACGGGGGTCAGCCGAGCGGCAGGAGCATGGTGATGTCGTCGCGGTCGTCCCCCGGGGCGACACGTATCGCGCCGGGCACCCGGCCCACCTCCTTGTAGCCGCAGGAGGCGTAGAACCGCTCCAGGCCGAGGCCGCCCCGGCAGCCGAGCCGGATCGCGTCGATGCCCTCGAAGGTGCGGGCCGCGTCCGCGGCGGCGGCCAGCAGGTCGCGGCCGTACCCCTTGCCCTGGTGCCGGGGGTGCACCATCACCGTGTAGAGCCACAGCCAGTGGCGCTGCAGACGGTGGGTGTTGAAGGAGAAGAAGGTGGTCGCGGCCACCTCGCCCGCCTCGTCGTACCCGACGAGCAGCCGGTGGCGCCCCTCGGCCATGGCCACGAAGTGCCTCACCAGGTCCGGCCGGATCTCCTCGCGCGTCACCGGGGCCACGAAGCCGACGGCTCCGCCCGCGTTGGAGACGTCCGTCCACAGGTCGAGGATGCCGTCGCGCAGGGCAGGGGTGACGGCCGGATCCAGAGTGAAGGTAAGGGGCATGCGGGGATGGTATCTATTACCCAAGGGTGCGTGCAGCCACTTTCAGATCGGCGACGAGTCCCTCGTAGGCGGCCTTGCGGTCCGCGTCGTCCTGCGACCGCAGCACCGACGAGGGGTGCACGGTCGGCACCAATCGCTCGGGCCGGCCGTGGATCTCCCGCTCCAGCACCGTGCCGCGCACCTCGCCGACCCGGAACGACGAGCCGAGCAGGGCCTTGCCGGCCGTGGCACCGAGGATCACGATCAGCTCGGGCTCGACGATCGCCAGTTCCGCGGCGAGCCAGGGCCCGCACGCCGTCATCTCGCGCAGGCTCGGCGCCTTGTGGATCCGGCGCTTGCGGGGTTCGGCCCGGGTGAACTTGAAGTGCTTCACCGCGTTCGTCACGTAGGCCTCGCCGGGGTCGATGCCGGCCTCGGCGAGCGCCTTGTCCAGGAGCTTGCCGGCCGGGCCGACGAACGGCCTGCCCTGCCGGTCCTCCTGGTCGCCGGGCTGCTCCCCCACGAGCATCACGCGCGCGTGCGCGTCCCCGGCACCGAAGACCGTCTGCGTGGCGTCCCGGTGCAGGGGGCAGCCACGGCAGCCGGCAGCGGCTTTCCGGAGGGCGGTGAGATCAGCACCCTCCGGAACGAACGGCTCCGCGGTGTAGGCGTCCTCAGGGGCTTTCGTGCCGGCCATGCCGGCCGGGTACCCCCGGAGGTCCCTCAGACCCGCATCGCCTGCGGGGACTCCCTGCGGGCCGGGTCGGGGCCCTCGTACTCGCGGATGATCTCGTAGCGCGTGTTCCGCTCCACCGGGCGGAAGCCGGCGTCGCGGATCAGGTCGAGCAGGTCCTCGCGGGTCAGCTTGTTCGGCGTGCCGTAGTTGTCCGCGTCGTGCGTGATCTTGTACTCGACGACCGAGCCGTCCATGTCGTCGGCGCCGTGCTGAAGGGCCAGCTGAGCGGTCTGCACGCCGTGCATCACCCAGAAGACCTTCACGTGCGGGACGTTGTCGAAGAGCAGGCGGGAGACGGCGAAGGTCTTGAGGGCCTCGGCGCCGGTCGCCATCTGGGTGCGGGCCTGAAGACGGTTGCGGATCTTGCCGTCCTGCATGTCCACGAAGTCGTGCTGGTAGCGCAGCGGGATGAAGACCTGGAAGCCGTTCGTCTCGTCCTGCAGCTCGCGCAGGCGCAGGACGTGGTCGACGCGGTGCCGGGGCTCCTCGATGTGGCCGTAGAGCATGGTGCACGGGGTCTTCAGACCCTTCTCGTGCGCCAGGCGGTGGATGCGGGACCAGTCCTCCCAGTGGGTCTTGTGGTCCACGATGTGCTGCCGGACCTCCCAGTCGAAGATCTCCGCGCCGCCACCGGTGAGCGACTCCAGGCCCGCGTCGATCAGCTCGTCCAGGATCTCGGAGGCCGAGAGACCGGAGATCGTCTCGAAGTGGTGGATCTCCGTCGCCGTGAAGGCCTTGAGGGAGACGTTCGGGAGGGCGGCCTTCAGTTCCCTGAGCGAGCGGGGGTAGTAGCGCCACGGCAGGTTCGGGTGCAGGCCGTTGACGATGTGCAGCTCGGTGAGGTTCTCCGACTCCATCGCCTTGGCGAGCTTGACGGCCTCCTCGATGCGCATCGTGTACGCGTCCTTCTCCCCCGGCTTGCGCTGGAAGGAGCAGTAGGCGCAGGAGGCCGTGCACACGTTGGTCATGTTGAGGTGGCGGTTCACGTTGAAGTGGACGACGTCACCGTTCTTGCGGGTCCGCACCTCGTGCGCGAGGCCGCCCAGCCAGGCCAGGTCGTCCGACTCGTACAGCGCGATGCCGTCCTCGCGGGTCAGCCGCTCACCGGAGCGGACCTTCTCCTCCAGCTCGCGCTTGAGCCCGACGTCCATGCCAACACCTTTCTACGACAGCCCGACCAACGGTATCCCTAGACCTCTTCGGGCAGCTCTCCGACCCGGTTCTCCCACTTCGTGGACAGCACGATGGTGGTACGGGTGCGGGAGACGCCCTTGGTGCCGCTGAGCCGGCGGATGGTCCGCTCCAGGCCGTCGACGTCCGTCGAGCGCACCTTGAGCATGTACGAGTCGTCGCCGGCGATGAACCAGCAGTCCTCGATCTCCGGCAGGTCCCTGAGCCGCTGGGCGACGTCCTCGTGGTCGGCCGCGTCGGAGAGCGAGATGCCGATCAGCGCGGTGACGCCGAGGCCGAGGGAGGCCGCGTTCACCGTGGCGCGGTAGCCGGTGATGACACCGGCCGCCTCCAGCCGGTTGATGCGGTCGGTGACGCTGGGTCCCGACAGGCCGACGAGGCGCCCCAGCTCCGCGTAGGAGGCCCGGCCGTTCTCCCTCAGGGCCTGGATGAGCTGCCTGTCCACCGCGTCCATGCGATCGAAGCCTTCCGGTGAAAGTTCTCGAAGTGATGAGAGGTACTGCTAGTTGCCCGCCGCGCCGCCGCCCAGCTCACCCTGCCAGCGCCGGTACAGGCCGTGCTCGACGCCCGCCGCGTCCAGCACCCGCCCCGCGACGAAGTCCACCAGGTCCTGGATGTGGGTGGCACCGGCGTAGAAGGCGGGCGAGGCCGGTACGACGCTCGCGCCGGCGTCGTCCAGGGCGACCAGGTGCCGGAGTGTCTGGCCGTTCAGCGGGGTCTCCCGTACGGCCACCACCAGCGTGCGGCGCTCCTTGAGGGTGACGCTCGCCGTGCGCTGGAGCAGGTCCTTGGACAGGCCGAGCGCCACGCCGGCCACACAGGCCGTGGAGGCGGGCACGATGAGCATGCCTTTCGCCGGGTACGACCCCGAGGACGGCCCGGCCGCGAGGTCGCCCGCGCTCCAGTGCCGTACCCCGCTGATGTCCACGTCGAAGGTCCCGGGCTTGCCGTCGGCCCCCCGGGCCAGCCATTCCCGCAGGTCGTCCCGCCAGTGGGCGTCCCGGAACGAGATCCCGGTCTCGTCCAGCAGCGTCAGCCGCGAGGCCCGGCTGACCACGAGGTCGACCGCCTCCCCCGCCCCCAGCAGCGCCCGCAGCACAGCAGCCGCGTACGGCGTCCCGGAAGCTCCGGACACCCCCACGATCCAAGGCACGCGCTGCCTTTCTCCTGCGTTCACACCTTGAGCGTACCGGCGCGCGGCCCACAGCTCAGGCCGGGTGGGGGGCCTTCGGGCCGACCGGGAGGCGGGAGGTGTCGACGGTGAGGCTTCCGAGCTTCGTCTCGACGGTCAGCTTGCCCCCTTACGCGAGCGTGTCCCGGCCCAGGTGGCCGTCCGGGCCGGGATTCCAGAGCGTGACCAGGTGCCCGGTACGGGGATCGAAGACCGGGTGGTTCGGGATACCGCGAGCGGCGTACTGCTTGTTCTTGACCTCGCAGTCGTCACGATGTTGCCTTCGACAATCTCCATCCGGTACCCGCGGAACATGTCCTCGTACCGGGCGAGCTGCGAGTGCAGGCGGTCGCTGTCCGAGACGGTCACGTCGGCCTCCCCCTCTCTGCACTCGATGGGAGGCCGCACCGTATTCAGACAGTCAGACCCCGAACCAACAGATCCAGCAAGGCACACACGAACAGGGCAATCCCGATGAAGCCGTTGACCGAGAAGAACGCCCTGTTCAGGCGGGACAGGTCGTGGGGGCGGACGATGCGGTGCTCGTAGACGAAGGCACCGGCGACGATCACCAGGCCCAGCCAGAAGAAGGCGCCGGCGTGGGTGGCCAGGGCGTACCAGACGAACAGGGCCGTCGTGACGGCGTGGCAGGCGCGGGCGCCCCGGATCGCGGCCGGGACGCCGAAGCGGGCCGGGACCGACATGACGCCGATCTCGCGGTCGGTCTCGACGTCCTGGCAGGCGTAGATCAGGTCGAAGCCGCCGATCCAGACGCCGACGGCGAGGCCGAGGACGACCGCCTTCCACGACCACTCGCCGCTGATCGCCAGCCAGCCGCCGATCGGGCCCATCGCCTGGGCGAGACCCAGGATGGCCTGCGGGAAGTTCGTGAACCGCTTGCCGTAGGGGTAGACCACCATCGGGATCACCGCGACGGGTGCCAGGGCCAGGCACAGGGGGTTCAGGAGGGCCGCGGCCCCGAGGAAGACCACCAGGGCGATCAGGGCGCCGGTCCAGGCGTGGCGGACGGACATCGCGCCGGTGACGAGCTCCCGGTGGGCGGTGCGCGGGTTCCGGGCGTCGATCTCGCGGTCGATGATCCGGTTCACGGCCATCGCGAAGGTGCGCAGGCCGACCATGCAGACCGTGACCAGCAGCAGCCGGCCCCAGTGGATGTTCCTGTCCCCCTCGTACATCGCGGTGAGGGAGGCGATGTAGGCGAAGGGGAGCGCGAACACCGAGTGCTCGATCATCACCAGCCGGAGGAAGGCTTTGGTCCGTCCCGGCCGGGGGATCGCTGCCGACGCGCTGCTCACAGGCCGTACTCCTTCCAGCGGCGGTCCACCAGGGCCGCCGTATCGGGGTCGGAGAGGACCATGTCCGGCCAGCCCCCGTCCCGGGTGTAGCCCTCCTCGGGCCACTTCTTCGTGGCGTCGATGCCTGCCTTGCCGCCCCAGAACTGCTGGTAGGAGGCGTGGTCGAGGTGGTCGACAGGGCCTTCGACGACCGTGAGGTCACGGGCGTAGTCGGTGTTGCCGAGGGCGCGCCAGGCGACCTCGTGCAGGTCGTGGACGTCGCAGTCGGCGTCCACGACCACGATCAGCTTGGTCAGGGACATCATGTGCGCCCCCCAGATCGCGTGCATCACCTTCTGCGCGTGCTTGGGGTACTTCTTGTCGATCGAGACGATCGCGCAGTTGTGGAAGCCGCCGGCCTCGGGCAGGTGGTAGTCCACGATGTCCGGGACGATGATCTTCAGGAGCGGGAGGAAGAAACGCTCCGTGGCGCGGCCCAGCGGGCCGTCCTCCGTGGGCGGGCGGCCGACGACGATCGACTGCAGCAGCGGTCGCCTGCGCATCGTCACGCAGTCGATCTTCAGCGCGGGGAACGGCTCCTGCGGGGTGTAGAAGCCGGTGTGGTCGCCGAAGGGGCCCTCCGGCAACATCTCGCCCGGCTCCAGCCAGCCCTCCAGCACGACCTCGGCGTTGGCCGGTACCTGGAGCGGGACCGTCTTGCAGTCGACCATCTCGATCCGCTTGCCCGCGATGAACCCGGCGAACAGGTACTCGTCGATGTCGCCGGGCAGGGGCGCGGTGGAGGCGTACGTCACCGCCGGGGGGCAGCCGAAGGCGATCGCGACGGGCAGCCGCTCACCTCGCCTCGCCGCGACCTGGTAGTGGTTGCGGCTGTCCTTGTGGATCTGCCAGTGCATGCCGATGGTGCGCTTGTCGTGGCGCTGGAGGCGGTACAGGCCCAGGTTGCGGATGCCCGTCTCGGGGTCCTTGGTGTGGGTCAGGCCCAGGTTGAAGAAGGAGCCGCCGTCCTGCGGCCAGGTGAACAGGGCGGGCAGCCGGTCGAGGTCGACCTCGTCGCCGTGCAGGACGACCTCCTGCACGGGCGCGCTGTCCGACTTCACCTTCTTCGGCGGCACGTGCGTCATCGCGCCGAGCTTGCCGAACGCCTCGCGCACGCCGACGAAGCCGTGCGGCAGCTCGGGCCGCAGCAGGCCGCCGATCTTCTCGGAGATCGCGCCGTAGGACTTCAGGCCGAGCGCCTTCAGCAGCCGCCGGTCGGTGCCGAAGACGTTCATCGCGAGGGGCATGGCGGAGCCCTTCACGTTCTCGAAGAGCAGGGCCGGACCGCCGGACTTCTGCACCCGGTCGACGATCTCCCCGACTTCCAGGTAGGGGTCGACCTCGGCCTTGATGCGCTTGAGGTCTCCCTCGCGCTCCAGCGCCCGCAGCAGGGAGCGAAGATCGTCGTAAGCCATGCGTCCCAGTATCGGCCACCTGGGGGCCCGGACCGGTCACCGGGGGCCGCTCCACACGGGCGGCGGCGGGCTGGGATACTCGTCGATCATGAGACGTCACCGTCGGCTGCCGGTCCTCGCCCTGCTGCTCGCGGTCGCCGCGTGCACGCCCGCGCAGGAGTCGGCCGACACGCCGGCCGACTCGCTGCCGAGCCCCGCCCCGGCCGCGGACCGGCCCGTCGCGCCCGACCTCACCGGACCGGGCCTGGACGGCCGGCAGGTCCGGCTCTCCGACTACCGCGGCAAGGTCGTCGTGCTCAACGTGTGGGCCGCCTACTGCGGCCCCTGCCGCGCCGAGGCCCCCGAACTCGCCCGCGTCCACAGGGCCCTGGCGGGCAAGGGGCTGCAGGTGCTGGGCGTCGACACGGACGCCGACCGCGCCCAGGGCCGGGCGTTCCAGAAGGAGCACGACCTGCCCTACCCCAGCCTGCACGACCCCAGCAGCAGGCAACTCCTCCGGCTGCCCAGGAAGTACCTGACACAGGCGCTGCCGTACACGCTGTTCCTCGACCGGGACGGCCGGATAGCCGCCCGCTCCCTCGGCGGGCTCACGGAGGCGGACGTCCGCAGCGTCACGCGCACGCTGCTGGAGGAGAAGGCGGGCTGAGCGCGTCAGCCGCCGTCCAGGCAGTGGTCGTGCTGCGGCAGCGGCGCGACCAGCCGGCTCAGCTCGGTCAGCACGGTGTCGGGCTGCCGTACCGAGTCCGCGAGGGACACCTCCACGGCGGGGCTGCGGCCGTAGGTGACGAGGACTTTCCGCCCGTGGCGCCAGCCGGCCTCGTGCAGCACCCAGTCCACGCCGTTCACGGCGACGCACCGGTCCTTCTGCACGGCCGGCGGGGTCAGTCCGCAGCGCAGCTCCACCTGACCGTGCCCCCACGCCGCGAGCCCCTCGAAGCCGGCCCGGTCGCGGCGGTCGCCGGCCAGGCGGTCGGGGTAGCGGTCGGCGATCCGCGCGCACTCGGGGGACCGGGCCAGCGGGCCCTGCCGCATCCCGAACACCGGCGAGTCCAGCTCCCGTGCCACCAGCACCCCGGCGACCAGCAGGCCCCCGACGGCCACCCCGGTCGCCGCCCACCTCCTGCGAGACCTGTCCCCCACCGCGGTCACCCCTCCCCCGCTTCCCCAGAACCCGGCACCGTCCATCATGGCCACCCGCTACCCTGGCCGCGTCACCGGGGCCGCCCGCACCGATCGTCGGGAGATCGCACGACCATGCTCAGGTATCTGCCCTTCCTGCTGGTCCTGGCGCTGTGGATCTACGCCTTCGTGGACTGCCTGAACACCCCCGAGGAAGAGGTGCGCCACCTGCCGAAGGTGGTGTGGGTGATCATCATCCTGCTGTTCGGCGAGGTCCTGGTCGGGCCGCTCGCCTGGCTGATCACCGGCAAGGTGCGGCACGCCCCGGCGAACGGCTCCACCCCGGCGGAGCGGCACCGTGACGCCGCCGAGCGCTGGGTCGCCCCGGACGACAACCCCGAGTTCCTCAAGTCCCTGGAGCGGGACGACCCCAGGAGCGACGGCTGACCGGCGCCGCCGCGCTCAGCGGAAGACGGCCACCGGGTACTGCAGGACGATCTCCCGGGCCTCGGGGTCCCAGCTGGTCACCTTGCCCAGGCAGTGCGCCTGGAACTGGCCCTCGGGCAGGGCCCGGTCCGGGGTGAGCAGCCCGTCGCCGCGCAGGACGACCCGGAGATGGGCGGCCGGGCCGCCGTCGCCGTAGGGCGCCCGCATCACCAGCGTGTCGCCGCGCGGGCCACGGCGCTCGAACCGGCCGGTGACCATGACGAACTCCCCTATCTCGCTGAGCGGAACGGCCGGCGCGGGTACGCCGCCCGCACTGCCACGGGCCAGCTCCCGCACGAGCGCCCGGTTCGGGGTGACCGTCCCGGCGTCCGGCCGCAGCCGCACCTCGACCAGGGCGTCGCCCCGTCTCAGCACCGACAGCAGCAGGCCGATCACCGAGATCGGCTCGCTCTTCTCCACGTACTTGGCGACCACCTCGGTGCTGCTGCCCCCGGTCACCTTGAACAGCAGGGACACCAACGGGATCACCGCCAGGCACCCGGCGTTGCGGATGCGCCGCTCCTCGACCTCCTTGCGCAGCGCCGTCCGGTAGTTGCCCATCTTGAACAGGCCCATGACGGCGTCGTTGTCCAAATACAGCGGAAGGTAGTTGGGGTCCTGGGGGCCCTTCCTGAGCTGGGCGATCCCACGCCGCAGCGCGTAGCCGGCCAGTACGAGCAGGCCGGCGAGTGCGGCCAGCCACCATGTCATCGCGCCCCACCAGGCGCTCCACCAGGTGCCGTCAAGAACAGCCACGGATCTCCTTGAACGCGGTGGACAGGGACGAGGACTCGGCATCGACCATGCGGCCGCCGGTCACCGAGGCGACCTGGCGCAGTTCGGCGGCGTCGGCGTCGCCGAAGTGGAGGGGGTAGGTGGGCACGGCGCGCACGTCGGCGGGGCGGGCCCGGTAGCGGCTGACGAAGCCGGCGCGGTCGAGGCCCGCGTTGTTCTCGCCGTCGGTCATCAGCACCACGGACACCGCGCCGCCCGGGGTGTCCCGCAGGGCCCGCTCGGCGATGCCGTAACCGTCGTCCAGGGCCGACCAGACGGCGGTGGAGCCGTCGTAGCCGCCGTGGGCGACGAAGTCCTGCAGGGCGGTGAGGTCGGCGGGGCCGCGCACGGTGACCGTGCGCCGGTCCAGCGGCCGGCCGCCGAAGCGGACCACGGTCAGCCGCTCGCCCTGGTAGAAGCGGACGAACTTGGCCGTGGCGGAGGAGTCCGCGCCGCTGAGACCGGCGAACGCGGCCCGCAGCGCCGTCGTGCGGGCACCGCGCATCGAGGTGGAGAAGTCGAGCAGGAAGATCACCTGGTCGGCGATGCGGCGCCGGGGGTCGCCGTAGTCGTCGAGGAGCCGGTCGAGGACGGCCGGGTCGTCGGGGAAGTACAGCGCGTTGTCCAGCGGTGCCCTGAGCCGGGCGTCACGGGTGACCGCCGTGCTGACCGGGCGGCGCAGCGTGCGCCGCATGATGTCCCGCTGGTGGCCGGCCTCGGTGAGCCAGGTCACGACGCGGTCGTAGGCGTCCCGGCGGGCCGGGTCGAGCAGGAGCAGCGGGTAGTCGGACAGCACCATGCCGTCGGCGGGGTGGACGATCTCCAGAGGCTGCTTCAGCCGGCCGGAGGCGTTCAGGGTGAGCAGTTCGGACTCGTAGGTGATCAGGGCGTCGGTACGGCCGGGACGGGCGGCGAAGTCGTCCAGCAGGGCGTGCGAGCTGTCGGCGGTGAGGGTCTGGCCGGAGCGGAAGCCGCGCAGCCGGTCGCAGCTGACGTCCGAGGGCCGCAGCGCCCCTCCGGTGCCGGCCGCCGCGGTGGCGACGCCGACCAGCGCGGCGAGGCCGCTGTTGCTGTGCCGGGGGTCGGCCATGCCGAAGTGCACGGTGCCGGAGGCGGCGGCGTCGGCGATGTCCGCCCAGGACAGGCGGCCGCCCGGGGCCCGGGCGCGCAGGCGCCGGGCGACGTCCGGGGTGAGGCCGACGACGACCGGGGAGCGCATGATCGAGGTGCTCTGCACTCCGGTGGCGGGGTGGGTCCCGGCGGGCGCCTGCTTGGCCCTCAGGCGCAGATAGCGGTCCGAGGAGAGCCAGGCCAGGTCGTAGGAGCGGCGACCGGTCAGCAGGGTGTCACTGGCGTCGTTGGTCGCCCTGTAGTCCATGTCCAGGCGGACCCCGGTGTCCTCGCGGAGCTGGTCCAGCAGGGGTTTCATGTCGGTGAGTTCGTCGCTGGCGAGGACGTGCAGGGTGGTGTCGGGGCCGCCGTCCTTCCCGGAGCAGGAGACCAGGCCGCCGAGCGTGGCGAGCAGGACGAGGCACAGGGCCGCCCTCAGGCCGCGGGTGTTCACGGCGCCTCCCCGCCGGCCGCCGACCGTGCGACCGGGTCGCAGTCGCCGACCACCTCGATCATCCGCTCCAGCAGGTCGAGCCGGGGCAGCACGGCCTTGGTGTCGTCGTCGGACAGGACGGGTGCCTGGATGCCGCGCTCGTGCAGGAAGCGGGTCAGCGCGTCGCTGGTGGCCGAGGCGCCCTCGGCGTCCCGGACCCGGAAGCCCAGTTCCATCGCGCGTCTCTGCAGCGCCGGGTCGGTGCTGATCAGCTCGCCGAGCCGGTCGCCCTGCGGGGTGAGGGCGATGAGCTGGGGCTCGGTGACGAACCGGGCCGACGGGTAGAGCAGAACGCGTTCGCCGTCGACGTGCCCGGTGTCGGCCCGGGTGGCGATCTGATGGGTCAGGAACTGGTGCTCGTAGATCACGGCGATCGGCGCGATGCCCTTGCCCTCGGCGGAGACGTAGGTCTCGTTCTTCTCCGAGGACGGCATGCCCTGGTCGTTGAGGAGGAGCCGGATCCGTTCGGCGAACCGGGTGGCCTCGGCCGTGTCCTGCGGGATGTTGTCGTGGTTCCAGACGTAGGAGACCAGTCCCAGATAGGTGCCGGCCGAGTTGGCCTCGCAGAGGTCGGAGGTCTGGGCGAGCACCTTGTTGCCGTTGTGGATGCCGTGCCGGCCGATGCCGAGGCCGTCCCAGCGGCGTCCGTCGGCGGTCGCCCGCAGGAACTTCCCCATGTCGAGCGAGTAGTAGAGCGGCCGCTGCCCGGCGGGCACGCCGGGCAGCGGGGTGGCGATCCCGGCCTCCTGGAGCGTCTCGGCGTACTCGCGGTAGGTGCCGAGGACGATGGGGCTGACGAAGGGGCGGTACGTCGTCGCCGGGTGGCCCTCGGCCGCGCGCTTCTTGGTGATCAGGTCGGCGGCGGGCTGTCCGGACGGGAAGACGACGTCGTAGCCGTCGTAGCTCTGGGCGGCGATCCCCCGCGATCCCATGCGGGTGATGTGCACGCGGAAGCCGTGCCGCACCAGCAGCCGCTGGACCTCGGGATCCTCGAAGTAGTCGGCCTTGGAAGCCATCTTGGCCTCGATCGTGACGATGCGCGTGAAGGGCAGCGCCGCGTGGCCCTGGGCGAGGACGACGATCGCGCAGAGCGCGGTGGCGGCCGCGACGACGCGCGGGATCAGCCTGCGCGCCCTGGAGCGCGGCGGCGGTACGACCGTCGGGGCGCCGACCCTCAGGCGCGGCTCGCCGGTCTGACGGGGTCGGTCGGTCTCGGCTCTGTATGTGGCCACCCGTGTCTCCTGCGTCAGCGGGGGCAGGATCGTGCTCCTCCCGGACGGCGCCACAGGGAACGCCCAGCCACCGTTGCACCAACACGATGTGAAGGTCCGTCAGCGAAAAGCGGAATACCGGATGCCCGGGGTCAGCGGTCCGTGCCGCCCTCGCGCAGCACCAGGGCGAGGAGCCCGGGGAAGCGGGCGTCGAACTCGGTCCGGCGCAGCCGGTTGACCCGCCGGGGCCCCTCGTCGCGCTGCTCCACCAGCCCGGCCGCGCGCAGCACCGAGAAGTGATGGCTGAGGGCGGCCTTGCCGACCGGCACGTCGAAGCTGCCGCAGCTGCGGGCCCAGTCGGCGGAGCCGGCCAGTTCGCGGACCAGGGTGAGGCGCACCGGGTCGGCGAGGGCGGCGAGTGCGGCCTCCACGGGCACGTCGTCGGGGTGGGTGTGCTCGGGGGCGGCTCGGTGTCTGGCGCCGGTCACGCTGCCTCCTCGATCCTGTGGTCCGCTTGCCGACTGTTCGATGAAAACCATACACTCACGAGTGTTCGCATCCGATTGAACACGTGGTCCGAGCCGGAGGTACGGCATGCGCGCGGTGGAGTTCCAGCAGTACGGCGAACCCGAGGTGCTGACGGTGGTGACGGCCGAGGTGCCCGAGCCCGGACCCGGGCAGGTGAGCATCGACGTGGCCTGGACGGGCGTGAACTTCGCCGACCTCAAGGCCCGTGCGGAGGGGTACCGGGTGCCCGCGCTGCCGTACGTCCCCGGGCTGGAGGTGTCCGGGCGCGTCCGGGCGCTCGGCGACGGGGTCACGGACCTCGCCGTCGGCCAGGAGGTCGTGGCGCTGACCGAGGGCGGCGCCTACGCGGAGGTGGTGGCGGCCGACGCGGCGACCGTCTTCCCGCTCCCCGCCGGCCTGGACCTGCGCACCGCGGCGGCCCTGCCGACGGTCCTGCCCACGGCCTACGCGCTCGTCCACACCGTCGGCCGGCTCCAGCCCGGCGAGTCGGTCCTCGTCCAGGGCGCGGCGGGCGGTGTCGGCACCGCGGTCGGCCGGCTCGCGCGGGCGGCCGGCGCCGGGGCGGTGTACGGCGTGGTGTCCTCGGCCGCCAAGGCCGCCCACGCCAAGGAGCACGGCTACGACGAGGTGTTCGTCGGCGCCTTCGAGGACCCGGTGCGGCAGGCGACCGGCGGGCGCGGGCTCGACCTGGTCCTGGACCCCGTCGGCGGTGACACCCTGCGCGCCGGCCTCGCCTCGCTGGCCGTCTTCGGGCGCCTGGTCTCCTTCGGCAACGCGAGCGGGGCCGCGCCGTGGAGCGTCGGCCAGCCCGAGCTGTACCCGCTCGGCGTCTCCGTCTCCGGCTTCTCCATCCTCACCCTGGCCGGCACCGCCCCGGACGCCCTGCGCCGGCTCACGGAGCAGGCGTTCGCGAAGGTGACCGACGGGACGGTGACGCTGCCGGTGACGGCCGAGTTCCCCCTGGAGGACGCGGCGGAGGCACACCGGCTGATGGGAGGGCGGACGAGCACGGGGAAGCTGCTGTTGCGCGTCGGCGGCTGATTTTCCGTCAGTTCCACTCCGCGCTCCGGGACTTCGTCGCACCCACCGACTTGCCATCACCCAGCCACGATGGGGTTAATGGTCGTCACTGAGCTTCGAGGGACACCTGACCTGTGGGGGACGGAGAAAGATGCAGAACGGCCAGCCACCCGAGCACCCGGCCCAGGATCCGCCGGCCGCCCCGGCCGCCCCGGCCGCCCCGGCCGCCCCGCCGGCGGGACCGGCCGCCCCGCCGCCCGCGCCGGCCTCGGCACCGTCCATGCCGGACGTTCCCGCACCGCCGGCGCACCCGGCGCCGGCCGCCGTCGAGATACGGGTGAGCAAGCGGATCCTGTGGATCGGCGCGGCGGTCTACCCGCTGCACAACATCGCCCGCGTCTACAGCTTCGTCCTGCGCCCCAAGCGCAAGGAGGCGGTGCTGCGGTTCCTGCGGTACACCGCAGGAACGCTGGCCGTCGGGTTCATCGCGATGCTGCCGGGGCTGCCGTCCCTGGCGCTGGGAGGCGCGGAGCAGAACTCCGGCGCCGCCGGCTACGTCACGTTCGTCTGGCTGGTGGCCGTCTGCGCCGAGATCTTCTTCCTCATCGACATGATCTCCGTCCTCGGGGCGGCTCCCCATCACGTCCTCGCCGTGGAGACCTCGGGCGCGTCCACCGCGCTGGTGACCAGCCGGGACCCGCGGTACCTGGACCAGCTCGTCGGCCAGATCTCCTACGCCATCGACCACCCGGACACCGAGTTCAAGGTGACGGTGGAGAGCCTCACCTTCTCCCCGAAGAACTACTACTTCGGTGACAACGTGAACATGTACGGCGGCAACGGAAACGTGGGGATCGCGGCATGAGCGGCAACAACTACTACTACGGCGACAACGTCACCATGTACGGCGGCCAGGGCAACCAGGGCATCGTCAAGAACCTGGGCGGCGCGGGCGCGGACCGGCAGGACCCGGCCCTGGTCGCGGCCCTCGCCGAACTGCAGCGGCTGGTCGCCGAGCTGCGCGCCCAGGTGCCGGCGGTCAGCGCCCAGCTCCTCGACGAGTCCCTGCCCGCCGTCAGCGCCGACGCGACCGTGCCCCAGCAGGAGCGGCACCGTGCGCTGATGGCGATCGCCGGCATCGCCGCCACCGTCGGCGCGGTCGGCCAGCCGGTGGCCCAGGCGGTGCAGGCGATCATCGGCATGCTGGGCGGCTAGGGCTCCTCCCCCGGATCTTGCCGGGCCGGCCGGTGGCGGCGCGCGAGCGAGCGCGGTGCCGCGCCCCGGGAGCCACGGACCCCCGCCGAGCCGCGGTGCCCCCCGGCGGGTCCGTTGCCGTGGGGGCGCCGGTGCCGCACAGTGAAGCCATGGATCAGCAGCAGGCCCGGGGCTGGCTCGGTACCGCGCTCGCCGAGGCCCGGTCGGGGCTGGCCGAGGGCGGTGTACCGATCGGCGCCGCCCTCTACGGCTGCGACGGCGCCCTGCTGGGCCGCGGGCACAACCGCCGCGTCCAGGACGGCGACCCCTCGATGCACGCCGAGACGGCCGCGTTCCGGGCGGCGGGGCGGCAGCGGTCGTACCGGGGCACCACCATGGTCACCACGCTCTCCCCGTGCTGGTACTGCAGCGGCCTGGTCCGCCAGTTCGGCATCTCCCGGGTGGTGATCGGCGAGGCCACCACCTTCCACGGCGGCCACGACTGGCTGGCCGAGCACGGTGTGGAGGTCGTAGTGCTGGACGATCCCGAGTGCGTGGCCCTGATGAGCGGCTTCATCGCGGAGAACCCCGCCCTGTGGAACGAGGACATCGGTGAGTGAGTCAGGAACGCCCCGTACGCCCCGTGTCCCGACCATCGATCTGCAGGCCTGGACCGAAGGGGACGCCGAGGCGCGCGCCGCGCTGGCCCACACCGTCGACCAGGCCCTCGAGCGGGCCGGGTTCCTGCTGGTCAGGGGGCATGGGGTGGACCCGGGGCTGCGGGCCGGGATCCGCGAGGCCGCCCGGCGGTTCTTCCTGCTCCCCGCCGCTGTCAAGCAGCCGTACGCGGCCAGGGTCGGGGGGCGGGGGTGGCTCGGACCGGGGGCCGAGGCCAACGGGTACGCCGAGGGCACCGAGACACCGCCGGACCTGAAGGAGTCGCTGACCTTCGCCACCCGGGAACCCTTCGACGACCCGGCCGTCGACGCCGAGTGGTACGCGCCCAACGTGTGGCCCGCCGAAGTCCCCGGCCTGCGGCCGCTGTGCGAGGAGTACCTCGACCGGATGGCCGGGCTGACGGACCGGCTGCTGACCCTGCTGGGGTACGCGCTGCAGGGCGAACCCGCCTTCTTCACCCGGCACATGGGTCATCCGACGTACGGCTTCAACATCAACTGGTACCCGGGCACCGAACGCGTCGGCAGCCCCGAGCCGGGGCAGTTCCGCATCGGTCCGCACACCGACTTCGGCACCGTCACCGTCCTGGACCGGCAGGCCGGGAAGGGCGGGTTGCAGGTGTGGACCGAGGAGGGCGGCTGGGAGGACGCGCCGTTCGACCCCAACGCGTTCACGGTCAACCTCGGCGATCTCATGGCCCGCTGGACCGGCGACCGCTGGCGGTCGGGCCGGCACCGGGTGCTGCCGCCGCCCGTCGACGCGCCCCACGAGGAACTGATGTCGCTCGTCTACTTCGGCGAGTGCACCCCGGGCACCCGGGTGGAGTCCGTCCCGGCGCCGGTGGGCCGGGTGGCCTACCCGCCCGTCGACTCGCACGTCTACCTGCGCGCCAAGCTCGACTCGATCACCGTCGGTTAATCACTTCCGCGTTCGGCCCACCACCCGTTCCGACGAAATGAACGGCACGGGCATGTCCCGGCCGCGTCCCACGGCATTTGCGCTGAGGGGGCCCGTATCCAAGGGCCCCCTTCTGCGATGGGAGACGCGTGCGAATCACTGACATCCAGCGCTGCGAGGTCCGGCCGGGACGGCTCGTCGAGTGGACGCTGAGCCCGGCGACCGTCGCGGCGGCCACGGCACTGCCGGAGGACTCCCGGCCCCCCGCCTACATCCAGGAGTCGCACATCAGGACGGCCAAGTGCGTCCGCGACGGCGGGCTGTTCGTGCCGACCTGGCTCGGCACCGCCTTCGACATCCCGGGCCCGGTCGACCTCGACGTGCTGCAGGAGGCGCTGCGCGCCTGGACCGTGCGGCACGAGACGCTGCGCAGCGGCTTCCGCTGGGCGGGCGCCTCGGGCGACGAGCTGCGCCGCTTCACGCTGGACCCTGCCGACGTGTCCCTGCGCCGGGAGGAGGTCGGCGACTTCCCCGACGCCGACGCGCTCGTCCGGCACCTGCAGGACCGCTTCGACGCCGTAGCGGACGCCCTGCGCTGGCCCAACCTCATCTACACGGCGGTCGTCCGGGACGACGGCGCGAGCGTGTACCTGGCCTTCGACCACAGCAACGTCGACGCCTACTCCGTGCACCGGATCGCCGCCGAGGTGCACGAGCTGTACGCGGCCGGCCTCTCCGGGCGCCCCGCCGACTCCCGCACCCCGGCCGCCAGTTACGTCGACTTCTGTGAGATCGAGCGGGCCGACGCGGACGGCATCGACAGCGGGCACGAGATCGTCGCCCGCTGGCGGGAGTTCATCCGGCGCTGCGACGGCACCCTGCCCGGCTTCCCCGTCGACCTCGGCCTGCCGCCCGGCGGTCCGCTGCCCCCGCAGCGGATGCTGAGCGAGCCGCTGGCGGACGCGGACGAGGCCGCCGCGTTCGAGGCCTACTGCAGGCCGTACGGCGGCAGCCTGGTCGGACTGCTGGCCGCGACCGGGCTCATCGTCCACGAGCTCGGCGGGCAGCCGGTGTACCGGACGGTGGTGCCGTTCCACACCCGGGTGAAGTCGCGCTGGAGCGAGTCGGTGGGCTGGTACGTGGGCGCCGCCCCGATCGAGGTGCCCGTGGACCGCACCCCAGGCTTCCCCTACGCCCTGCGGGCCGTCCGCGCCGAGCTGCAGGCCAACCGGTCGCTGGCCCGGATGCCGCTGGCCCGGGTGCTGCGGCTGCTGGGCGCGGAGTTCCGTCCCACCTCGCCCGACCTGTACTCGATCGTGTCGTACGTCGACACCCGGGACATCCCCGGCGCCGCGCACTGGGCCGAGCAGCGGGCGTACGGACTGCTGCGGGTGTCGTACGGCGACCAGGTGTGCGTGTGGGTGAACCGGCTGCCCGAGGGGCTGTGGCTGGCGAGCCGCCACCCGGACACGGACGTGGCGGCGAAGACCATGCGGCTGTACGTCGAACGGTTGCGGGACCGGATCGCCGCGGTGGCCCACGGCAGCCTCCCGGCGGTCTGCTGACGGGCGGCCGCATGCGGAACGCAGCCCCGCAGAATTCGTAACCCAACGGACATCACTGACCCTGGTCCGAATCAACTCGCCCTTTCTAAACTGCTGTTGAGGGGGGCGATGCGGTGCACAGACGGTTGCACGGGCGCGGGGCGCTGTTCGACGTCGATCCGGCCGGTCTCGCGCCGCGGCTCATCGGCCTGCGCCCCTACCACCATCGCGCCCATCCCTACGAGCATCCGCACGAGCCGCCGTTCGTGCTGCTGACCGGGGCCCGGGGGCTGGGCAAGAGCGCCGTCCTCGCCGAACTGCGCGACGCCTACCAGGGGCACACCCCGGTCGCGCTGATCGACTGCGCGGAGCGGCAGCTCGCCGGACCGCCCCCGGACCGGCCCGCCGAGTCGTGGTCCCCGCTCGCGCAGGCGCTGCTGATGATCGCCGAGCGGCTCGCGGAACCGGTGACCGGCGCCGGCCGGATCACCTTCCCGCGGCTGATGTCAGGTCTGGTCGCGGTGGCCGCGGGCGGCTGGGGCGACGCCGACTCGGAGCGGATCCGCCGCGAGGTCGAGCGGATCCTGCTGCTGAACGAGAGCGGGTCGTGGATCAGCGGGTTCGCCGGACGCTGGGCCGGGAAGGTGGCGGCCAAGGTGGTCGCCGCGGCCACCGGCACCGGACCGCTGGTCTCGGGCGCCATCGAGGCGACCCTGGAGTCGGTCGCCGAGGGCTTCTCCAGCCGCCGGCACCAGAAGGCGTCGGTGTGGTACCGGACGTACCCGAACGCGGGCGGGCACGCGCAGCGCGGACTGATCCTGCTGTCCGGGCACTTCCGCGCGGGCGGCGGCTCCCGGGAGCACGCCGAGCGGTACCTGGTGCGGGCGCTGCTGGCCGACCTGACGGAGGCGTACGCCGGGATGCTGCCCCGGATGCAGCGGCTCGGCCGCCCCCTGGTGCTGGTCGACAACGCGCAGTCCGCCCCCGGCCCGGGACTGGTGGCGGCGGTGCTGCGCGAGCGGGCCGAGGGCATCGCCGACCAGGTCGCGTTCGTCGCGGCCCGGCGCGGCGAGGCCCGCGAGGAGCTGCGCAGCGCGGTGCGGCGGGAGCTGCCGGAGGTGGCCCGGCGCACCGACTGGGCGCCGGACGCGACGCCGTCCTCGCGAGCACTGCTGATCGCGCTGCCCCCGCTGAGCCCGGACGACACCCTGCACATCGTCGGCGCGGTCTGCGCGGACACCGCCGTACCGCCCCCGCTGCCGCCCGCCGCCCACCGGCTGACCGGCGGCAACCCGCTGGGCATCGAGCTGCTCGCCGGGTCGGCCGCGCAGCACCTGCCCGGGGTGTCCTCGCTGGGCGAGCTGCTCACCGCCGGGATACGGCCCGCCGAGGACCTGCCCGAACTGCCCGCCTACCAGGCGCTGCTGGACCGGCTGGTGCCGGCCGAGCGGCTGGAGGAGCTGACCGTGCTGGCCGCCGCCCACGACCACGGCTCGGCCTGTGCGCTGGCCGCGGAGCTGCTCCCGGACACCTTCGGACCGGCGAGCGTACGGGCCCTGCAGTCGCTGCTCGTCGAGGAGGGGCTGCCGGCCGTGCCGGGGCAGTTCGTCGGCGACCCGTTCGTGCGCACCCTGCTGCTGCTCCGGCTGCACCTGCGCGACGCGGACCACACGGCGTGGCGTACCGCGCACGAGACGCTGGCCGCGCACTACGCGACGCCGGAGGACGCCCGCTACCGGCTGCACCACGAACTCGCCCTCGGCGTCACCGAGCCGGCGGTCGCCCACCTCCGGGACACCTTCCCCACCACGGACACCCGTGTCTGGCTGCGCACCCTGCGGTTCGTCGCCTCCGCCCCGTACTTCCACGCGCACGACGCCGAGGGCCGTGACTTCACCGGCCGCGACGACCGGCGGGCGGCCGTCGCGCTCGGCCGTGACGACGCCGGCCACCCGGTGCCGGAGGGCGCGGACGCCGTGCTCCACCTGCGGATACGGCGGCTGCTGCACGCGGTGTGGCTGCTGACGGATCCGCTGGTGCTGCCCGACCCGACGGTGTGCGACCGGCTCCGCTTCGAGCTGGAGCAGCTGTCCAACCTGCAGCTGGCGGGCAACGCGCTGCTGTGGGCGGCCTCCCGGGACTGGCCGGCGGCGGCGCTCGCCGGGCGCCCGCCGGCCGGCCCGCAGGACGCGGACGACGGCGCGGACGACGACCGGAGCGGGGTGGCGTGATGGCGCGCAGGGCTGCGGGGACATGGGTGCGCGAGCACGTGTGGGAGATCCCGCTGCGCCGGTATCTGTCCCTGCTGGTGGCGGCGGCCGTGGTGGCCGGGCTGGTGTTCGCCGTAGGGACTCTGATGCACGACGACCGGTCGTGCGCGCCCGGAGTGGCCCGCCCTGAGGGCAGCGGCGAGTGCGTGGGCGTGGCGAGCGGCCCGTACGACTTCGGGCAGGCCCAGCTGCGGGACACGGTCCGGGCGATCGGCCGGGAGAACGACCGTCTGAAGCCGGGCAGCTATGTGACGGTGGCGCTGATGCTGCCCTACACCTCCACCACACCGACCAACCTGAACGACATCCAGCACCAGCTGCAGGGCGCCTATCTGGCCCAGTACCAGGCCAACCACGACGCCAACGGCGAGTCCCCGCAGATCCGGCTGGTGCTGGCCAACCCGGGCGCGACGGGCCAGTACTGGCGGCGGACCGTGGACCGGCTGACCGCGATGACGACGAGCGCGGACCGGCTGCGCGCGGTGGCGGGCGTCGGGCAGAGCACCGACAACAACAAGAAGGCCGTCCAAGCGCTCACCAGCCGCCACATCCCGGTGATCGGCTCCTCGATCACCGCCGACGACCTCGCCAACGGCCTGCACGGCAAGGACCCCTACCCAGGGCTCGCCCGGGTCTCACCGACCAACACCGACGAGGCTCGCGCGCTGACCTCCTTCGCCAAGGTGAGCGCGGGCAAGGCGCTGCTGGTGTACGACAAGCCCGGCGACCCGTACACGCGCACGCTCCAGGAGTCGTTCGCGGCGCTGATCAAGGGCTCGCCGTACGAGCCGCAGCCCTTCACCCCGCCCGCCGACCGCAGCCAGGAGGGGACGACCGCGAACACCTTCCGGCAGATCACCCACCTGGTGTGCGACACCTCCCGGGAGACCGACACCATCCTGTTCGCGGGCCGGCACACCCAGCTGCGGCAGTTCATCAACGCGCTCGGCGGGCGCGGCTGCCAGGACCGCGGATTCACCGTGCTGACCGGTGACGAGGCCTCCTACCTGACCCACGAGAAGGAGCTCGACCGCAGCGCCCTGCGGCACCACCTGTCCGTGCGCTACACCTCGCTCGCCCACCCGGACGCCTTCACCGGGGATCCGGCGCGGACGGGCGGCTCGGCGGCGGACTTCCAGGCGCTGAGCGGGCTGCTGACGGCCGCCGCGCGGGAGCCGGTCGGCCCGATCGGGCCGGTCGCCCTGGACGACGGCCAGCTGATCATCGGCTACGACACCCTGCGCCTGGCGGTGCACGGCATCCGCGAGGCGGTGCCGGACGGGCGGAAGGTCCCGGCGCTCGGGGACGTCGGACTGCAGTGGCCGCAGGTCAAGGGCTCGCTGCGGGTGGACGGGGCGAGCGGCTGGATCTGCCTGGACGTGCACGGCAACCCGTACGACAAGGCCGTGCCGATCGTGGAGCTGACCCCGCAGGGCGGCTCGCGGTTCGTGCGGATCGCCTGGCCGGAAGGGAAACCGCCGGGCAAGGAGTGCCTGCCGCCGTCCTAGGCGACCGTCCTGGGTGACCGTCCCGGGTGAGCCGGCCTAGGTGAGCTGGCCGGGGAGGGGCTCGACGGGCTCCTGCCCGGGGGCGCCGGAGGCGGGCTGCGCGGGCTCCGGCCCGGTCGGGGGTTCCCCTGACTCCAGGACCTCGATCAGGCGCTCGAATCTGGTGCGCCAGCGCTGCTCCGACTCCGCCTCGCCCTGGAACTCGTGCGTGAACCGCAGCGCGCTGCTGTCCTCCCCGTCCCGCTCCAGGTGGAACCGGATCCGGCCGCCGCCCCCGACCGTGTACTCCGCGACCCGGTCCACGTCCCATGCGGTGACCTGACCGCTGCCCAGGTCACCGAACATGACCGCGCCGCCGAGCCGGGGCTCCAGTACGCCGACGGCGGTGCACCACGCCCCGAGCCCCTCGGGGGTGGCCACCGCCGGCCAGACGTCCTCCATGCGCCTCGGGATCCGCACCACGAAGTGGAGGATGTGCGTGTTCCCGTGGGTCTGACTGATGCCCTGTGCGATGGAACCGCTCATGACACCAGTGTGGGCGACCCCGGGCTCAGACGCCCGCGTAGGAGTGCTTGCCGCTGACGAAGATGTTGACGCCGTAGTAGTTGAACAGCCAGCAACCGAAGGCGATCATCGCCAGGTAGGCGGCCTTGCGGCCCTTCCAGCCGGCGGTCGCGCGCGCGTGCAGGTAGCAGGCGTAGGCGACCCAGGTGATGAAGGACCAGGTCTCCTTCGGGTCCCAGTTCCAGTAGCGGCCCCAGGCGTCGCCCGCCCAGATCGCGCCCGCGATGATCGTGAACGTCCACAGCGGGAAGACGGCCGCGTTCACCCGGTAGGCGAACTTGTCCAGGGACGCCGAGGCGGGCAGCCGCTCCAGCACCGAGGTCGCGAAGGCGCCGGGCTTGCCACCGGTCTGCAGCTTGTTCTCGTAGGAGTCCTTGAACAGGTACAGGATCGTGGCGACCGCGCCGACGTAGAACACCGCGCCGCAGAAGATCGCGGTGGAGACGTGGATGTACAGCCAGTACGAGTGCAGCGCGGGAACCAGCTGGTCGCTCGCGGTGTACAGGACGGTGACGGCGAGACCGAGGTCGAGGAGGACCGTGGTGATCAGGAACAGCCCGAGCCAGCGCACGTTCTTCTTCAGCGCCAGCAGCGCGAGGTACACGCCGACGGCCACCGTGGAGAAGGTGATGTTGAACTCGTACATGTTGCCCCACGGCGCCCGCTGCACGGAGGCCGCGCGGGCCACGACCCCGCACAGCTCCACCAGGAAGGCGAGCACGGTGAGCGAGACGGCGATACGGCCGTAGAGGTCGCCCTGGACGTCACCGCCGTGCGCGCCGGGCCCGTCCGGCACGTCCCGGGCGCCCGACGCCGACCGCACCACGACCTTGGGCCGCTCCAGCACGGCGGTGCCCCCGCCGGCCTGCTTGACGGTGACGGCCGGGCCCTTGGCGGCCCCGGTCTCCGCCGTGAGCGCGGCGGCCGTACGGGCCACCTTGCTGCGGCTGCCGAAGAGCCACTCGGCGATGTAGGCGAAGAAGGCCAGGGTGTAGACGGCCATCGACGAGTAGATCAGCGTGTTGCTGATGCTCGCGAGGTGTTCGTTGGTTGCGGCGGCGAGAGTCACTTCTCAGCCCCTTCGGCAGGTACGACGGGAGATTCGGTGGAGTCGTCGTCGGGTTCGGGTGCCCCCGGCGCCTGGTCGTAGAGGGTTCCGGCGAGATGGCCGAGTTCCTCGGGCACCTTGGCGGACTCGCTGCGGCCGAGCCCGGCCATCTCGACCACCGTCACGCCGTCGGCACCGCGCACCGCCCGCACCCACACGCGGCGGCGCTGGATGAACAGGGAGCCGGCGAGACCGAAGATCGCCACGACGGCACCGCCGAGCGCCCAGCCGCCGCCCGGCTCCTGGACGATCTCGAAGCCGGCCCACTCCTTGATGTCCTTCTCGAAGGTGATGGACCCGGCGCCGTTCGGCAGCTTCAGGGTGTCGCCCGGCTGCAGCAGCTTCTTCAGCAGCTGCCCCTTGCCGTCCTTGAACGCCTTCATGTGCGTCTTGTCCAGCTGGTACACGTTCTGGCTGCTCGTGTCGACCCCGAGGTCGCCGTGGTAGGCGTTCACCGCGAGCAGCGGGCTCACCAGCGCCGGGAACTGCGAGAGCATCGTGCCGCTCTTCGGGTCGAAGGTCGGCACGAAGAAGGCCTGGAAGCCGAGCTGCTCCTTCTTGCCCTGCCCGTCGCGGTAGCCGTCCATCACCTTGATCACGCCGTTCGACGTCTCGTTGCCGTCGAGCGGAAGCAGCGGCACGGCGTCGTGGTAGACGACCGTTCCCTTGCCGTCGCGGACGGTGATGACGGGGGCGTAGCCGTGGCTGACGAGGTAGACCTTGGCGTCGTCGATCTTCAGCGGCTGGTTGACCTTGACGGTGGTCGACCGCTCCTTGCCGTACGCGCCCTCGCTGTACTTGATCTTCGCCTCGAAGGTGCGCGGAGTGCCCTTGTTCGGACCGCTCACCTCATAGGTGGCCTTGAAGTCCTTGAGGTCGAAGCTGAACGGCACGAGGTCGTCGTTGTGGAACATGCTGCCGGACTTGAAGTCGTCGTACATGAGCAGCGTGTTGGAGAAGCCGTCGCCCTCGACCATCAGCTTGGTGCCGTCCGACTTGAACATCTGGCCGGAGGCGAAGGCGACGAGCAGCACGATCAGCGCGATGTGGAAGGCCAGGTTGCCGACCTCCCGCAGATAGCCCTTCTCGGCGGCGACGGCGTCACCGGCGAGGTGGGCGCGGAAGCGGCGCTTCTTCAGCAGGGCGAGCGCGGCCTCACGGACCTCCTCCGGGTCCGCCGTGGTGCGCCAGGTCGTGTACGCGGGCAACCGGGTCAGCCGCTTGGGCGCGCCCGGCGGCCGGCCGCGCAGCTGGCCGACGAACTGCCAGGTGCGCGGGACGATGCAGCCGATGAGGGAGACGAACAGCAGGATGTAGATCGCGGAGAACCACACCGAGCTGTAGACGTGGAACAGGCCGAGCTTGTCGTAGACCGGCGCGAGCGTCCTGTGGGCCTTGCGGAACTCGTCGACCTTGTTGAGGTCGGCGCCGGTCTGCGGGATCAGCGAGCCCGGGATCGCGCCGAGCGAGAGCAGCAGGAGCAGCAGCAGCGCGACCCGCATCGAGGTCAGCTGCCGCCAGAACCAGCGGATCCAGCCGATCACGCCGAGGCCGGGGACGGAGGAGAGTTCCTCCCTGGGCGCGGTGGACAGCTGGGAGCCGGCCGCACCGAGGTCCTCCTGGCGGTCCTCCTGGTCCGGGTTCTTGTCGGTTTCGGTCTTGCTCATCGGTCAGATCCCCACATCGAAGCCACCGGACCAGGTCTGCATCTGCTGCACCAGACTGTCCCAGGCACCGGTCAGCAGCAGCACACCGGTCACGATCATCATCGTCCCGCCGATGCGCATCACCCAGACATAGTGGCGCTTGACCCAGGCGAAGGCGCCGAGGGCCTTGCGGAACGCCACGGCGGCGAGCACGAAGGGCAGGCCGAGCCCGATGCAGTAGACCACCATCAGCAGGGCACCGCGCTCGGCGTTGGACTCGCTCATGGCGAGCAGGTTCACCGACGACAGGGTCGGGCCCAGGCAGGGGGTCCAGCCGATCCCGAACAGCGCTCCCACTATCGGCGCGCCCACCAGGCCGGTCGTCGGCCGCCTGTGGAAGCGGAACTCGCGCTGGGTGAACCAGGGCAGCAGCCCCATGAAGAAGACGCCCATGAGGATCATGACCACGCCGAGCACCTTGGACAGCACGTCCTTGTGCGCCTGCAGGGTCCAGCCGAAGGAGCCGAACAGCGCTCCGGTGGAGACGAACACGGCGCTGAAGCCGAGCACGAACAGGGAGGCGCCGGTGACCATCCGGCCGCGCCTGGCCTCGCCCAGGTCCGTGCCGGCGACGCCGGTGACGTAGGAGAGATAGCCGGGGACGAGCGGCAGCACACAGGGCGAGAAGAAGGAGACGAGCCCGCCGATGAGGGCGATCGGCGCGGCCACGAGCAGGGCGCCGTGCAGCACGGTCTGGTTCTGGCCGACCGCCAGCGTCAGCATCGCGCTCACGTCACTTCTCCGCGAGGACCGGCTTGAGCATCTTCAGCAGGGTGCTGTCGTCCAGCGCCTCCAGGGCCCGCGCGGCGACCTTCCCGTGCTTGTCGATGACGAGCGTGGAGGGGATCAGCTGCGGGTTGAGTGTGCCCTTCTCGAAGCGGAGCATCAGCTTGCCGGTCGGGTCGTACAGGCTCGGGTAGGCGATCCCGTGCTCCTTCTCGAAGGCGAGCGCCGGGGTGGTGCTGGTGTCCCGGGTGTTGATGCCGACGAACTGCACGCCCTTGCCCTGGTACTGCTTCGACACCTTGGAGAAGTACTGCGCCTCCTCGCGGCACGGCCCGCACCACGAGCCCCAGACGTTGACGACGACGACCTGGCCCTTGTAGTCGGCGACGTCCAGGGTCTTGCCGTCGATGGTCTTGCCGGACAGGTCCGGGACCGTGGCGCGCTTGCCCGCGGGGGCCGTGTCGATGCCGTTGTGGCCGGTGACGAAGTTGGTGTTGCCACCGCCGCCGGAGGTGCCGCCGTTGCCGCACGCGGACAGGGTCAGGGCCGCGACGGCGGCCACGGCGCTGAGCAGGACGGCGCGGCTACGGGTACTCATGTGAAAAGTTTCGCATGCCTGTTCCGGGGATCTCGCGCACCCCCCTGCCGGGTGGAAAACCGCATTTCAGGGCGTATTTACACGGGACATTTCGGACGACTTGCCCCGAGCGGTCTCACGCGGCGTCCGAGGAGGCCGACTTGGTGCCCCGCAGGAACTCCTTCCAGCCGCCGGCCGGCCGCTGCCCGACCTCCAGGGTGCGCAGCTTGGCGAGCACCTCGGGCTTCTGCACGTCCATCCAGTCCACGAACTGCCGGAAGGAGACCATCCGCACATCGGCACCCTTCTCCTTCTCGCGCGCGATGTGCTTGAAGGCCTCCTCGACGGAGTCCATGTAGATGCCGCCGTTCCACTGCTCGAAGTGGTTGCCGACGAAGAACGGCGCCCGATTTGTCTCATATGCCCGCTGAAAGCCCGCTATGTACGCCTGCGCGGACTGCTTGCGCCAGCCCGGGTAGTTGTAGGCGGGCGCCTTGGTGGAGTTCACGGACTGGTTGGCGAGCATGTTGTAGTCCATCGAGAGGACCTCGAAGGAACGCCCGGGGAAAGGAATCTGCTGCAGGGGCAGGTCCCAGATGCCCAGCTTCTTCTCCGGCCACATCTGACGGCCGCCCGGCGAGGAGGCGTCGTAGCGCCAGCCCAGCTTCCGGGCGGTGGGCAGCAGCTGGTTCTGGCCGAGCAGGCACGGCGTACGGCCGCCGACCAGCTCCTTGTCGTAGTCGAAGGGCAGCGACGGCAGATCGGTCCAGCCGGTGTTGGTCCGCCACTCCTTCACGAACTTCTTGGCCTGCTGGATCTCGCTGAGCCACTGCTGGGACGTCCAGTTGGCCACCGTGCCGTGACCGGCGCAGAAGTGGCCGTTGAAGTGGGTGCCGATCTCGTGGCCCTCGAGCCAGGCGCGGTGGACGTTGGTGAGCGTCGCCTTGATGTGCTCGTCGGTGAGGTAGCCGATGTCGGAGGCGCCGACGGGGTTGTTCGGCGGGGCGTAGAGCCGCTTCTTGGACTCGGGCAGCAGATACAGCCCCGAGAGGAAGAAGGTCATGCTCGCGCCGTGCTGCTTGGCGAGGTCCAGGAAGCGCGGGAAGAGGCCGTTGCCGACCTCGCCCGCGCCGTCCCAGGAGAAGATGACGAACTGCGGCGGCGTCTGTCCCGGCTCCAGCGGCTCGGGCCGGGCGGGCTGGTGCGGCTGCTTGCCGGTGAAGGAGGTGGAGCCGTCGCCGATGGGCCGGGCCGGCTGCCGCGTGCGGCCCTTGCCGTCCTTGTCGGTGCCGGAACCGTTTGCGTGCCCCGCGCCGTCCGAAGTCGTGTGACTCCCGCAGCCGGCGAGAGTGGCGGCGGCCGCCGCGCCCGCGCCGAGGCCGAGCATTCCCCGGCGGGAAAAGTTCCGGGAGACGGTGCGCATGGAAATCCCCGATTCGTCGCGCCTGCTGGTGGTCACCCAGTCAGAGGGCGCGACGATCGGGGGGGTTCCTCAGATTTGTATGGTTTTCGTAACGGATTCCGCAAAAGCGCGCTAAGTCACTTCAAACGGACCGTCAGCAACTGCTGTCACCCGGGCGTTGAGGGCTTTCGGGACGTTCAGGCCCCGAAGGCCTTCCCCTGGGCCGTGCCCTTGCCCTTCTGCGGCTTGGCACCGGCACGCAGATGAGCCGGGACGAGATCGATGGCGGGCTCGCTGTACCCGACGGAGACGATCTTGTCACCCTGGTAGGTGAAGGTCGTCAGGGAGGCGAGCGTGCACTGGCGCTTGCGCGGGTCGTGCCACAGCCGCCGCCGCTCGACGTACGACCGCACGATCCAGATCGGCAGCTGATGGCTGACCAGCACCGCCTCGCGCCCGCGCGCCCGGTCCTTGGCCGCGTTCAGCGCGCCCATCATCCGCACGACCTGGTCGATGTACGGCTCGCCCCAGGACGGCCGGAACGGGTTGACGAGGTACTTCCAGTTCTCGGGCCGCTGCAGCGCGCCGTCGCCGACACCGAAGGTCTTGCCCTGGAAGACGTTGTCGGCCTCGATCAGCCGTCCGTCGGTGTCCAGGTCGAGACCGTGCGCCTTGGCGATCGGGGTGGCCGTCTCCTGCGCCCGCTCCAGCGGCGAGGCGCAGACATAGGTGACGTCCCGCGAGGTGAGGTGCTCGGCGACCCGGTCGGCCATCTTCCGGCCCAGCTCGGACAGGTGGTAGCCGGGCAGCCGCCCGTACAGGATGCCGTCCGGGTTCTCGACCTCGCCGTGCCGCATGAGGTGGACGACGGTGACGTCACTGTTCCCGCCGTTGCCGTTGCCCGTGGTGTTGTCGCTCACGCGGTGGCCTCCGCAGCCGCCCGGGCCGCCGCCGGAAGGGCGTCGGCGATCTTCTGGATGGCCCGCTCGTCGTGGGCCGTGGACACGAACCAGGACTCGAAGGACGACGGCGGCAGGTAGACGCCGTTCGACAGCAACGAGTGGAAGAACGCGGTGAAGCGGAAGGATTCCTGCCGCTTGGCGTCCTCGTAGTTCCGCACCTTCCGGTCGGTGAAGAACACGGAGAACATGTTGGACGCGGTCTGCAGCCGGTGCGCCACGCCCTCCTTGCTCAGCGCCTCCGTGACGAGGGACTGGATCTGCTGCGACACGGCGTCGACGGTGTCGTAGGCGGCGTCGTCGAGCAGCCGCAGCTGGGCGAGTCCGGCGGCGGTGGCGACCGGGTTCCCGGAGAGCGTGCCGGCCTGGTAGACGGGCCCGGCGGGAGCCAGGTGCGCCATCACATCGGCGCGCCCGCCGAAGGCGGCGGCGGGGAACCCACCGCCCATGACCTTGCCGAACGTCATCAGGTCCGGCTTGACCCCGTCGATCCCGAACCATCCGGCGCGGCTGGTGCGGAACCCGGTCATCACCTCGTCGGAGATGTACAGGGCGCCGTTCTTCCGGCAGGCGTCCTTCAGCCCCTGGTTGAAGCCGGCGTCCGGCGGGACCACGCCCATGTTGCCCGGGGAGGCCTCGGTGATCACGCACGCGATCTCACCGGGGTGCCGGTGGAAGGCCTCCTGCACGGCCTCCAGGTCGTTGTACGGCAGCACGATCGTGTCGCCGGCCTGCGCACCGGTGACGCCGGGCGTGTCGGGCAGCGCGAAGGTGGCGACCCCGGAGCCGGCGGCGGCCAGCAGCGCGTCCACGTGCCCGTGGTAGCAGCCCGCGAACTTGATCACCTTGGACCGCCCGGTGAACCCACGGGCGAGCCGGATGGCGGACATGGTCGCCTCGGTGCCGCTGCTGACGAGCCGCACCTGCTCGACGGGCTCGACCCGGGCGACGATCTCCTCGGCGAGCGCGACCTCGCCCTCACCGGGCGTGCCGAAGGACGTACCGCGCGCTACGGCCTCCTGCACGGCGGCGATGACCTCGGGGTGCGCGTGCCCGAGGATCATCGGACCCCAGGAGCACACCAGGTCGACGTACTCCCGTCCGTCGGCGTCGGTGAGGTACGGCCCACGGCCGGACACCATGAACCGGGGCGTGCCGCCGACGGCGCGGAAGGCGCGCACCGGGGAGTTCACGCCCCCGGGCGTGACGGCGGAGGCGCGGTCGAAGAGCGCCTGGGAGGCGGGCGCGTCGTAGGGATAGGGCGTTTCGCTCAGGGCACTCATGGTGTGCGACTTCTCCGACTTCTCGGACTCCGGTTGCGTGGTGACCTCCTCAGGGTAGGCCGCGCCCAGGCCGGAGAGCGGCCCGCCTCAAGATCAAAGCGTTGTCATCCGCCATCTGCGAGACTGACACCTGATACACACAGCTCGTACGCACGTAATGATCAGGGGCCGGGCTGATCCCCGTGGACTGTTGTTCCACCGCACGTTTCGGCGGGCGGCCGTGGGGGAGGTCACTGACACGATGATCGGGTTGCGCGGCGGGGGCCACGCGTCCTAGAAAAGCAGTCGGGTGGAGATATGCATCGCGGTGGCGGACTGGGCGAGGGGACTGATGACCTGGGTCCTCGACGTGCCCGGCGGGGAAGGCACCGGCGCGACGCGGAGGAAACGACCGAAGCACGTCAGACACGGAGTGGACCCGGTGAGCCCGCGCGGGACGACCGCGACCGGGCGGGGAGCAGGAATGGTGGTCGGGTGGGGGTGACATACAAATACTTCGGCGCGCCGGACGGAGCGACCGCGGCCCGCGTCCCCATCTCGATGCGCCCCGAGGAACTCGGCGGCGACGAGCTGGGCATGAACGGCATGTTCACCAAGATCAAGCCGGAGACGATGGCGGCCATGGTCCTGACCGGCATCGAAGGCGTCCCCCTGCACAAGGTGCCGCCCCTGGAACTGGTCGTCCTGCACCCCGACTACGCGGTCGTCAAACTCCCCATGACGGTCGTCGACCCCCTGCGCGGCATCGGCGAGGAAGCGGTCGGCGCGGCAGCCTTCATCTGGTCGACGGTCCCGGACCGGGGCGGCCCGCGGGACGCGTTCAACGTGTACCAGCTGCTGCACGAGTGGCAGGACTTCTCGCACCGGCTGCATGAGGCGGGGCATCAGCCTTACTGCCTTGTCTGGCCTTGAGCCTCAGTCGCGGTGGCGGGGACGGGGAACAGTCGCTGAGCGGCTACGGCTCCCCCACCCTGAGCTGACCCCACGCGACATGTCCGGCGCCCCGCACCAGGCCGCAGAGGCGCAACAGTGAGCACGGCTTCGACGGGGCAGGCGGCGCCGGCCCGGCACATGTGGCCGCTGTACGCCGCCGGGTTCACCACCGCTTTCGGTGCGCACGGGATCGCCGCCAACCTCGGCGGCCACACCAGGGGTGCGGTCACCTCGCTGCTCATGCTCGGCGGTCTGCTCGCCCTGTACGACGGTGCCGAGGTACTGCTCAAGCCGGTCTTCGGCACCCTCGCCGACCGGATCGGTGCCCGGCCCGTACTGCTCGGCGGGCTCGTCGCCTTCGCCGCCGCATCCGCCCTGTACGTCGTCGTGGACAGCCCCGGCTGGCTGTGGGGCGCGCGGCTGGGCCAGGGCGCGGCGGCCTCCGCGTTCTCTCCGTCGGCCTCCGCACTGGTCGCCCGCCTCAACCCGGCGGCCAAGCGCGGCCGGGCCTTCGGCAGTTACGGCTTCTACAAGTCGATCGGCTACACCCTGGGGCCGCTGCTGGGCGGGGTGCTGGTGTGGGCCGGGGGTCTGCGGCTGCTGTTCGCCGTCCTGGCCGTGCTCGGTGCGGCGGTCGCCGTGTGGGCCGTGATCGCCGTCCCGGTCGTACCCCCGCTGCCCAGGACCCGGCAGACCGTGCTGGATCTGGCCCGGCGGCTGGCCGATCCGGCGTTTCTCGCACCGACGTCGGCGCTGGCCGCGGCGACCGCCGCCCTGTCGGTCGGGGTGGGCTTCCTGCCGGTGTCCGGGCGGGCGGCCGGTCTGGGCACGGTGGCCACCGGTGCCGCCGTGTCGGTGCTGGCCGCCTGCGCGGCCGTGGTCCAGCCGAAGGCCGGACGGGCACTGGACCACCGGCGGCTCACGGCCCGTACGGGCATCATGGCGGGACTGCTGCTCGCCGCCGCCGGACTGGGGTGCGCCATGCTGCCGGGCCTGGCCGGCGTCCTCGTCGGCGCCGCCCTGATCGGTGCCGGGACCGGTCTGATCACCCCGCTCGGCTTCGCCGCCCTGGCCTCGGGCACTCCCGCCGAGCGGCTCGGGCAGACGATGGGGGCCGCCGAACTCGGCCGCGAACTCGGCGACGCGGGCGGCCCGCTGCTCGTCGCGACGGTCGCCTCCCTCACCACCCTCACCCACGGCTACGCCGTCCTCGGCGCCATCCTCGCCCTCGGTCCGTTCTCCACGGTCGTACGGCGCCGTCGCGTCGCAGGGTGAGAGCCGCACGGCGGCAGGCGCCGAGCACGACGGCAGGCGTCAACGCCCGCTGGTCGTGAGTTCGTAGTCGCCGATCAGGTCGCCGCCGAGAAGGGTGCCGGCGGTGCCGGCGCCGATTGCCTCGGCCGCGTTCAGTGCGGCCTCGAGCTCTGCCTTCTCGGTCCTGCCCTGCCGGGCGGGGACCAGTTCGCGCTGGTCGTGGAGGCGAAAGCTGCCAGATGTCCGGCGAGCGCAGTCGGATCGCGACGAGCCTCGCGACGGGCCGGGGGCGCCGCGCACCCGCGCCCGCGACCCCGCTTCGAGATGCGGTCATCCGCACCTGCTGGATACGCTCGCTGAGTGGTCGGGTGCTTCCTTTCCCAGGCCGGGCACAGCAGTCGCCCCACCCCGACCAGCGGAAACGAAGACTTTCGCACTCCCAACCTCTGCAGGGTTCACGCCTCCACGGGAGGAAGGTTGCGATGAGGTTCACCCGTATGCGTACAGCAAAGGCTGCCGCGGCAGTTGTGGTCGCCGTCCCGCTCGCGCTGGGAGGTCTGGCGTCCCAGAGCCACGCACAGGACGCGTCTCCCAGCCCCTCGGGGACGTTCGGTCCCGGCTGTTCGGGGCTCGCTCAGAAGGCCGACACGGCCAAGGACAAGGTCGTCGAGGCTGCGTCTGCGTACCCGCAGCTCAGCCAGCTGGTGTCAGCCGTGGTCAGGGCAAAGCTGAGCGACGCCCTCGACGGGAAGCCCGACATCACCGTCTTCGCCCCCAACCAACAGGCCTTCCAGAACATGACGACGTCGCAGCTGATTTCCCTGCTCGGCAACGAGGGGCAGCTGAAGAAGGTGCTGACCTACCACGTCGTGGACAAGCAGATCACCCCGGACCAACTGTCCGACGGTTCCTTCACGACGCTGGGAGGCAGCAAGCTGACCACGTCGGGCTCGGGCACCGACTTCAAGGTCAACGGCAAGGCGAACATCGTCTGCGGCAACATCAAGGCCGCGAACGCCACCATCTACGTCGTCGACTCGGTCCTCCAGCCTCCGTCCTGAGACTCGACAGGCCGGGTACGCACACCACTTCATCGGTCTCCAGGGCGGCGAGGGAGGCGGTGACGACGTCGGCGGCAGGCATGCCGCCGACGTCGTGCGTGCGGGCCTCCCCGGGCACGGGCTCCTCGCCCGTGCCGAGGTGGAACTCGGTGTGGAACTCGGTACCGGTGAGGCACGGCAGAGGGGTTGTTCACCAGCAGCGCCCCGTCGTCCGCGGCGACCCGCTCCGCGCCCCGGGCGAGGGCCGGGGGCCGGGCGAGGTCGCACACCATCGCCTCCGCCGAGACCCCGGTCTCCGCCGCAGCCGGTCCCGCCAGAGCGCCGTCCGGACACGCGGGTCCAGGAGCCGGGGACGGGTGCGCTGCCACCGTGGGCGCGCGTCGCCGCCGCGGCGTCCGGCGACGGAGGCGCAGCGTCGGCACACGCGCCGACACGGCGGCAGGCACCGGGTGCGCCCGGTCCGCCGCGCCTGCGGACGCCGGGAGGATGTCCGGCCGGCCCTCGTCGGTCCACTGCCCGAAGGCGGCGACGACGTATGGCGTGCCGCGTCTCATGGCATGCGGGAGGACTCGTCCGCGGTCATCGGGGCGCCGTCCTCGACTCGGGACGCAGGACTTCAGCCATCGGTCGCACGAGGCGGGGCATCGGCCTCGTCACCCGGTTTCGCCCAGAGCCGGGGCCGGTGCCGGGGCCGGGTGCGGTCCGCCGCAGCCCGGCCGGATGCCCTGCACTCGGGGTTCCGGCACGGCCCGGGGCTGTGCACCGGCACCCAGACGCCCAGGGTCTTGTGCCGCCGGACGACCGACTCCAGGGACTGACCGCAGACGGGGCAGACGTGTCGTTCACCGTCCATGCCCTCAGGCTAGGACCGGCGGGAGGTCCGCGCCATCGCCCGCCGCCCCGCTCTCGGCCGTCGGCCCGTCGAGACGCCCGGCTCGCCCCGGGCCGGGCCGCCCGGCTCGCGGTGTGAGCGCTCCCGGTGTCCGCGCCCCACGTGCTCCGGGGTACGCGCCCCCTCGTGTCACCGAGCGCCCGGGGTCGCACCGATGATTCGCGCGTGCCGCATCCGGTAAAGCTCCGGGATACGCACAGCCCGTGCGCCAGGCGCATGCGGTTCGTACGCTGGGTCATTGGTGGAGCCGTCCGTCGACGGATCCACGCGGGGGAAGGGACGTGACAGGTGGGGAACGGGGACACGGCGGAGGCGTCGGCGTTAGGGAGGGTGCGCATCCTGTCATCGGGTGGGGTCCTGCGGGGCGCCGGCATCCTGGTGCTGCCCGGAACGGTGCTGACCTGCGCGCACGTCGTGGCGGCGGCCGTCGGTCCGGGCGACGGCGGTGCGGCGGGGGGCCCGGCACGGTCCGTGCTGGTCGACGTGCCGGGCCGGCCGGACGTACCGGCCGGTGAGGCGACCGTCGTACCGGGCGGCTGGTTCCCGGGGCCGCTCGCCGGCGGTTCCGGCGGTGATCTCGCCGTGCTGCGCACGGCGTGGTCGCCGCCCGACGGGACGGCCGTGGCGCGGCTCGGGCCGTGCGGTGAGCCGGACCGGCGCGAGGTGGCCATGTACGGCCATCCCGCCGGGTCGCCCGACGGGCTGTGGTCCAGCGGGCGGCTGGTGGGCCGCGGTGGTCCGCACCCGGACTGGGTCCAGCTGGACGGGCTCGGCGCCACCGGTGCGCGGGTCAGCCAGGGATTCAGTGGTGCCGGGGTGTGGGACCCGGTGGCCCGCCGCGTCGTCGGCATGGTCACCGCCGCGTACACCGACCAACAGGCCAAGGTGGCCTGGATGCTTCCCCTGGAGGCCGCGGCGCGCATGTGGCCGGAACTGGCCCCCGCGATGGGGACGCCGGCGGAAGAACCGGTGCCGGGAGCTGTGGCGGGGCCGTGGGCCGGACCGCCCTCCGACCAGGACCAGTTCACCCTGGCGGAAGCCCTGCTGAACGTCCCTCAGATCGAGGACGACGGCGGGGCCGCGCTGCGCGGCCTGCTGCCGGCCCGCGTCCGGCGCACCATCCGCACCCACCCCCGGCCCCGGCTCCAGCTCTTCTTCCTCGTCCAGGCCTGCGCCGAGCACCCGTACGGCAGGCAGGCCCTGGTCGAGGCGCTGCGGCTGCTGGACGACGAGTCGCGGCCCGCCCGGACCGCCCTCGAACTCCTCGACAGGCTGTGGCCGGCCGCCCCGGGGGGCGGGTCGTCGTGACGCTCTCCCCGGGGTCCTGGGGGCCGCCCAAAGTGCTGCTCGACGCGCTGGACGCCGTCCCGTGCTTCGAGGAGCCGGCGCTGCTGCACGAGTGCGCGCGCCAGGTGGGCCGGATGCTCGGCACCAGGGTCGAGCTGCCCGAGACCAGCCGCCGGCGGTTCGCGCTGCTGTCCCTGCTGCGCGCCGTGATGCCGTATCCGGAGGGCCTGCAGGTGCTGGGCGGCGTGGTCTCGATGCTGGAGGGGGAGACCCGCGACATGGCGCGGCTGCGCACGGCCATCGCCCTCGCCGAGGTGCCGCTCTTCCCGGCCGGCACCTGGGAGCGGCTGATGACGCTTCTCGGCGGCCTGGAGGTGCTCGACATCGCCGGGGCCTACCGCGAGGCCCTGGGCGACCGCCCCGATCCGATGCCCGCGCACTGCGTGGAACCGTGGTCGGCGGTGCTGCACGCCGCGACCCTCAACGCCCGCCCCGGCGAGCCGCTGCCCTGTGTCCTGCTGGTCGAGCACCTCGCCCGCTATGCGAAGGGGCAACAGCAGCAGGACCTGCTCGAATGGGCGGGAAAGCAGCGCAGTTGCCCGCAGGCGTACCCGCTCGTCGCCGCCGCCGACAGCGGCACGGCCACCGCCCTGCCCGCTGCCGCCGGCGCGGAGGCCGACCCCGCACCCGGCCGTCCGGTGCAGGACTTCGGCCCGGTGCGCAGTCCCGCGCCGCCGGTGCCGCTGCCGGGCATCGACAGGAGCGGTGTCTGGGCGCCGTCCACCTGGCTGCTGATCCGGTTGCGCCCGCTGTTCTACTCCGAGCACGAGGGCGTACGGCAGTTGACGTACTGGTGCCAGAACGGCAGCAGCCCGGACCCCTATCCGGTGAAGGGCGGGGATCTGGAGGTCGACGTGTCCGAGCTGCCGGAGCGGGTCAAGTCGCTGGTGCAGGACGCCGAGACCGGGTGGGCCTATCTGTGCAAGGACGACCTCGCCCTGGAGTTCGTGCTGCCGAGGGACCTGTTGGACCTGCCGGTCGAGACGTGGGCGAAGGAGGGCTTCGGGAGCGCGGACGCCACCCTCGGCAAGGACCACCCGGTCGTCCTGCGCAGTCTCGAAAGAGTGGAAGGCAGGGCGACGCATGGACGCTGGGCCAGACGCTGGGACGCGCTGAAGCCCGGGTGCCGGGGGCCGGTCCACCTGTTCCCGGACGCGCACGCCGACCGTCTGCTGTCGGAACCGCACCCGGTCATGGTCGTCCTGAGCGAACCGCCCGGCAGCCAGGAGAACGTGAGCTCAGGGGTGGACGAGCTGGATGCGTCGCTCCGGGCGGGCGTGCCGATCGTGATCTGGGATCGTCGTGGGGGCGTGGATCCAGTCTTTCGTAACGAATTGCTGGAACTGGCCTCGAGCAAGGGCATACACCGGTTACCTGACGAAGTCAGGTCGTTGCGCATAGCGGCCGGGGGCGGGGATCCTGACGGGGGTGGCTTCTCTACGCTCGGTCGCCACGCGGCATTGCTCTGGGACGACCCCGACCGCCTTCCGGGCGGACGGGGAGAGGCGGCGGATTCATCCGCGCAGCGGGAAGGGTAGGACGAGATGCTTCCAGGGGACGGTGCGTCCGGGGGGACGCGTCCGGCCGGAGACCCGCAGGCGGGCGGCCCCACGGCCGCCACGGACACGGACGGTCTCACGGCCGCCTCGGACCGGGACGGCGCCACGGCCACCGCGGGTGCGAACGGCTCCGGCGGTGCGGGACGCAGTGCCTCGGACAACCGGTGGTGGATCTACCGGGGCACGGGGCAGCCCCTGTACGACACCAGCCTCGCCGACCTGCTGCCGCCCCCGCCGCCCTGGCGCCGCTTCACCGGTGGCCCGGTCGTGGCCCCGCCCCCCTCGGACGACGAGGAGATCGAGCGCCGGCTGGGGCGGGTCGGGGTGTCGTCGGGCGGCTCCGAGCAGCTCAGACGAGAGGCCGACATGGTGAACGCGGCCCTGCTGCTGCGCCGGCCGCTGCTGGTCACGGGGCGCCCGGGGACCGGGAAGTCCTCCCTCGCCTACCGCATCAGCCGGGAGTTGAAGCTGGGGCGCGTGCTGCGCTGGCACATCACCAGCCGCACCACGCTGCGCGGAGGGCTGTACGAGTACGACGCGATCGGGCGGGTCCAGGACTCGGCGGCGTTACGCACCCTGCGGCAGACGGACGGCGGGGAAGCACCCGAGGACGGTGCCGCGGCGGGTGCGGAGCAGCTTCCCGGGATCGGGGACTACCTCCAACTGGGCCCGCTCGGAACGGCGTTGCTGCCCTATGCGACGCCCAGGGTGCTGCTCGTCGACGAGCTGGACAAGAGTGACCAGGACCTGGCGAACGACCTGCTCAGCGTGTTCGAGGAGGGGCAGTACCCGATCGCCGAGCTGGTGCGGGCCCGGCGGCTGCATCCCCGGGTGACCGTGATGACCGACGACCCGGGCGGCACGGCCGAGATCGTCGACGGTGTCGTCAAGTGCCGGGCGTTCCCGATCGTGGTGATCACCTCCAACGGGGAGCGGGAGTTCCCGCCGGCCTTCCTGCGCCGCTGTCTGCGGCTGCAGATGCCGGACCCCGACCGGCCGCTCCTCGTGGACATGGTCATGGCCCACTTGCGGGAGACGGCGGGCGGACCGTCGGGCGCCGTGTGGGCCGACGGCCTGATCGACCGGTTCCTGCGCAACAGCCGGGAGCGGGGCGGCCTCGCGGTGGACCAGCTGCTCAACGCGGTGTTCCTGGCGACCTCGGGTCGCTTCCCCGGTGACGACGAGGAAGCGCTGGAACACCTCGTGGACGCGCTGTGGCACCGGCTCGACGGAGCGGGGACGGAATCGAGGACCGGATGACCGCGGCGTCCTCCGCACCCCCTCCCCCGGCCGACCCGCCGGAGGGAGGGCGCAGCCGTGCCCCGGACCAGGACCTGCCGGCCTGGACGGAGCTGGCGGACGCCCTGTATCTGGCGGCGTACCAGGACGCCGCCGTACCGCTGTTCGACGTCCCCGGGCGGGCCGCCCTGCAACGGGGGGAACGGCCCCGGCGGGCCGGACGCCGCCCCGACGCGCGGCCGCAGCCGGCGGGACAGGGCAGCGGCCGGCCGGAGGACGCGACACCCCCCGAGGGGCAGGCCGGCGACTCGCCCGCGGGGCGGGACGGTGACCACCCGGACGACCGGACACCTCCCGAGGGGCCGGACAGCGGTCGCCCGGACGCCCCGTCGCCATCAGACGGCCGGGACGACGGCCGACCCGACGACTCCGCGACGGCAGGGGACCGGCGGGCCGTCGAAGTCCTCCCCGCGCTCGGTGTGCTCCCGTCGGGGCGCGTGTCCCGGCCGGGCGCCCTCGGCTCCGGCGGCGAGCCGGAGCCGGAGCAGACCGGATGGCCGGCGTCGCCACGGCTGGCCGACGCCCTCGCGCTCGGCCGGTCACTGCGCCCGCTGCGGCTGTTCCGCGACTCGCCCCACGACGTGGAGCTGGACGAGGAGGCGACCGCCGAACAGACGGCGATGGCCGGGGTGTGGACGCCGGTGTGCCGGTCGCTCCCGGAACGCCGGCTGGACCTGCTGCTGCTGGTGGACGAGAGCCCCTCGATGGCCCTGTGGTCGCACACGACGCGCCAGGTCGCCGAACTGCTGGAGCAGACGGCGGCGTTCCGCACCGTACGGCTGGTCCGCTGGGACCTGGACGACGGCACCTCGACGGGTCTGCGGGCGGCCGGGATCCGGTCGAGCGAGCGGCAACTGCTGCTGGCGGTCACGGACGGCGGCCACGGCGCCTGGCGTACCGGCCGTGCGGCGGCGGCGCTCCACCGGCTGGCCCGGTTCTCACCGGTCGCCGTACTGAGCCTGCTGCCGCAGCAGTTGTGGGACCTCACCCTGCCCACGGTCGTCCGCACCCGGTTACGGGCTCCGGCCCCCGCCGCGCCCAACCGTGCCTACGACGCCGACGGCAAACACCCGCACACCGACCCCCTGGGCCTCCAGCCGCCCTCCGCCCCGGAGGCCGGCCGGGACGCGATCCCGGTGCCCGTCGTCGAGCTCCGGCCGACCTCGCTGGGCCGCTGGGCCCGCCTGGTGGCCGCGGCGGGCGGCGGCGAGTGGCACGCGCTGGCGGCCCTGTGGACCGCCCCCGGCCGGGACCTGCGCTCGGTGGCGGTCGGTCCGGTGGCCGAGGAGCTGGCCGATCTCGTGGCCGAACCGGTGGGCGGCGAGGCGGACGGCTCCGGCCGGGTCGAGTCGACCGCGGTGCGGCGGGCCAAGCGCGCCGCGGCCGTGGTCCGCCGCTTCCGGGCCACCGCCTCCCCCGCCGCCTACGTCCTCGCCCAGCGGCTCGCGGCGGCCCCGCTCAACCTCCCCGTGATGCGGCTGCTGCAACAGGCGCTGCCGAACACGCAGTTCTGGAACCTCGCCGAGATCATGCTGCTGGGCCTGGTGCGCCGCAGCGACGACACGGCCGACGCCGAGGACGCCCACCGCGTGTCCTTCGACTTCCAGGAGGGGGTGCGGGAGGAACTGCTCGCCCTCGGCTCCCGGGCCGAGACCATCCGCGCCCTGCGCCAGGTCGAGCGTCATCTCGGCCCGCGGCTGGAGGCGCTGTGGGGCGAGGGCGGAGGTGCGCTCGTGGCACCGGAGGGCGATGCCGTGGACCCGCCGATGACGGAACAGACCCGCCCCTTCGTGGCTCACCTGTACACGGCGCTGTGCGCGGTGTCGGGACCCTACCTCGCGCACGCCAACCACCTGGGCCGGCTGCTGCAGCGCACCGGCTCCCGGCAGGCCAGGCAGCTCACCACGGCCGGCGGCGGAACACCCCCGCCGGGGCACAGGCGTCCATCAGGCTACACATCCCCTGAAAAGGGGTCAAAGTTGGATATTCCTCCCGCGAACGCGCTACATTACCCGCGCCCCGCGGCTTCACCCACGGCGCCGCCCCCCGCCGCCGTCCCACCCACTCCGCCCGCCCCCTCCCCCGCGCCAGTGCCTGCGCATCCACGACAAGGAGGCACCCCCGTGTCTGCCGGTCTGCCCGTTGCCACGGGTCCGCGAAGCCCGCACGACCCACCCCGCATCTGGGGGAACGTCCCGCAACGGAACCGGAACTTCACGGGCCGGGAAGCGTTGCTCGAACGGCTCCAGGAACGGCTGCGCAGCGGTGTCACCGCGGTCCTGCCGGAGGCCCTGCACGGCATGGGCGGTGTGGGCAAGTCCCAGATCGCCATCGAATACGTCTACCGGCACAGCCGCGAGTACCGGCTGATCTGGTGGATCCCGTCCGAGCAGGAGAGCCAGATCGTCCAGTCGCTCATCGAGCTGGGCGACCACATGGGCCTCCAGGCGGGCTCCGAGATGAGCGCCGTACCGACCGTCCTGGACGCCCTGCGCCGGGGCGAGCCGTACAGCGACTGGCTGCTGGTCTTCGACAACGCGGAGAACCCGCGGGAGGTGCGCAAGTACTTCCCCGTCGACGGACCGGGACGCATCGTGGTGACCTCGCGCAACTCCCAGTGGGCCACCGACGTCCGCTCGCTGGAGGTGGACGTCTTCGCCCGTGAGGAGAGCGTCGCCCTGCTGCGCCGCCGCAGCCAGCACCTCCCGGACGACGCCGTGGACCACCTCGCCGCCGCGCTCGGCGACCTGCCGCTGGCGGTCGAACAGGCCGCGGTCTGGCTGGCCGAGACGGGCATGCCGGTGCAGCAGTACCTCGAGGTGTACGAGCGCAACTTCACCGAACTCATGCAGTCCGACCCGCCCGGCGACTACAACCACTCGGTGGCCGCCGCCTGGAACGTGTCGCTGGGCCGGCTGAGGGAGACCCGTCCGGACGCGCTCCAGCTGCTGCAGGTCTGCGCGTTCTTCGCCCCCGAGCCCATCGAGTGGGACCTGTTCTCCGCGGTGCGCGGCATCTCGGTGCCGCAGGAACTGCAGTCCGCGCTGGACGACCCGGTCAAACTCGGCCGTGCGGTGCGCGAGATCGGCCGGTACGCCCTGGCCCGCATCGACCACCGCCAGAACACGGTGCAGATGCACCGACTGGTGCAGCGCGTGCTGATCGAGCAGATGAACCCGCAGGAACGGGCCACGATGCGGCACGCGGCGCATCAGCTGCTGTCCCACGCGGACCCGCGCAACCCCCGGCGGGCCGTGTACTGGCAGCGCTACTCCTCCCTGCTGAGCCATCTGCGGGCCTCCAACGCGGTGGAGTGCGAGGACCCCTGGGTCCGCCGGCTCGTCCTGAACCAGGTGCAGTTCCTGCGCGCCCGGGGCCAGCACCCGGAAGCCCTGGAGCTGGGGGAGCGCGCCGCGGAGATCTGGCGTGCGCGCCTGGGCGAGGACCATGAAGAGGTCCTCGCCATCGATCAGCAGATCGCCGAGGGACTTCGTGAGCAGGGAGTCGATCTCCCGCGCGCCTACACCCTGCAGTCCGGGCTCGTCGAGCGGTACCGCAGGGTCCTCGGCGAAGGGCATGAGGACACCCTGCAGGCCCAGAGCTTCCTGGCCATCCACCACCGCAACCGCGGCCACTTCGAAGAGGCCCGGGAGATGGACCAGCGAGTCTACGAGACCAGCCTGCGGGAGTTCGGCAGGGACGACCCGGCCACCCTCCTCGCCGCGCACAACTACGCGGTGAGCCTGCGCCTGGCAGGCTCCTCGGACCAGGCCCGGGAACTCGACTACGACACCTGGCAGCGCAGGATCGAGGTCCTGGGCGAGGACAACCTCTCCACGCTGGCCACCCGGGAGGCCTACCTGCTCGACCTCCAGGAGGTCGGCCGGTACGAGGAAGCGCTCGAGGGCTACGAACTGCTGGCCGAGGAGATCACCGACAAGCTCGGCGATCAGCATCCCTTCACCGCGCTGACGAACCGCAACCGCTGCGTGACCCGCCGCAAGATGGGCGATCACGAGGGCGCGTACGCGCTGTCGCGCCGGTACATCGAGCTGGTGAGCGAGACCTTCGGCAGTGACAGCCGCAACTACCTGCTGATGGCGGTCAGTCACGCCAACGACCTGCGCCAGGTCGGCAAGCTCCAGGAGGCGCGCGCACTGAGCGAGCAGGCATGGCAGCAGCACAGCAACAGGTACGGCCGGGAGCATCCGCACACGTATGCCTGCGCCATGAACCTCGCCGTGACCCTCCGGCTGCTGCAGCAGCCCGAGGCCGCGATGGAACTGGACCGTGAGGCGGTCGAGGGCCTGACCCGCTCGCTCGGTCCGGGACACCCCCGTACGCTGCTGGCCCGGATGAACCTGGCCAGCAACCACTTCGCGCTCGGTCGCCCCGAGGAGGCCTACGCCATCGACGAGGCCGTGGCCGAGGAGTCGGCCCGGCTGCGCGAGTACCACCCGGCGAACCTGGCCGTCCAGCTCAACCTGAGCCACGACCTGAAGGCGCTGCGCAGGACCGAGGAGAGCGAACAGCTGTACGCCGGGGCCCTGGAGCGGTACCGGGACGTCCTGGGCCCCTCCCACCCCGCGACGCTGGACGCCGAGAAGGGACTCCGCGCCAACGCCGACATCGACCTGATCTCGCTCTAGGTCCTGTCGTCAAACGCCCGTCGCGGGAGTTTGACGACAGGGCCTGGTCCCCGATCCGCACGCCTACACGGTCCAGGCGGGGCCGGACACGGCCCCGCCGAGCCAAGCGGCGACCCGGAACGGGTCGGGGAAGCGGCCTGCCGCCGAGGCGACGGCCCGGCAGACGCCGGCGACCGCCTCGGGCCGGTCCAGCACGACGGCGGCACCCGCCGTCCGGGCGGTCTCCGGACACGACAGCGCGGTGCCGATCCACGCCTCGACATCCTGCGGGTCCCGGGCCGTCCACTCGGCGCAGCGGAGCGCGGCCTGCTCGGTGTCCCCCACGATCATGGCGTACTCGGCTCGGCGTGCCGGGTCACCGCCGTCCTCCGCCTGCCGGCGGCGCCGGGTGAAGCGGTCCGGTGTCGACAAGTGGTACCTGGCCAGCGGCCCGAACGTGTCGAGGCGGACCAGATCCAGGCGGGGACGCAGGGCCGAGGGCGGCACCGGAGGAGCCGGCTGTGCCGCCACCCACGCCGCGGCGAACCGCTTCGCCACGGCCGGCTCCATCTCCAGGTGCCGCGCCCGCCACACGGCACGCCGCAGCAGGCCGTAGTGGTCGGCCAGCCGCCCCGGAACAGCCGGTACGTCTTCCACCAGCCACTTCCGGACGTGCTCCGCGATCTCGTCGACGAACAACCGGCCCGCTTCGGTCAGGCAGCCGGCGCTCGTCAGCGCGGCGACAGCCTCGTGCAGTTGGTCCCTGAGCACGGCGAACTCGAAGGCGGCACGCTGGGCTTCGGGCCCTGTCACATGCCCGCGGTGCGCCCGCCAGAACCGGGCCACCCCCGAGAAGGCGAACAGGCCGTGCAACAGCCCCAGCGCCGGCCGAGGGTCGCTGCGCCACGGGGCGTAGTAGAGCCGCTGCGCCGGCGGCTCACCGGGCCGCTCCTCGGGATCCTCGATCAGGGGCACCAGGTTGAGAAGCGCGTTCAGCTGCTGGTGCCGGGTCTCGTGCACGAGGACGGCGGCCGTCTGCGTCGCGTCGTACGGCAGGGACATCGTGATCGCACCGAAGGAGTCGACGGAGGACGCGCTGGCCACCAGGCCGCCCCTCGCCGTCTGGAAGGGCCGCGGTACGAGCACCTTCACCAGCGTCCGCACCGCCGAGGCATCCGCCGTGGACTCCCGCTCCAGCAGCGCGTACGCGTCGGCCAGGCGGTCCTCCCACAGTCGTAATCGACGTTCGCCCAGCCGGCCGGGGGACTTCGGGTACCGCGCGAAGTCGCGGTAGGGCGTCACCGTGTCCAGCCACGGCCCGGCCGCGACCGTGGCGCCGCCGGTGCGGGGCGTACGGCCGTGCACCGTCCGCAGGGGGCGCCATCCGGGCGCCGCCTCCTCCGTGCGGCGCGGCAGCCGTACGCGCGCGAGTTCTCCCCGTACGACGGCGTCGCCCCGGCCCACGCGGATCTCCGCCTCGCTCCAGCGGCGTCGTGCCACCGGGCCCGCCACTCCCACACCGGGCAGCCAGACCAGGCCACGATGGGCGGGCACCCGCAGCACGGCGGGGATCCGGGCCTGCAGGGCGGCCGCCGCGGCCACCGCCTGGAAGTGTCCGAGGTCGGCCCACAGAGGCACGGTGGACGCTGCCTCGGACGATCCACCGAGGCGTCTCAGCAGACGCAGGGCCCACGCCATGACGGCAGGATCGGTGAGCACGATCTCGACCGCCTCGGGGACCAGCCGCTGCGCCGTGCAGAGCAACCGCCAGGCCTCCTCCACCGACGGCACGCCGTCGGGGCGCCGGGCACGCCGGGCCGCGTCGTCCTCGTGGTCCAGCACGGCGCGCAGCACCAGCAGGAGTTGGCTGCGCTGGGCGGAGCACAGCAGGCGCAGGTCGGCCTCATCGGCGTCGCCCGCGGCAATGGCTCTGAGCGACTCACGCGACACCCGGTGCACGTCCAGCGACGGCGCCGTCATCGTCGTCGCTGACCCGGCCGGTGCCCGCGCAGGAACCGCATTTCCTCACTGTTGGATTCGTTGAGCGTCCCGAAGGCGAGGCTGACCCTGTGCTCCGCTCGGCGCAACGCGCGTCGCAACAACGGATCGTCACTCGAGTACAGCTCCGCCAGAGAGATCCCGGACAGATCGAGCAGGTCGGAACAGAAGTCCTTCGCAGACTCTGCCATACCGTGGTTCCCCCTGACGTGGTGGTTCGGCGGCTCGGGGTGCGCTTCCATGGTGGCTGCAATGGCTCGCCAGTGGAAGACGGCCGCAGGTCATAGAGCGTGGGGCCGTTCCTGGCTCGGAACAGGCGCCCGAGCAGGCGTCAGGAGGGGGAGGACATGACGCGGTTACTGCGGTTCCCGTCGCAGGACGGCGACGGTTTCCTGGTCGTGGAGGTGGCGGAGGACGAACCGGGGGTCATCGAGGTCTCCCGCCTGGGCAACGCGGTGGCGGAGGCCACCGCTTCCTTCGAGGAGGGCGTCGACCGCATCCGGAACGCGGCGGCCTCCGCGCTGCGGCGGCTGCGGGACATGCCGAGCCCTCCGAGCGAGGTCAGCCTGGAGTTCGGGATGCGGCTGAACGCCGAACTCGGCGCCGTCATCGCCAGGACGGAGGGCGAGGCCCACCTGAAGGTGACGATGACATGGCGCGCGGACGACACGAGCTGACCGGTTCACGCCGGCGGGGGGCTCGTCGCGGTGGACCACCGTGAGGTGGCGTTCGGCACCGGGGTTCTCGAGCTCGTCGACGACGGCGACGCCCGGGTCCTCGGCGCTGATCCACCAGCGCCCGTCGGCGGCGGTGGGCAGGGTGCCGGTGCCGCGCCGGTGGTGGCCGGTTCGCGCTCCGGACTCCAGCAGGGCCGGCGGGCGCTCGCCGGGTCGGGCCGGGGACATCGCCGGGAAGACGTTCGTGGACCTCGTGGCCGGGCTCGGGGTCCGGTCACCGACGCGGCCCCGCATCGGCCGTGCTCGGCATCGGCACGGTCGTCGGCGGTGCGCTCGCCCCGCGGATCATCGGCAGGACCGGGGCCACCCCGGCGCTCGTGGCGGGCGGCCTGGTGCAGGCCCAGTTCACGGCGGCCCTGCTCGGTCTCGGCCCCGACCGGTCCTCGCTCTGGCTCCTGCTGGCCGCCACCTTCGCCGGCGGGGTCGGCAACATGCTGGTCATCGTCGGTTTCATGGCACCGCCACGTCGGGCCTGGCCGACGAGGAGCAGGCTCTGGCGACCGGGCCGGCCACGATGACCCAGACACCGCCTGCGGCTCCGCCCCCTGCAACCGCTATCTGCTGCGCCACGGCCGCCGCCACCGGTGCTCCACCCGCCGCGGCGACCGCGCGCGGCCCGCGCCTACGCTCGCCACACCGCGACGGCCGACGCGGACGCCGGCGCAGGGGACGACTGAACGGGGACGGGGACCGCCCGAACGGAACGCGAAGACCGACGCGTCAACCGGAGATCCCCGGGGCATCCGCGCGGGAGTGACACCCGACACACATGTCCGCCGCGCCGACCGGCGGGCCGCACGACAGGGACGCCCTCGGACCCTACGTATTGTAGGTTCCCAACCGCCACGGCCACACGTCTGTTCATCGGGGGACGCATGCAGGACACGGAAACGGCACCCAGCGGGACGGCCGACGTCTGCGTACGCAGCCTCGCACCGACGCTGACCCTGCTGGTCGTCAGCCTCGTCATCGCCGCCGTCGGCGTGTACGAGCTGTGCGGATTCGGGCTGCACAGCCTCGACCGGCGCCCCCATCTGTTCAGCGACGGCCTCGCGACCGGCGGGGTCATCGTCGCCGCGGTGGCGGCCGGAGCGGCGGTGGGGAACCTGGCGTGGACCCTTGCGGCGGCCCGGCGCGGAGCGGGCCGCTCGGGATGAGACCCTGTGCTGCGGCTGTGCGGATCCCCGCACCGGCGCTACCCTACAAGCTGTAGGGTCAGCGTTGCCCCGTCCCCCTCCCCCAAGGTGACCAGTCACCATGCCCGCTCGACAGTCGACCCTGATCTCCCCACAGGTTCCGGCCCAGCGCAACCCCCGGCGTGTCATCCCGCTCCCGCCGGGCGGCGACGACCGGCTGCGCAAGCGCGCCGCCACGGCCACCGTCTGGTACCTGCGCCTGCTGGCCGTCCTCAACATCGTCGCGGTCATGTCGCTGCCCTTCCGCGAGGAGGTGCACGAGCACAACGCGGGCGAGTTCTTCACCCCCTACCTGGCCACCGCCGGTCTGGTCTCGGCCGCACTCGCCCTGTTCCTCGCGGTGGTGATGCGCCGCCGCAAACGCGCCGCCTGGGTCTTCAACCTCCTCCTGGCAGGCCCCCTGTTCTGCCTCTACGTCCTCGCGCTGACCCGCGACCCGTTCGGCGACCACGTCTTCAACTGGATCTCCGCCGGCCTCACCGGCCTGTTCGTCGTCGCCCTGCTGATCGGCCGCCGCGAGTTCGACGCCATCGGCGACCGCTCCAACCCGCGTCTGGCCCTCGTCGCCGGCGTCGGCGGCAACCTGGCCGCCGGCACGCTCGGCACCCTCCTCGTGCACGCGACCAACAAGCTGCCCGGCGCCTCCCTCAAGGAGGAGATCGCCTACACGCTCCTGCGGGGCGTCAGCGTCGGCCCGCTCGCCGACCGTGTGGACGCCGTACACGCCCCCCGCTGGGCCGACGTCACCGTCAACATCCTGATGGCGGCGGCCTTCCTGCTGACCCTCTACGCCTGCTTCCGCGCCCCGCGCGGGCAGAGCCTGCTGGGCGCCGAGGACGAGAGCCGGCTGCGTGCCCTGCTGGACCGGCACGGCGACCGTGACTCCCTCGGCTACTTCGCGCTCCGCCGCGACAAGGCCGTGATCTTCTCCCCGAGCGGCAAGGCCGCCGTCGCCTACCGTGTCGTCGGCGGGGTCAGCCTCGCCTCCGGCGACCCGATCGGCGACCCCGAGGCCTGGCCCGGCGCCATCGACGCCTGGCTCGCCGAGGCCCGCCGGCACGCCTGGACCCCCGCGGTGATGGGCGCGAGCGAGGAGGCCGGCACGATCTACGCCCGGCACGGCCTGGACGCCCTGGAACTCGGCGACGAGGCGATCGTCGACCTCGCCGACTTCACCCTCGAGGGCCGCGCCATGCGCGTGGTCCGCCAGGCCCACAACCGGGTCAAGCGGGCCGGCTACACCGTCCGCATCCGCCGTCACGAGGACATCCCCGCCGACGAGATGGCCGTCCTCGTCGACCGTGCCGACCACTGGCGCGACGGCGCCACCGAACGCGGCTTCTCCATGGCCCTCGGCCGCCTCGGCGACCCGGCCGACGGCCGCTGCGTGATGCTGGAGTGCCGCGACGCGGACGGCGAACCGCGCGCCCTGCTCAGCTTCGTCCCCTGGGGCGAGCACGGCCTCTCCCTGGACCTGATGCGCCGCGACCGCGCCTGCGAGAACGGCCTGATGGAGTACATGGTCGTGGAGCTCCTCGTACAGGCCGAGGCGCTGGGCATCCAGCGGGTCTCCCTGAACTTCGCGATGTTCCGCTCGGTGTTCGAACGCGGCTCCCGGCTCGGCGCCGGTCCCGTCCTCCGTGTCTGGCGCTCCACCCTCACCTTCTTCTCCCGGTGGTGGCAGATCGAGTCCCTGTACCGCGCCAACGCCAAGTACCGCCCGGTGTGGGAGCCCCGGTTCCTGCTGTTCGCCAAGAGCAGCGACATCCCGCGGATCGGTCTGGCCAGCGCCCAGGCGGAGGGCTTCCTCACCCTGCCGAGGCTGGGCGGCCGGCCCTGATCAGCCGCCGCCCCGCGCGCTCGTGCTCGCCACGATCCCGCCGCCCACGGTGAACCCGATGACCGCCCCGCCGCCCTCGCGCCGGAAGGCGAACGGCGCTCCGCCGTGGGCCATGGCGACCTCGCGCACGATGGAGAGCCCGAGGCCCGACCCCGGCAGGGAGCGGGCGTCGGCGGCCCGGTAGAAGCGGTCGAAGATACGGATCAGATCGCCCTCGGCGATCCCGGGCCCCCGGTCCAGCACCTCCACCCGTACCGTGCCCGCCCGGTCCGGCCCGGTGATGTCGAGCTCGATCGGCGCCTTCCCGTCCCGGTCGAACTTCGCCGCGTTCTCCACCAGGTTGGACATGGCCCGCTGGAGCATCCCGGGCCGCCCCTCGGTCGTCGTGTCACCGCTCACGCGCAGCACGATCTCGCGCCCGGTACGGCGTCTGGCGAGCCCCACGACGTCCTCGCCGATGTCAGCGAGGTCCACGCGCTGCGGCGGCTCGGCGTCGGACTGCCCGGCGGCGAGGTCGACCAGCTCATTGACCAGGTCGGTCAGCTCACGGGCCTCCTGACCGAGGTCGGCGACCAGCTCCTCGCGGGTCGCGGGCGGGAGTTCGTCGATCCGCCGCAACAGGGAGATGTTCGTACGCAACGATGTCAGCGGCGTCCGCAGCTCGTGCCCCGCGTCCTGCACCAGCCTGCGCTGGTCCTCCTCCGACTGGGCGAGTCGGCCCAGCATCCGGTCGAAGGCGCGGCCGAGCCGGCCCACCTCGTCCAGACCCGCCACCGGCACCTCGATCCCCAGCTGCCGGGTGCGGGCCACGTTCTCCGCGGCCGAGGTGAGGATCACCAGCCGGCGGGTGATCCGCCGGGCCAGCCACCACCCGAACAGACCGGCCGCCACCACGACCGCCGCCATCAGGATCAGCGTCCGCTGCTGCAGCGTGCGCAGCAGGTCCTCGGTGTCGCTGAACTCCTGCGCCACCTGCACCGCGCCCCTCCCGTCACCGAGCGAGACGGTGGCGATGCGGAACAGGTCCTCGCCCACCCGGACGTCCTTGTACTCGACCGCCCTCCCGGCCGTCTCCGCCAGGGCCATGGCCCGGTCGCGGGAGGTCACGGGCAGCACCGGGCTGCCGTGGTCCATGATCTGGCCCTGCGCGCCCAGCACCTGCACATCGGTCCGGGCGGGCCGCACCAGGTCGTGCCCCGGCCGCGAGGAGGAGAAGTCCTCCGGGACCATCTCGTGCTGCCGCACCTCGTCCCGTACGTCCTGCACGACCTGCGCGAACACCGACTGCTCGTCGACGCGGACCAGCCGGGCGGCGGAACCGTACGACAGGATGCCGACGAGGATCGTGACGGCGGCGGTGACGGCCGCGAAGGACACCGCGAAGGTGGTGCGCAGCGAGACCAGCTTGGGCCGGCCCGGCGCCAGCAGCCGCCGCAGGCGGCCCACCTAGTCCTCCCGGAGCACGTAACCCACGCCCCGCACGGTGTGGATCAGCTGCGGGGAACCGGGCTCGTCGAGCTTGCGGCGCAGGTAGCCGACGTAGACGGCGAGGTTCTTGGAGCCGGGGCCGAAGTCGTAGCCCCAGATCCGGTCGTAGATCGTGGAGTGGTCCAGCACGATCCCGGCGTTGCGCACGAGCAGTTCCAGCAGCTCGAACTCGGTCCGGGTCAGCTCCAGCTCGCGCGGGCCGCGCCAGGCCCGGCGGGCCTGCAGGTCCATCCGGATGCCGGCGGCCTCCACCTGCCGGTCGGAGACCTGGGCCTCGCCCCGGACGGCCTCACCGGCGCCGCCCGCGCCGCCGGCGGCGGGCACCGGGCTGGTGCGGCGCAGCAGCGCGCGCAGCCGGGCGAAGACCTCTTCCACGTCGAACGGCTTGACCACGTAGTCGTCGGCGCCCGCGTCCAGGCCCGCGATGCGGTCGGCGGTCTCCACCAGGGCGGTGAGCATGAGGATCGGGGTGCGATCGCCCTCGGCGCGCAGCACCCGGCAGACCTGGAGCCCGTCGATGCCCGGCATCATCACGTCGAGGACGAGGACGTCCGGCGGGGTCTTGTGGGCCTGCGCCAGCGCTTCCACGCCGTCGGCGACCGCCGTCACCTCGTACCCTTCCAGGGCCAGGGCACGCTCCAGGGCATGACGGATGGCACGGTCGTCTTCGGCGAGCAGCACAGTCTGGGGCACGCACCCAGTCTGCCAAGGCGAGGGGGCCTTCGGCCGGGGCGGGCGGGCCTACGATCACCCTTTTTACCCGCCTCTCACCGTCACCCGGACAACCCGGCCCGGGGCTCCACCGTCCTCTCACCCCGCCTGAGCACCGAGCCGGGCGAGCTGTTCCTCGAACGGCACGACGTGCAGCCTCGCCGGGGTGTCCGCGCGGGCCGACGACAGCCCGGTCATCAGGGCGGCCAGCTCCTGCGCCGCCCGCTCGATCCGGCCCGGGAGTCCTTCCTCGCCCCAGTCCTCCGAGGCGGCGTACACCCCGGTCGGCACGACCACGGCCCGCAGGTGGGCGAAGAGGGGCCGCAGCGCGTGCTCCAGCACCAGCGAGTGCCGGGCCGTACCGCCGGTCGCCGCGATCAGCACGGGCATGCCGACCAGCGCGTCCTTCTCCAGCACGTCGAAGAACGACTTGAACAGCCCGCTGTAGGAGGCGCTGAACACCGGGGTGACGACGATCAGGCCGTCGGCCCCCGCCACCGCCTCCTGCGCGGCGGCGAGGTGCTTGCCTGCGAACCCGTTGGTGAAGTTGTGCGCGATCTCCACGGCGAGGTCCCGCAACTCCACCACCTCGATGTCCACCGGCGTCCGCCGGTCCACCGCGGCGGCCAGCCGGTCGGCCAGCAGCCGGGTGGAGGACGGGACGCTCAGCCCCGCCGAGACGACTACGAGCTTCATACGGCGGTCGCCTCCTTCGCGGCGAGCAGGGACTGGTGGGTCGGCGCCTCGGGCACGTCGGCCGGGCGCCCCTTCGCGAACTCCTCGCGCAGCACGGGCACGACCTCCTCGCCGAGCATGTCGAGCTGCTCCAGCACGGTCTTCAGCGGCAGCCCCGCGTGGTCCATCAGGAACAGCTGGCGCTGGTAGTCACCGGCGTACTCGCGGAAGGACAGGGTCTTCTCGATCACCTGCTGCGGCGAGCCGACGGTGAGCGGGGTCTGCTCGGTGAACTCCTCCAGCGACGGCCCGTGGCCGTACACCGGCGCGTCGTCGAAGTACGGGCGGAACTCGCGCACCGCGTCCTGCGAGTTCTTCCGCATGAAGACCTGGCCGCCGAGCCCGACGATCGCCTGCTCGGGCGTGCCGTGCCCGTAGTGGGCGTACCGCTTCCGGTAGAACTCGACCATCCGCCTGGTGTGGTCGGCCGGCCAGAAGATGTTGTTGTGGAAGAAGCCGTCGCCGTAGTACGCGGCCTGCTCGGCGATCTCCGGGGAGCGGATGGAGCCGTGCCAGACGAACGGCGCCACGTCGTCCATCGGGCGGGGCGTCGAGGTGAAGCCCTGGAGCGGCGTGCGGAACTTGCCCTCCCAGTCCACGACGTCCTCGTTCCACAGGCGGCGCAGCAGGGCGTAGTTCTCGACGGCGAGGTTGATGCCGTCCCGGATGTCCTTGCCGAACCAGGGGTAGACCGGACCGGTGTTGCCGCGGCCCATCATCAGGTCGACGCGCCCGTCGGCCAGGTGCTGGAGCATCGCGTAGTCCTCGGCGATCTTCACCGGGTCGTTGGTGGTGATCAGCGTGGTGGACGTGGAGAGGATCAGCTTCTCCGTCCGGGCCGCTATGTAGCCGAGCATGGTGGTCGGCGAGGACGGCACGAACGGCGGGTTGTGGTGCTCGCCGGTCGCGAAGACGTCCAGGCCGACCTCCTCGGCCTTCAGCGCGATGGCGACCATGGCCTTGATCCGCTCGCGCTCGGTCGGGGTACGCCCCGTGGTCGGGTCCGGCGTGACGTCGCCGACCGTGAAGATCCCGAACTGCATGGCCGCTCATCCTCCAGGTGGTTGACCATTCAACTACATCCCGTCGAACGGTACCCGGTCCCGGACTATTCCCGGCTACGGCACCAGCACCAGCCGCCCCCGCACCCCGCCCTCCGCCAGCCGGGCATGCGCCTTCGCGGACTCCTCCAGGGCGTACGTCCGAGCCACCCGCAGCGTCAGCACCCCCTCGTCCACCAGCCGGACCAGCTCCGCCAGCTGCGCCGCGTCCGGCCGCACCGACACGGAGGCGGTCCGCACCCCGCGCACCGGCCCAGGATGCCCACCGGGCCGTACCCCCATGAACGCACCGCCGTCCCGCACCCACTCCAGAGCCGGCTCCCCGAGCACCGCCGCGTCCAGCACCGCGTCCACACCGCCCGGCTCGACCCCGTCGGCCGTGAAGCGCGCGGCCCCCAGCGACCGCACCAGCTCCTCGTCACCCGCGCGGGCCTGCCCCACGACCTCGATCCCGCGCCGCGCTGCGAGCTGCACCGCGAACCCGCCGACCGCGCCCGCCGCCCCCGTCACCAGCAGCGACGCACCCGGCGCCAGCTCCAGCTGGTCCAGGGCCTGCAGCGCGGTCAGCCCGTTCAGCGGCAGGGTGCCCGCGTGCACCGCGTCCACCGAGACCGGCGCCTTCGCCACCGCGTCCGCGTCCACGACGACGTACTCGGCGTGCGCACCCAGCGGGTCGGTCACGCCGGGCACCAGCGCCACCACCGCGTCCCCCACCTCCCACGCCGTGGGTGCCCCGACCGCGTCCACCGTCCCGGCCACGTCCCAGCCGAGCCCCAGCACCTTGCCGGCCCCACCGAAGAAGCCGGCCCGCACGGCCACGTCCACCGGGTTGAGCGCACCGGCCGCGACCTTGATCCGCACCTGCCGCGGCCCCGGCTCGGGCACCGCCACGTCCGCGACCTCCACGACCTCCGGCCCACCGAACGTCCGCACCACCACAGCACGCATGACAACTCTCCTGATGTGTAAGGGATTTGATGCTCTCCGCAGCGGTTTCCCGCCCGCAGCACCAACCCTAGGAGAGGTACTATCCATCAGTAAGTAGTTACCTCTGAGTGCGTAGGTGACCCGAAGGAGAGCCCATGGCGACCATGACGGCGGCCCAGCGCCGCGAACAGGCGCGGATCGAGTACGACGCCTTCCTGCGCAGCTGCCCCAGCCACCAGCTGCTCGGCCGCCTCAGCGACAAGTGGGTCGGCCTAGTCATCGCCGCCCTGTCCTCCGGAACCATGCGCTACAGCGACCTCGGCCGCAGGATCCCGGGCGTCAGCCCCAAGATGCTCACCCAGACCCTGCGCGCCCTCGAACGGGACGGCATCATCAGCCGCACGGTCACCCCGTCCGTGCCCGTCCGCGTCGACTACGCCCTCACCCCGCTCGGCATCGGCCTCGCCGCCCTGCTCACCGCCGTGAAGGACTGGGCGGAGACCCACTTCGACGAGGTCCGCACGGCCCGCGAACGCTATGACGCGGAGAACGCCGAGGACGCCGAGAACGCGGAAGGCGCGTAGGGCGCGCAGGGCGCGGGAATCGCATGCCGGCACCCGCGTGCGAAGCTGCGTCCATGCCCGTCCTCCGCTCCGCCGCCCTGTTCGTCGTCGCCGCTCTCTTCGAGATCGGCGGCGCCTGGCTGGTCTGGCAGTGCGTACGGGAACACCGCGGCTGGCTCTGGGCGGCGGGTGGAGTCCTCGCCCTGGGCGCGTACGGCTTCGTCGCCACCTTCCAGCCCGACGCCCACTTCGGCCGCATCCTCGCCGCCTACGGCGGGATCTTCGTCGCCGGCTCGATCGTCTGGGGCGTGATCGCCGACGGCTACCGCCCCGACCGCTGGGACATCACCGGGGCGCTCATCTGCCTCGCCGGGATGGCCGTGATCATGTGGGCGCCGAGGAACGGCGGCTGAGACTCACTTAGGCTGGACGAAGCCGCAGACCTTCCTCCCAGGAGCAGCCCATGGCCCCCGCCGCCCCGTCCGCCGCCTCCCGCATCGCCGTCGTCACGGGCGCGAGCAGCGGCATCGGCGCCGCCACGGCCCGGCAGCTCGCCGAGGCCGGCTACCGGGTCGTCCTCACGGCCCGCCGCAAGGACCGAATCGAGGCGCTGGCCGAGGAACTCACCGCGGCGGGCCTCGCCGCGACGGCGTACCAGCTGGACGTGACGGACCGCGCGGCCGTCGACGAGTTCGCGACCGCCTTCAAGACCATCGGCGTCCTGGTCAACAACGCGGGCGGAGCCCTCGGCGCCGATCCCGTGGCCACCGGCGACCCGGCGGACTGGCGCAGCATGTACGAGACGAACGTCATCGGCACCCTCAACCTCACCCAGGCCCTGCTGCCCAAGCTGGAGGCGAGCGGGGACGGCGTGGTCGTGGTCGTCTCCTCCACCGCCGGCCACGGCACGTACGAAGGCGGCGGGGGTTACGTCGCCGCCAAGCACGGAGCCCACGTCCTCGCCGAGACCCTGCGCCTCGAGATCGTCGGCCGGCCGGTCCGCGTGATCGAGGTCGCCCCCGGCCTGGTCAAGACCGACGAGTTCGCCCTGACCCGCTTCGGCGGCGACGCGGCGAAGGCCGCCAAGGTCTACGAGGGCGTGGCCGCGCCCCTCACCGCGGACGACGTGGCCGAGACGATCACCTGGGCGGTCACCCGCCCCAGCCACGTCAACGTCGACCTCCTGGTCCTGCGCCCCCGCGCCCAGGCGTCCAACACCAAGCTCCACCGGGAGCCCTGATGCCGCAGGACGGCCCCGACGACTCCCTGGAACAACGCCGCCTGGCCCAGGAGACCAAGGACGAGCGCAAGGTCTGGTACTTCCTGGGCTACTTCCTCTTCGGCATCCACTTCGTGGCGTTCGTCATGATCTACGCGGTGCGCCACGCGAAGTGATCAGCGGGAGCGGCAGGACGGGTCGTCGACGATGACGGCGTTGGCGGGAACGATCTTCACGTCGTCCTCGTCCTCGGCCCGCACGAACTTGGTGGTGGCGTAGCCCCGCTTCCCCTCCCCCACACACTTGGTGGCGAGATTCCCGAACCCGTCGGGGAAGTTGTAGACCTCGGCGGGCGAGTCCTCCCCGGCTCGTCCCGCCACCGGAGCGTCGGCCTTGCCCCGCTCCTCGTAGTGCTGCCGGGAGCACCCGCCGACCAGCAGCAGGACACAGACGGCCACCGCGGCGTTCAGCCGGCGCACGCCTTGTCCTCCACGATCTGCACATTGGAGGGCCCGCTGGCGTTGGTCGTCACATACGCCCGGAACCCGTGCCCGACGCACTTGGTGGCGAGGTTCCCGAACCCGTCGGGCATGTTGTAGACCTCGGCGGGCGTGTTGTCCCCGGCCTTCCCCCTGACCGGCGCGTCCCCCTTCCCCCGCTCGTCGTCGTACTTCTGCGAACACCCCGCGACGAGACTCCCCACGACGACCACCCCGACGGCCCATGTCCCCAGCCGCGTACGCCTGCGCTTCATCACGTGACCCCCCTCGACGCCGCTCCGGTGCCCGGAAGGACACCGTGAAGGCCCGGTCCAGTTCCGGCCGCCGCGTCATCGGGGTCCCGCGGCGGCTCGTCCACCCCCTGGAGGAGGACGAACAGGAGCTGCTGTGCGTGCTCCTGGAGCGCTTCGTCTCGGGGCCGGGGGCCTAGCCCTTCACGCAGACGACCTGCTTCAGCTTGGCCACGACCTGCACCAGGTCCCTCTGCTGGTCGATGACCTGGTCGATCGACTTGTAGGCGCCCGGGATCTCGTCCACGACGCCGGAGTCCTTGCGGCACTCCACGCCCCGGGTCTGATCCTCCAGGTCCTTGGTCGAGAACCGACGCTTGGCCGCGTTACGGCTCATCCGCCGACCTGCACCGTGGGAGGCCGAGTTGAAGGCGTTCTCGTTGCCGAGGCCCTTGACGATGTACGAACCGGTGCCCATGGAGCCGGGGATGATGCCGTACTCGCCGGTGCCGGCCCGGATCGCACCCTTGCGCGTCACGAGCAGGTCCATGCCCTCGTACCGCTCCTCCGCCACATAGTTGTGGTGGCAGGAGATCTCCTGCTCGAAGGCCGGCTTCGCCTTCTTGAACTCCTTGCGGATCACGTCCTTCAGGAGCGCCATCATCAGCGTGCGGTTGTACTTGGCGTACTCCTGCGCCCAGAACAGGTCGTTGCGGTAGGCGGCCATCTGCGGGGTGTCCGCGACGAAGACGGCCAGGTCACGGTCGACCAGCCCCTGGTTGTGCGGGAGCGTCTGGGCCACGCCGATGTGGTGCTCGGCGAGTTCCTTGCCGATGTTGCGGGAGCCGGAGTGGAGCATGAGCCACACAGAACCGGTCACATCCGTGCATATCTCAATGAAGTGATTGCCACCGCCGAGCGTTCCCATCTGCTTCCAGGCCCGCTCCTGCCGGAACTTGACCGCTTCGGCCACCCCGTCGAACCGGCCCCAGAACCCCTCCCACCCGGCCGTGGCCAGACCGTGGAAGTCCCCCGGCTCGACCGGGTCCTCATGCATCCCCCGCCCCACCGGGATCGCGGCCTCGATCTTCGACCGCAGCCGCGACAGGTCCCCCGGGAGGTCATCGGCGGTCAGCGACGTCTTCACCGCCGACATCCCGCACCCGATGTCCACGCCCACCGCGGCCGGGCACACCGCGCCCTGCATCGCGATGACCGAGCCGACCGTCGCGCCCTTGCCGTAGTGGACGTCCGGCATGACCGCGAGGCCCTTGATCCACGGCAGGGTCGCCACGTTCTGGAGCTGGCGCAGGGCCACGTCCTCGACCGTCGCCGGGTCCGTCCACATCCGGATCGGGACCTTCGCACCCGGCATTTCTACGTACGACATAGCGTCCTCATTCCCCCGAAAACATGACAGAAGTCTTAGATCGCAAAACCGGTGCCAAGGTCGACGAAAGGTACAGCGGACCGGCGTTCACGGCAGTGCGTGCGATACACATTGTCTCCAGGGGGCGCCCCCGCGCGGCAAGCGAATAACCAGCGGGGACACTGGCCCATCGAGCGAGCGCACACCGTCGAGAGGAGCCTGACCGTGCAGCGGAAGGCGTACGTAACCGGCACCGCCGCCCTCCTCGCGGCGCTGCTGGCCGGCTGCACGAGCGGCTCGGGGGACAAGAGCCCGGCGGACAACGCCAACCCGGGCGACGCCGGCACGGCCACCGTCGCCGCGCAGCCCGGCAAGTACCAGACCCTCCCCGAGCCGTGCGGCGCGGTCGGTCATGACGCCCTCGACTCGCTGCTGCCCGGGATCAAGCAGATCACGGACCCGGACCAGCGCGACAAGGCCTACCAGGGCGAGGCGGCGCTCACCTACGACACGGAGCGCAAGGTCGGCTGCCACTGGAAGGTGGAGTCCGCGGACGCCACCGACCGGCTCTCGATCGACTTCGAGCGCGTCGTGTCGTACGACAACACGGTCAGTGACGACGCCCAGGCGCAGAAGCTGTTCGAGGAGAAGGAGACGGCCGCCGATCTCCCCGAGCCGGCCGGCACCGCGACGGCGAGCGGGTCCGCGACGCCGACCCCCACCCCGTCGGGGTCCGCCACCGGTTCCCCGTCCGGCTCGCCGAGTGACGGGGCGTCCCCCTCGGACGGGACGTCGTCTCCCGTCGGGGCGTCGTCCCCGGCCGGTACGCCGAGTGATCTTCAGCCTCGTACGCTCTCCGATCTCGGTGACGAGGCGTACATCGACGACCAGCTGAGCACGTCCGGTTCGACGGCCGAGCAGCGGACGGTGACTGTGGTGTTCCGCACGTCCAACGTCGTCGTCACCCTGGAGTACGAGGAGCAGCCGACGGCCACCGGAACGGTTCCGGACAGCAAGGAAATGCAGGACAGGGCCCAGAAACTGGCCTCTCAACTGGCCGACGCGCTCAATGGATGACGGCCTCCCCGGCCCCGTCCGTCGTGTTCGGCAAAGCACTCGAAGGGAAACCGCACGGCTCCTTCACCGCGTACCGTGGCCCCGCAGGAACCCGCACGAACACCGAGCGTCATGAGTGAAGGAACCATGCAGCGAGCAGCCCAGCGAGACGACCGTGCCCAGCAAGAGAAGCGCAGCCGGCGCCTGAGCCGTGTTCTGGTCTGCGCGGCAGCCGTGCCCGCGGTGCTGATCACCGCGGCCTGCTCCTCGGACTCGGGTGATGCCAAGAGCAAGGGCGTCGACAGCGGTCAGCAGCAGTCGGCGAGCAGCGCCGCGCCCTCGGCGAGCGCTTCCCCGACCGTGCAGGCGGCCGCTTACCGGAAGCTTCCGGACTCCTGCGCGGTGCTGACGAAGAAGACGCTGGGCGATCTGGTGCCCAAGGGTGTCTCGTCGGCCAAGAAGGGCAGCTCGGACGACCCGTCGTCGCGCTCTTCCTGCTCCTGGAACAGCCTGGACAACAACGGTGTCAAGGGTTCGCAGTTCCGCTGGCTGAACGTCTCCCTGCTGCGCTTCGACTCGGACGCCACGCGTGGCACGGGTGAGGCGCAGGCGCATGCGTACTACGGCCGGCAGATCAAGGACGCCCAGGCGGTGGAGGGCGCGAAGAACGCGTCGTCGCAGCCGGTGTCCGGGGTGGGCGCCGAGGCGACGGCCGTGCGCTACGACCTGAAGAAGAAGGAAGGTCTGTTCAAGCAGCAGACGGTGGTCGCGCGGGTCGAGAACGTGGTCGTCACGCTCGACTACAACGGCGCCGGTCTGGCCGGTGAGAAGACTCCGGACGCCGGCGATCTGGCGAAGGCCGCGGAGAAGGCGGTGAAGGAGGCGGTGGCGTCGGTGTCGTCCGCCAACGGCGAAGGCTCCGGGTCGGGTTCGTCGACGTCCTCCGCGTCGCCCTCGAAGTCGGCGTCGGCGTCCCCGTCGAAGTCTCCGTCCACGTCCCCGTCGAAGTCCGCTTCTTCGAGCGCTTCCCCGTCCAAGTCGGCCGCGCAGAAGCGCTGACGGGGCACCCCGCCACAGCAGGCCGGGGCGCCGTCCGTGCTGGGATCCTTCACCCCTGACACCACCTCTCCCCACCCTCTCCCGACCGGAACGACCGACCGCTGCCGCGTTCGCCGGACACATGTGCCACTCTGTTGCGCGCAAGAACAGGCAAGGGGAGGGGAGTACGAGTGGCCGCGCCACTGCAGCTGACTCGGATGCACCGCGTACTCATCGGCGTGGTCGTGACCGGCGCTTTGATCATCGCCGGCATCGGCTTCGCCGGCTCGTACGCGGCGGTCCGCGCGCTGGCCTTGAAGAAGGGCTTCGGGAACTTCTCCTACGTGTTCCCGGTGGGTATCGACGCAGGTATCTGTGTCCTGCTGTCCCTGGACCTGCTGCTGACCTGGATCCGCATCCCCTTCCCGCTGCTGCGCCAGACGGCCTGGCTGCTGACGGCGGCGACCATCGCCTTCAACGGTGCCGCCGCCTGGCCGGACCCGCTGGGCGTGGGCATGCACGCGGTGATCCCGATCCTGTTCGTGGTCGCGGTCGAGGCCGCCCGCCACGCGATCGGCCGCATCGCCGACATCACGGCCGACAAGCACATGGAGGGCGTCCGCCTCACCCGCTGGCTGCTCTCCCCGGTCCCGACGTTCCTGCTCTGGCGCCGCATGAAGCTGTGGGAGCTCCGCTCCTACGACCAGGTCATCAAGCTGGAGCAGGAACGTCTCGTCTACCAGGCGAGGCTCCGTTCCCGCTTCGGCCGGGCCTGGCGCCGCAAGGCTCCGGTGGAGTCCCTGATGCCGCTGCGGCTGGCGCGGTACGGCGTACCGCTGGCGGAGACGGCCCCGGCGGGCCTGGCGGCGGCGGGTATCGAGCCGAGCCTGATCCCCGCCGTGGCCGCGGGCGGTCGTGCCGCCGGTCCGGCACGCATGGGCGCGGCACCGCACAGCGAGCGGCGCCCCCAGTTGCCCGGCCAGCCCGCCGGTCAGCCGGACCACGCCGCCGTGGACGAACAGAGCCCCTGGTTCCAGGCGCAGCGGGAGATCGAGTACCACGGCGGCTACGACCCCGCCTACGACCCGATGATGCAAGAGCCTCAGTACGCCCCCGAAGAGGAGTACGAGGAGTGGTACGAGGACCAGCCGCCCGAGCAGTTCCAGCAGCCCTCCCCCGAGGAGACCGGCAGCTTCCCCATTCCGGTGGGCCCGAACCGCACCCGTGAGCTCGGCGAGGGCGGCGGCGTCCCCGAACCGGAGCCGACGGAGGACGACTACTACCAGGTCTTCCGCAAGTCGATCGACGGCAGCTATCCCACGGCCGCCCAGCTGAGGGACGACGTGGAGGCGACCTTCGGCGTGGCACTCCCCCAGCCGGAAGCCGAACGCATGGTCAAGGTCTTCGCCGACCGCCACTCCCGGGAACTCCAGGAAGAACCGCACATCGCATGACGGCATGAAAAAAGGGGCCCTCGATCCGAGGGCCCCTTTTCCATGAGCGCTTACTCCCCGAGCAGCGCCCGCACCCGCTCCTGACCCACGGCCAGCAGCAGCGTGGGCAGCCGCGGCCCGGTGTCCCGCCCGACCAGCAGGTGGTACAGCAGCGCGAAGAACGACCGCTGAGCCGTCTTGATCTCCGGCGGCAGCTCCTTCGGCGTCGCGTCCGCCGAGAACCCGGCCTGCACCTTGGGCACGCCGTAGACGAGGTGGGTCAGCCCGTCCAGCGACCAGTTCTCGGCGAGCCCGTCGAGCAGCAGCCGCACCGACTGCTGGGACGCATCGTCGAGCGACTTCAGCAGCTCGGCGTCGGGCTCGTCGCGCACGATGGTCCGCTGGTCGGCGGGGACGTGCGTGTTGATCCACGCCTCGGCCCGGTCGTAGCGCGGCCTGGCCTCCTCCAGGGAGGCCAGCGGCTGCTCCGGGTCCAGCTCGGACAGGATCCGCAGCGCCTGGTCCTCGTGCCCGGCGGTGATGTCGGCGACGGACGCGAGCGTGCGGTACGGCAGCGGGCGCGGCGTCTTCGGCAGCTCGGCGGCGGCCGTGCCGACGGCGCGGGTGTAAGCCGCCACGTCCGCCGGCAGGGCGGAGCCGTCGGCGACCTTCCCGGCGAGCTTGTCCCACTCGTCGTACAGCCGCTGGATCTCCTGGTCGAAGGCGATCTTGAAGGACTGGTTGGGCCTGCGGCGGGCGTAGAGCCAGCGCAGGATCTGCGGCTCCATGATCTTCAGCGCGTCGGCCGGGGTCGGCACCCCGCCGCGCGAGGAGGACATCTTCGCCATGCCGCTGATCCCCACGAACGCGTACATGGGCCCGATGGGCTGCTTCCCGCCGAAGATCCCGACGATCTGACCGCCCACCTGGAACGACGAACCCGGCGAGGAGTGGTCGACACCGCTCGGCTCGAAGATCACGCCCTCGTACGCCCAGCGCATCGGCCAGTCGACCTTCCACACCAGCTTGCCGCGGTTGAACTCGCTCAGCCGGACGGTCTCCGTGAAGCCGCACGCGGTGCACGTGTACGCCAGCTCGGTGCTGTCGTCGTCGTAGGAGGTGACGGTCGTCAGGTCCTTCTCGCAGTTGCCGCAGTACGGCTTGTACGGGAAGTACCCGGCGGAGCCGGAGCTGCCGTCGTCCTCGGACGCGGCGCCCGAGCCCTCCTCGGCCTCCAGCTCGGCCTCGTCGACGGCCTTCTGCTGCTGCTTCTTCGGAGCCTTCTTCGTGCGGTACTGCGCGAGGATCGCGTCGATGTCACCGCGGTGCTTCATGGCGTGCAGGATCTGCTCGCGGTAGACACCGGAGGTGTACTGCGCGGTCTGGCTGATCCCGTCGAACTCGACGCCCAGCTCGGCCAGCGACTCGACCATCGCGGCCTTGAAGTGCTCGGCCCAGTTCGGGTACGACGACCCGCGCGGCGCCGGGACCGAGGTCAGCGGCTTGCCGATGTGCTCCGCCCACGACTCGTCGATCCCCGCGATGCCCGCCGGGACCTTCCGGTACCGGTCGTAGTCGTCCCAGGAGATCAGGTGGCGGACCTGGTACCCGCGGCGGCGGATCTCGTCGGCGACCAGGTGCGGGGTCATGACCTCACGGAGATTGCCCAGGTGAATGGGCCCGGAGGGAGAGAGTCCGGACGCGACGACGACGGGTTTGCCCGGGGCTCGGCGCTCCGACTCCTCGATGACCTCATCCGCGAAACGGGAGACCCAGTCGGTGGTCTCGGTGCTCTGAGCCACGATCGGCACGTCCTTCTTTCTGAACGGGGTGACACCCCATTCTCACAGACCGGCTCGCGCCCGCGAAAACGGCTTTACCTCCCATGGGATACTGGCTGGGACTATCCATCCCCACGAGGAGAACGGCACCCATTCCTATGGCCTCGGTCACGTCCCTCAGCGACAACGTCCAGCAGCACCTCGCGTCCGCCCTCTCGGCCACCCTGCCGGAGGCCGCAGGCGCGGACCCGCTGCTGCGACGAAGCGACCGGGCCGACTTCCAGGCCAACGGCATCCTGGCGCTCGCGAAGAAGGCGAAGGCGAACCCTCGGGAGCTGGCGACGCAGGTCGTGTCCCAGGTGGTCACCGGGGACGAGCTGATCAAGGACGTCGAGGTCTCGGGTCCCGGCTTCCTCAACATCACGATCGCGGACAAGGCGATCACCGGGACCCTGGCCGCCCGGTACGCGGACGAGACGGGCCGCCTCGGCGTGCCGACCGCCGCGCAGCCGGGCACGACGGTGATCGACTACGCGCAGCCGAACGTGGCGAAGGAGATGCACGTCGGCCACCTGCGGTCGGCGGTGATCGGCGACTCGGCCGTCCAGCTCCTCGAGTTCACCGGCGAGAACGTGATCCGCCGTCACCACATCGGCGACTGGGGCACCCAGTTCGGCATGCTCATCCAGTACCTGGACGAGCACCCGCACGAGCTGGACCACAAGGCGTCCGCCGGGGACACCGCGACTTCGGGCGAGGAGGCGATGTCGAACCTCGACCGTCTCTACAAGTCCGCGCGCAAGTTCTTCGACTCCGACGAGGAGTTCAAGACCCGGGCCCGCCGCCGGGTGGTCGACCTCCAGGCCGGTGACCCGCAGACGCTCGCCATGTGGCAGAAGTTCGTGGACGAGTCGAAGATCTACTTCTTCTCCGTCTTCGAGAAGCTGGACATGGAGATCCGCGACCCCGACATCGTCGGCGAGTCGGGGTACAACGACATGCTGGCGGAGACCTGCCGCCTCCTGGAGGAGTCGGGCGTCGCGGTCCGCTCCGAGGGCGCCCTCTGCGTCTTCTTCGACGACGTCAAGGGCCCGGACGGCAACCCGGTCCCGCTGATCGTGCAGAAGTCGGACGGCGGCTACGGCTACGCGGCCACCGACCTCTCCGCGATCCGCGACCGCGTCTTCAACCTGAAGGCGAACACCCTGCTGTACGTGGTGGACGCCCGCCAGGCCCTGCACTTCAAGATGGTCTTCGAGACCGCGCGCCGGGCCGGCTGGCTGAACGACGACGTCAAGGCGCACCAGCTGGCCTTCGGCACGGTGCTGGGCAAGGACGGCAAGCCGTTCAAGACGCGTGAGGGCGAGACCGTCCGCCTGGTGGATCTGCTGGACGAGGCGATCGACCGCGCGTCGGCGGTCGTCCGCGAGAAGGCCCAGGACCTCTCCGAGGAGGAGATCGCCGAGCGGGGCGCCCAGGTGGGCATCGGCGCGGTGAAGTACGCGGACCTGTCGACGTCGGCGAACCGCGACTACAAGTTCGACCTGGACCAGATGGTCTCCCTCAACGGCGACACGTCCGTGTACCTGCAGTACGCGTACGCCCGTATCCAGTCCATCCTCCGCAAGGCCGGCGAGACCCGTCCGGCCGCGCACCCGGAGCTGGAGCTGGCGGACGCGGAGCGCGCCCTGGGCCTGCACCTGGACTCCTTCGCGGAGACGGTGACGGAGGCGGCGGCGGAGTACGCCCCCCACAAGCTGGCGGCCTACCTCTACCAGCTGGCGTCCCACTACACGACCTTCTACGACAAGTGCCCGGTCCTGAAGGCCGAGACGCCCCAGCAGGTGGAGAACCGCCTCTTCCTGTGCGACATCACGGCCCGCACCCTGCACCAGGGCATGGCCCTGCTGGGTATCCGGACGCCTGAGAAGCTCTGACGACGACAGAGCGCGGCTCGGGGTGGGTCTCGCCCGCTATCCCTGAGCCGCGTTCTCGTCGGCGAGCTCCCGGGACCGCCGCACCAGAGCTTCCCGTACGGCGTCCGGGGCGAGGACCCGCAGCGGCGTCCCCAGGCCGATGAGATAGCGATGGGCCGGTCGGAGTGGCCCAGGGGCAGATTCGTTCCAGGCGGGCTGGAGGGTGGGGGGACTTTCCTCGAGCTTCGACGCCGGGGTGTCTCGGCGGGGGTGGAACATAGCTGCCCATCACGCCCTCCGTGTGACGGGAGAGGCCGCTCCCAAGCCGCGCCGCCCACTCGTCGTGCGTGCGGCACGCGGCCGCGCGCCCCGGCCGCCGCGAGGTGCCCTCTGTGGCCAGAGCAGGACGTATGCCGCCGAGCCGACTCCGAATGCGAGGCGGATGAAGCCCTGGGCGGAGTCCGACGGGACCAGGAGGGCGCTGCCGTAGAGGGAGATCAACGCGACCCAGCTCACCCACGGCACCAGGCGGCGTTGGCCTATCGAGTCCCAGAGCAGGGTGCCCAGGAGGACCGAGGCGTTGTAGTACGTGTAGACGCTCGGGTCCAGCAGGATGCGCGCGTCGGCGGCGAGGAAGACCACCGCGGGCCAGCGGTGCCGGCGTACCGCGAGCGCGCCCAGGGCGATGCCGAGAGCCATCTGCGCGGGCCGGTCCCACCACGGCGTCGCGGGGTCGTGGACGCCGAACCAGCGCAGTGAGGAAGCCGGTTGGTTGGGGATGGTGAAGCGGGCCGCGGCCAGGGTGTCCAGATGGGTGAGGTAGAAGGGGAGCCAGGCGATCGCCACCAGGCCGACGGCCCACGCCACCGAGCGGAGACGGGACGGGCGGGGTAACGCCAGCAGCAGGGGCAGGAAGCCCACCGCCCAGGGTTTGGAGTCGACCGCCAGGGCCAGGAACACACCCACCGCCGTGGCCTGGCCGCGGACCAGTGCGCGGACCGCGAGGGTGGTGAAGAACAGGGCCAGGACGTCGTCGAGGTGGGCGAAGCGGACCGAGACCTCGACCCACATGGGGATGAAGGCGGCCCCGGCGATCAGGACGCGCTGCTGAAGGCGTTTGTGATTGAGGCCGGTGCCCCGGTTGTGGTCGGCGGCGGCTCTGCCGATCAGGACCAGCATGTACAGGCCCAGGCCGGACATGAAGGCGTCGGCCAGCTTTTCGCCGACGTCGGCGGAGAACGGGGCGAACAGGCCCGCGACCAGGAAGCTGACGGGGCCGATCTGGAGCTCGGGGTGGTTGGCGTAGAGGGCCAGTCCACCGCCGGGAACCTCGTTGAACAGAAGCTGCTGGCCGGTCCTCAGGTAGTGCCAGGAGATCGCGGCGTGACGTTCGGCCACCACGAACCAGACGGCCGTCCACAGGCTGAGCGACACGATGTGCCACCGCACGGGAGAACGCCCGGACCGCCCGTACCGACCGGATCGATCGGTTCGGTCGCTCGGTTCGGTTCGGTCGGTCCGATCGATCCCCCCGAACCGATCGGACCGACCGCCCGAACCGGACCGATCGGTCCCCCCGAACCGATCGATCCCGTCCAATGGCCCCGCTTCCCCCGCTCCCCCTATCCGCCCACGCCGCACGCTCCGTCCTTTCCCACCCGCCCCCGACACCTCAGCACCACCCATGAAGAGGGCTTGCAGCCGCCTCGGGTTCATCGGGAAGGGCCGTCAACGGCGTTGTCAGTGGAGCGGTTTACAGTCACCGGCATGGCGACTCTTCCCAACCCGCTGCCCAGGCTGGCCACCGATCCGAGTGGACGTTCCCTGGGGCTGCAACTGCCGCCCGGCAGGCTGTTCGACCTGGCCCACGACGGCCCGTGGCACGAGCCTCTGCTGTGGTACGCGGAGAAGCCGGCCGCGCCCGGCACCTGGAAGGCCCTGGGTGCCCGGGCGTCCCGGGTCGGTCTGCTGCCGGTGCTCCTGGACCTGGGCGGTTCGCCGGGCAGCCCGCAGGACTGGGTGTTCCTGCCCGGCGAGACGTCGTACCCGGGGGACCACGACGCCGAGGAGGTCCTGGAGGAGTACTGGGAGGCGGAGACCGAGGACGGTGAAGTCACCGAGGAGATCCAGCCGTTCGGGGACGACTGGCCCGGGCTCGCGTCGGCCCTCGCCCTCTCCGCCGACCCGGACACCCGTGCCGCCCAGGTCGCCGACGCGCTGGCCGGCGACCCGGACGCGGAGGTCGAGGAGCCGCACCTCGCCCTGGTCCCGGCCCGCCGGTCCGCCGACATCCCGGCGGCACTGGGCTGGACCGGCGCGGTCGACTACGAGGGGGACGCGGCCCGGCTCTGCGCGGTGCTGCGCTCATGGGAGGACCGCTTCGGCATACGGGTCGTGGCCCTCGGCCTGGACACCCTGATCGTGTCCGTCGCGGCCCCGCCGGCCACCCGGGAGGACGCCGAGGCGGTGGCGGCGGAGCACTTCGCGTTCTGCCCGGACACCGTCCTCCAGAGCGACCAGGACACCCTCGGCGCCTACGCCAAGGACCTCGTCGGCTCCCCCACCTGGACGTTCTGGTGGGACTGAAGCCCTCGTAGCGCGCGGCAGGGCAGGCCCCGGGCCGGCCGGCAGACGGCGTATGCGTCCCTCAGCCGCCGAGCCCCCGGCCCAGCCTGCGCAGCCCCTCCGCGATCTCCTCCGGTGTCTGTGTGACGAAGCAGAGCCGGAGGGTGGAGCGGTCGGGTTCGCCCGCGTAGAAGGGCGCGCCGGGGACGTAGGCGACGTTCTGCTCGACGACGCGCGGCAGCAGCGCGAGGGTGTCGTACGACTCCGGCAGGCGGACCCAGAGGAACATGCCGCCCTCGGGCCGGCTCCACACCGAGCCGGCCGGGAGGGCGTCCGGCAGCCCGGCCAGCATGGCGTCACGGCGTGCGCCGTACACCGCCCGCACCCGCGCCACATGTGCGTCCAGGACGTCCAGGTAGCGGGCGGCGGCGAGTTGGTTGACGGTCGGGGTGTGCAGGTCGACCGCCTGCTTGGCGACCGCGCAGGCGCGCCGCAGTTCCGCCGGTGCCCGCAGCCAGCCCAGGCGCAGGCCGGGGGCCATCACCTTGGAGAAGGAGCCGAGGAGGACGGTCCGGTCCTCGGCGCCGGGGCAGGAGGCGATCCAGGGGACGGTCCGGCCGTCGTAGCGGAGTTCGCCGTACGGGTCGTCCTCGACGATCCACAGTCCGCTGCGGGCGGCGACGGCGGCGATCTCCTCGCGGCGCGGCGCGGGCATGGTGCGGCCGGTGGGGTTCTGGAAGGTGGGGACGAGGTAGAGCAGCTTGGGGCGTTCGCGCCGGACCGCCTCCTCCAGGGCCGCCGGGTCCACGCCGTCCGCGTCGCCGGGCACGGGCACCACGCGCGCGCCCGCGAGCCCGAAGACCTGAAGTGCCGCAAGATAGCAGGGGCTTTCGACGAGGACCGTGTCGCCGGGTTCCAGCAGGGCCGTCGCCAGCAGGGACAGGGCCTGCTGGGAGCCGGTGGTGACGAGGAGGTCGTCGGGGTCGGTGGGCAGTCCCCGCCCGGTCACCCTGGCCGCGATCCCCGCCCGGAGCGCCGGTTCGCCCTCGGTGGTGGAGTACTGGAGCGCCTGTGCCGCGGACTCCGCCAGCACCGCGTGGAAGGCGGCGGCTATGCCCTCGCGGTCGAAGAGTTCCGGTGCCGGCAGTCCGCCCGCGAAGTTGATCATCTCGGGGCGTGCGGTGACCGCGAGGATGTCCCGGACGGGCGACCCGCCCACCGACCGGGCACGGACGGCGAGGGGCGGAACGGGGGCGCGGGGCGGAGCGGGCTCGGCGACGGTCATGGCACGGCTCTCCTTCGGCTCGGGGAATCGTCAGGCTAGAGAAGTACGTGCCGTCTACACCGGTGATTCCGCGATCCGGACGCTCAGCCGGCGTCCGTCCCCGACGTCGGCTGCCACTTCTCGCCGCCCAGCGGGAAGGCGTACGCGGGCCGTCCGTTGTTGCCGCTGGTGCGGAACGGGTGGCCGTTGTCGTCGATGCGCAGCGTGCCGTGGCGCGTTCCGCTGGACCACGCCAGCTCCAGGTACCAGCTGACGTCGTACGCGGAGGCGTCGGCCGTGATGTGGAACTCCTCGGGGTCGGACCGGCTCACCTTGAACGGGAAGCCGGGCTGCCCGGACTCCGGCACGACCTGGGGACGCAGCGCGTCCAGGGCGAGCGTGAAGGACCGGGGCCGCATACCGCCGCCGCAGCCCACGCCCGGGTAGCCCATGGCGTAGTCGTTCCACGCGAGCGGCGTGCGGCGGCCCGCCATGCGCACGGACAGCTGCTCCAGCACGACGGTGGCCGAGCCGGTTCCCTGCACGGTGAACGTGACGTACTGCTCCCCCGCCGACACCGCCTTGTGCACGGCCACGTAGGCGGGCGCGTCCTGCTCAAGCGGGGGCGGGGAGACCTCGGTCGGGGGGCGGTCGATCAGGTAGTGCTGATGGCAGGGGTCCGGCCAGGCGTAGGGGTGGGTGGTGATCGCGAGGGGCGGGGCGGTGGAGGTGACGGTGTCGCCGCGGTCGGGCGTACGAGCGGTGTGCGGCGCGCTCGGCCTGTGCCCGGGCCGCGTACCGGCGGGCGGTGACGAGGAGCGGGACGGGCCGGCCGAGCGGGTGGCGTCGGTCGGGTGCGCGGCGTCGGGCGCCGGCGCCCGGTCGCCCGGTGCGTCCGTACGGGCGGCCGTGGCCGAGCCGGCCTGGCTGCCCTCGCTGTTCCGGTCGCTCGGGGACAGGTGTACGGCGACCGCCGCCGTGCCGAGCAGCGCGGTGACGGTGAGGGCGGCGAGCAGGACGGTGCGGACGCGTCGACGGGGTCGGCGGTCCGACACCGGTTCCCGGGCGGGCGTGGGCGTGACCGACTCACCGGGCGCCGGACCGACCGCCTCGGCGGGCGCCGACGCGACCGCCTCATCGGCCACCGGCCACGCAGCAACCGCCCCCGTCTCCTTCCGCCCCCTCCCCGCATCCGCCAGCACCCACCTGCGGTGCAGTTCCACGAGTTCCTCGGGCGTGGCCCTGCACAGGCGGGCCAGCCGTTCCACGGGGGCGTAGTCGGTGGGTACGGCGTCCCCGTTGCAGTAGCGGTGAAGCGTCGACGTACTCATGTGCAGCCGTTTGGCGAGCGTGCCGTAGCTGTGCCCGGAGCGGTTCTTCAACTCCCGCAGGAATTCCGCGAAATCGCTTCCCCTGGTGGTGTCCGCCACCGTTCCTCCATCCCCCCGCATCCCACCCCGGCGTTCCAGGGATGAGGCGTATGCCCTGGTCAGCGCCTGTGTGAGCGTTCCAGCGTCCCGGATCGTCCGCTGGTCATGGCGGACGGGACGACCTGCCCCGCAGGCTGTTGGTCATCCAAGCACGCCAAGGGGCCCGGCCCGAAAGAGGACTTGCCATGCGTTTGCGCCACATCCGTCTGTACGCCGCGACCGGTACCGCCCTGACCGCTCTCGCCCTCACGGCCTGCGCGGGCGGCGGAACCGGCACGAAGGACGAGGGCGCTGCCCGGCCGGAGCCCGCGGCGACGGCCACGACCACGGCCGACAGGACCACCGCACCCAGCGCCTCCGCCGCGCCCGGCGCCCCGGGCGCGACGAGCACCGCGGGCGTCCCCGACGCCACCACCGTCTCCGCCCGCACCGCCAAGCCGCGCACACGCACTCCCGGCGCCGCGGTCCACCCCTGCAACGGCTCGAACACGAAGGTGACCGCCACGCCGGTGTCCCGTCCGCTTAACCACCTGCTGCTCACCGCGACGAACACGAGCGGCGCGCGCTGCGACCTGATGTACTGGCCGACCCCGCGCTTCGACGACGCTCAGTGGGCACCGGAGGTGATCAACGACAGCCGGCCGCAGGCGGTGGTGAGCCTGGCGCCGGGCGAGTCCGGGTACGCGGGCGTGCGGCTGTCGGCCGCGGACGGCAGCGGCGAGCACGGCACCACGGCCCACAGGCTGGAGGTGTTCTTCCAGGGCCGCGTGCCGAACACCGGCAGCGGCCCCTCCGCGCACCCGTCGCTGCCCGCGAAGGGCGTGTACTACGACTCCACGCTGGCGATGACGTACTGGCAGCGGGAGAAGTCGGACGCGCTCGCCTGGTAGCCGGCCGAGCGGAACGCGTCCGCGTTCAGTCGAACCGCCTCATCTTCTGGGCCGCCTCGGTCGCCCAGTAGGTGAGGATGTTCCGCGCTCCGGCCCGCTTGATGCCGGTCAGGGTCTCGAAGATGGCGCGGTCCCGCTCCACCCAGCCCTTCTCGGCGGCGGCCTCGATCATCGCGTACTCGCCGGAGATCTGGTAGGCGGCGACGGGCACGTCCACGGCGTCCGCGACCCGGGCGAGGATGTCCAGGTACGGCCCGGCCGGCTTGACCATCACCATGTCGGCGCCCTCGGCCAGGTCCAGCTCCAGCTCGCGCAGGGACTCGCGCCAGTTGGCGGGGTCCTGCTGGTAGGTCTTGCGGTCGCCCTGCAGCGAGGAGGCGACGGCCTCGCGGAAGGGGCCGTAGAAGGCGGAGGAGTACTTGGCGGTGTAGGCGAGGATCGCCACGTCCTCGCGGCCGATCTGGTCGAGCGCGTCCCGGACGACACCGATCTGGCCGTCCATCATCCCGCTGGGCCCGACGACATGGGCGCCGGCGTCGGCCTGCACCTGGGCCATCTCGGCGTACCGCTCCAGGGTGGCGTCGTTGTCGACCCGGCCCTCGGCGTCCAGCACCCCGCAGTGCCCGTGGTCGGTGAACTCGTCCAGGCACAGGTCCGACATGACGAGCAGGTCGTCGCCGACCTCGGCCCGCACATCGCGGAGTGCGACCTGGAGGATCCCGTCGGGGTCGGTGCCGACCGTCCCCTGGGCGTCCTTCTTGGAGTCCTCCGGCACGCCGAACAGCATGATCCCGGAGATCCCCGCCTCCACGGCCTCCAGCGCGGCCTTCTTCAGGCTGTCGCGGGTGTGCTGGACGACACCGGGCATCGAGGCGATCGGCACGGGCTCGCTGACGCCCTCCCTGATGAACGCCGGGAGGATGAAGTCGGCGGGGTGCAGCCGTGTCTCGGCGACCATCCGCCGCATGACCGGCGAGGTCCGCAGCCGCCGGGGACGGGTACCGGGGAAGGATCCGTACTTCGTCATGCCTTCTACGCTACGCCCGCCCGGGGCGCGCCTTTGCCAACACCGTGTCGGCCCGGTGAGTGGCCCACGGGCGGCCCACAGACACCGCATTCGAGGGCATGGCGGTGCCGTCATACGAAGTCTTTGCGCTCCCCTGGGCATCCCTGGATCCGCCGGCCTCCCCAGCGTTCTACGCGCGTGGTGTCATGCACGCGCCACCCCCTCCCACGGCTTCCCCCTAGGAGTCACGCATGCTGCGGAAGGCCCTCACCCGCGCGGCCGTCGCCCTCGCCGCCGGCACCGCCGTCGTCGTCACGGCCGTTCCCGCGAACGCGGCGAGCTACTCGGCGTTCGCCTTCTCCCGGACCGGCAGCCAGCCCACGATCTACGACTTCATCAACTCGGCCACCAGCACACTCGACATGACGATGTACGAGCTGGAGGACACCACGGCCGTCAACGACCTCATAGCCCTGAAGAACAAGGGCGTCAGGGTCCGGGTCATCCTCGACCGCCGGCACAAGACCGCCGACAACGCGGCGTACACCTCCCTGACCGACGCCGGCATAGGCGTGGTCTGGTCGTCCTCGGCGTTCGTCTACACCCACCAGAAGACGATCACGGTCGACGGCACCAAGTCCCTGATCCTGACCGGCAACCTCACCGCGCAGTACTACACGACCAGCCGCGACTACGGCGTCTTCACCGACGACACGCGCGACGTCGCCGCCGTCGAGAAGGTCTTCGACGCCGACTACACGGCCACCTCGGTCACCCCCACCGACGGGGACCACCTGCTCTGGTCCCCCACCGACTCCCGCAACCGCCTGGTGTCCTTCGTCAACTCCGCGACCAAGACCCTCGACGTGGAGGAGCTGGAGTTCAGCGACAGCACGGTGGTCAACGCGATCGTGGCCCGCGCCAAGGCCGGCGTGAAGGTCCGCGTGGTCCTGGAGAACCCGTCCGGCTACTCGAGCCAGGTCTCCGCCGTCAAGGCGGCCGGCGGCACGGTCGTCGGCTACTCCGACCCCAACGGCTTCTACATCCACGCCAAGGCGATGGTCGCCGACTACGGCCTGACCACCCAGGAGGTCGAGGCCGGCTCCATGAACCTCAGCAGCAACTCACTCGCCGACAACCGCGAACTGGGCATCATCCTCACCGGCACGGGCGTGACCCAGCCGGTGGCCCAGACGATCGAGACAACGTTCAGCAGCGACTACGCGGGAGGTACCGCGGCCTGACCGGCACCGAGCGGCAGACGGGCAACACCGCCCCGTCTGCCGCTCAGCCCGCGCCGAACCGCACGAGTACGCGGTCGGCCGATGATCAGCCGGCGGGGTCCCGCGACAGCCCCCTATGCCTCCGGTCGCCGACGCCGGCGCGGGGTCGGACGGGCATGTGGTCGATGCCGGCGAGCAGGGTGCGCAGGGGTGCGGTGTCAGGTGTGTCGGCGACGGCCGCGTCGAGGGCCTCGTCCATGGACTTCTCCCACTCCTCGGGCAGGGCGAGTCCGGGACGCCCCGACCACGCGATGTCGGGGCGGGCGAGTCCGGCGTCGGTGAGGCGCAGATGGACCATGCCCGCGAGCCCGTCGAAGACCTTGGGCCGGATGAAGTTGCGGGCGGACGCCCCGACCAGTCGCGCCGCCTGCGGCGGCTTGGGCATGCGGTCGGCGACCTCCATCCACAGCAGGCCCCGGTCGAAGGCGTCGAGCACCTCCTCCAGGCCGGGCAACTCGGTGCCCACCGGTTCGCCGGCGCCTCGGGCCTGAGCACGCAGCGCCCTGACGACGGCGAGCCGCAGCGGCCGGGACCAGCCCTCCGCGTCGGCGACCGCGCGGGCCATGACGAGGTCGTCCCAGCTCATGCGCCGCAGCCCGGCCGCCTCGTGCGGCAGCGTGCACGCCTCCAGTTCGGCGAACACCTTGCCCGGATCGCGCAGCAGGCCGAGCGCGGTCGGCGCGTCGGCCGAGTCGTCGTCCCGCCCGTCGGCGGGCAGTTCCTCGACCAGGGCGATCCGTTCGGCGGTCGGCGGGTGCGAGTCGTACGGGTGCGGCCTGCGCGCACGGCACCCGGCGGAAAGGGTGGCGAGGTGCTCCCCGGGCCGGGCGGCGAGCAGCCGCACGAAGCCGCCGTGCACTTCGCCCACCGGGGGCAGGGCCCCGAGCGGCGTTCCCATCTCGGCGTACGTCCGCCGGTAGTGGGTGTGTGCGGCGTCGAGTACCGGGAGGGCGCGCAGCGCGGCGACCGTCGCGCCACGGCCCGCGTGCCGGGCGGCCACCTGGTCTGCGGCACGTTCCTGCCGGCGGGCCACGGACTGCGAGGTCCGCAGGAACACGCGGGCGTAACCGAGGTACAGCGCGCCGATCGTGCGGTGCAGCGGGGTACTCCCCCGGCCGAACACAGCCACCGTGTGCAGCACTGCGTTCCGGCCGCGCATGACGACTCCGCCGAGCCGGGTGTCCAGGTGAGCGAAGTGCCCGAACTCGTGGGCGAGGACGGCACGCAGCTGTGGGACGGTCAGCCCGGCGAGCAGCGGCAGACCCAGGAGCATACGGCGCCGTCCGGGCAACAGCCCCAGCAGACGGCTGTGCTCGGCGACGCCCGCGTTCACCTCGGCGACCAGGTGGAGCTCGTCCGGCGGCCGTTCTCCTGCCACCTGTGCGGCAACGCGCACCTGTTCCCACAGCTCGGGCTGGTCCCGCGGCGCGACCGCCACCGCATGCGGCACCGGCCCCAGGCGCCCGGCCCGCACGAAGACGAACATGCCCCGCACGATCGCCAGCGCCAGCAGGACGGTGACGGTCAGGACCATGCCCTCGAGCCAAGCCGCCCGGGCGGTGAGCAGCCGGGTCACCAGCAGCCAGTCGAGCACGGCCATGGCCACCAGCATGGCCAGGCCCATCAGCCAGAAGCCGACCAGCAGCACGAGCGCGCGGACAACGCGCGGCCGGTAGCCCATCCGGAGGTCCCCTATACCACTCGGCCGTCCCGGGCGGGGCGGCGACGCGCGGATCGTACCCCAGCTCTCCGGCTGCCCCGGCTCCCGTCGGGGAGGAGCAGCGGACGGCGGACGGCGGCGCCCCGCCGTCCGCAGTGGACGGCGGGGCGCGCAAGGTCCCGCGAGGGGCTGTGGCTACGTCGTCGAGCGGCGCCTGCGCGCCCCCGGCCGCCGTTCGCTCGGCCGAGTCACCGGATCCCCGGCCTCCACCGCCGCAGCCCGGCGCTTCATGCCGAAGTCCGCCAGCGCCTCCGCCAGCTTGTGCACCGACGGCTCCGGAGCCATGACGTCCACCCGGAGACCGTGCTCCTCGGCCGTCTTGGCCGTGGCCGGGCCGATGCAGGCGATCACCGTCACGTTGTGCGGCTTGCCCGCGATGCCGACCAGGTTCCGGACCGTCGACGAGGACGTGAAGAGGACCGCGTCGAAGCCACCGCCCTTGATGGCCTCGCGGGTCTCCGCCGGCGGCGGCGAGGCGCGGACGGTCCGGTAGGCCGTGACGTCGTCGACCTCCCAGCCGAGCTCGATCAGACCGGCCACCAGGGTCTCGGTGGCGATGTCGGCGCGGGGCAGGAAGACACGGTCGATCGGGTCGAAGACCGGGTCGTAGGGGGGCCAGTCCTCCAGGAGGCCCGCCGCGGACTGCTCACCGCTCGGCACCAGGTCGGGCTTCACGCCGAAGGCGACGAGCGCCTTGGCCGTCTGCTCGCCCACCGCAGCCACCTTGATACCCGCAAAAGCCCGAGCGTCAAGGCCGTACTCCTCGAACTTCTCCCGTACCGCCTTCACCGCGTTGACCGACGTGAAGGCGATCCACTCGTAGCGGCCGGTGACCAGGCCCTTGACGGCACGTTCCATCTGCTGGGGCGTGCGCGGCGGTTCCACCGCGATCGTCGGGACCTCGTGCGGCACGGCGCCGTAGGACCGCAGCTGGTCGGAGAGCGACGCCGCCTGCTCCTTCGTCCGCGGCACGAGCACCTTCCAGCCGAACAGCGGCTTGGACTCGAACCACGACAACCGGTCGCGCTGGGCGGCTGCGGAACGCTCGCCGACCACGGCTATCACCGGCCGGCCGCCGTCCGGGGACGGCAGCACCTTCGCCTGCTTCAGCGTCTGCGCGATCGTGCCGAGCGTCGCCGTCCAGGTGCGCTGGCGGGTCGTCGTACCGGCGATCGTCACCGTCAGCGGGGTGTCCGGCTTGCGGCCCGCCGAGACCAGTTCGCCCGCGGCAGCGGCCACCGAGTCGAGCGTCGTCGACACGACGACCGTGCCGTCCGACGCGCCCACCTCGGTCCAGCAGCGGTCGGAGGCGGTCCGGGCGTCGACGAACCGGACGTCCGCGCCCTGACCGTCGCGCAGCGGCACACCGGCGTACGCCGGCACACCGACCGCCGCGGCCACGCCCGGTACGACCTCGAAGGGCACCCCGGCGGCGGCGCAGGCGAGCATTTCCTCGGCCGCGTCCGTATCCAGTCCCGGGTCCCCGGACACCGCACGGACGACCCGCCTGCCGCCCCGCGCGGCCTCCATGACAAGATGAGCGGCATCCCGGGCAGCAGCCGGGGCAGCGGCGGGTGTTGACGTGCCGTCAACGACCGTCAGCTGGGGCGTGCCCGTGCCCGGCGGCGAGACCGAAGAGGGATCGGCGTCGGTCTGCACGACGGAGACGCCCTGTCGGGCGTGCGTCCGGATCACGTCGAGCACCTCGTGCTCGGCGACCAGGACGTCCGCGCTCGACAGCGCCTCCACGGCGCGCAGGGTCAGCAGTCCCGGATCTCCGGGTCCGGCACCGAGGAAGGTGACGTGCCCGTGTTCAGGACCGGCGGCAGGAAGGGCGGTGGGGCTCAATGTGCTCGCTCCCCCATCAGACCGGCCGCGCCCTGGGCGAGCATCTCGGTGGCGAGTTCGCGACCGAGTGCCCACGCCTGGTCGTGCGTCTGGGGCACGGGACCGGTGGTGGACAACTGCACCATGCGGGTGCCGTCGATCGTGGCGACGACGCCGCGCAGGCGCATTTCCTTGACAAACTGTTCGTCGGCGTGGGGGTCCCCCCGCTCGAGCGGAGCCGAGAGTGGGGGAAGGTCGGCGAGCGCGCCCACGGGGGCGCTGCAACCGGCCTCCAGGGCGGCGAGCAGTGACCGTTCGGCGGTCACGGCGACCCGCGTGAACGGGTCGTCGAGCTCGCCGAGCGCCGCGATCAGGTCCGCGTCGTCCGCGGCACACTCGATCGCCAGGGCCCCCTGGCCGGGGGCGGGCAGAACCGTGTCGACCGACAGGAAGTCGGTCACCTCGTCGATCCGGCCGATCCGGTTCAGTCCGGCGGCGGCCAGCACGACCGCGTCGAGCTCCCCGTCCTGGACGTACCGGATGCGGGTGTCCACGTTGCCGCGGATCGGGACCGTCTCCATGTCCAGGCCGTGGGCGCGGGCGTACGCGTTCAGCTGCGCCATGCGGCGGGGCGCGCCGGTGCCGATGCGCGCGCCGCGCGGCAGGTCGGTGAACTTCAGCGCGTCCCGGGCGACGATCACGTCCCGCGGGTCCTCGCGCACCGGTACGGCGGCCAGGACCAGTTCCTCGGGCTGCGCCGTCGGGAGGTCCTTGAGCGAATGAACCGCGAAGTCGACCTCGCCCCGCGCCAGCGCGTCGCGCAGCGCCGTCACGAAGACGCCGGTGCCGCCGATCTGCGCCAGATGCTCGCGGGAGGTGTCGCCGTACGTGGTGATCTCGACCAGCTCGACGGGCCGGCCGGTCACCCGGTGGACGGCCTCCGCCACCTGCCCGGACTGGGACATGGCGAGCTTGCTCCGCCTGGTCCCCAGTCTCAGTGCCTTGTCAGTCATGCCGGTCGGTCCTTCTCGTCTGTGCTGTCCCCGGCCCGGGAGACGGCGGCGACCGTCTCGGGGTCGAGGTCGAACAGGGTGCGCAGCGCGTCCGCGTACCCGGCGCCGCCGGGCTCGGCCGCGAGCTGCTTGACCCGTACGGTGGGCGCGTGCAGCAGCTTGTCGACGACCCGGTGCACGGCCTGCCGGATCTCGCCGCGCTGGCGTTCGTCCAGGTCGGGCAGGCGGCCGTCGAGCCGCGCGATCTCACTGGCGACGACGTCGGCGGCCATGGTGCGCAGTGCGACCACGGTCGGCGTGATGTGCGCCGCCCGCTGGGCCGCCCCGAAGGCCGCGACCTCGTCGGAGACGATACGCCGGACCTGGTCCACGTCGGCCGCCATCGGCGCGTCGGCGGAGGCTTCCGCGAGCGACTCGATGTCGACCAGCCGTACCCCGGCCAGCCGGTGCACGGCCGCGTCGATGTCGCGGGGCATGGCCAGGTCGAGGAGGAAGAAAAAGGGCGCCGGACGCTCGGCGACCGGCTCCGGCCTGCGCCGCTCGGGGATCCGGCCGACGATGGCGGCGGTCGCGGCGAGCGCGGTGATCAGCTCGGCGTCCGCCTCGGGCGTACGGCGCTCGCGGCGGTCCACGACCCCGCCCGCGGCCCAGGCCGCGTGCTGCTCCAGGGTGGCCGCGTCCATGCCGGCCACGGCGGCCTCACCCATGACGGAGAAGCCGGGCTGTGCGGCGGCCAGGTCCAGCGGGCAGTTCTCGTCGGTGCCGACACTGGTGGGCGGCAGCGGCGCCTTGGCCTTCACGGCCGTACGGCCGCTGCTGTCATCCAGGGCGACGGGCTGCCCGGTGCGGCCCTCGACCGCGTGGGCGACCGCTTCCGCCGTGAGGACGAGCCCTGTCGCCCCGGTACAGGAGACGACGACGTCGGCACGTGTCAGTTCGTCCGGTACGGCGTCCATCGCGACCGCGCGGGCGGTCACGGCGTTGTCGTCCGCCTCGGCCAGTATCTCCGCCAGCCGTTCGGCGCGGTCGAAGGTGCGGTTGGCGACGACGACCTCGGTGACCCCGGCACGCGCGAGCGTGGCGGCTGCCAGGGAGGACATCGATCCGGCGCCGATGACCAGCGCCCTGCGGCCCGCGGCCCATTCCTGGACGTCGCCGCCCGCGGCCAGCTGCTCCAGGCCGAAGGTGACCAGGGACTGCCCGGCGCGGTCGATGCCGGTCTCGGAGTGGGCGCGCTTGCCGACCCGCAGGGCCTGCTGGAACAGGTCGTTCAGCAGCCTGCCGGCGGTGTGCAGGTCCTGGGCGCGGGCCAGGGAGTCCTTGATCTGGCCGAGGATCTGCCCCTCGCCGACGACCATCGAGTCCAGGCCGCAGGCCACCGAGAACAGGTGGTGGACGGCCCGGTCCTCGTAGTGCACGTAGAGGTAGGGGGTCAGCTCTTCCAGGCCGACGCCGCTGTGCTGGGCGAGCAGCGTGGACAGCTCGGCGACACCGGCGTGGAACTTGTCGACGTCGGCGTACAGCTCGATGCGATTGCAGGTGGCGAGCACCGCGGCCTCGGTGGCGGGCTCGGCGGCGACCGTGTCCTGCAGCAGCTTGGTCTGGGCGTCCACGGTGAGCGCGGCCCGCTCCAGCACGCTGACCGGTGCGCTGCGGTGGCTCAGCCCCACGACGAGGAGACTCATGCCGGCATCACGGCGGGGACGTCCCCGTCGGGCCCCTGGTCGGCGGAGTCGCCACGGGTGGTGGCGGCGGGCAGCGCGCCGTCGCCCGCGGCGGTCTCCTCGCCGGCCTTGCGCTGCTCGTGGAAGGCGAGGATCTGCAGCTCGATGGAGAGGTCGACCTTGCGCACGTCGACGCCGTCCGGGACGGACAGCACGGTCGGCGCGAAGTTCAGGATGGACGTGACACCGGCGGCCACGAGCCGGTCGCAGACCTGCTGGGCGGCACCGGCGGGCGTGGCGATGACACCGATCGACACGCCGTTGTCCTTGATGATCTTTTCGAGGTCGTCGGTGTGCTGCACCGGGATGCCGGCGACGGGCTTCCCGGCCATCGCGGGATCTGCGTCGATGAGGGCGGCCACGCGGAAGCCACGGGAGGCGAACCCCCCGTAGTTGGCAAGGGCGGCGCCGAGGTTACCGATACCGACGATCACAACCGGCCAGTCCTGGGTCAGGCCGAGTTCACGGGAGATCTGGTAGACGAGATACTCCACGTCGTAGCCGACACCGCGCGTTCCGTAGGAGCCCAGGTACGAGAAGTCCTTGCGCAGCTTGGCGGAGTTGACCCCCGCCGCCGCGGCCAGCTCCTCGGAGGAGACCGTGGGTACCGAGCGCTCGGACAGTGCCGTCAGGGCTCGGAGGTACAGCGGAAGCCTGGCGACGGTGGCCTCGGGAATCCCTCGGCTACGGGTCGCCGGTCGGTGTGTTCGGCCAGTTGCCACGGTGCTCCTGCGGGTAGAGCGGGGCTGCAGGCGGTCATACGTCCCCAGACCGCCCCGTCGACAGCAGGCTATGTCTTTGTGAACGCGTGCACAAAGATGGTGTCCGATTTGCCCGGCAGAAGTGACCGGGGTCACGCGACTTTCGCGCCCTCGCCAGGAACCGCCGCATACACAGCGGCGTTCCTTCATTACTGGGGGCAAAACCGCACACTCTCCTCACGAATCCCGCCCCCGAGATCAAACCGCCGTCGATCCTAAGCGACTTTCCCGACCGGTTTGTACTAGTCGGTCAGTGCGCGGCGCAGTCGGTCCTCGTTCACGCGCCAGAAGGTGTGCTGTTCACCGTCGACCAGTACGACCGGGATCTGCTCCCAGTACTGGTCGTGGAGGGCCTGGTCACGGGTGATGTCCTTCAGCTCGAACGGCACACCGAGATCTCCGCTGACCTTCTCGACCACCGCCTGCGCGTCGTCGCAGAGGTGGCAGCCGGGCTTGCGGATGAGCGTGATCAGCCGCGCGCGGGGGGCGGCCTTGCGTCGGAAGAGGGCACTCATACCGGCCATTCTCGCGCGCCGGACGCCGTTCCTCGATCGGTTCTTTAACGACGCGGTCGCGGAGAGTTCACACCCTTCCAACCTCCGGTCGCCGGAAGCACCGAACAGACTGGCTATGCTCACGACATGGCCGCTCTCGGATGGCTCACTCCCCGTAGGCGCTCCGCCACGGCGCGGAGCGTGTTGGCAGGCGAGGCCTCGGCGGAGGCTGCCCGCAAGACCTCGCAGGAGGCTCCGCAGGTCACCGCGGAGGAACCGCAGTTCCCGGTGATCGGTGACGACAAGGCGGCTGCCTTCTTCGATCTCGACAACACGGTGATGCAGGGCGCCGCGCTGTTCCACTTCGGCCGGGGCCTGTACAAGCGGAAGTTCTTCGAGACCCGCGACCTCGCCAGGTTCGCCTGGCAGCAGGCGTGGTTCCGGCTGGCCGGCGTCGAGGACCCCGAGCACATGCAGGACGCCCGCGACTCCGCGCTGTCGATCGTCAAGGGCCACCGGGTGGCCGAGCTGGAGACGATCGGCGAGGAGATCTACGACGAGTACATGGCCGACCGCATCTGGCCCGGCACCCGCGCCCTGGCCCAGGCCCACCTGGACGCGGGCCAGAAGGTGTGGCTGGTCACCGCGGCCCCGGTGGAGATCGCCCAGGTCATCGCCCGCCGCCTCGGCCTGACCGGCGCGCTGGGCACGGTCGCGGAGTCGGTGGACGGCGTCTACACGGGCAAGCTGGTCGGCGAGCCGCTGCACGGCCCGGCGAAGGCGGAGGCGGTCCGCGCCCTGGCCGCGGCGGAGGGACTGGACCTCTCCCGCTGCGCGGCGTACAGCGACAGCCACAACGACATCCCGATGCTCTCCCTGGTCGGCCACCCCTACGCCATCAACCCGGACACCAAGCTCCGCAAGCACGCCCGCGAGAAGGACTGGCGCCTGCGGGACTACCGCACGGGCCGCAAGGCGGCCAAGGTGGGCATTCCGGCCGCGGCGGGCGTCGGCGCGGTCGCCGGTGGCACCGCGGCGGCGATCGCCCTGAGCCGGCGTCGCCGGTAACCACCCCCCTGCCCTCGCCGTACCGTCCCTCGTCTTCGCCACACCGCCACCCGCCCTCGCCACGCCGTAGCGGGCCGCGCTGCAGCATGCGCCCGAATTATGCCGCGGCCACTTCAACACGCCCCGGACTTCGCCGAAACACGTCCCTTTCCGATCAACAACCGATCAATCTGCGGCACTCGATAAGGCGCCAATCGGCAACAGAAGCGACGCAATCGGTGATTTGAGCAACTCGGTGTAGCAGTGCCTGCACGAAGCGTTATTCTCCTCAGACGCAATTCGGTACCTCTCCGTCGCTACGACGGGTGAACGGTTCCGCACTGCACGTGATGGAAGCTCTGCCTCTGGGAGTCCCGTGTACCCACACGTCGGGGTTGACGCCTCGGGCCTGGCTACGCTGCGCGCAACGATCGCAACGGTCAAAGAGACGCTGCGCGGCCTCGTCCCCACCGCGTACGCCGTCCCCGCCCTCGCCGCCACCGCCGCGCCCGTCGGCCCGTGCTACGCACTGGCCGACGGCGGCGCCGCGGTCGGCAGACGCGGGCGCTCCAGCGGCCCCGCGACCACCCGCCGCCCGGCCGCGGACAGCGACAGCGCCCGGATGATGGACCTCGTCGAGCGGGCCCAGGCCGGCGAGGCCGAGGCCTTCGGCCGGCTCTACGACCAGTACAGCGACACCGTCTACCGGTACATCTATTACCGCGTCGGCGGCCGGGCCACCGCCGAGGACCTCACCAGCGAGACCTTTCTGCGGGCGCTCAGAAGGATCGGCACCTTCACCTGGCAGGGCCGGGACTTCGGGGCGTGGCTGGTGACCATCGCCCGCAACCTCGTCGCCGACCACTTCAAGTCCAGCCGCTTCCGGCTGGAGGTCACCACCGGCGAGATGCTCGACGCCAACGAGGTCGAGCGCTCCCCGGAGGACTCCGTCCTGGAGTCCCTGTCCAACGCCGCCCTGCTGGACGCCGTACGCCGGCTCAACCCGCAGCAGCAGGAGTGCGTGACCCTCCGCTTCCTCCAGGGGCTCTCGGTCGCCGAGACCGCCCGGGTGATGGGCAAGAACGAGGGCGCCATCAAGACCCTCCAGTACCGCGCCGTCCGCACCCTCGCCCGGCTCCTGCCGGACGACGCCCGCTGAACCGGACACGGTGAGCGACGGTCAACTCACGGTCGGTGAAAGAGTGTTGTCTTTCCGAACCGTTCCCCAGCCGTCCGTAACCCAAGTGCCGCGCCAGTCGTTGTGCGGGATACAGGCTCCCTGTGGTCACGTCCTGGCCGACCCTGATCACTCGATCGTGTGGAAGTGGTCGTGGCGTGCAACCCTCAGGACCCCCTGGGGAGTCGACCGTCATGACGAGAGGAGGTGCCGCCAGTGATCGCGAACGTATCGGCGCACCGGCGGGCGAACGCCTTCGCCCAGGCCCTGGAGGAGCAGTCCGACCAGGACACGGCGGCCGAGCAGTCCGTAAGCCCGGCGAGTTCCCCGCCGACCACCGAGGAGCAGCCCGAGCAGGGTGCGTTGCTGGCCCTCGCCACGGGTCTCGGCGCGCTGCCCAAGCCGCAGCTCGACCCCGAGGTCAAGGTCGTGCAGCGTGCCCAGCTGGTGGCCGCGATGGAGGCCATGCTCCAGGAGGGAACAGGGGCGGCGGATGCGTCGGTACCGGAACAGCGCTCCCACCGGGCCAAGGGCGCGCACCGGGCGGGCCCACTGGGCAAGCTCCGCCCGCGTTCCAGGCTGACCAAGGGGCTCGCCGCGGGCGGGCTCAGCGTCGGCGTGGCCGCCGGGGCCTTCGGCGGGGTCGCCGCCGCGAGCTCCGACGCCCTGCCCGGAGACTCGCTCTACGGCCTCAAACGCGGCATCGAGGACTTCAAGCTCAACTACCTGGACGACAGCGACGACCAACGCGGCCAGACCTACCTCGACCAGGCCTCCACCCGGCTCAACGAGGCCCGGCGGCTGCTGGACCGCGGCCGGGGCGGCCATCTCGACCACGAGTCCATCGGTCAGATCCGCCGCACCCTGTCCGGCATGCAGCACGACGTGACCGAGGGCCACCGCCTGCTGCACGAGGCCTATGAGGCCGACCCCGACTCGCTCGGTCCCATCCAGACCCTGTCCACGTTCTCCCAGTCCCACCGCGAGGTGTGGACGGCGCTCAGCGACAAGCTGCCCGTGCAGCTCGGGGACGTCAAACAGCAGGTGTCGTCGGTCTTCGACGCCATAGACCAGGAGGTCGCCCCGCTGCAGTCCCTGCTTCCGCAGACCCCCGTCCACGGCGGCGACGGCAAGCGGCAGGGTGGCTCCGGCTCGGCGTCCACCGGCTCCTCCGGCACCCACCGGTCGACGGCGCCCAGCACCTCGGGCGGCACCCCCTCCACCGGCCGGCACGCGAGTCCCGGGAGCCCGAGCGGCTCGGCCACCGGCGACAGTGGCGACGGCCTGCTCGGCGGCAACACGGGCGGCCTGCTCGACCCGCCGAAGACCGGCACCGGCAGCGGCACCCCCTCCACCAGCAAGCCCCCGACCACCGCCCCCGACGTCACCCTGCCCCCGCTCCTCCCCGGCCTCCTGCCGGGCCTGGGCATCGACAGCGAGGACACGAACTAACCCCCCACGGCAGTACGACGATGGGGGCGCCCTTCCCGAGCCGGGCGCCCCCATCGTCGTACTCGTCGCCGCACACGAGCCGGCGTCAGAAGAACACCGACCTGCGCTGCTACCAACAGCTTGGCCCCTCCTGTCTGCTGCCCTCGCACTGCTTCGCAGGCATCGGACAGCTGCACCGGCCCCCGACCGGCGGCGAGGTGCCCCTTCCTCAGAAGAACACCGACCTCCGCTGCACCAGCAGCTTGTACAGCGTGTGCTGGATCTGCTCGCGTACCTGGTCCGTCAGGTTGAACATCAGCATCGGGTCCTCCGCCGCCTCCGGCGGATACCCGTCCGTGGCGATCGGCTCCCCGAACTGGATCGTCCACTTCGTCGGCAGCGGAATCGCGCCCAGCGGGCCCAGCCAGGGGAAGGTCGGCGTCAGCGGGAAGTACGGGAAGCCCAGGAGCCGAGCGAGCGTCTTCGCGTTGCCGAGCATCGGGTAGATCTCCTCGGCCCCGACGATCGAGCACGGGATGATCGGCGCCCCCTGCCGCAGAGCCGTCGAGACGAAGCCGCCGCGGCCGAACCGCTGGAGCTTGTACCGCTCGCTGAAAGGTTTCCCGATGCCCTTGAAGCCCTCCGGCATCACCCCGACCAGCTCGCCCTGACCCAGCAGCCGCTCGGCGTCCTCCGAGCAGGCCAGCGTGTGCCCGAGCTTGCGGGCGAGCTCGTTGACCACCGGCAGCACGAACACCAGGTCCGCCGCCAGCAGCCGCAGGTGCCGGTCCGCGGGGTGGTGGTCGTGCACGGCGACCTGCATCATCAGGCCGTCCAGCGGCAGCGTCCCGGAGTGGTTGGCGACGATCAGCGCCCCGCCCTCGGCCGGGATGTTCTCGACGCCCTTCACCTCGACCCGGAAGTACTTCTCGTACACCGGCCGCAGCAGCGACATCAGGACCTGGTCGGTCAGCTCCTCGTCGTAACCGAAGTCGTCGACGTCGTACTCCCCGGTCAGCCGGCGCCGCAGGAAGGACAGCCCGGCCGCCACCCGCCGCTCCAGGCCACCGTCCCGCCCGTCGCCCCCCGGCGGCTTCTCCAGCGGCTTCTCCTCGCGGCCCACAGGCCCATCCTCTTGCGCCTGCGCCCGTCCCGGCAGAGGCTGGACCTCACCCATCTCACCCGCCTCGCCCAGGGCGCCGCGCCTGCTGCCCGCGCCCCGGCGCCGCGCCGGGCGCTGCGTGGCGCTCCCGCGGGACCGGTCGTCGTCGAACGGAATGACCTTGGCGTCCGCCATCGTTGCTGCGCTCCTCAGTTGGCGCTGTCGGCGCTGTGCGTCGTGGGCCGGCCCTCGCCCGGCGCGGCCAGCGCGGCGATCCGGTCGACGGCCCCTGCGAGGGCCTCCGGCGGCACCAGCCCCGGACCCTGGCCGCGGGCGAAGTCCGCGAACGCCTCCGCCGTCGTGTACCTGGGCGTGAAGCCCAGCGTCTCGCGCATCTGGACGGTGTCCACCACCCGCCCGTGCGTGAGCAGCCGGATCTGCTCCGGCGAGAAGTCCGTCATCCCCAGCGTACGGACCAGGGACCCGGCCCAGGTGACCGCCGGCAGCAGCAGCGGCACGGTGGGCCGCCCGAGCCGCCGCGAGCACTGCGAGAGCAGCAGTGCCCCGTCCCCGGCGACGTTGAAGGTGCCGCTGTTCAGGGTGCCCCGGCGCGGCTCGTGCGAGGCGATCCTGAGCACCTCGATGACGTCGTCCTCGTGCACGAACTGCAGCCGCGGGTCGTACCCGAACACGGTCGGCAGGACGGGCAGCGCGAAGTACGAGGCGAGCGGGGTCTCCGCGGTCGGCCCGAGGATGTTCGCGAACCGCAGCACGCACACGGCGACGTCCGGCCGCCGCCGGGCGAAGCCGCGCACGTATCCCTCGACCTCGACGGCGTCCTTGGCGAAGCCACCGCTGGGCAGCGACTTCGGCGGGGTGGTCTCGGTGAACACGGCCGGATCGCGCGGTGCGGACCCGTACACGTTGGTACTGGACTTGACGACCAGGCGCTGCACGCTCGGCGACTTCTGGCAGGCGCCGAGCAGCTGCATGGTGCCGATGACGTTGGTCTCCTTGACCGTGGCCCGGTTGCCGCCGCCCAGCGCCGTGCCCGTCACATCGAGGTGGACGACCGTGTCGGCGCCCGTCTCGGCCAGCACCCGGGCGATCGTCGGCTGCCGGATGTCGGCCTGGATGAAGTCGGCCCCGCCCAGATGGTGAGCCGGCGGCACCGCGTCCACGGCGATCACCCGCTCCACGTCCGGGTCCCGCTGGATCCGCCGTACGAACCGGCCGCCCAGCTGCCGGGCGACTCCGGTGACGAGCACGACCTTCGCCAAGATCTGCGCCTTCCTTCCCGCGATACCCGTGTCCGCGTTCCCCGTGTGCGGCCAACTTAGCGGGTTGACGTTGCACTGTGATGACCGCCCGATGCACGAGGTGACGGAATTTCCCCCATCGGAATATGCCGGGTACCCCGGGAGTGTCCGGGCAGCAGCCCCCGGACATGCCGATGGCCCCCCGCCATTGCTGGCGGGGGGCCATCGGGGCCACGCTCTCGCGGCGCCGCTTACTTCTTGTTGCGACGCTGAACGCGCGTGCGCTTGAGCAGCTTGCGGTGCTTCTTCTTGGCCATCCGCTTGCGCCGCTTCTTGATAACAGAGCCCACGACTACCCTCGCTCACTTCTCATCACTCGGTTGTTTGGGCGCCATGGGCCCACACGACCTACGAGGGGCCAGCCTACCCAACCAAGCGCTCAGGTCGTAATCGAGGGGATGTCCCCAGGTCACTCGTGGTCACCCGGGGACGCCGTCAGGCCGTCTCCACCCCCACATAGCTGTCGCGGAGGTACTCGTGTACCGCCTGTTCCGGGACGCGGAAGGACCGCCCCACCCGGATCGCGGGCAGATGACCGCTGTGCACCAGCCGGTACACGGTCATCTTCGACACTCGCATCACCGAGGCGACCTCCGCCACGGTAAGGAACTGAACCTCGTTCAGAGGCCTCTCGCCAGCTGCACCCATGACACACCTGAACCTTCCGCACTCGACGGCCACCGGCTTCCCCTTCCGGTGACTCTTCGTCGTTGCGTGCTCACTCCCCAATGTAGGGGCGGGTGATGCAAGTGGGGAAGAGGTGCACCCATCAACCGCCTACTGTGACAGACACGCTCGTTTGAGTACGTAGCGGGTAAGCGGGCGGTAGTACGCGGGGCGCACACCGTCATCAAGTGGAACGACGACGGACACGCGCCCCTCGGCCTGCCCCACGAACAGCGCGGGATCGTCCGTATCGGCCGGCCCGATGGTCTCGAACCCGAGCTGACCTGCACCGCAGACCCAGCCGTGATCCCCCACGACCAGCTCGGGCAGTGGTCCACCGGCCTCGGCCGCGGCACCGAGCACCACCCGAACCGGGAGGGGCGAGTGGCTGTGCACGCCCGGCTCACAACCGGGGCGCCCGGCCTCGGGCGCTCGCACCAACGCGACACCTCGTACGTAGTCGAGCCGGAGCGTACGTAGACCGAACTGGGTCAATATGTCGATACAGCGACCCTGCGCAGGGGTGAGCACCTCACACCCCGCCGCCGAGAGCGCGTCCGCCAAGCCTGCGTAGAACCCGAGCAGCCGATGCGGATGGCCGGTACCGAACAGCACCGGCGCGCCACGCCGGGCGACCTCCCGGATCCGGTCCGCGAAGGCGTCCAGCCCGGCCAGCGTCAGCTCCGGATCGATCACGTCCGGCCCCGAGGTGTGCCGGGGGTCGTCCGAGACCCCGCACTTCTGCGCCATCAGGGCCAGCAGGTCCCGCTGCCCCCAGGCACCTTCGGGATCGATCCCGATCACCACACGCGGGTCCCGCGCGGCGAACAACCGGTAACTGCGCAGACTGTCCTCCCGCGACGTCGCGACGACACCGGCCAGCCGGGCGGCCAACAGGTGCGCACGCAGATCAGCGAGGGGCGACACGGGTGCGATGGTGAGGCACGGAGGACGGAGCCCGGGTGGGAACGCGGGAAGTACGCACGGTTGGCGTAACCGATGCCCGGCCGGCACCCGCGCCGGCGCTACGGCAGCAACCCCCGCAGCGGAAACGCCGCCCGCCGAGTCGCCAGCACAGCCTGGTCGAGCCGGTCCCCGGGGTCGTACCCCGACTCCCACGAAGCCCAACTCACCGGCCACCGCCCGTCAGTCATCCGCTGCGGCCCCAACTGCCGGGTCCGGGCGAACACTTCCTGCCGCCACCCCTCGGGGATCAACGTCTCAGGAGCCACCGGCCTCCCCGCGGCGATACCCACCAGATGCGTCCAGGACCGCGGCACCACCTCCACCACCGCGTAGCCGCCCCCACCGAGCGCGACCCACTTCCCGCCCGCGTACTCGTGCGCCAGCTCATGACACGCCACCTGCACCGCCCGCTGCGCATCCAGCGAGACGGCGAGATGCGCCAGCGGATCCTCGAAGTGCGTGTCGGCCCCGTGCTGCGTCACCAGCACCTGCGGCCGGAAGTCCGCGAGCAGCTCCGGCACCACCGCGTGGAACGCCCGTACCCAGCCCGCGTCGCCGGTCCCCGCCGGCAGCGCCACGTTCACCGCGGCACCCTCCCCCGCCCCGGCGCCCGTCTCCTGCGGCCACCCGGTCTGCGGGAACAAGGTCTGCGGATGCTCGTGCAACGAGATGGTCAGCACCCGCGGGTCCTCCCAGAACGCGGCCTGCACCCCGTCCCCGTGATGCACGTCGACGTCCACATAGGCGACCCGCTCGGCCCCCAGCTCCAGCAGCCGGGCGACGGCGAGCGCGGCGTCGTTGTAGATGCAGAACCCGGACGCGCCCCCGGGCATCGCATGGTGCAGCCCGCCCGCGAAGTTCACGGCATGATCCGCGTCCCCCCGCCACACCGCCTCCGCGGCGCCCACCGACTGCCCCGCGATCAGCGCGGACACCTCGTGCATCCCCGCGAAGGCGGGATCGTCGATGGTCCCGAGCCCGTACGCCCCGCCCGCCCCCGACGGATGTGCCGACGCGACCTTCACGGCGTCGATGTAGTCCGCCCGGTGGACCAGCCGCAGCGTCGACTCCCCGGCCGGTTTCGCCGCGACGACCTCCATCTCCCGGTCGAGCCCGAAGGCACCCACCAGTTTCCGGGTCAGTGCCAGCCGGACCGGATCCATCGGATGGTCCGGGCCGAAGTCATAGCCCGTTACTGCCTCGTCCCACATCAGCTGTGCGCGGCCGCTCATGCCCGCCACCGTATCGGTCCGGTTGAGCGGCGAACGACCTGGCGTACACCAACGTCACCAGCACCAACACCATCGGCACGAACATGGCCCCCCGATAGCTCCACGCGTCACCCAGAGCGCCCACCAACGGGGAACCGACCAGAAAACCCACGTAATTGAAGATGTTCAGCCGCGCGATCGCCGCGTCCGAAGCACCCGGGAACAACCGTCCCGCCGCCGCGAACGTCTGCGGCACCAGCACACACAGCCCCAAGCCCAACAGCGTGAACCCGAGCATCCCCACCCACGCCCCGGGCGCCGAGGCCACCACCGCGAACCCACCGGCCGCGACCAGCGCCCCGAGCCTCACGACCGCCGCCGCCCCGAACCGCCGCACTCCGAAGTCCCCCAGGGCCCGCCCCACCAGCGTGGTCACCATGTACACGTTGTACGGCACGGTCGCCAGCTGCTCCGAGCTGCCCAGCACGTCCTTCAGGTACTTCGCGCTCCAGTTGGAGACGGTCGAGTCCCCGACGTAGGCGAAGGTCATCACCAGACAGAGCGGCAGCAGCAGCTTGAAGACGACGCCCCCGCCCGTGGCGCCCTGATCCTCGAGGGGCGCCGCATCCCCGTCGACGTACCACCGGCTCCCCACCAGGGCCGCCGGCAGCAGCACCGCCACGACCGGCAGGTACGACACCCACAGCGGGAGCTGCCAGTGCGCCCCCACCCAGGCCAGCGAGGCCCCGACGATCCCGCCCAGGCTGTACGCGGCGTGGAAGCTGAGCATGATGCTGCGCCCGTACGACCGCTGCAGGCTCACCCCGAGCATGTTCATGGACGCGTCCAGCGCGCCCACGGCCAGCCCGAACACCCCCAGCGCCACGGCCAGCTCCGCGATGCCCCCGCCCGCCCCGGCGCCGAGCAGCGCCAGCAGCACCACCGGCTGGGACCAGCGCAGCAGCCGACTGGGCGGTATCCGCTTCACCAGCTGCTCGGTGGTCACGCTGCCGACACCGGCGAGGACGGGTACGGCGGCCAGGAAGACCGGCAGCAGCGCGTCGGAGATGCCGTAACGGTCCTGGACGGCGGGGATGCGCGTCACCAGCAGGGCGAAGGCGGCGCCCTGGGCGAAGAAGCTGAACGCCAACGAGGCCCTACCGCGCCGCAGCACATCAGTCATGGCGGCGAGCGTAGGGCCCGGGGCTACCCCTGGGTAGATCCAGCCAAAGGTGAATTTCCTTCAGCTTCACCAGTACGCGCAGGCGGCGGGCTCAGACAGCGACGGCCAGCCCGGCCCGCCGGGCCTCCGTGGCCCTCACCTCGTCGCTGACCATGGCCTCGATGGGGCCGGCGGCCAGCGGACCGCAGAGCACCGAGCCCAGCACGATGGAACCGATCATGATGACCGTGCCGAGCCAGACCATGGTGTCCACCGGGATCGTGTACGCCCCGACGACCCGCGCGACGCACTCGGCGAGCAGTACCACGCCCCAGACCACCGAGAAGACCTTCTCCCGGCTCCGGAAGTCCCGGGAGCCGGCCGCGGCCCCGGACACGAGCCGGTCCCAGGCGGCCTCCCTGGCCTCGTCCCCCTTCACCATGAACGGCTTGAGGCCGGCGGTCATCATCGGCTTCCCGAGCGCCACGGAGACCAGGATCCCGATCCCGACGGTGCTGCTGATCCCGCTGTCCTTGGCGAGCATCAGCCGCGGGTCACCGGAGACGAAGCTCAAGCCCAGACCCACCACGTTCACGACCAGGATGAGCATCGCCAGCCCGTTGGCCGCACGGTCCTTGACCAGACTCCACACGGTCCGCAGCGCCGGCCCCACGCTGCTCCAGGCGAGCGCGGCGAAGGTGCTCATCCCGAAGGCGTCCTTGAAGACGTAGTACGAGCCGAGCGGCACGGCCACGTCGACCAGCAGCGGCTTGAAGTTGTCCAGCACGCTCGGGTTCTGCTTCTGCTGCTCGTTCCGGCCCTGGGCCCCCGCGTTCTTCGTCATGCCCTCAGCTTCGCCGCCGCGGGGGGTCCGCCGGTAGAAACGATCGTCCGGACGTCCGCATGACAATTGTCAGGTCCGTGGCGAGCTCAGGTCATACCAGCAGGTCAGCCAACTCACCTATGGAGGAGAAGAGTTCGGTGGCATCGGCGAGCCGTGCCGCCGGTGTCATGGCGGTGAACCCGTACACGTCCATCCCGGCCGCCACGGCCGCCTGGACGCCCAGCGGCGAGTCCTCCACGACGACGCACCGCTCCGGGGCCACTCCCATGCGCTCAGCCGCGTACAGGAAGAGGTCGGGCGCCGGCTTGCCCCGCCCCACATCCTGCGAACTGAAGATGCGCTCCTCCTGGAACCACCGGTCCAGCCCCGTGGTCCGGTGCCCCACCCGGATCCGCTCGTGGCTTCCGGAGGAAGCCACGCAGTACGGCACCGCGTCCGCGGCCAGCTTCTCCAGCACGCCGGCCACACCGGGCACGGGCTGCAACTCCCGCTCGAACGCGGCGAAGACCCGCGCGTGGAACACGTCGTCGAATTCGTCCGGGAGCCGCTGCCCCGTCCGCTCCAGAACCAGATCGTGGATCCTGTGCATCGCCGACCCCATGTAGTCCCGCAAGGAGTCCTCGTACGACGTCGGGTGCCCCAACTCGGTGAGATAGGCCGCCAGGTGCCGGTTGGAGATCGGCTCACTGTCGACGAGGACACCGTCGTTGTCGAAGATGATCAGGTCGTAGCGCATGGGCCAACCCTAAATGCAGAAAACCCCCGCATCTTTCGATGCGGGGGTTTTCCCAAAGATTGTTCGGCGGCGTCCTACTCTCCCACAGGGTCCCCCCTGCAG
>NZ_JBIUBE010000015.1:35039-219929 GCF_044593395.1 Streptomyces sp. NPDC052301 | reverse complement strand
GCGGCCGCCCGGACCGGACGCAACGATGTGACCTACTACCCACTTTCGAAGAAATGCCCGAATTGTTCACATGGGCAGCGATCGGTGCATTTCAGAGAGGTCCGGGGCTACGGCCCTCTTTAGGATGTGATCCCGCTCGCATGGCCCACATCACGGCCAGAGCCCCGAAACCCGCCCCTCGGCTCCCGGCGGGGAGCTCTGTCAGGGCCTCCCGGACAGCGTCCTCGGCCTCGGCCGGGTCAACCCGCGTACCCTCGGCTCCGTGCCCCGCCATCCGAAGAAACCCCGTCGGTTGATCGCCGACGGACGCACCTATCTGTGGACGCTCCGCCACAGCCACAGCGTGACGGGCGGCAGCCGGTCCTGCTGCGAGACCCTCACGCTGTACCCGCAGCCGGCCGGCACCGGCGGCCCGCTGCGCATCGTCTTCACCGAGGGCCCGGGTCGGTACGTCCCGGGAGGGGCTCCCCTGGGTTCCGGAGACGTGGGGTACGTCCGGGGCGCCTCCCTGAACCTGCACGAACCCGGCGCCGTCCGAGCCCTGCTCGACGCGGCGTCGGCCCGCGGCCGGCAGTCCGAGGAGCGGCGGGCGATGGAGATCGACGGCTGGTCTCTGCTGGAGACGGCATCCGTCGCGCGGGGCGAAACCACCGGTCCAGCGTCCCGAGCGAGTGACTCCGATGACTTCGTTGATCCTCGGACCGGCACCGGGCACCGATCGAACTAGGCCGTTTCTTTCCCATCATCGGATTGCTGGTCCGGCCGCGCCGTTGACCGATGCGCAGTGGGCCCGAACCAACGCCGCGTCCAGGGAACGCGATCGCTTCATGCCCGGTCCAACTGCGTGCCCGTTGCCGCGTGACGGACACTCGGCGAGATCACTCCAGCAAACGACCCCATGGCTGTGGATTCGATTCCCGTCCGCCCCGTCAGGCGCCGCAGGTGTAGAAGCGATGTGCCTTGTGGAGATGTCGGAAGGATGGCCGCCAGGCCAAGGCGGCCCCCGATTCGCCGCCCGGAACCGGAACCGGTGAGCGGTGAACGTGGTCCGGTCGGCAGGCGACCGCCTCCGCCCACCGAACGGCCGTCCAGGCGATCGAGGCCGAGTCTCGGGCTTCCCTGGTGAGTTCATACCGATCGGGCGTGCCGAAGGGCCGGCTTGCCGTCACCATGTTGTGAGCGAGGACCAATCACCACGTCGGTCGCGGCATTCGTCCGTGCCGGATCTCGAGGCTTCCGCTTGTCAATGAGGGCTGATCTCCGCACAGTTGGGCGTTTTCGGCAGTGTCCGCCGGGGAGGGCCGTTCGTCGACGCCCTGTCCCTCGCTGGTTACACTGCGATGCGTTCGGCTCAGCGCGCTTCCGGTTCGAGCTTGTCGAACGCTCTGCTGGACGACATGACCGCGTACCCGGAGGACACCGTGCCCGCCGCTCACTCCGCCTTAGCCGGCTGGCCCCTCCGCTCCGACTCCCGTGCACCCGAAGCCCGTTCGTCGTGCACGACGTCTCCCCCGACGGTTACGCGACTTTTGGCCTGTCATGCCCGCATCCAATTTCGCGTGTCGGACACGCTGGAGAGGACCTGATGACCGATCTGATACTGGCCGTGAGTGCCCCCGTCGCTCTGGCGGCGGGTGCGACCGCGTGGCGCTTCCGCGGTGCGTACCGGCGCGAGCGAGGCAGGGCCGACCAGCTCCAGGGCCGCACCGACCAACTCACCCAGCAGCTGCGTGCGGTGGAGCACGTCCTCGGGCAGCTGGCCGCGGAGGTGCTGCCCGCGGTGGGCGCCGGCACCCTGCCCGACCAGCAGTACGGAGCCGGCCTCGCGCTGCCCGGCCCGCTGGCCCACACCCCTCTCGCCGGCCGGCTCCGCGACGTGACGGGGCAGGCCATCGCCGCCGTGGCGCACGTACGGGAGGCCGCCCAGGCCGCCGCCGACCAACGCATCACCGAGGTCCGGTCCGCCGCGGAGCAGGAGGTCGCGAAGGCGCGCCGGGAGTCGCAGCAGGCGACCCGCGCGGCCGTGCGCAGTTTCGCCTCCAACGTGGTGGCACGCGCGGCCCGCCTGAGCCGGGAGATCAGCAAGGGCGTGCGCTCCCACCAGGACGACGAGGCGTACGCGACGCTGGTGCACATCGACCACATCGCCCAGCAGATGCTGCTGACCGCGCAGGGCTACGCGGTCCTGGCCGGCGACAAGCTCTCCAGGCGCTGGCCGCGCACCTCCCTGACCGACGTGATCCGCGCAGCCATGGGCCGCGTCGAGGGCTACCAGCGGGTGGAGCACCACGAGTCGGACACCATCGCGGTGGAGAGCCGGGCGGTCGAAGCCGTCGTGCACACCCTGGCACTCCTGCTGGACAACGCCCTGCGGTACTCACCGCCGGCCGCCCGCGTGCATGTCTCGGTGGAGGAGGGCCATCACGCCTGCTTCCTGATCGTCGACGACGCCGGTCTGCGCATGGACGACGAACGGCTGCTGTGGGCCAGCGACATCATGTCCGGCAAACAGCGCGACGACATCACGCAGCTCGGCGCCCATCCGCAGACGGGCCTGCGCGTCGCCTCCCTGCTCGCCGAGAACTACGGCTTCCGGGTCGAGTTGACCGCGCCGAACATCTACCAGGGCACCCGGGCCGTACTGGTTCTGCCGAAGAACCTCCTGTTCTTCTCCACCGGTGGGGCCCAGCCCGCCGGAACCCGCGCTGCCGTACCCCGGGCCGCCGCCGCAACCCGGGCCGCCGCAGCGCCCCAGCCCGCCGCAGCGCTCGAGCCCGCTGCCGTACCCGCCGCGCGGGATTCCGGCTCGCCCGCGCCCGCCGCGACCACCGCCAGCGGGCTGACTGTCCGTCAACGCCCTGCCCGGCCACGCAACACCGCCCCGTCGACGCCGGAGCCTCCGGTCGTGCCGGGGCGGCCCAGCGTCGCCGCCGCCTGGGCGGCGGGCAGCCGCCAGGGCCGCCAGACCCAGGAAAACACCGGACCCACCGAAGGAAAGTGACCATGCGCGACACGCACAGCAACAGCCTGGGGTGGCTGCTCGACCAGGAACTCGGCGCCGTCGAGGGCGTCGAGTACGCCGTGCTGATGAGCAGCGACGGCCTCCTGCAGGCCCGCACGCAGACGATCGGCCAGGAGGACGCGGAGAAACTCGCCGCCCTCACCGCCTCGCTGCGCGCCGCCGGCAAGGCATGGGACGAGCACGTCGGCGGCAAGGGCATGTGCCAGTTGCTGATCGAGTCGCAGGGCCGCATCGGGCTGACCACCGCGGCCGCGCGCAACTCGATGCTCTCGGTCGTCACGACCGGCCCGGACGCCGACGTGGGCCTGATCAGCCACCACATGGTGCGGCTGGCGACCCGGCTCGGCCACGAGTTGGAGGTCGGGGACCGGCTGCCTGTCTCGGAAGGCGGCACCGCGACGTGAGTGGTCCGCGGCACGACCCGGACCTGATCAGGCCCTACGTCCGCACCGGCGGACGGAACCGGCCGAGCCGTGAGGTGCGCCTGGAGACGGTGGTCATCGCCGCGTCCGGTCCCACCGAGAGGCTGGCGCCGGACGCCCGCAGGGTGATGCGTCTCTTCGCCGGCGGGCGGGGCGGCCTGGCCGTGGCGGACATCGCCGCCGCGCTGGAACTGCCGCCCTCGACCGTACGGATCCTCGTCTCCGACCTGATGGACAGCGGCCGTCTGACCAGCCCGGCCCCTGTTCAGGAGGGCCGCCCCGGACTCGACCTGCTCCAGGAGGTGCTGCGTGGACTACGCGAACTGGTCTGACCGGCCCGCCGTCAACTATGTGGCCCCCGCCGTGAACCGCTCGGCGAAGATCGTCGTCGCCGGGGCGTTCGGGGTCGGCAAGACCACTTTCGTCGGCAGCGTCTCCGAAGTGGCACCGCTGCGCATGGAGGAGCCCATCACCGAGGCGAGCGTCGGCGTGGACGATCTGCGCGGCACCCCGCACAAGACGACCACGACGGTCGCCATGGACTTCGGGCGCATCCACCTGCTGAACGACCGCCTGGTGCTCTACCTGTTCGGGACCCCTGGCCAGACCCGGTTCCGCCCCCTGTGGGAAGGGCTGACCGAGGGAGCCCTGGGCGCAGTGGTCCTGGCCGACACCAGGGATCTCGACGGCTGCCACGAGGTGCTGAGCCTGCTGGAGGAGCAGCGGACGCCGTACGCCGTCGTCATCAACGTGTTTCCCGACGCGCCCCGGTACCCCCTGGACGAGATCCGGCAGGCGCTCGCGCTGGAGCCCGAGACACCGCTGACCGAATGCGACGCGCGGGACCGCCGCTCCTGTGTGTACGCGCTCATCACCCTCATCGAGTACCTGACCACCCGACACGTCCCCGCCTCTCTTGTGGAGCCCCGCCCATGACCACCCCCGGCCCCGGCATCGCGAGCTCCCCGGCCAGAGTCCCGCTCTACGCCGCCGAGTTCGCCGACGACCCGCACGCCGCGTACGAGCGCATGCGCCGCGTCCACGGTCCGCTGGTCCCCGTGGATCTCGCTCCCGGTGTTCCCGCCACCCTGGTCATCGGCTTCCACCAGGCCCGACGCATCCTCAACGACCCCTTGCACTTCCCAGCCGACCCGCGGATCTGGCAGGAGGGCATACCCGAGTCCTGCCCGGTACGGCCGATGATGGAGTGGCGTCCCAACGCCCTGCGCTCGTCCGGTGCCGAGCACACCCGCTACCGGGCGGCGAACACCGCGAGCATCCAGGCGGTCGACCAGCACGAACTGCGGGCGCTGGTGGAGAAGGTCGCCTCCGGCGCCATCGGTGCCTTCCGCCACCTCGGCCAGGCCGATCTCCTCACCCAGTACTCGTTCCCCATCGCGTTCCACGTGCTGAGCGCGCTGCTGGGCTGCCCGGACGAGATCGGGATGCGCATCGCCGACGGCATGGCCAAGATCTTCGAGGCGGAGGCCGAGACCGCCGCCCGGGGCAACGAGATCCTCGGCCAGGCCGTCCTCGACCTCGTGACGCTCCGGCGGCGGCACCCCGGGGACGACATCACCTCACGGCTGATCGCCCACAGCGCCCGCCTGGACGACGTGGAGATGTCGCACCAGCTCGTCACGCTGTACGGCGCGGGCATCGAGCCGCTGACCAACCTGATCAGCAACACCGTGCTCAGGATCCTCACCGACGAGCAGTTCTCGGCCGGCCTGCACGCCGGGCAGCCGGTGCGCGAAGCCCTCGACACGGTCCTGTACACCGACCCGCCGATGGCCAACTACTGCATCAGCTACCCGCCGTACCCCATCGACGTCGAGGGCGTGCTGCTCCCCGCCCACCAACCCGTCGTCATCTCCATGGCCGCCTGCAACAACGACCCTGCCGTCACGGGGGGCCTCGGCGCCGGCGCGCTCACCGGCAACCGCGCCCACCTGTCCTGGAGCATCGGTCCGCACACCTGCCCGGCCCGCACCCATGCGTACCTCATCGCCGAGACGGCCGTCGCCTGCCTGCTCGACGCCCTTCCCGAGATCGATCTCGCCTGTTCCACAGGGGATCTGGTGTGGCGGCCCGGCCCGTTCCACCGCGCCCTGGAAGTGCTGCCCGTCCGTTTCCCCGCTGTCGTCTGAAGCCCCGCTGTCGTCCGACACCGCCACCCCTGTCCTTAAGGAGAACGGCCTTGTCCCAGCACACTCCGCTCGTCCTCGACCCCGCCGGGGCCGCCCGGCACCTGGAGCATGAGACCCTGCGCGCCCAGGGTCCCGCAACGCGAGTGGACATCCTCGGCGTCCAGGCCTGGGCGGTCACCGACCCCGCCCTGCTCAAGCAGCTGCTGACCAGCCCCGACGTGTCCAAGGACGCACGGGCGCACTGGCCCGCCTTCGAGCAGACGGTCGCGACCTGGCCGCTCGCCCTGTGGGTCGCGGTGAAGAACATGTTCACCGCCTACGGCGCCGACCACCGCCGGCTGCGCCGCATGGTCGCCCCCGCCTTCAGCGCGCGCCGCATCGCCGAGCTGCGCCCGGCCGTCGAGGCCCTGGTCACCGAGCTGGTGGAGGACCTCGCCGCGCTGCCCGCCGGGGAGGTCGTCGACCTGCGCGAACGCCTGGCCTACCCGCTGCCCATCGCCGTGATCGGGCACCTGATGGGCGTTCCGCAGGACCGGCGGGCGGACTTCCGCAAGCTCGTGGACGGCGTCTTCGACACCACGCTCACCCAGGAGGAGGCCGAGACCAACGGCGCCCGCCTCTACGCCCTCCTCGACGAGCTGATCGCCACCAAGACCAGCGCCCCCGGCGACGACATGACCTCCCTGCTCATCGCGGCGCGGGACGAGGAGTCGGACGGAACCGGCTTCACCGCGGAGGGACTCCGCGACACCCTGCTGCTGATGATCAGCGCCGGGTACGAGACCACCGTCAACGTCATCGACCAGGCCGTCGTCGCCATGCTGACCGCCCCCGACCAGTACGACCTCGTCCGCACCGGCAAGGCCGGCTGGGACGACGTGGTGGAGGAGACACTGCGGCACGAGCCCGCCGTCAAGCATCTGCCGCTGCGCTACGCCGTCGCCGACATCGAACTGCCCGACGGACGCACCATCGCCCGGGGTGAGGCCATCCTCGCCTCGTACGCCGCCGCCAACCGTCACCCCGACTGGCACGGGGACGACGCCGACACCTTCGACGTGACCCGCACGGTCAAGGACCACCTGGCCTTCGGCCACGGGGTGCACTTCTGCCTCGGCGCCCCGCTGGCCCGCCTGGAGGTCGCGGAAGCCCTCCGGCAGCTGTTCGGCCGCTTCCCCGACCTGTCCCTCGCGGTGCCGGCCGAGGAACTGCGACCTGTCCCCTCCCTGATCAGCAACGGGCACCAGGAACTCCCCGTCCGGCTGGGCCCCGCGCGCCCGGACACCGTCTCCTAGAACTCCGTCGGGCCGCTGCGGACTTGTCGCGTCCGATCCGGGGTGCGGGCGATGCCGGTGGCCGGTGCCGCAGGTGCCGGTCCATCAGCCATGAGGCGCACGTGAGCTTCGTCAACGCGGCCCGTCGCTCGCGCGATCCGAGCCAGGAGCATCTCGTCCAGGTGCTTGGCGGGCCGTCGGCCCGGCACGGCGTGGAGTCCGCCTGGGCGCCCGGAGCCGGGTGACATCAGGGCCGGTCGGGGCGTCACTGGTCAGGGGGCGCACCTCAAGAGTCGGCGGGCACCCACTGACGCACACCGTGGCCGTTCGTGCCGTACCAGTAGCGGGGCAGGCCCTTGGTGCTGCTGGTGCGGAACGGGCGGCCGTGGTCGTCGATGCGGACCGTGCCGGTGCGGCCCTGGGAGGACCAGTCGAGTTCCAGGTACCAGTTGCAGTCGTAGGCCTCGGTCGTCGCGGTGACCAGCAGCACCTCCGGCTCCTCGGCGGAGACGCGGTAGGGGAACCGCACCGCGGGGATGTTCCTTCCGCCGTCGTTGCCGGGGCGCGCGTGGGCGATCGGGCGGTTGACGTCCAGGTCCACGGAGAAGTCACGGGGCGTCAGGTCGCCGCCGCAGCCCTGCTCCATGGCGTACGCGTTGCCGGTCAGCGGTGTGCCGCGGCTGACGACACGGACCCGGAGGGCCGTCAGGACCACGGCCGTGGACGACTTCCCCTGCACCGAGATCTGCACCATCGTCTGCCGCCCGTGCACCGCTCTCTGCGTCGCCGCCCACACCCCGGCGTCCTGCTGCACCGGTGGCGGGGGCACCTGGGCCGGCTCCTTGTCGATGACGTAGTCGTGCCCGCAACCGCCCTGCCAGATCTGCGGGTCGGCGGTCCAGGCGAGCGGCACACCGGTCGGCACGGGGGCGTGGCTCGTCGTGTCCGCCGACGGTCCGCCCTTCGCCTCGGGCCGCCCCGAAGCCCGTACTCCTGGAGAGGGCGAGGCCGACGAACGGCTGCGGGAGGGGCTGGCCGCAGGGGCCGAGGGATGGGCTGACGTACCGATTCCCGTCGCACGGGACCGACCGGGAGCCTTGGCCGAGTTGCCGGGAGACCGGTCGGCCGACAGCGCCGACAGGCTGCCCAGCGTCACCAGCAGCACGGTCGCCACGGCGGCGCCGACGACGGTGCGGCGACGGCGGTACCAGGGCCGTCCCGTCGAGCGGGCCTCGTTCCGCCGGACCGTCGGCTCGGGACTGGCAGGTCCGGGAGCGTCCGAAGCGGGCAGCCCGGCGTCGGGACCGGCAGCGTCGAGTCGCGGCGGCGCACCGCTCGTGCCGCCCTCGTCACCACCGACACCGTCCGCGCCACCACCCGCACCCCGCGCCGTCCGGCCGCCCGGTCCCGAAGCCCGCTCGCCCCCTGTCGGCTCGAGCACCCCCTCGGTCGCCGTCGGCTCCGGTACCTCCTCGGCCTCTGCCCGCTCCGATGCCCCCTCGGCCTTCGCCGGCTCCGGTACCTCCTCGGCCTTCGCCGGCTCCGGTACCTCCTCGCCCCTTGGCGGCTCCGGTGCCCCCTCACCCGCTCGCGGCCGCCGGCGTGCCGTCACCGCGAGCAGCCACAGGCGGTGCAGTTCGAGGCGTTCCTCGGGTGTCGCACCGCAGAAGGCGGCCAGGCGTTCGACCGGGGCGTAGTCCTGCGGGACCGCCTCGCCCGCGCAGTAGCGGTGCAGCGTGGAGGTGTTCATGTTGAGGCGCCGGGCCAGAGAGCCGTAGCTCCGGTCCGTGCGGTCCTTGAGCCGGCGCAGCAGCGCCGCGAACTGCTCGACGTCGTCCCCGGTCGACACCGTTCCCCCGTCCTCCCTCGTGCCCCTGCATCCCAGGCGATCCATGTACCTGCACGTCAGATGGGCTGGGATGGTTCCACCGTCGCCGGACGGGCGTCCGGCGTTGCGCCGGGCCGCGGTGACGGCCGATGCTCTTGGTGTCGCACCGACCAGGGCCGGACCGACCGGCCGGCGGGGTGCGACCGACGACACCCATGCACTCATCCACGGGGACACCTATGCCCAAACGCATCCGAGCGAGCGCGCTCGTGGCACTCACGGTCGCGGGCCTCGCCCTCGGCGCGACGCTCGCCGCACCGGCGAACGCCGCGCCCAGGGCGCCCGGCTTCCTCACGGCGGCCGATCTCCCGCCGCACCCGAGCTCGTCCTGGACGGCCGGCAAGGTAACCGCCGGCGTACCCGAGGCGGTGGAGGAGGACCGCTGCCTGAGCATGGCGCTGGGCGGCGACGGTTCGGACACCTGGTACCGGGACTTCCGCACCGACCTCGACACGAGTGCCCGTCAGATCAGCGTGCGACTGTCCACGACGGCTGCGGCCAAGGGCCGCTTCTCGCGGCTGAACAAGGACATCAAGTCCTGTGCGGCACGCATCGAGAAGGCCGACCCGGCGACCGAGGTCACGCCGAAGGACTACGGCACGCTGCCGGTCGAGGAGGGCGCCCACGTCTACGGCCTGCACACGGTGACCTCCTGGGGCGCCTCCGACATCCGTCTGCTCTCCGTCGGCCGGGACGGCAGGACCGTCACGGTCGTCGACTGGGGCCGGCTGGGGGACTTCGGGGACGCGCCGGTGAAGGCCTTCAGGAAGACGACCGTCACGGCCGTGAACAAGCTCCACTGACCGCATGACCGGGGCCGCTCTCCGTCACGGGGGTGGGGAGAGCGGCCCGTCGACCACCGACAGCGCCGTTCGGCGCGATTCGATTTGACTCACAACAAAAGGGAGTACACATGAGCAGCAGGACCCGAACCGTCCTGACCGCCGGCGTCCTCGCCGTCGCCCTCGGCCTCGGCGCCACGGCCCAGGCCTCCGCCGGCGCCCCGCGCAGCGTCAGCGGCAAAACGACCGACAACATCACGCGCATCGCCAACTTCTACGGCACCTACATCGACGCGGTGCTCGACGAGGACAGCGGCAAGCTCGGGAAGGACCTGCGCAGCCACTACCTCACGCCCGCCTTCCAGAAGGAGTTGGCGGCCTGGGAGGACCGGGAGCACGCCGACGGCGTGCTGCGCGCCCAGAACGTCCCGCTCGCCTGGAAGGTCACCGACAACGGCACCGGCCGCACCTACACGGAGGCCGTCGTCACCCTCACCTGGAGCCGAGGCACCAGCACCAAACTGGTCGTCGACATGACCCGCGGCAGCCACCGGATCTTCCACATCGGTGAGAAGGGTGTGGGTCGCAAGTAGTCACTCCGGTCGCATCCGCGGCGTGAGGATCTGGAACGGTCGCACCTCGCCGGCCAAGGCACTTCGACGCAGGGTCCGTTCCAGCTCCTCCGTCACCTCCGCCCGGGCGCCGTGCTCGGAGACGGTCCGTCGGAGCCGCAGGATGTGCCCCCGCTGCCAGGGCACGGCTACGTTGCCCCCGTGCGCCGGGTCGGAGGCGTCTGCCACAGCTGGCCACCGCGACGCCGGCTGCCCGGAGAGGTGAGGAGTGCGGAGGTTCCGCGGTCGGGCCAGGCGATGTCGTCGACGGCGAGAAACGGCTCGTCGGCCACGGTCGCGGGGGTCGCCCCGGTGAACGCCATGACGTCCCGGTGCAGGTGGGACTGGTCGGCGTAGCCGGTGTCGGCCGCGACTCGGGCCGCGCCTTCACCCGCGACCAGGCGGTGGGCGGCATGGTCGAAGCGGACCAGTTTCACGGCGCGTTCGGGCGGCAGGCCGAGCTTCGACCGGAATCGGGACCACAGCCGCTTTCGACTCCAGCCGACCTCGGCCGCGAGTGCGTCGGACTGCACTCCACCGTGCGCCGTCTCGTCTTCGGCGAGGAGTCCCGCTTCGACGCCTTCATCGGGGCCCACCTCGGCGTGCTGACCCTGCCGAACGTCTACGACCTCGACGGCGAGCTGCTCCTCCACGTCGGCGTCGGCCGCACTGCCGGCATGTACGGGGCGCGGCACCTCGGCGACGCGCGGGCGCTGTTCCTCTTCCGGAGCGAGCGCGAGCTCGGGTTCCACCACCGCGACGTGCCCCGGCAGAAGGAGTTGCTGCGTGGTGCGTTCGCCGGCATGCACGCCCATGTGGACCGCTGGCTGGACGAGCTCGACCACGCCTCGGCGTTCTCCTTCGACTCGATCACCCAGCTCCGTCTGGACACCTGGTCTCAGGGCCGGGTGACGCTCGTCGGCGACGCGGGCTACTGCCCCGGTCCGGCCGTCGGCGGCAGCACCAGCCTGGCCGTCGTCGGCGCGTACGTCCTCGCCGGAGAGCTGGCACAGGCGGGCGGCGACCACGAGCGTGCCTTCCCCGGCTACGAACGCGTGATGGCGGGGCACGTGCGGGGTAGCCGCGCGGTCGGGCTGAGCGCGGCGAAGACCCTGATCCCCACGTCCCGCCTCGGTGTGTGGGGACTGGCCCGGGGCGCCCGCCTGATCTCCGCCCTGCCCGCGGGCCCGAGCCGCGCCCTCGTTCGCCTGACCACCAGGAGCGCACGCCTCTACGACTCCGTGACCGTCGACGACTACCCGCCGTCGCCCACCGCGTCAGGAGGTCCGGGCGGCCTCGCGGGCGTCCCCGGAGGCGGTCTCGGGGCGGGGTGAGGATGGATGATCCCGCGGTGCGGACTCCGCGAGCCTGGTGAGGAGCCGGCTGACCGCATCGCGGTGCGGACCGCGGCGGACCCCGAACTGCGGTCGCTGATCAGCGGCCTGACTGGGGAGCAGGACGAGAGAGGTCCCCGTCGCCGTCGATGTGGTCGGTCCGCAGCCGCAGGATCTCCTGGTACGCGGCGGACGCGTACCAGGCGCGGGTCAAGTGCTCAAGGACGTCTTACCGCACCCTGGTCGTGCAGGTGCCGTTGCCCGAGTCGCTGTACTGCAGCGCCGTGGAGTCGAAGCCGGGGCCGGGCAGGGCGGGCTTGTAGTCCCAGCTGTAGCTGTCGGACTTGAGGGTGAGCTTCATGACGCCGAAGGCGCCGGACTGGGCAGTGACCACGTTGGGGTTGTCGTAGTTGCCCGGCGTGCCGGCGAGGGTGTCGAGGGCCTCGCCGCCGGAGCCGACGATGAACTCCGGGATGCCGTGGGCCGGGTCGTAGTCGCCGGCCGGGTTCATCGGGCGCAGCCGGGCGTACGCGTGCTGGTGGCCGTTGAGGATGAGTGTGGCGTGGTGCCGGTAGAGGAGCTTCCACCACGCGTCGGTCGCCGCGCCCTCGATGCCGTCGGCGCCCGGCGCCGAGGCGGGCACCGTGGCGGTCGAGGCCGTCGTGGCGCTGAAGGTCGGCTGGTGCCAGTACGCGATCGTGCACTGACGCTTGTTGGCGGCCAGGTCCTGCGAGAGCCACTGGGTCTCCTGGCCGAGGAGGCCGTTGTCCGTCGTGGAGCAGTCGTGGCCGAACGCGTCGGAGCCGCACTCGGCGTTGAGCGAGATGATGTGCCAGTTGCCGAGGTCGTAGGAGTACCACCCCTGGTTGCCGGCGGTGTCGTCGCCGGCCTGGCCCTGGGTGTTCGGCGTACCGGCCTGGTCGTGGCCGTTGAAGTAGCCGAAGTAGCCGACGCCGTTCTGCCCGGCCTCGTTGTCGCCCTTCTTGGTGTACGGGTAGTACTCGTGGTTGCCCGGCGCCGGGCGTTCGAGCATCTTCAGACCGCCCCATGCCTGCTCGAAGGACTGCTCGAAGTCGGTCAGCTTGCCGACCTGGTACTGCTCGTCGCCCAGCAGGGCCACGGCATCGGGGTGCATGTCCGTGGCCTGCTTCGCGGTGGCGAACTCGGCGCTCATGCCGCCCAGCGTGGGGCTGCCGCACTTCAGCGAGGCCGGGGTGGCGGCGTTCTCGGCGTCGTCGGGCTCGCAGGCGATGTCGCCGACAGCCGCCAGGGTGTACGTCGATGCCCTGTGGTGGGCGTAGGGCCAGTCGTCGCCGCTCCGGTCCGCCATGGCGACGGCGGTGCCGGTGGCCGCCAGGACGGCCAGGCCGACGGCTGCGGAGGAGATCTTGGTGACGCGTCTCATGTGCGGTGTCCTTCCACGGGAGGAGCGGCCACCGCACGTTAGACAGTCGACACATCAGTTGACACAAACATGCCCCCACGGTTCGGTGAACTCCCTTCGCGACTGGGCCGCGGTGTCCTCCCTGCTGCGGACGCGTACACAGGCCGCACCTGCTTGGGCGTATGCAGCTGCCGCGGCTGTGCCCGACGCGGTCCGGAAGACCTCCCGGTCGTCGCCTCATGACTGCGTGCGATCGCCGGGTGGGCCGACGTGGCTGACTGTGTCCCGCCCGGCCGGCAGCGGCCCGCCCCCTTCGCCGCGGCGAGCCACCGGCGAACGCCGGGACAGCAGCGGTCCGAGGCCGCTACGGCGGCGACACGTCCGGGACCAGTGGGGCAGCCCGTGGATCTGGACGTGGACCTGGCTGTAGTGCTGCACGCCCTGGGCGATCCGGTTCGGCCGGCGCTGGTCCGCCGGATGGCCGAGGACGGCGAGAGCCCATGCAGCCCGGACGACGTGGCGGTGCCCCGATCGACGCTGTCCAACCATTGGCGGATCCTGCGCGAGGCCGGGATCACCGAGACCCGCCGGGCGGGAAAGGCTCGTCTGATGGCCCTGCGCCGCGCCGATCTGGACGCCCGCATCCCGGGACTCCTCGCGGCCGTATTGGCCGAACAGGGGCGATGAGTGGCGCGGCTGACGTCCGGAATACGCCCGCGGGTCGGCCGGTTGACGCGGTCATGCGACATGATCCGCAGCCGCGCGGCGGCCTCCATCCTCTGCTCGCGCAACGGTTCAGCCCGTACCGGTTCGACCCGTCGGCCGCCATCGACGACCACACGCTGAACCTGCTGCTGGAGGCCGCACGGTGGGCACCGTCCGCCGGCAACTCCCAGCCCTGGGGCTTCTTCACCTCTCGCCCCCATGAACCGGATCACGAACGGGTGGTGCGTCACCTCGCGCCCAGTTCGGCGCGGTGGGCGACGGACGCCGGCCTGCTCGTCGTCATGCTGACGCGCCGTCACGTGGACGAGACGCAACTGCTCTACTCCGAGTTCGCGGACTACGACCTCGGCCAGGCCATCGCCCACATGACCGTCCAGGCGCAGGCGATGGGACTGTCCGCGCACCAGTTCCGCGCCTTCGACCTGGAGGGCCTCACCAAAGAACTCAACCCGAACCCGGGATGGGCGATCGTCTCCATGGTCGCGCTGGGAAAGGCGGCCGAAGAGCCGCCCGAGCGGCGCGAACGGCGCAGCGTCGCCGATCTGCTGTCGGCCCCCTGGACGCTGTCGGAGTAGTAGTGCCGGCGCGGGCCGGCGCTGCGCTCCAGCGACCGGACGTCACCAGGCACGCCGAGTATCACCGGCACACCGGCCCGGGTCCGTCGCGGCAACGCGGACAGGAGGATGCGCGTCAGTCCGGGTAGGGCCGGTTCCGCCGAGCGGGACGAGGGATGATCCACCGCCACCACCTCCCGCGCCACCCCGCGTGGCGAGGCCATGGGAGTCACCGTTTCCGCCGCCTCACCCACCCGCTGAGAAGCTGCTCGCACCGCCTCCGCGCCGCCGGCTTCCCGCCACCGCTGAGCGTGCCCGGCGCCCGGGCGCCGCGGCCGACGGCCCGCCTCCGGCCTCCGTGCCACACGGCCGCCGACTGCCGTGACCTCGACCTGGTATGCACGCCGGACCGCCACCGTCCCGGCCGTTCCCGCGGACTTCGGGAAGCTGACGCTGCCGGTACCGCTCCACGGCGTCCCGAGCCATCAGTGCGCTCGCCTGCTCACTGATCGCGTACGGCCTGTGCCCATCTGAGGGGTGCCCGCCGGTGCCGGACCGCATGGCCGCGTCGCGGGGCGACGGCTCCCAACAGTGGCCTTGGAACGGGGCCGATCTGCCGCCACGTTGATCTCTCGGGACAGTCACCTCTGCGGCTCCTCTCGCCGCGAGTGCTGCGGGCGTGACGGCGCGGCGGATCGGACACATGGGCCGAAGAGCCCCCACCGGAGTCCGAGCGGCCCGTGGCACCGGTGCCCGGGGGCGCGCAGGCTGGGACCGACAGCCCACGAAGGGAGCAGGTGCGATGACCAGCGCCACCACCATGGCCACGGCTCTTGAGCCTGTGCACCGCGAACGGCTGATGCGCCTCGCCCGCGAGGTCTCCTTCGACGTCGGCACCCGCCTGTTCGAGGAGGGCCACCGGGCCGACCGCTTCTGGATCGTGCGCACCGGCACCGTGGCCCTCGACCTGCACGTGCCCGGCCGCCGCCCCGCCGTCATCGAGACGCTCGGACACGGCGAACTGGTCGGCTGGTCCTGGCACTTCGCACCGTACATCTGGCACCTGGGTGCCGAGGCGACGAGCCCGGTACGGGCCTGGGAATTCGATGCCGAGGCGGTGCGGGCGCTGTGCGCGAGCGACGCCGGGTTCGGCCGGGCCACAGCGGTATGGGTGGGACGTGTGGTCGCTCAGCGGCTGCACGCGTCGCGCGTCCGGCTGCTCGACCTCTATGCCCCGTACGGCAGCGGAGGCCTGGCCTGACCACACGGACGCTCCGGCCGGCCCAAGGAGGAGGCGAGCATGGACGACAGCCCGCGCCGGGTGGGCGACGTGATGACGCGCGCCGCCGTAGCGGTGGGCCGCAGTGCTCTGTTCAAGGACATCGTCGAGCGCATGCAGCGGTGGCAGGTCAGCGCCCTTCCGGTGCTGGAGGGCGACGGCCGGGTGATCGGTGTGGTCTCCGAGGCCGACCTGCTGCCCAAGGAGGAGTTCCGGGACAGCGACCCGGACCGGTTGACCCAGTTGCGCCGGCTGTCCGACCTCGCCAAGGCCGGCGCGGTCTCGGCCGAGGAGCTGATGAGCACGCCGGCCGTCACCGTCCACACGGATGCCACGCTTGCCGAGGCCGCGCGCATCATGGCGCTGCGGCACATCAAACGGCTGCCCGTGGTGAACAGCGAGGGCGTGCTCGAAGGTGTGGTCAGCCGTGGCGATCTGCTGAAGGTGTTCCTGCGCACGGACAACGAACTCGCCGATGAGGTCCGCCGCGACATCGTCGACGTTCTCTTCCCGGCCCCGGTCGAGCCCGTACACGTCATGGTCACCGACGGCGTCGTGACCCTGACCGGACGCGTCGGGGACGCTGCTCGGATTCCGCTGGCCGCCCGCCTGGTCCGCGGCGTGGAAGGGGTCGTGGGCGTGGACTGCCGTCTCGTCGCCGCCGACGCAGCGTGACCCGCACGGCCGTACGCAGCGTGACCCGCACGGCCGTTGTGAACGTGCATGGTGCGCGAGGGTGGACACGTGGTGGGCGACCGCGGTCAGCCCTTGCCCCCGCTCAGGTTCCGCCACTCGGGACCGACCTGCTTCCACTCCTCGTCCCACTCGGCCAGACGCCGCCGCAGGAGCCGGGCACGGATCAGCCTGCCTCCGGCCCAGGCCGTCGCGCCGGCCAGCGGAGCGACGAGCGCACCGGTCAGGACCGCCTGCAGCGTAGCCTCCGTCCCACTGGGGGGCGGGGAGACGATCCGGCCGGTCCGGTCCGTCCATACGGTGAGCCTGCTGCCCACCGGGGCACCCGGAAAGATCTTCGCCAGTCCCGTGTGGACCGACCCGTCCGCACCTGTCCACCGCACGGTGGCCCACACCCTGCCGTCGTCGTTGCCCGCACCGGCGGGCGGGGTCCTCGCGGCGTCGTCGGCGAGCACGGCGGACACCGGGTGCACGTGCGCGCGCCGGGCCGCGGAAGCCGAGTCCGTCACCTGTGCCGCCACGACGCCCGCGAGGACTCCGCCAAGGAGGGCGAGCGCCCAGACGGCCAACACGATCCACGCCTCGACGACGTCGCTGTGCCGCCTGACCGGGTTACGCCGCCAGCGCCACAGCCACGCCCGGGTCGCGCTGGAGAGAGGTGTCCTTGTCATCGGTCCGCGCCGCCCTCTCGCATGACACCCGTCGCCCTCAGGCGGGGGCCGGCCTTTGCGTACCCGGCAGATCGGGATCGAGATCGGGGTGGCGGGGCGAGCCGGTCAGCTCACCACGCACATCGACCACACCGGGCACCGCCCGTGCCAGATGGGTGGCGAGCGGAATCAGCGCTGTCCGGTGGATCCGGCCGGTGAGCGCCACAACACCGTCGTGGACATCGACCCTGACCCCTTCCCCGTGTGGGCCGAAGAGCCGGACGACGACCTCGCGCCGGACCTCCTCGGCGATGTCGGCGTCGTCCCTCAGGAAGATCTTGAGCAGGTCGGCCCGGCTGACGATGCCCTTCAGGAGCCCGGCGTGATCGACGACCGGCAGTCGCTTGACCCTGCCGCGCGCCATGATGCGGGCAGCGCGGGCGAGGGGGACGTCGGGTGTCACGGTGAGGGCGGGAGTGGTCATCAGCTCTCCGGCGGTGACCGCGTCCGCCTTGTGGACGTCGGCGAAGCCTCGCCCCTGCCCGTAGCGGCCCGGATCCCCCTCGCCGTACTCCTCCTTGGGCAGCAGGTCGGCCTCGGACACCACTCCGACGACACGTCCGCCGTCGTCCAGGACGGGGAGGGCGCTGACCCGCCACTCCTGCATGGTCCGCACGATGTCCTTGAACGCCGCCCCCGTACGCAGGGCGACGACCCTGCGGGTCATCACGTCGTTCACCACGGTGGGAGTGCCGATCATGGCGTCCTCCAGGGGCCGGCTGAAGTCCTACGACACCTCCAGGCTGCGCCGACGAGCCGGGCCGGGCATGGGCCGAGTGGCCCGTCCCAAGGGCCCCTCGCCCGGCCCGCCGGGCCGCTGGGCTCCCTCGCCCGCGCCGCGGGGTCGCTCCCGCAGTGCCCGCCGCCCGTGCGGCGCGGAGCGGCACCGATCCCGTCGGGGCTGGGCAGGACGAGGTGCCCGCCCAGTTGCTCCGCACGCCCGGCCATGGCGTCCGAGCGGCGCTGCGCCGGCCGTCGGCCGGGACACACGACCCGGGACCGCGGCCCGTCGTCGCGCCCACCCGCGCGGGCCCGCAGCCCGAAGGTGGCCGACACCGCCCTGGGGGCCTGGTCCTGCGACATCTCGTTCGGCGATGCCTGCCACGCCTTCACCGCCGTGGGCCGATCGGCCCGCCCCGAGGGACCGAGGGCACCTCGCAGGAGCTCCGACGCCGCTACAGGCTGGGAAGGCACCGATCTACCGCGGAGCCGAGGAGTGGCGTCATGGTCCGCTATGTGTACGACTTCCGGGACGGCGGGCGTGACCTGGCCGGCCTGCTCGGCGGCAAGGGTGCGAACCTGGCCGAGATGACGCGGCTCGGCCTGCCGGTGCCTCAGGGGTTCATCGTCACGACCGAAGCCTGCCGGGCTTTCCTTGCCACCGGTGAGGAGCCCGCAGGCATGTCGGCTGAGGTGTACCGGCACCTGTCGGCGCTGGAGACGACCGCCGGCCGGGTGCTCGGGCAGGCGGACGATCCGTTGCTGGTGTCCGTCCGCTCCGGGGCCCGCTTCTCGATGCCCGGCATGATGGAGACCGTCCTGGACATCGGCCTGAACGACGACTCCGTCCTCGGCCTGGCCAAGGTGTCCGGCAGCGAGCGCTTCGCCTGGGACTCCTACCGCAGGCTCGTCCAGATGTACGGCACCACGGTCATGGGCGTCGACCAGGCCCTGTTCGACGACGCCCTGACATCGTTGAAGGAGGCCCGCGAGGCTCCGGACGACCTGCACCTGGACGCGGGTGACCTGGCCCGGCTCGTGGAGACGTACAAGGGCCTCATCCGCGACGACACCGGCCGTGACTTCCCGCAGTCACCCGCCGAACAGCTCCAGCAGGCGATCCTCGCCGTGTTCCGGTCCTGGAACGCCGAGCGTGCCCGACTGTACCGGCGCCGTGAGCACATCCCGGACGACCTCGGGACCGCCGTCACCGTGCAGCGCATGGTCTTCGGCAACCTCGGTCCGGACTCCGGGAGCGGCGTCGCCTTCACCCGCGACCCGGCCACCGGTCGCCCCGGCCTGTACGGCGACTACCTGCCGAACGCGCAGGGCGAGGACGTCGTCGCAGGGGTACGGGACGCCGTACCGCTGGCCGAGCTCGAACGGCTGGACGCGGTCTCCTACCGGCGGCTGCGCGATCACGCACAGACGTTGGAGCGCCACTACCGTGACCTGTGCGACCTCGAGTTCACCGTCGAGCGCGGGACGCTGTGGATGTTGCAGACCCGGGTGGGCAAGCGCACGGCCGAAGCGGCGTTCGCCATCGCCGCCGAGCTGGTGGAGGAGGGGCTGATCAGCTCGGACGAGGGCCTGGCGCGGGTGAGCGGCGACGGGCTGGCTCGGCTGATGTTCCCCCGTTTCGACACGACCGCCACCGGTGAACCCCTCGCCCACGGCGTGCCGGCCTCGCCTGGCGCCGCGGTGGGCGCGGCGGTGTTCGATTCGGCGGAGGCCGTACGGCGTGCCGCCGCCGGCGAGAAGGTGGTCCTCGTCCGCGAGGAGACCACTCCCGACGACCTGCCCGGCATGGTCGCCGCGCAGGCGGTGCTGACCGGCCGGGGCGGAAAGACCAGCCACGCGGCCGTGGTCGCCCGCGGCATGGGCAAGGTGTGCGTGTGCGGGGCCCAGGACGTCACCGTCGACGCCGGGGCACGGCGATTCGCCACCGCGGAGGGCACTGTCGTCGAGGAGGGCACCGTCCTCTCGGTGGACGGCTCCGCCGGTGACGTGTACCTAGGAGCCGTCCCACTGGTCGCCTCGGGGACCATGCGATACCTGGAGAGCGGCGAGCAGGCCGACACCGTGGTCGCGGCGGTGGGCCGGGCCCTCGAATGCGCCGACTCCACGAGGCGGTTGGAGGTTCGGGCCAACGCCGACACCCCCGAGGACGCGGCCCGCGCCCGGCGATTCGGGGCCCAGGGCATCGGGCTCTGCCGCACCGAGCACATGTTCCTCGGCGAACGGCGCACACTGGTCGAGGACGTGATCCTCGCCCGTACGGACGCGGACCGCGAGCGGGCCCTGACGGCTCTCCTTCCGCTCCAACGGCAGGACTTCACAGGCCTTCTTCGGGCGATGGACGGCCTGCCGGTCACGATCCGGCTCCTCGACCCGCCGCTGCACGAGTTCCTGCCCGACCTCACCGGCCTCGCGGTGCGCGTCGCCGCGGCCGAGGCCACCGGTGAACAACCGGACGCGCACGACGTGGAGTTGCTCGACGCGGTGCAGCGGATGCACGAGGAGAACCCGATGCTCGGCCTGCGGGGCGTGCGGCTCGCACTGGTGGTTCCGGGACTGGTCGCCATGCAGGTGCGGGCGATCGCCGAGGCGGTCGTCGAGCGCACCCGCGCGGGCGGCTCGCCGCGGGCGGAGATCATGGTGCCGCTGGTCGGCGCCGTCGAGGAGCTGCGACTGGCCCGCGAAGAGATCACACGCGTCCTGGCCGAGGTCGCCGCGGAGACCGGCGTGGCCGTCCGCTGTCCGGTCGGCACGATGATCGAGTTGCCCCGGGCCGCGGTCACGGCAGGCCGGATCGCCGAGGAGGCGGAGTTCTTCTCCTTCGGCACCAACGATCTCACCCAGACCACCTGGGGCTTCTCCCGCGACGACGTGGAGGCGGCGTTCTTCTCCGCCTATCTCGACAAGGGTGTCTTCGCCGCCTCACCGTTCGAGACACTCGACCGCGAGGGCGTGGGCCGACTGGTGCGGATCGCGGTCGAGGAGGGCCGTGCGGCCCGACCGGGCCTGCAGACAGGTGTCTGCGGTGAGCACGGCGGCGACCCGCAGTCGATCCATTTCTTCCACGCCACCGGCCTGGACTACGTCTCCTGTTCGCCGTTCCGGGTCCCCGTGGCCCGTCTGGAGGCCGGCCGGGCGGCGCTGACCGGCGTGGAGGCGAGCAGCAGCGTTTAGCAGGGACCTCCGGTCCCCCATCGGGCCCGACCGGCACTGGAGAGCAGGTACGCCGTGGACGACAGTGAGAACAGGAGCGGCACCGATCCCCCGCGGTGTCGCTCCGCCCGCATCGCACCTCGGCGTCGACGGTCCGACCTGAGCCGACGGGGAAACAGTCACTCACCCGCGAAGAAGCAGGACATGCCCCGCAACCACACCCCCGCGCACCGGCGCATCGACCTCGACCCTGCCGAGGCGCTGCGGTTGCTGGGCAGTGTGCCGCTGGGAAGGATCGTCTTCACCCGGCAGGCCCTGCCCACGGTCCGGCCGGTCAACCACGTCCTGGACCGTGGGGACATCGTCATCCGCACCCACGAGGGCGCGGCCCTGACGTCTCACGCCGAGGGGGCCGACGGCACGGGCGTGGTCGTCGCCTACGAGGCCGACGTCATCGACCCCGACACCCACCTCGGCTGGAGCGTGGTCGTCACCGGTTACGCCCGGCTGGTGACCGATCCGGCCGAACTGGCCCGCGTCCGTGAACTGCTGCAGCCCTGGGTGCCCGTGGAGGGCATGGACCAGGCCGTCCGCATCCGTCCCGAACTCGTCGCCGGCGTCCTGCTGACGACATCGATCGGCACGGCGACGACACCCGGCTGACGGCTGCCGTGCACGGCGAAAGGCGCTACGAGAGATCCGGCGCCCCGTAAGGTATGCCGACCCTCAGCTCGGCACGCAGCTGACCAAGCCTTTCGAGGCGCTCCTCCCCCTGTCCGGGTCCCACCGCCCCGGGTTGGGCTCGCATCCGCTGAGGCGACGCACGGCGCGCCTTGCCACGGTCACAGCCGGGGGCGGAGCACGTCATGGGCCCAGGCCGCCAGAGTCGTGGGCGTGGTGGTGTGCGGGGTACGCGGCTGCTCCGGGACGAAGCCGTCCCGGAGCCCGGTCGACATCCCGATGACCGCTTCGACCAGACCGTCGGTCATCCCGGACGCGCGCAGCAGGCTCCGCATCGCATCGTCGCCGACCCGCTCGACGCGCAACGGCCGGCCGGTGGCCGCGGACACGATCGCGGCGGCCTGCGGCCAGGTGAGGTCGGCCGGCCCGTGGACGGCCCGGACACAGCGTCCGGACCATCCGGTCCACAGCAGCCGCGCCACGGCTGTCTCGGCGATGTCGCGCGGCGCGACCCAGGCAAGAGGCTGGTCCAAGGGCCAGATCACGGGAATCAGGCCGTCGCGTACGGCATCGAGCTGGAGCTCCAGGTTGGTGAAGAAGTAGCCGCAGCGCAGGTGTGTGACGGTGGCGCCGAGGGCGTCGAGAGCGAGCTCGGTTCCCGCGAGGCCGTCGATCTCGCCGGCTCCGTGGCGCTTTTCGGCGCCGACGCTGCTCTGGAAGACCGTCCGCTCGATGCCGTTCGCCTCGACCGCACTCACCAGGCTCACCGTGGCCAACCCGTAGTCCGCGAGCGGATCTTCGCCGGCGGACGGGGGATCCACCCAGTACAGGGCGTCGACCCCGGCGGTGGCGGCGACGACCGCCTCGGGGTCACGCTGGTCCACCGCGACCACGTCGACCTCACGGAGGATCTCGGGGGCCAGGCGGCCCGGATCGCGTGCCAGCACTCGAGGACGGACCCCTGCCCGCAGGAGCGTGGCGACGACATGGCGTCCGACGTTCCCCGTGGGCGTCGTGACCGCGATACGCATGGCTCGGTGTCCTTTCGGCGGTTTCCAGCACGACGCTAGAAGCCAACCCGGACACCTCTTGTCCCCTTTTCGCACCGCATACGGGCAAGTGGGCGGCGGCCACCTGCCGACGAGCGGGTCGGACGGGCTCGGGTACGACCGCCACCTCGGGCGGCCCGCTCAGGCGGGAGGCCGCTGAAGCACCCTCGTGGCGTTCCCGGAGCGAGCCGCACGTCTCCTCTTCGAGACGGCAGGTCAGCTGTGCGCGACGACCGCGACGGGGGCGGCGATGTGATGGAGGGCCGCGTGCGCGACATGGCCGAGGTGGGCGCCGAACGAGCCGGTGCGGATGTGCCGGCCCACGACCACGAGAGAGGCGTCGCGGGAGTCGTTGACGAGGACCTGCGCGGCGCCACCGCACCGGCTCGCCTCGAAGACCTCGACGTCCGGGAACTTCTGCCGCCACGGACGCAGCGCCTTGTTCAGGAGGGTAGCCTGCCCGCGCTCCAGCTCGTCGTAGAGTTCGGCGTCGCCGGCGAAGCGGTAGAAGGACGTCGGCGGTTCGGGCCAGGCATGCACGGCCCGCAGAGGGGCCCTCCTGAGTGCGGCGGCGTCGAAGGCGAACTCGAGCACGGTGTCGTCCGGGTGGTCGATGTCGAGGCCAAGCACCACGGGCCGGAAGGGCGCCGCAGCGGACGGCACGCCCACCGGGTCCATCCTGTGCTCGTCAGCGGCCTGCTCTCCCGCACGCACCAACACCACGGGACGCTCGGCACGGGCCACCACGCCCAGACTGACCGAGCCGACCATGAATCCCTCGAGCCCGCCGAGACCTCGTGAACCCAGCACCAGCAGCTCCGCGAAGCCCGCGGCCTCGCACAGGACGTCGGCCACGGTCCCCGTGAGCTGCTCGGTGATCACCTCGATGCCGGGGTGGCGAAGCCGAATGCCCTCCGCGGCCTCGCGTGTCAACTGCTCTGCCCAGTGGCGGTAGGTCTCGGGATCCAGCAGAGGAGTCCGGGCCACGAACCTGGGAGTCGGCTCCGCGACGTACACGACCTTGAGGCGCAGGCCGCGCAGCATCGCTTCGCGCGCCGCCCACTCGGCCGCGGCCCGGCTCTCGGGCGAGTCCTCGACGCCTACGACGATGGTTCCCGACATGGTCTCGCCTCCGTGGTGGGGTTCCGGTACAAGCGTGGAACCGCGGCGCCGGCGGCGTCAGAGGCCACACGGCCCCATGGGGGACCGACCGACCCCCGCCGGTTCCGGACGGTCCGCCCCAGGGCCGGGCGGCCCCTGGCACTTCCCCGTCTCCCGGCACACCCTGGAAGGCGCCGGACACTTCAGCGAGGCCTTTACGGAGTAACCATGTACGGCACCCCTCACATCGTCAGCGATGTCATGACGCAGACGGTCGCAGCCGTCGGCCGTCGGGCACCCTTCAAGGAGATCGTGCAGCTGATGGACGACTGGCAGGTCAGCGCCCTGCCCGTGATCGAGGGCGAGGGGCGGGTGGTCGGTGTGGTCTCCGAGGCCGACCTGCTGCCCAAGGAGGAGCTGCGGGACGACCCCGATGCGAGCCGTCTCCAGCTGCGGCAACCGGTCGACGTCGCCAAGGCCGGTGCTCTCACCGCGGGCGGCCTCATGTCCTCTCCCGCCGTCACGGTCCGGGCCGACGCCACCCTCGCCGAGGCCGCGCGCCTCATGGCGCGAGAAGGCGTCAAGAGACTGCCCGTGGTGGACGACGCCGGATTGCTGGCGGGCGTCGTCAGCCGCGCCGACCTGCTCAAGGTCTTTCTGCGCGACGACGAGGACATTGCCGAGGAGGTGCGGCGCGAGATCGCCTCGTTCCTCTTCGCGCCGCCGGCTTCGGCCGTGCAGGTGGAGGTGAACGACGGTGTCGTGACGCTCACCGGCCGGATCCATGACACCGCCCTCGTCCCGGTGGCGGCACGCCTGATCAGGGCGGTCGAAGGGGTCGTCGACGTCGGGTTCGACCTTGCTCACGACAGCGCGACGCGATAGCCGGAGCAAGTGGGCCGAACAGCCCGTCCCCGATGCCCTGAAGCCCCTTCTCTCGTGCGCGCGGTCAGACTGGTGGGAGAGGACCACGACCGCCGGCGGCGAGCACCATGTCCGACGTCACCACCACCGACCTCTACGAGGTGACCATGGCCATGTCCTACCTCCGGGAGGACATGTGGGCGCCGGCCACCTTCAGTCTGTTCGCGCGTCACCTTCCGCCCGGCCGGGGCTTCCTGGTGGCGAAAGTCACCGCCCCGGGCCGCAAGCAGGTCTTCCGCCGGCCCGGACGGCCGGACGTCATCGCCCTGGTGGCCGAGGAACCACCGGACTCCGCACAGCCATTGCTGCGCACGGTCATGCGGGGTGGGCGGCGGACATGGTCGCCGGACCACTGGCAGGACGCTCGCAGGCGATTCCGCGAGGACGTCGCCGGTCTGCCCGGATCGGCACGTCGGATCGAGAGCCCCGAGCCGGTCCCGCCGGTGCGGTCCGACACCCTTGAACGGCTGACGGCCTCCGTACGGGCCGGCATCGAAGCCCGCCTGCGTCCGGAGCACCGCACCCCCTGCCGGACACGGCCGGCCCCTGCTCCGCCCCGCTCTCAGCCTCCGGACACCGACCGCTGACCAGCCCGTGGCGGAGGGGTCGGCAGGCCCGTCGTGGGGACCTATGGCCCCTGGCAGGCCGAGGCCGTCAGAGGCTTCCATGGAATAGGTGGCGGCACGTCCTTGCGCGCCACCGCAGGAAGGAGGCGAGGGCGATGTCCGCTCCCGCACCCAGGAGCGATCAGGGGGCGGCCATGTCCCGGCCGGCTGAGCGCCGACCGGTGGTGGTGGGCGTCGATCCCGACCCCGCCCACCGGATGGCGCTGGCCTGGGCCGCCGACGAGGCCGCCCGCCGTCGGCTGCCGTTGCGCGCCGTTCACGTCGAGGGTGTGCCCACCAGGGGCTACCGGGGGCGGGAAGTCCCGCCGTCGTGGGAGGAGTGGAACGAGGCGCTGCACAAGGCGGGGCAGCAGGTGCTGGAGGAGGCCATGGACTTCGTCTCGGCCCGGCACCCGCAGCTCGAGGTGGATTCCCTGCTCGCGGAGGGCGACCCGGTGTGGGTGCTGGGCGAGCAGAGCCGCGACGCCACCGCCGTCGTGCTGGGCTCGCGCCACCTGAGCCGGAAACAGGAGGCGTTCGGCTCGGCGGCGGTCGCCCTGCCGGTCATGGCCCGTACGCACTGTCCCCTGGTGGTGGTCCCCGAACCGGAACACATCACCCAGGAACCCGCGTACCTCGTCGTCGGCGTCGACGGCAGCGAACACTCCGGTGCCGCGGTCGACGTGGCGTTCGAGGAAGCAGCCCTGCGCGGCGCCCGGCTGCGGGCCCTGCTCGTCTGGGAGCCCGGACCGATGAGAGTCTTCGACGAGCACCAGCCGCAGCAGGAGTGCCGTCGGCTCCTCTCCGAGATCGTGGCAGGACGCCAGGGCCGCTATCCCGAGGTGGAGCTGCACCACGAGGTGCTTGTAGGGCATCCCGTCCAGGTGCTCACCGACGCCTCGGCGCATGCGCTGGGCCTGGTGGTGGGGACCCGGGGCCGCGGAGGCTTCGCCGGCATGCTGCTGGGCTCGGTGAGCCAAGGCGTGCTGCACCATGCCCGCTGCCCTGTCATCGCCGTACCGACCCGCGAGTGAACCGGCAGACCGGCAGGAAGGAAGCGGCCGTGACTGGACAACCTCTCGACGTGGACACCGTCGCCGGGCTCGTGGCGGACGCCGCGGCGGCGCCCTCGCTGCACAACGCCCAGCCCTGGACGTTCCGTTACCTGCGAGACATCAATGTCCTGCGCCTGTACGCCGATCCCGAGCGCGCCCTGCCGCGAATCGACCCGGAGAACCGTGGCCTGCACATAGGGTGTGGCGCCGCGCTGCTCAACCTCCGCGTGGCCGCCGCGACGGCGGGGCTGGCGCCGATCGTCCGGCTGCTGCCCGACCCTGCCTACCCGGAACTCCTCGCCGAGGTGCACCTGTGCGGCACCGGCCCACCCGACGGGGCGCTCGCCCGGCTGGGCCCTGCGATCCGCCACCGTCACTCCAGCCGGCTTCCCTTCCGCGACGAGGAGATCCCCGGGCCGGTGCGGGAGGGACTGTCCGGAGCAGCCCGTGAAGAGGGGGCCCAGCTGCTGTTCCCCGGGGCATGGCATGTGCAGACGATCCTGGAGCTGGTGCGGGACGCGGAGGACAGGGAGGCGCTCACGCCGGACGTGCGTGAGGAAACGGCGCGCTGGACCCACGCGGAGCAGCCCCATGCCGCTGGGGCGGCCGACGGCATCCCCGGCGAGGCGTTCGGTCCCCGGCAGCGCGGTACCTCCACTCCTGTGCGTGACTTCGCCGTCGGCCGTCCTATGCCCGGACGTGGCTGGGCGCCGTTCGAACGGAACCCGAACATCGCCCTGCTGGGTACGGACCGCGACAACCCTGTGGACTGGCTCGTGGCCGGTCAGGCACTGGAACGGGTGCTGCTCCGGGCCACCGTGGACGGGCTGGTCGCCTCGATCACCTCACAGCCCCTGGAGTGGCCGGAGACCCGGTGGGCCGTCCGCGATCCCGTCTCGGCGATGGCGCACGTCCAGATGGTGATCCGGATCGGCTACGGCCCTGAAGGCCCCGCGAGCCCGCGGCGGCCGGTCGCCGATCTGCTCGACGTTCTCTGAGCCCCGTCCGACGACGTCGGACACCGAGGAGTGGTCCCATGAAGATCTCCGAGGTGATGACCGTTCCTCCGGTGTGCGTAGAACCCCGTGTCCCCCTGGTCGAGGTGACCCGGCGGATGACCGAGTACGCCGTCGGGTCCGTCCTCGTGGTCGAGGACGGAGCACTGCGGGGCATCGTCACCGACCGCGACCTCGCCGTGCGCGGCCTCGGCGGCGGCCTGGACCCCAGGACCCGGGCGGATGCCGTGATGTCGGCACGTGTCGTCACGGTCGAGGCCGTAGACGACCTTCAGGTGGCCTACCGGACGTTCCGCCGCACCGGGGTGCGCCGGCTTCCGGTCCTGGACGCAGGCCGCGTGGTGGGCATGCTGACGATCGACGACCTGTTCCTCGATCTCTTCCGACGGTTCGCCGATCTGCTGGGGCCGGTCGCCTGGAGCGTCCTGCAGGAGCCGCCAGGGCCGCCTACGGGGGCCGGAGCCGGGCGTGAGCTCTGAATCGGCTCTTCAGGGGCGGGTCCTGGCTCATCCTCAGCCGGTGCGCAGCCCCACCCGGCGGGCCGGAGAACCGCCAGGACGCGCGTGCTCGCAGCGCGGACCGCGAGCGGATGCGGACCGCGAGCGGATGCTGCTGCCCGGCGGCACCTGGCGGCGGGTCGGAACCATCCGGATCCGCAGTCTGTTCGGCTGAAGCGCGGCGCAGACCGCGGCGCGCCGCGGTCGCGGCCTTCAGCTCGCCGCACTCTCGGCCCTCGGGTCTCGCACGACGCGAAGCACCTACCGTCGTTCGGGCACCACCACGACCGGACACCTGGCATGGTGCAGCAGCGCGTGGCTCACGCGGCCGAGCTGGAATCCGAAGTGGCCCGTCCTGCGGTGGGCTCCGACGATCACCAGGTCCGCGGCCGCCGACCGGTCCACCAGGATCTTGCCGGCCGGTCCCTCCGGTGTGGCCGGACGCGTTCGCACGTGCGGATGCTCGGCGATCGCGGCCTCGAGCCGGGCGTCCACCACAACGGAGGCCTGCTCCTGGTACGTGTCCGCCGGTCCTCCGGCCCGTACCCGGTCACCGTGCCTGTCGTAGGCGGGCCTGCGCCAGGCGTGCACCACATCCAGGACGCAGTCGCGTACCTCGGCCTCCCGGAAGGCGAAGCGCACGGTCTCCGCCCCCGTGTCGGTCTCACCGAGTCCGAGCAGTATCCGCCCATGTGCTCCCGTGAGTCCGGCCGCGTCTCCCCGGACGACGATCACCGGGGTGCGTGCCCGGGCCGCCACGGCCAGACCGACCGACCCGAGGAGCAGTCCCTTGAGCTCACCCCGGCCACGCGAGCCCGTCACCAGCGCGAAGGCTTCGTCGCCCTCGCGGACGAGTGCGTTCACCGCGTCCTCCGGGATGATGTCGGTGGTGACCTTCACGTCCGGGTTGCGCCGTTCGGCACGATCGGCCGACGAGGCCACGACGTGCCCGGCCGGCACCTGTTCGGAAGCGCGCCCTCCGCCCACCGAGGGGAGACCGGCCTCGTACCGCTCCCAGAGGGAGGCGTACACCAGCCTGAGCGGCAGACCATGGCGGACGGCTTCGTCCACGGCCCAGTCGACCGCCAGCAGACAGGAATCCGATCCGTCGACGCCCACCACCAGAGGAGGTGTCATCGTCCCCACCGCCTTTCACGGGGCCGCCTGTCGTGCAGCACAGGGCCACTGAGCTTCACCGTCGCATCACCGGGGCCGAGGCCGCGAGGGCGTTTCGGCCCGTGCCGAGGGACGTTCGACCCCCTACCGCTCGTCGTCTCGCTCGTACACCTGTGCTCGGCAAGCTGCCGCACAACCGTCCCCGCCCGGCCGACCTCGACGCCACGCTCGCCGCATTGCGCGGCCACTGAGCCGAGTGGCCCAGGAGAGGGGCCGAAGGACCTTTGGTGCCTCCGCCCGGCCGAGGCCCACCATGAACAGGAGGGACGCTGTACGAAACCTTCGCAGATAGAGGTGAGCCCGGTGGTGTACTGGAACGGTGGCTGGGCCTGGATGGCATTCGTTCCACTGCTGTGGATCGCACTGGTCGCCCTCGCCGTGTGGGCCGTGATCCGCCTGGCGCACGGTGCGCTCGGCGGCGACGCCTCCGGCCGCAGCCGCGGCTGGTCGGACAGCGAGTCCCGGGAGACCCCGGAAGAGATCCTCGACCGGCGCTATGCCTCGGGGGAGATGGACACGGACAGCTACACCGAGGCCCGCGAGCACCTCGCCGCCCACCGCCCGAGGCCGCACCAGCCGGACTCCACGAGGGCCGGGCACTGATCGTGCTGGGCGCCCCGGTCGCCCTGCGGTGCAGGCGGGTTGATCCGGGCGGATGGTCGGCGCGGGCCGAAGGAAGGAGGGGCCGCCATGCCGTGGGAGACCCTCCGGAAGGACATCCCGGCGGGCGCAGTCCCCCATCTCCGCGACTACGACAAGGAGTGCGCGGGCTTCTCCTGGCGGGCGGCACGCGGCTGGCTGCAGGGGCTGCCCGGTGGGCGCGGACTGAACATCGCGCACGAGGCCGTGGACCGGCACGCGGCATCGGACCGGGCCACGGCGGTGGCGCTGCGCTGTGTCGGGCGGGGCGGGTCCGTCACCTCGCTGACCTACGGGGAGCTGGCCCGCTCGACGGCACGGTTCGCCAACGTGCTCCGCGGCCTCGGCATCGGGCACGGCGACCGGGTGGTGACGCTGCTGGGACGCTGCCCCGAGCTGTACACCGTGGTCCTCGGCACGCTGAAGAACACCAGTGTCCTGTGCCCGCTGTTCTCCGCCTACGGACCGGACCCGGTGTTCCAGCGGATGACGCTGGGCGACGCGCAGGTCCTGGTCACCACGGCGGAGTTCTACCGCAGGAAGATCGCCGGGCAACGCGGTGCACTCGCCGCCCTGCGGCACGTACTGATCGTCGGCGACGGCGCGGACGAACTGCCCGGCACCGCTTCCCTCGCCGCGCTCATGGCCGACGCGGCCGACACCTTCACCATCCCTCCGACATCGCCCCACGACATGGCCCTGCTGCACTTCACGAGCGGCACGACGGGCATCCCCAAGGGCGCGGTGCACGTGCACGAGGCAGCCGTCGCCCACTGCATGACCGCGCTGTACGCCCTCGACCTCCATGCGGACGACGTGTTCTGGTGCACGGCCGATCCGGGCTGGGTGACGGGCATGTCCTACGGGATCGTCGCCCCGCTCATGCACGGCGTGACGGTCGTGGTGGACGAGGGCGACTACGACGCCCGCCGCTGGTACCGGATCCTCGCCGAGCAGCGGGTGAGCGTCTGGTACACGGCGCCGACGGCCCTGCGCATGCTGATGCGGACGACGCCGAGGACGGGGCCGTACGACCTGCCGCGCTCGTTCGACCTGAGTGCGCTGCGGTTCATCGCGTCGGTCGGCGAGCCGCTCGACCCGGAGGCGGTGGTGTGGGGCCGGGACGTGCTCGGGCTGCCGGTGCACGACAACTGGTGGCAGACCGAGACCGGCGCCATCATGATCGCCAACTTCGCCGCCTGCGACATCCGTCCCGGCTCGATGGGGCGCCCGCTGCCCGGTGTGGAGGCGGCGGTGCTGCGGCGCGGGGAGGACGGCCGGGCCGAGGTCGCCGACGGGCACGTCACCGTACTGGAGGAGCCAGGAGTGGAGGGCGAGCTGGCACTGCGGCCCGGCTGGCCGTCCATGTTCCGCGGCTATCTGCACGACGAGCCACGCAGCGCCGCGGCCTTCGCGGACGGCTGGTACCTCACGGGCGACCTGGTGCGACGTGACGCCGACGGCTGGTACTGGTTCGTCGCGCGGGCCGACGACGTCATCAAGTCGGCAGGACACCTCATCGGGCCGTTCGAGGTCGAGAGCGCCCTGATGGAACACCCGGCGGTCGCCGAGTCCGCAGTCATCGGCCGCCCCGATCCCCTGGCCGGGAACATCGTCAAGGCGTTCGTCACGCTGCGGCCGGGCTTCGACGCGAACGGCGCGACCCGGCGGGACCTGCTGGCCTTCGCCAGGCGTCGGCTGGGCCCGGCCGTGGCACCCCGCGAGATCGCCTTCGACCAACACCTTCCGCACACCCGCAGCGGCGAGGTCATGCGCCGTCTGCTGCGGGCCCGTGAACTCGATCTGCCCGAGGCCGACATCTCCACCCTGGAGGACTCCGTCGTCGAGGCGTCCTTGGCGCGGCGGACGGAGCAGCCCGCATGACCACCACCCGCACCTCCCACGCACCACGGCTCGCCTCCCGGCCGAACCGACGACCTGCCGCGCACCGCCTGCCCATGCTGGAGGCCGTCGTGCGCGTCCGCGCCGGCCGCCGCCCGGCCCGGTCCCGGGGCGAGCGTCGGCCACACGTGCAGCAGCCGCGGGGCGAGTCGGTATCTCTCGGCCTCCTCGGCGGCCCCACGTGCGGCGGCGAGACTTCTCGGGTGATGCCCCGGTCCCGGTCCCTGCCACGGCGCACGTGCAGCCGTGACGGGGACCGGAGCCGTGCCATGCGGCAGGAGAGGAGACGGGCGCGGTGACGATTCCCCTCGTGGTAGGCGTCGACGGGTCCGAGGCGAGTCTGGAGGCGGTCGAATGGGCCGCCGCCGAGGCGGCCCGGCACAGGGTCCCGCTCCACCTCCTGCACGCGGCGGGCGGTGAGCAGGAAGCGTCCGACGTGATCAGCGCCGCCTCGCAGCGTGCCATGAAGGACGCTCCGGCGGTGCGGCTGACCAGCGAGGTGTCACCCGAGGACGCGGCCTCCGCCCTGGTCGGCCACGGGCGAAACGCCTTTGCGCTGGTGCTCGCGGACAGGGGGCTCGGAGAACTTCCCGGCATGCTGCTCGGCTCGGTCAGCCTCGCCGTGGCGGCACGCGCCGACTGCCCGGTCGTGGTGGTCCGCGGCACCCCGGAGCACCGGGCCGACCGTTTCGGATGTGTCGTCGTGGGGGTCGAGGACGGGGACGACAGCGGCACCGCCGTGGACTTCGCGTTGCGCGAGGTCGATGTACGGCGCTGCCGGCTCGTGGCCGTGCACGCCTGGAGCACACCGTCCGGTGCCTGTACGACACCTCAGGCATCGTCATGGCCGCTGGAAGCCCACCGGCGTCCCCCGGCTCAGGTGCTCGACGACGCTCTGCGCCGACCTGCGGAAAGGTACCGCGACGCCTCGGTGAGCCGGCGATTGATCGAGAAGCCGGCACGAGCGGCACTGTTGGAGGCAGCGTCGACGGCGGATCTGCTGGTCGTGGGTGCCCGGCGGAGACTCGGACACCCGGGCCTGCAACTCGGCCTGATCAATCACGCACTGCTGCATCACGCACCGTGTCCCGTCGCCGTGGTCCCCCAGATGTGACCACCGCGGGACGAGCGACGGACGGTCGTCGGCTCCTCGCGGACGGCCACGTCACGACGCAGTGAACCCGCAGCAGACCACCTCGCCCGAGGACGCCCGCTGCATGTCGCCTCCCGGTGCTGGACATGCGCCCCGCGGACACGAGGCCGCCGCCCCGTGCGGCGGGGCGACCCGCGTGGCAGGTTGGATACAGCACCACTCTGAGGAGAGGGCGGCGATCATGCGAGCTCACCTTGGCGACCAACTCGTCATCGAGAGTCCGGCGACCGGCGGCGCCAGGCGCGACGGCGAGATCGTCGGACTCCGTCACGAGGACGGAACACCCCCCTACGACGTGCGCTGGTCGGACACGGACGAGGTGACGCTCGTGTTCCCCGGCCCGGACGCCCATGTCCACCACCTTGAGCACGGCGCGCCCGTGGCCGCGCCCCAGACGCCGCCGGACACGCAGGAAACGGCCTCCGGCTCCACGGCGCCCCGGCCGGCCGGGGCGGGCAATCCCGGCGACGTCGGCCGGCGCGTGGCCGCCGAACGCCGAAGGCGTGGGCTCAGCCGGGAGGAAACAGCGGGCCGGGCCCGGATGTCGCCGGGCTACCTGGCCCATCTGGAGGAGAGCCCTGCCGACCCGAACTCGGCGACTCTCGTCAGGCTGGCGGATGCCCTGGGCACCACGGTCGCCGCACTGCGCGGCGGAGGCATGGATCTCCCGCCCGGTCAGGGCCATGCCTTGCTGCACCCCCGGTTCCGGGATCTCGACCCGGAGGAGTGCCGCAGCCTGCTCTCCACGCACGGCGTGGGACGCATCGCTGTGTCGGCGTCCGAGGGCAGCCCGGTGGTCGTCCCGGTCAACTACGAGGTCGTCGACGACGCCATCGTCTTCCGTACCGCGCCCGACTCCGTGGCGGCGGGGGCAGCGGAGCGGGAGATCGCCTTCGAGGTCGACCACGTCGACGAGGCCCTGAGCCAGGGCTGGAGCGTGCTCGCCGTCGGCCCGGCAAGTGTGGTGACGGACCCGGAGGCCGTGCGCAGGCTCGCCCGGCACGCACACTCGACGCCTTGGGCGGGCGGGGAACGCGAGATGTGGGTGGCGATCCGGCCCACGATCCTGACGGGCCGGCGGATCACTCCGTCCGATCAGTAGCCGGCCGCGGATCGCCCGGTAGGGAGCGTCCTCCGTCCGAGGGAGCGCAGGCAGCTGAGCGGGTCACCACTCGGTACCGGGTCCGCCCGGGCATGGTTCCTCGCCATCGAGCCGGGACTCGACGCCCGGGACGGTCGGCGTGCTCATCACTTCCTCAGCGGTCATGCCCTCCGCGGCAGATCGGCCTCCGGACCACGACCGCCCACCTGCCCCTCGCCGCACGAGGTGGGCCACCCACGCGAGGTGGCCCACCTTTCCGGCGGCGGTGTCACGGGCCGCCGGGAGGCAGACTCACACCTCCCGGCGCGTGTACCCGGACACTGCGTCGCCGGTGCGCCGGCCCGCTCACAGAACGGCGGCGGCCGTCTCGCGGGCGTAGCTGAACCCGTCGTTGTCGAAGTAGAAGACGGTGACCTTGATCTTTTCTCCCTTGACGAGGGACGAGCCCGAAGCCGGACGCATGGTCACCTGGGCGACGTGGGTGTCGGCGTCACAGACGAGCTTGTCCTTCTTGATCGTGCCGGCGGCGATCACCTCGGGATCGGCGCCCTTGCCCGGCACGCTGGCATTGGCCACGAGTTCGTGGTCGAGTCCCGGGTCGCACGAGTAGGTGACCTTCACCTGTACGTCCGGCTGGTGCAACACCACCTTGTCGATGGTGAGTTGGTTGGCCTTGGCCGCCGCCATGGGGGCGGCTGCGAGGACACCCGCACCGACCATCAGGGCCGTGGCCGCGGCGCCGGCGAGGCGTCGCCGAGTCCTGGTCGACTTCATCGATTATCTTCCTTCCCCCCTGCGCGGTCATCCTTGGTCTGATCCGTGGAGAAATCTCCAACTTGGCGGATGACTGCAACAGTTGATCGATTTTGCACCTGCATCCTACGCGATCTTGCACCGGGCCCCCACCGTGTCGGCTCCGTCACGGGAGGGCCTGCCTGCCGCCTCAATGCCCCAACAGCAGTCCACTCCCGCCGATGTCGGCGTGGACACCGTCCTTGCCCACCGCCACGCGCTGCAGGCGCAGGACGCCCGCCGGCGGTTTCGGGAGCTGGAAGGAGAAGGTGAAGCGGTCCGCGAGCTGCGGGCGGGTGAGCTTGGTCAGCGCGGCGAGGAGGGACGGGTCGAGGCCCAGCGACGTGAGCACCTCCGGGTGGGCGAGCGCCGTGTCGAGCAGGTTCACGCGGGTCAGGCCGTGGAGGAAACGCGGTGCGCCGGTGAGCCGGTGGAGTTCGCTCTCGTCGCGCAGTGCGAGGCGCACCGCGCTGTCCGGTACACCGAGGCGGCGCACGATCTCCGGAACGCCCAGGAGCGCCCTGACCCTGTCCCGCTCCTGGGTGAGCCGGCGCACTGAGCCCGGCGACAGGTGAAGCCCCTCGGTGGGTCCGGTACCGGGCCGGTACGTCGCGAGGTCGCCGATGTCGAGCCGTATGCCGTCCACGGCGGTGGCGATGCCGCGGTCCCCGTCACGCCGGACGCGGGCGTCGGCGCGTACACGCAGATCGTCTCCCGCGATGCGCAGGGAGCCGCTGGCCCGGATGCGGTCCGGCCCCATGGCGGTGAAGTCCACCTGCGAGGCGCCGAGTTCGCGGTCCATGTCGGCGAAGGACAGCAGGACGCGTCCGTGCAGCTGCGGAACGAGCGCGCCGCGCACCGCAGTGGGGCCGTCGCCGTCGATGCGTATGCGGTGGCCGGTGGCGGTGATCTGGGTGAGGGTGACCCGGTGGGCGGGGACCGACGGGACGGTGATGCTGACCGATTCCAGGCGCCGTGCCGCCAGCTGGGTCAGAAACGGAAAGCCGCCGATCCTCACCTCGGGAGCCGCGGTCAGGTGCAGCTGGTCCTTGAGTCGCTCGGAGGCTTTGCGCTCGGCGTAGAGCAGTGCCCAGCGGTCGGCGAGGACGAGGAGACAGCTGAGGGTGAGGAGCCAGGCCACGGCTTTGGCGAGGGTGGGCAGGCCCGTGGCCCGGTTGCGGCGGCGACTGCCGCGCCTGTGGTTGGGCGGGGCCCATGGCTCGTCGGCGTCGTCGGTCCGCAGGGGCGGTGTGCTGTCTGGAGTGAGGGCATCGTCCAGCGACGGGTCGCCCAGCGAGGCCAGTTCTTCGTACGGATCACGGGCGGATGGAACGGGTTCGGTGAAACGCCCGTCGGACTGGGTGAGTTGATGCGTCGCGATGTGGGGGGTACGCATCGGTTTATTTGATCATATGTTCTGATCTCGAGCCAGGGTTGAGGGTGCGGATCAGTCCTCCGCTCGTTGGGTGACATGGGCGCCCGTGCGGTCGCCGAGGAATTCGTACCAGCGGCGTTCCAGGCAGACGTAGCGCGTGTCGGCCTCGACGAGCGCCAGGAAGGCCCGCAGGGTCTCGGCGAGGCGTTCTTGCAGGCCGTTGTCGGCGAGGCCGCCGTCCGGGGCGAAGGCTTGGTGCGCGGCGGCGAGGCTGAACATGTCGGGGTAGACGCGAGTGCCGAGGTGTTCGAGAGGGACGCGCAGGGCCCACAGGCCACGGTTGCCCCCGACGAGGGACGGGGAGGCCGACAGCAGCAGTGCGTGGGTGTCCTTGAACGGCTGGGGGCGCATCCGGGAGACCCAGTCGAGTGCGTTCTTCAGAACACCGGGGACGGAGGCGTTGTACTCGGGGGCGGCGATGACGAAGGCGTGCGCGTCGGTGATGTGCCGTCCGAGGTCTCGCGCGGCCGCCGGGATCCCCTCGGCGGTCTCGACGTCCCCGTCGTACGGGGGAAGGGGGAAGTCGCGCAAGGGGGCGCGGTCCACCACGGCCCCGCTGTCGGTGACGAGGCGTTCGGCCAAGTCGGCGAGGCGAGTGTTGAGAGAGTCTCTTCGCAGTGAGGCGTTGAGGATGAACACCCGGAGGGGTTCAGGGTGATCCTCTGTGGACATGGACGCGCTCCTTCCCTGCAGCCCGCTGATTCACGGCGAGACGCCTCGACCGTCGCTCCGGCGTCGCCGCTCTGAGGTCACCGGCTCATCCTGGCATCGCCCGGTCCCTCGCGCCCGGTGAGCCGATGCCGTGCGGGGAGGCGAGCGCAGCTCGTCGCGTGTTCGCGAGGGGCAGGGCGCTGGACTAGGCGGCGGATCGGGTGCGGCTGCGGGCCGCACGGTCCAGTGCGTACTGGGCGGTGAGACAGGCGACGGTCCAGCAGGCGAGCAGGGTGAGTCCGGTCGCAAGGTGCGCGGAGTGGAAGTAGGACGCGCCGCGCAGGGCGCGGACGGCGATGCCGGGCGGCATGGCGTAGGCGAGCGGGGCCAGCCAGGGGGGCAGGTACTGCGGCGGCAGGATGCCTCCGCTGGATGCGTTGCCGAGGATCAGCAGCGCGATGGAGGCCAGGGGGACTCCCGCGGGTCCGCAGGCACGCATGATCAGGCCGGCGGAGGCCGCCAGCGAGAAGGCGAGCAAGGCGGTGACGACCGCGGTGGTGGCGAAGGCGGCCGGGATCGCGCCGAGGGCGAGACAGGCTATGGAGGCGACGACGAGGCCGGACGCGGCGGAGAAGGCGGCCGTGCTCGCGATACGCGCGGTCAGAGCGAGGCGCGGGGCGATCTGGTAAGAGGACACGGCGAAGAGGTAGCCGGCCAGGACGACCCCGAAGCACGCGTAGAAGATCGACAGTCCGCGGGAGTCGTCCTCCGTCAGTGGCACCACGTCGCTGACGGGGATCGGATGTCCGACCGCGGTGACCAGGCTGGACTGGATCGATCCGATGGCGGAGGGGCCCTGTGCGCCGGCCACCAGCAGTTTCAGCTGCCGGTGCGCGTCGGTGACCAGGGCGGCGGGGACTTCATCGTGTGCGACGGCGGCGCGTGCGGCAGCCGGATCCGGATAGCGCTGGAAGCTCATCGCCTGGCTGTCGAGGTCGTTGACCGCGAGTTCCACACGGGCCGCGGTCGCGTCCGGGGCGGCTATCCCCAGGGGCAGTCGGTGGGAGGTGGGGGCGTGGAAGGCCGCGAGGAACACGGCGATGAACGCGGCGCCGACGAGCAGCGCTGTGATCACCGGAACGGTGATGGCTTTGCGGTTCGGCGCGCCGGCATCCAGGACCGGGGCCGGGATGCCGTGCTGGGTGTCGTCCAGGGGGTGGGGTGGGTGGTTCGCGCGGTGGCGGGGCCGGGTCGGCTCTTCGAGGGCCTGGGGGTTCGAGGAGGGCATGGCACTTTCTTGCCGGAGGTCGGGGCGTGCGGACCGGGATGCGTGAGGGTGGTGCCGTTCTCCGTGAAGAGCCCGGCGTCGGGGAGTCAGAAGTAGCCGCCGTCGAGTGGGAGGGTGCGGCCGGTGAGGTAGGCGGCGTCGCCGGAGGCGAGGAAGGCGTATCCGGCGGCGATCTCCTGTGGCTGGGCGAGGCGGCCGAGGGCGCCGTGGACCTCGAGCCACTGAGGCAGGGGCAGGGTGCCGCGGAGTTGGGGGTGCTGGTAGCCGGCGCCGTGTTCGGCGGCCATGTCGGTGGCGGTGCCGCCGGGGGCGACGGCGTTGATGGTGATGCCGCGCCTGCCGAGTTCGGCGGACAGGTTCAGGACCATCGCCTCCACGGCCGCTTTGGAGGCCGCGTACAGGGTGTGCTCGAAGACCGCGCGTGTGGCGCTGATCGAGGAGGTGAGCACGATCTTGCCGCCGGCACTCATGCGGGCGGCGGCTCGCTGTGCGGCGAACAGCTGACCGCGCGTGTTGACCGCGAAGACGTGGTCGAAGTCGGCCGGGGTGATGTTCTCCAGCGCGCCGAAGTGCTCGACACCCGCGCACGAGGCCAGGACGTCGATCCGGCCGAACCGGGCCATCGCCTGCTCGAACAGAGCCTCGGTCTGGTCCGGGTCGGCGACGTCGGCGCGCAGCGCGAGCGCACGGGTGCCGTCTGCGTTCAGTGTCGCGGCGAGGTCGTGTGCCGCCTGCTCATTGCCGCGGTAGCCGATGACGACGGCGGCGCCTTCCGCTGCCAGGCGCGACGCGACCGCCGCGCCGATGCCCCGGCTGCCACCGGTGACGACGGCGACCTTTCCTCGAAGTCGCGCACAGCTCACTGCGGTCATGGGTGAGTCCTTCCACTGATGATTGGAGCGCTCACCGGACGCGCCGCCGGCATCCGCTGGGCGACTCCGGGGAGTGCCTGAGCGGACAGCCGGGGCACCGCTGTCCCGGGCGCCGACACGAGGCTAGCACTAAGCGAAGGAAATCCTTCACTTAAGCGGGTGTGACGTAATCTCGATCCGGCAGGCCAGGACGAGAGCAGAGGTGAACCGGTGTCCGCCAAACCGGCCGGAGGGCGCGCAGCACCGCGACTGCGCATGGACGCGGCGCGCAATCGTGCCCAGATTCTCAGCGCTGCCCGCGGCGCCTTCCTGGAATCGGGCACCGCCGTGCCACTGGAGGAGATCGCCCGACGTGCGGGCGTGAACATCGCCACCCTCTACCGGCGCTTCCCCAGCCGTGACGCGCTGATCGCGGCGGTCGTCGTCGAGGGGTTCGGCATCGTCCTGGACGCGGCCCGCTCGGCGGCGACGGCTGCGCAGGCGGATCCGGCCGCGGCCGTCGAGACGTTCCTGCGGAGCATGATCGACAGCCGCGACCTGCTGGTGCTGCCCCTGATCGGCGGCCCACAGACCGACGACCCCGAGGCACGCGAACGGCAACGCGACATCGCCGCCGTCCTGGAGGAGATTCTGGCCGAGGGGCGCCGCCGCCAGACCGTGCGCGCGGACGTCACGGCAGCGGATCTCATCATCACCGCCGCGCTGCTGTGCCGCCCGCTGCCCTACCTCCCGCACGAGCAGGCCGCCGTCCTGACCGCGCGCCACCTCGGCGTCTTCCTCGAGGGGCTGCGCCCCGACCATTCCCGTACGCTGCCCCGGCCCCCCAGCTCTGAAGAACTCGCCGCCCATCTGCACGGCGGCGCGGCCGGCACCGCCCAGGGTCAGGCCCGCGAGCCCTGACACACGTCGGCGGGGGCGTGCGCGTGTCGCCCCCCGGCCGATCTCCGGCCGGTCCGAGCACGACCGCAGCCCCCGGCATGGCGCCAGACGTGTCGGGGGCTGGTCCTTGCAGGTCACCCGATCCGGTTACGGCCCCGGCCCACGACCCTCACGCCCCGCCCGATCGCCGTACGCTCGCCCCTCGACGCAACACCCGCTCAAGGGGGGACCATGAACCGCAGAGCACTCGCCTGCACCGCCGCCGCAATCGCCGTCCTCAGCACGGCCACCGCCTGCAGATCCACCACCACGACCGGCGACAGCGGCAGCACCGCCACCGCGACGGCCGGCACCAGCACCGCGACCGCTGCCGTCGGCACCGGCGGCGGCAAGAACGGAACCGTCACCAAGAAGACCGTCCCGAACTTCCTGGGCATGGGGCTCCAGTCCGCCCAGGACGCCGCCCAGAGCGCCGGGTTCTACAGCCTCAAGTCGCACGACTCCCTCGGCCGCGACCGCATGCAGATCCTCGACCGCGACTGGAAGGTCTGCTCCCAGAACGTCAAGGCGGGCACCGTCGTGGCGACCAACTCCGAGCTGGACTTCGGCGCGGTGAAGCTGGCTGAGACCTGTCCGGCCCACGACCAGGCCGCACCTTCGGCGGCCGGCGGGAAGATGCCCGACCTCCACGGCAAGAGCGTGAAGGCCGCCCGGGACGCGCTCGACTCCAGCACCTCGATCACGGTGAACGACGCGACCGGGGCCGGCCGGATGGTGCTGCTCGAGTCGAACTGGCAGGTGTGTACACAGAAACCGGCCGCCGGGACGAAGCCGGCCGGGCAGCCGGTCACACTGAACGCGGTCAAGTACGGCGAGCACTGCCCGTAGACAGGCGGGCGGCCCGGGCCGCCGGCACCCGGGCCTCTGCCACCCACCGCCTCACGTCGCTCCCACCCCGATCAACGACGCCCGAGCGCTGCCCCGGACGAGTGCCGGCAACCTGACACCCGTCGCGCGTCACTCCTGTGCGAAGTGCCTCTTGAGCCAAGTGAGCAAAGCCGCGAACGCGGGGGTCATGGCGGCGTCCGACTGCTCGAGGACCGTCACGCGGTCGCCGTCCTCCACGGTGATCGTGTAGCTCATCGCGTCCCTGGTGCGGCCGGCCTGGTCCTCCTGGGGCATCGAGCCGGCCGCGGCGAGCAGCTCGCCCAGTTCACCCGCGGCCGCCTCGGGCAGGGCATCTGTGTCCAGCCTCCTGGGCGGGCGGCGGAGGTTGGTCACCGCCGCCAGCCCGCCGTATGTCTCCAAAGCCACCTTCACCTGGTGACCTTCAGCGCGGCCACTTCCTTGGCCAGCCCCGTGACCTTGTCGTTCAGCGCCCCGATCTGCCTGGTGACGGCTGCCAGGCCGTCCTCCCGGCCCGCGCCGCCGTTGCCGTTGACCGCAAAGCTCTGCACCCGGGCGACTCCGGTCGGGACGCCCCTGACCGGGACTTCCACCTCCTGCCACGCCGACAGCACGGCCGACTGTTCGGGGCTGCCGGCACCGAACAGTTCCCCGGCCTTCTGGAACGTGGTGCCCGCGAAGTCCTGGAACTGGTCGTCGGCGCTCGACGCTTTCAGGGATTCGTACCAGATGGTTCCAGCAGCCTTCCATGCGAAGCCGCCGATGCGCGCGGCCGTCAGGAAGAACGCCTTGTTGGGAATGCCGGAGTTGAAGTGCACTCCGCCGAAATCCCCTCGTTTGGTGTCGGGCAGGTGGATGAACTTGCTCATACGGTCGGGCTGGGGGTCCTTTCCGAACTTCGGATTGTTGAAGGCGTGCCCCGGGTCCTTCATGGATCGCAGGGCGTCGCCATCGATTCCCGGAGTCCACACGTCCACCCCGATCAGCCAGTCCGCCTCCTCGGCCGTCTGCTTCAGCGACCACTGCTTGACCAGCGACCCGAAGACGTCCGACATCGACTCGTTCAGGGCCCCTGACTGATTGTGGTACTCGAATGCCGACAGATGATCCGTGACACCGTGCGTCAACTCGTGGCCGACCACGTCGAGGGATCCGGTGAGGTTGCCGAACTCCTTTCCGTCCCCGTCGCCGAAGAGCATCTGGCGCCCGTCCCAGAAGGCGTTGTTGACCTGGAAGCCGAAGTGGACGTATCCGTCCAGGCGCATCCCGCGGCCGTCGATCGAATCGCGTTGGAACACCTCTTTGTAGAAATCGCGGGTCACGCCGAGTGCGTCGAACGCCTTGTTGACGGACGGGTCCGCGGACTCCGGGCCGTCCTCCGGCCTGGCCAGGACGGCGCCGGGGAGAGATTCCTCCTGCTCACAGTCGAAGACGGTGCGCCGACCGTGACCAGGCGCGGCCGCGCCGGCGAGGGACGCACGGACCGCCCGCTCTCCCCGCAGGCGAGCAGTCACCAGCAGGGTGTCCAAGGCGGCCTGGCGCACCTCGCGGTCTTCGCTGTCCAGGAGCTTGTCGAGAATGTACGGGGGGATGATGCAGTTGATCGGGCGAGTCCTACTCATGGGGCATCCTCCTGAGCGAGAGGACCGAAGGCTGATCATTCATCGTCGCGAACTGCGTGCTCGGCTGTTCTCAGATCAGCGCTCATCGCGTTCAACCATCAACGCGAGGAGATTCTTTCGACGTTCAACATGGCCAGTCGCAGACACACCGCGGGTGCCTGCCGGTATGGCTGCAACGGGAGAAGCGTTGGCACCGTCCCCGTCTCAGCGGCACTGTCACGCTGATGTCACCAGTCTCCTGCCGCCCGTAGTGGCTGGCAAACGCAGGGACCACCGCGCAGAGCGTTTGTCGGCGCCGGGTGCGATCAATTCACGGCCTGCATGCCGTTCACGGGGTGGCGTGGTTGCCGGCATCATGCGTACCGGGCCAGCGGAGGAAGACCGCGATGAGTCAGGTCATCCGCCATCCTGAGGGAAGATACCGAAGCGCCGAACGAGTCACTCCGCTTGCGTGGCGGAAGACTTCTGTCCCGGGTGGACATGTACGCGCGCCGCAGACGGATGGTTCGCATTCAACGAAGGGTGGGACGCCGGGTCCCGCTCGCCCGCCGGTGGCGGTTGCGCAGGACATCCGCGACATATCTGCGGATCGGCGCGTGCGCCGGTGCGGCGGCCTTCTTGGCCTGGACAGGGCCGACCCACTCCGTCATCGTGGGCGGCGCCACGCCCTGTGCCTCTGGGAACCTCCTGACAGCGGCGACGGTTCGGCCGCCGCGCACGACGCCGGCCGGGACGGCAACGAGTCACTGCAGCCGGTGGAACGGTGGCTGAGCATGGCCGGCAGCTCACAGGCCCCCGGGAATCGACCGGCGGACGAGCTGACGACCGACGGCGGGAAGCGCCTGCACCCCTTCGTCGCGGTGGCCGGGGACCTCGCGGCCCTCGCACTGCGGACCCGGCACCCGGAACGGTTCATCTGGATCGACGAGACGGCAGCCACACTCAAGATCGGCTCGAGTCCCGCCGATCCCACGGTCCATCGCAAGCACAACCTGTGGATATCGATGCCCGACTGGAGCGGACCAACCGGACCGAACTGCCACGGAACGGTACACCTTCCGGCGTAGACGGGGCCGGCCGGCCGGGCATGCCCAATCGGGAACTCGCCCGCTTCTGGGGAGCGACGGCCGAGCGAACCCGCACGCCACCGAAGGAAGCGGCGCCGGACACGACGCCCCGCCCGACACGCACCCGACGCCGCGGGGCCTGACCGGATGTCGCCCGGCAGTCGGCCACGCCCCTGGGCCGACCATTGCCATAAAAGTCTCTTGAGGGGTGTTCAACCATTGCTTATGGAATCTCTGTCCATGTGACAGCGATCTCCTCCTCCACGGGAACCGAAAGCAATCGGATTCCGTCCCCGTGCGCCGCGAAGTACCCGTGGCCAGAAACCAGGTTGGGGCGCAAGTCCGTCCCGGATCCTGAGATATCCTTCTGGTCCGGGCGCCCCGTTCGTACGGGTGCACCGTTGATTCATACGTCAACAACGACGCGGCTCGCCTCCTTTCCGGAGTGGCCCGACCCGTCGTACCACCGTCGGCCTTTCCCGCCGACGGTTCACGCCTTCGAGCAGGAATTGATGCCCGTTCAATCATTGGCGGAGCTCATACGCTTCGCGCGCCACAACTCGCCTTTCTACCGGGACCTCTACTCTCATCTTCCCGGCCGGGTGGCGCACCTCACCGATCTTCCGGTGGTACCCCAGGCGGAGTTCTGGCGGGCCAACTCCCCGCGTGCCAACACGCTCTTGACCGCCCCCCTGGAAGAGGCCGTCGTCTTCCGCAGCGGTGGCACCACGGGGTCGCCCAAGTTCTCCTACTACACCCGTGACGAATGGCGGGAGTTCACGACCGCGTTCGGCGCCGGGATCGTCAAGGCCGGTCTGCGCCCCGGACACCGGGTGGCTGACCTGTTCTACGCCGGTGACCTGTACGCCAGCTTCAGCTTCGTCCTCGACTCGCTGCACCGGTCGCCCGTGGCCAACGTACGTCTGCCCATCGGCGGTGCCACTCCGTGGGAGTCCACGACGGCCACCCTGGAGGAGTTCCGGGTCCAGGTCGTCGCCGGTACGCCGACCACCCTGTGCGCCCTCGCCGAGCGCCTCGTCCGCGCCGGCCGGACCCTTGCGGACGTGGAGCTGCTGTTCTTCGGCGGCGAGTGTCTCTTCGGCGACCAACTGCCGCTTCTCGAGGCCGCGTTCCCGAACGCAGAAGCCCGTTCGCTGGGCTATGCGAGCGTCGACGCGGGACTGCTGGGCGAGGCCGTGCCCGGCGACGACCCGCGAATCCACCGGGCCTTCACGCCCCACACCGTGGTCGAGATCGTCGACGAGGAGAACGGCCCCGTCGGGAAGAACGGGGTGCCGGGTCGGCTCGTCGTCACCGACCTGCGCAGACGGCTGATGCCCGTCCTGCGCTACCCGGTCGGCGACCAGGCCGAGTGGGTGGACCGGGACGGCGGTGTCTTCCGCATCCTCGGCCGCGCCGAGGAGGGGGTCCGGGTCGGCCCGGTCACCCTTCACACGCAGGACGTCCACGACATCGTCACGACCGCCGACACGGCCGGTGAGGTGACCGGGCTGCAGCTCGTGGTGCGTCGCGAGGACGGCCGGGACGGACTGGTGCTGCGCCTGGCCACCGGCGAACCGAGCAGCGCAAGTCCGGAGTTGGCGGACGCGGTGACCACCGCGATCCTCACCCAGCGACCGCTGTACGGCAGCGCGGTGACCGCGGGGCACGTGAACCCGCTCGTCGTCGAGTGGGCGCACCACCGCGATCTGGTCGTCAACTCCCGTTCCGGCAAGCTGGTCCGGGTCGTCGACGAACGGCCCCTGACGTGAGCGGGCCCACGCCGCGTACCGGCCGCCGGCCCCTCGTGCTGCGCAATCCCGCCTTCGGCCGCGTCTGGGCCGGCCAGCTGCTGACCCAGGCGGCGAGCCGGATGTTCCAGGTCGGCGCGGTCTGGTGGCTCGTCGGTTTCGCGGGCGGCGGGCATCGCGGCTTCGACTCCGGACTGTTCCTCATGGTCAGCACAGTGCCCGCGGTCGCACTCGCCCCCGTGGTCGCCCGGATCGTCGCGGGCCGGCCACACCGGACGGTGCTGGCCGGCGCGGCCGGTGCGGCGGGCGTGGTCGCTGCTGCCGCCGCCGTACCGGCCCAGGCCGGCGCGCTGCCCATGGCCGCGGTGTACGCGGCGGGGCTGGCACTCGCGGCCTGTCAGGCGGTCTTCGACCCGTGCCTGACGACATCGGTGCCCGAGCTGGTCGAGGACGCCGACATCGAGGCGGCCACCGGCTTCGAGCTGTCCACCCAGTCGGTCGCCGGGCTCGGCGGAGGGCTGCTCGGGCCGCTCGTGGTCGACTCGGGCGGCCTGACCGGTGTCGTCGCCTGCTGCGCGGCCGCCTATCTGCTCGCCGCCCTGCTGGTCCTCTCGGTCCGCTTCCCACGTGCCGCCGCGCCGGAACAGGGCCCTGGAAACGGCCCGGCAGGGGAGCGGCGGACACTGCGCCGGATCCTGGCCTCCCTGCCGTTCATCCGCCGCACCCTGCTCTGCTTCGCCGCCGCCAACGTGTTCACCACGGCCGTCTACGTCGTGATGCCGTTGTACACGCGGGGTGTCCTCGGCTCCACCGGTTCCACCGTCGCCCTGCTGGAGGCGGCGCTCGGCGCGGGCACCCTCATCGGGTCCTTCACCGGCGCCCGCCTGCCGGGGCGCCCGGTCGCCGTCGGCAGCGTGTGCCTGGCCGTGACGGCGGCGGCCCTCGCGCTGCCGGGCCTGGTCGCCGACCGCATGGTCGCGCTCGGTGCGCTCACCGTCGTCGGCTGGTGCGTCGGTGTGATCGGGGTCCGGTTCGTGGCGCTGTTCCAGCGTCTGGTCCCCGCCGACGACAAGCCGGGGTTCTTCGCGGTGATGCAGGCGCTGCTCGGTGCCACCTTCCCCCTGTCCTCCCTCGTCTTCGGGACACTGGGCGACCACCTGACGGCCCGCACCCTCTGCCTGGTGCAGGGCGCCGGTCTGGTGCCGGTGGCTCTGGCGCTGTGGTGGCTCTGCGGACGGGCGGGCACCGACGCGGCGCAGGCGCCCGACGGCGCCGTACCGGCTCTCGCGGCGGAGGGGGAGCCGTCATGAACATCGTCCTCTCCCCCGCCGTGGTCCAGGACATCGCCCTCCTACGGCAGTTGTACTTCGACGTGTACGGGCACGGCTACCCCGTGCCGCTGGGCAGCGACCCGGCCGTCATGCGGCGGCTGATCACCGACGGCACCGCCCACTGGCTGACCGCCCGCACGCCCGCCGGTGCCCTGGTCGGTTCCGCGGTGGTGCAGACCGATCCGGGCAGCCGTATCGGCAAGCTGCTGGGCCTGGCCGTGCATCCCGGCCACCGCGGCGGCGGGCTGGCCTCCCGGCTGACCGGCGCGGTCTGTGACGAGGCCTTCGCCACCGGCCGGCTCGACTCGGTGTACGCCACGGTCCGGGTCGTCACCGAGGGCCCTCAGCACGTCGTCGTGCGCAACGGCTTCAGGCCGCTCGGCCTGCTGCCCAACGCCGTCGAGGTCGAAGGGTGCGAGACCCTCGCGCTGTTCGCCCGCTACGCCGACGGCGTGCTGGCCCGCCGGGCCGCCGTCCCGCACGTACCCGAACGCCTGGCGGCACTGCTGTCCGCCGCCCGCGTGGGCGTCGGCATCGACTACGCGGACAGTACTCGCGTGCCCGCCCGTCCCGCGCCGCGCGCGACACCCGGTGCCGAGCCGATCGAGCTGATCTCCGCCCCGGCTTTCGTGCGCCGCCGCTTCCTGGAGCACTTTCCCGACGCCGGCGACCGCTTCTTCCCGCTGCACACGCCCAACGCGCTTCTGGTGGCCGCCGACGGCGGCTTCGAGGCCTACGCCGAGCTCGATCGGGTCGCCGGCAGCTGCGCCCTCGTCGCCGTCCATCCGCGTCCCGCCGCGGTCAGCGGCGCGCTGGAGACGCTGATGACCACGGTCACCCGGGCCGGGGCGGACTACGCCGAGACACTGCTGCCGCTGGCCGACACCGAGGCCCTGGACGTCTTCCTCGCCTCGGGGTTCGTACCGAGTGCGGTCTATCCGGCGATGCGCCGCATCGGCGACCGCCTCCACGACTACGTGGTGCTCTCCCGTACCAGCCGCCAGATCGACTTCCGTACGACGGCGGTCAGCCCCCTGCTCCAGCCCTACCTCGGCGCCTATCTGAGCGCCTGGACCTCCACCTACCTGCCCCTTCACGAGGTGTCCCGATGAACCCCCATCTCGCCGACGTCGAGGTCCCCGACCCGGCGGCGCTCGGCCACGTGCAGCGGCTGTGCGACCTGGCCGAGCCGTACGCGTCGGGCCCGAGCACCGACGAACTGTTCGCCGCCGCCATGGCCGAGACCAACGCCTGGCACGCCGGCCGTTCCTCCTTCTTCGCCACCCTGCTGGAGGATCCCCCCGAGGACCCCGCACCCACCCTTGGTGCCGGAGTGCGCGCCCCGCTGCTGCCGGCCGCCTTCTTCAAGCGCCACGAAGTGCTGTCCGTCCCCCGTGACGAGGTGTTCCTGCACCTGACCTCCTCGGGCACCACCGGTCAGAAGTCGCAGATGTTCTTCGACGAGTGGACCATCCGCTCGGCGCAGCGCATGGTGGCCCGGATCTTCGACCACTACGGATGGATCACCCCCGACCAGCCCGTCAACTACCTGCTGTACAGCTACGAGCCGGCGCCGTCGCTGAAGCTGGGGACGTCCTTCACCGACAACTACCTGTGCGACTTCGCCCCGGCGCGGCACACCACGCACGCGCTGCGGCACACCGGCAGCGGCCACGAGTTCGACGTGCACGGCTGTATCGCGGCGCTGCAGCGGTACGCGCAGGACGACGTGCCGGTCCGCATCCTGGGTTTCCCCGCCTTCCTGTACTTCACCCTGGAGCGGATGCGGGCGATGGGGCTGGAGCCGCTGCGGCTGCCGGCGGGGTCGCTGGTGATCCTCGGCGGCGGCTGGAAGGGCCACACCGACCGGCAGATCGGCAAAGAGGCGTTCTACGCCGAGGTCACCGAACGCCTCGGCATCCCCGGCGACCGCATCCGCGACACGTTCGGCTCCGTCGAGCACTGCGTGCCGTACGTCGAGTGCGCGTACCACCGGCTGCACGTGCCGGTCTGGTCCCGGGCGGCGATCCGCGACACCGGGACGCTGCGTCCGCTGGCGTACGGGGAGCCAGGCTTCCTGCACCTGGTCAGTCCCTACATCACCTCCGTGCCCGCGCACAGCGTCGTGATGGGCGACCTGGCCTCGCTGCACCCGGGCGAGGAGTGCCCCTGCCCGTCGTCCACCGACTGGTTCACCGTGCACGGCCGTGCCGGAGTGAGCCGCAACCGCAGTTGCGCGGTCGCCGCCGCCGAACTGCTGAAGGGAATGTCGTGACTTCCTCCGTACTCCACCTCTGGCAGGGCGAATGGGTCGACGGCACCGAGGCCGGCCGGCGGCTCACCGGGCTGTCCGATTCGGCCGGGCGCGTCCTGGCACGCCCGTTGCCCACCGAGGTGGTCCTCGACGCCTGTGCGGCCGTTGCCGGTGACCTGGCCGATCCCGCCTCAAACCTGTACGGCCGCCTGGCCGGACACCTGCCCGACGGCGAGGCCGCGCCCGTCCTGGCGGAGCTGGCGGCCGCCCTGACCCGGCAGGCGCTGGAGCGCAAGCTGCGGCGGGAGCTGGGTGGGCTGCGCCCGGAGCGCCTGACCCGGCCGGACGCCCGCGAGACCGTCTACGAAGCGTGGGCGCCGGTGGGCCTGCTGGTGCACATCGCCCCGTCGAACGCCGCCGCCGTGGCACCGCTCAGCGTCGTCGAGGGCCTGCTGGCCGGAAACCTCAACGTCCTCAAGACCAGCAGCGCCGACACCGATCTCGCCCCTGAGCTGCTCGCCGCGCTGGGGGCGGCAGACGCGACCGGTCTGATCGCCGAACGCGTCGTCGTGCTGCGCTTCTCGTCGTCGCGCCGGGACTGGCTCGAGGCACTGTGCGGGCAGGCCGATGCGATCGCCGTGTGGGGTGGCGAGGACGCCGTACGCGCGGTGGGCGAACTGGCGCCGTCCGGCTGCCGCGTGGTCGAGTGGGGGCACCGGATCTCGTTCGCCTACCTGACCCGTGGGGCTGCTGCCGACGACACGCTGCTCGACGCCCTCGCCGAGGACGTCTGCCGCTTCGAGCAACAGGCGTGCTCCAGCCCGCAGGTCGTCTACCTGGACACCGACGACGCCGAAGAACTCTTCGCCGTCGCCGGACGGTTCGCCGAGCGGCTGTCGAAGGTGTCCGACGCCCGGCCCGCGCCGCTGCCCGGCGCCGCCGAGCAGGCGGAGATCACCACCGTGCAGCAGCTCGCGCGGCTCGAACAACACCTCGGTCTCACCCGCGTGTTCGCCGCCCGGGACGGCTCCTGGCGAGTGCTCGCGGACACCCGTCCCGCGCTCGACGCCTCGCCACTGCACCGCAGCGTCTGGGTGAAGCCGCTGCCGCGGAACGCCGTCACCGCGACACTGCGGCCGATGCGCCGCTACCTCCAGACCGCCGCCGTCGCAGGTGGGCGCGCCGATGTGGCGGAGCTCTCCCGCGCCCTGTTCGCCGCGGGCGTCACCCGCGTCACCCCGGTCGGCTCCATGCTGGACGGCTACGACGGCGAACCGCACGACGGCGTCTACGCGTTGCAGCGCTACAGCCGTCGGGTCGGCGTCCGCGCGCCCGGCTCCGACTTCGGTGCCGTCGCCTGTCTGGACGACCTGGTGGCGCCCCCGGTGCTGCCCCCGGCCCCGGACGCACCCCTGCTCGGCAAGGAGGGTGTGCAGCGCGCGCTGGCGACGCTGGACGCGCGCCACGCGCACCTGTACTTCCGCAGCGGAGGTTCCACCGGCGCGCCCGCCCTGTCGGTGTTCACCTGCGACGACTACGACAACCAGATGCGCGCGGCGGCGCACGGGCTGCTCGCCGCCGGATTCGACCCGGCCCGCGACCGGGCGGCCAACCTGTTCTACTGCGGTGGGATGTACGGCAGCTTCATCAGCTTCTTCTCCATCCTGGAGCGGCTCGGCGCCACCCAGATCCCGATGGCCGCGGGTCCCGACCACACGGTGGTGGCCGAGGCCCTGGTCGCCCATGGGGTGGACACCGTCTTCGGCATGCCGTCCTACCTGTGGCAGCTCTTCCACGCTGAAGCGGACCGGCTGCGTGCCTACGGCGGCGTCCGCACGGTGTTCTACGGCGGCGAGCACTTCACAGCCGAGCAACGGCGCGTGCTGCACGAGGAGTTCGGGGTCGAGACGATCCGGTCCGCCGCGTACGGCAGCACCGATCTGGGGCCGCTGGGCTACCAGTGCACGGCCTGCGAGGGCTCGGTCCACCATGTGCTGACCGAGCTGCACACCCTGGAGATCCTCGATCCGCTGGAGGACCGGCCGGTGACGCCGGGCGAGCCGGGACGGCTGGTCTTCACCACCCGGACCCGGTCCGGACAGCGCCTGGAACGCTACGAGATCGGTGACCTGGGACGCGCCGTGCCGGGCCCGTGCGCGTGCGGCAGCCACGTACCGCGTCTGGAACTGCTGGGGCGCTACGGTGATGTGGTGCGCGTCGGCACGTACTTCGTCAACTACCGGCGCGTCCTGCGGGCCGCGCAGGAGCGGCTCGCCTACCACGGCGAGGTGCAGCTGCTGATCGCCCCCGGCGCCGGCCGGGAACGGCTGACGGTCCGGCTCGACGAGCAGTACGCCGGCGACGCCGCTGCCGCGCGGGAGGTGCTCATCGCCGAGATCCCGGAGCTGGCCTCGGCCGAGGCAGAGGGCCTCCTGGACCTGTCGGTGGAGACCACGCCGCGGGAGTCGTTCGAACGCACGGCCACCAGCGGGAAGCTGCGCACGGTCATCGACCTGCGGTAGCCGGGGGCCCGTGCGGGGGCGGGGCCGGCCGGTCCAGGAGAGACCGGCCGGCCTCCCCATGACGCCCGCTGACCCGAACGGCCGTGCTCAGCCGCGCAGAGACCAGCCGTTCCCCGCGGGCACCCACCTGCACGGAACGGCGCCTGCGCCGACCTGCTGTCAGACCGTCGTCCAGGGGCGGAGCTTGTCGGGGTTGAGTACGGCCCAGATGTGAGTGATGTGGTCCCCCACGATGTCGAACGCGTACACCGCCACGGTGCGGCCGTCTTGCTGAGCGACCAGGCCGGGCCGGCCGTTGACGGTGCGCTCCATGACGGTCAGGTCCCCGGGCGCCTTGGCGAAGAGGTCCGTCAGGTGGCGCGCGATCCGCTCGTTGCCTTCGACGGGGTGGAGTGAGGCTCCGGTGAGGCCGCCGCCGTCGGCGATCACTGTGGCGTCGGGATCGAGCAGGCCCATGAGGGCACTGATGTCCTTGGCCTGCCATGCCTGCCTGAAGTCCCTGACGATGCCGGCCTGGTGGGCCGCCGGGGTCTCCGGCGTGTGCGAGGCGCGGATGCGGCGGCGCGCGGAGGAGGCCAGCTGACGGCAGGCCGCCGGGGTGCGGCCGACGATCTCGGCGACTTCGGCGAAGGAGTAGCGGAAGACGTCGTGCAGGATGAACGCGACGCGTTCGGCCGGGGTCATCGATTCGAGCACGACGAGGAAGGCCATGTTCACCGACTCGTCGAGCGTCACCCGGTCGGCCGGGTCGGCCGTGGCGCCGCCTGCCGGCCCGGTCGTCCACTGGGAGGGTTCGGGCAGCGGCTCGGGAATCCATTCGCCCACGTAGCGCTCGCGCCGGGCCCGTGCCGAGCGGAGCAGGTCCAGGCAGATGCGGCCCGCGACCTTCGTCAGCCAGGCGCCGGGGGACTCGATGGCGTCCTGCTGCCGGCGGGACATGGCGTACCAGCGGGCGTAGGTCTCCTGGACGGCGTCCTCGGCCTCGGCCAGGGAGCCCAGCAGCCGGTAGGCGAGATTGATCAGCTGACGCCGCTCGCTCGTGATCGCGTCCAGGCTCTGATCGTCTCCGGTGGTCACGGTCCGTCCTCCCCTTGTCCCGCATCGATCGGATCTGCGCTCACCGGATCGACGAGACAGGGCACCGGAATGTGCGGTCGGCGTCTCGCCTGACATCTCGGGGAGCTGCGCCGTCGTACTGCTGACGACGGCACAGCATTCCCCCGTGGATGTGGCAGGGAGGAACCGATGAGCGACTTTCGGACGATCGCGGACCGGGTCGAGACAGAGGCGCTGCGCGGTGAGTTCACCGACGCGGTGATGATGCGTGACCACGACCGTGTCGCGTCGCTGTTCACACCGGACGGCGTGTGGCGGATGCCGGACATCCCCGCCGAGATGTCCGGCCGGGAGCAGATCCGCCCCTGGGGCCGACGGGTACCGGATTTCGTGGAGTTCCTGGTGCAGGACGCCCATGGGCGTGATCCACCTCGACGGTGACACCGCGTCCGGGCGTGCGTACATGTCCGGGGTCGGGCGCGGCGGCGACGGCCGTTCCGGGGTGAACCACGCCATCTGACACGACCGCTACCGGCGGATCCCGGACGGCTGGAGGTTCACCGAACGCTTCCGTGAGATCCGGTACCTCGACGAGAGCCCCCTGACGCGCTCCGTACCCCCGCGCGGCGCGGCCGCCCGCTGACGGATTCGCCGCACCACACCTCGCTTCACAGACCGAACAGGAGAACCGGACATGATCAGGATCGGCATCATCCTCGGCAGCACCCGCCCCAACCGCAACGGCGAACAGGTCGCCACGTGGGTCCATGACATCGCATCACGCCGCGGCGACGCCGAGTTCGAGCTGATCGACCTGCGTGACCACCCGCTCCCCCACCTGGACGAGCCGCTGGCGGCCATGCAGGGCCACTACCAGCACGCGCACACACGGGCCTGGGCGGCCAGGATCGCCTCGTTCGACGGGTTCGTCATGGTCACCCCCGAGTACAACCACTCCACCTCCGGGGTGCTCAAGAACGCCCTCGACCACCTCTACGCGGAATGGAACGACAAGGCGGCCGGATTCGTCTCCTACGGCGTCGTCGGCGGCGCCCGGGCGGCCGAACAACTGCGGCTGATCTGCGGTGCGCTGCGGATGGCCGACGTGGGCCAGCAGGTCACGCTGTCACTGATGACCGAGTTCGAGAACTACACCGCCTTCCAGCCGGCCGACCACAGCGTCGCCGCGCTGGACACACTGCTGGATCAGGTCGTCGCCTGGAGCACCGCGCTCGCACCGCTGCGCGCCGCTTCCCAGGCCGCCGCCGTCTGAACAACGCCCCGGGTCGGCGGTATGACCCCGTGGCGGTCCGCGCCCGGTTCCCCGACCGGAGCGGACCGCCACCTCACGTTCGGTGGTCAGTCGGTCTCCGCCTGCGCGACCAGCGCTCGGAGTGCCGTGCGCAGCTCGGCGAGTTCGGCCGGGGTGGGATCGGCCGGTTCGTGCGGTTGCAGGGCAGCGGGGTCCACCACGGGGGCGGTGCCATCCGGACCAGGCGCCGCCGTTGCGCGGCCAAGGAGCGCGTCGTGGTCGGGCGGCGGGGTGCCGAGGCCCTCGCTGAGCCGCCGTAGTGCGGTCGCGAGCGAAGACTGCGGGAAGGCGAAGTCCGCGGGAAGCAGGCCGGTTTGCCGGGTGTGGTCGTCGCCGCGGAAGTCGAGCACCCAGTTCTCCCAGCCCGGCAGCGGCCAGTTGTGGATGCCGGCCACGGTCTGCACGGCCCAGAGCGAGACGGTGCGCACCTGCGGATCGAAATGGACGCCGCCGTACGGCATGTCCGTGGACGGAGGGCCGGTGGACGACGCGCCGAGCAGGTCGATCAGGCCGGGACCGCCGGCGACGTGATCGACAGGCTCCCAAGCGCTGCCCCACGCACGAACGCCGCCGGCGGGCAGGCGCAGGGAGACGACGGTCCAGGGCTCGGTGTCCCCGGTGCCCGCGAACCGGACGGCCCGATGGTCTCGAACCAGTCCGGCGCGCGGGTCAGGTCCCTGCCGAGGCCCAGGTGGTGCGTCAGATCGCCCATGCCGTCGTGTGCGAAGCGGACATCCCAGCCGGGCCATGTCCGGGCCAGCACGGCGCGGGCGGCGAGGTGGTCGGCCCAGCCGTCCGCGAACGCGAACCAGAGCAGGATCCGGCGGTCATGGTCGACGAGCGCGGCGCCCTCGCACCACGTGTCGTCGAGCCATTCGTCGATCTCCCGGTTGGCGCGGAAGCAGCGCGTCGCCGCGACCGGACCGGGCAGCAGATCGTCGACCACCCGGTGGGCGGCGCAGTGCGAGCAGTACCGCTGCCAGGTGCCGTTCTCGACCACCACGTACTGCGCTCGTGCTCCCATGATCGGCGAGGCTAGCGCCGCTGGACGACAGGCGACGAACCCTTTTTCGCCCCCCACCTCGTGATCGGTGGATCATTCGCACGCACGTCACCCTTGCCAGCGGTCCGCTACCGAAGAGGCCAGTGCACTGGCCTGGGCGTGGCCCGCGCGGGCGGCAGCCGGGCGGCGCGTGTCGTCCGTCATGTTGCGGCCCATGGTGCGGCGCGCGGCACGGTCCGGGGACAGCAGGACGACGCGTGCCCCGCCGTCGGACAGTTCCGCGGCCTGCTGCGAGGCGCTCGGATGGGGACCGACCGCCTGAGGGATCGGCACGACCGCCAGTACCCGGCTGTACTCGCGTGCGAGCTGGAGGTTGGCGGTCGAACGACTGCCACCGTCCACCCAGCGACGCCCCGCTACGGTGACCGGCGGCCATACGACGGGCACGGCGCAGCTCGCCGCGACCGCTTCGAGAAGCGTCACCCCGGAGTGCGAATCGAACACCTCGAGTTGTCCGGTCCGCGCGTCGATCGCGGTGATTCTCAGCTCTCGCTCGGGCCAGTCGTCCACGTCGCCCAGCAATGCGCCGACCGTGTCGAACACCTCCGATTCCGCACCGGTCCGGGCGCGTGTCGCTGCCTGGGCCAGGCGTTCGATGGACCGCTCGGGATCGCGGGAGCCGAGCGCCGCCCACAGGAAGCGAGCCGTCTGGCGCACTGTCACCGGCAGACGGACCGCGTCCGCACCGGAGAGCTGGCGCTCGTACAGCTCTGCAGCCGGAACGCCGGACAGGAGCCGGGATCCGAAGACGGCACCGGCGGAGGTCCCGATCACGACGTCGGCGCCGGCGAGATCGATCCCGGCCTCGGTGAGCCCGGCGAGTACTCCGGTCAACCAGGCCCCGCCCACCGGTCCGCCGCCGCCGAGCACGAGTGCGCTGCCGGACACGTCTTCCCCTTCCCTACGAACGACCGCGAACGACCCGTCCGCGCGAGACGAAACGGGGAACAGTCCCCGCTTACTCGGTTGACGATAACATCCGTACCGGGGAGGGATCCCCGGTACGGGCAGAGGAAGAGGGAGACACGATGGGCGACCGTCCGCCGGTAGGACGCCGCGACGCGCTGCGCAACCGGAAGTTGCTGACGGACAAGGCCCGCGAGGTCTTCGCCGAGCAGGGCCTGGATGCCCCCCTCGACGACATCGCCCGGCGGGCCGGTGTGGGCAACGCCACCCTCTATCGTCACTTCCCGACCCGTGCCGCGCTCGTCGACGAGGTCTTCCGGGATGCGCTCACCGAAACCATGGCGGCGGGCGAGCGGGCACGAACCGCCGAAGACGCATGGGAAGGACTCACGGATTACCTGCGGACGGTGTTCGCGGGCCTGGCCGCGGACCGCGGCACCAACGACCTCATGACCACGCACCTGGAAGGCGTCACTTCCCTGGAGGCGATCCACGCCCACAACCGGGAAACCATCGACGGACTGCTCCGGCGCGGTCAGCAGCAGGGCATCATCCGCCCGGACCTCACCACCGAGGACGTGCTCTTCGCCCTGGCAGCACTGGGCCGGGCAGTGCCCGCGCTCACCACGGTCGCCCCGGATGCCTGGCTCCGCCCGCTCTCCCTGCTCCTGGACGGCCTTCGCGCCGGCTCGGCCACACCCCCTCTGCCCACACCGGCACTCACTTCGGCCCAGCTCGGCACGGTGCTGCTGAGCCTGGGTCCGCACAGGCGGCGCTGAGGAGGTTCAATCGCGAGCAGGGCGAACAGCAGCCGTAAAGCCTCGCGGCGTTCGTCGAGTTGGTCGGCCGGATCAGCCGGACTGCGGGCGTACACGTCGAAGCTGTCGTCGGAGGTGGGCGGATCGCCCACGGGCCGGGTGACATACGCACAGCGCAGGCCGTGCCCCTGTGCTCCGCGCAAGCAATGCGCCGGTGAACCCCACCTGCGCAGGTCGGATGGGCAGACCGACCCGCCCTCTGCCGACGGGTGCCGGGCCGCAGCCCGGCACCGCGACTCCTCCCGCCCCGCCCCACCGGATCACAGCCGACCGGCTGCGAGAAGCACGGTGGCTGCGAGGGCGGCCGTGGAGGCAGCGGAGGCCAGCGAGGCCAGCCACGCGCCGCGCCGATGCGGGGCCTTGGCAGGCGATCGCTGCTGCCCGGATTCGACCCAGAGGTATCCCACGAAGCCCGCACCGGTGACGAGTGCGGCCAGGACCCAGGCCGGGCCGGTGGCCAGACGGTGACGACGGGCGGTGATCATCCGGATCAGGACGACGACCCCCGTGGACATCACCAGAAGCCTGAGCCAAGTCCAGGGAACGAGCAGGACGTAGCCGACGGGGAACAGCAGGCTCAGGCCTCCGGCGCCGTAGGTGGCGTCGTACTCGCTGAAGCGCACCGACCGCGCGGAGGCACCCGCTGCCCGGTCCACGGTCGCCCTGAGGTCCAGGTCGGCCTCATGGGTGCCCGCGACGAAGGATGTCGGCCGGTAGACGTAACTGTGGTCGTCGAGCAGGCCGGTGTTCCAACGCACGGTGACAACCCTGCCCTGGGCGTCCGTCTGCACCGTGTGCGTGCGCCCGGCCCTGATGTCCGTCACCAGCGCGTGCGTGGATCCGTGGGCCGGTACGACGTGCAGCAGCGTGGTGACGAACGAGAGCAGCAGCACCGAGAGCAATGCCCAGCGAGCCTTGCGCCACACCCTGTCGGGCCAGGCAGCCGGTGTCCGGCCGACACTCTCTGCCATCTCAGTGCGCCTCCCGTCGGCTTGTCCGAGCCCGTCTCCATGCTCCCGATGCGGGAATCTACCCATCCCGCCCACACCGGACCAGGAGAACTCAGCGCCCCAGCATGAAGGTGAAGTCGCCGGAGAGCCTGCCGCTCAGCCGGACTGCTGGACTGCCGGACTGCCGGACTGCCGAAATGAGTTTCCCCTCCGTCGAGGCGCCAGGAGTCGTCCCAGTCGAAGGTGGTGCGATTACGGCGCCGCAGGACCGGATCCTGAGGCAACTCGGCTACAAGGCCTGGGTCGTTGCCGTGCAGCCGCCCGGCGGATCACGGACCGGGCCAGGCCGGATCGCGGCGACGGCCCTCTCGGGTGGACGACGGCTGCCCGGACCCCGTACGTGGTCAGAGGTCGCTCACGATGAGCCGGTAGCCGACATCCGTGGTCTCGTGGCCGAGCAGGTCGGCGTAGCGGGTGTGCCAGCGACCGGCCGACAAGTCATCCGCGAGCCGGGCAAGCCCCGCCTCGAGTGCCTGGTCGCCGGTCTGGGCCAGCATGGAGATGCTCGCGCGGACATGCGGGTCGAGGTAGGCATGGGGGCGGCGCCAGTATGCGGCGCCGAAGCCGTCGATGCAGTCGTGGGGAACGGGGACCGGCTCCTGGCGTCCCCCGCCGAGCAAGTCGACGAGCCGGCCGGGAGGGACGGCGCGGGCGTCGTCGAACGCGGCGGCCTCGGGGAGATAGTCACGTACGAGCCAGAACCGCTCGCGGAAGATGTCCTGGTCCCAGGTCAGGACGACGATCCGGCGGCGGGCCACCCTGCGCAGTTCTTCGATGCCGGCCCTCAGGTCGGCCCAGTGGTGCACGGTCAGCAACGCCATCACCACATCGGCGGCGTTGTCGCCCAGCGGGAGATGTTCCGCGACCGCCCGCACCGCCGGTGCGGCTCCCGCCGGACGCTGGCTGATCATGACCCCGCTGGGTTCGACCGCGAGGACCGTCTGCGGCGGCTCGTAGGAACCGCTGCCCGCTCCGACGTTGATCACGTCGGCGGCGTCCCCGACAGCGCCGTGGATCTGGGCTGCTATCCGCGGGTCAGGCTGCCGTGTCCGGGAGTAGGTCGCGCCGAGCGTGTCATAGGTGGCCATGACAGTCAGTATGCAGTCGCGAGTTCGACGAGCTGCCGGGCCGTGCCCACGGGATCGACGATCTGGTGGAGATGTGCGCCGGGCAGGTGCGCCACGCGCCAGCCGCGTTCCTGCGCCTCGGTGGCAAAGTCGTCATACGGAGGGCCGAACAGCAAGTAGGAACAGGGGTGGTCGTCCCAGGCGTCGGGGACCGGGACGTACTGCTCGTAGTAGGACAGCGGCAGGCTTGGCTGCTCCTCGACGACTGTCTGCCGCACCGTCGGATCAGAGAACATCGGTGCCACGTCGGCTTCGTCCCACCAATCGGTCCAGCGCGGCAGCCGGCCGTGCACAGCCTTCGGGCGGAGGAACTCCAACAACTCGGGGGTGGCGACAGGGGTCGGTCCGCTCCGGGCCGGCAGTGCGGCATCGACGAACACCGAGCCGGCCACCGGATGGTCGAGGGCCGAGCGGATCACCGGGAGAAACAGGCCTGCGTTGCTGTGCACCACCAGCGAGACGGGGTTGCCGGTCGGAACCTGCCGCAGATCGTCGCGTACGGCCTCCGCGACACGGGGCCAGAAGGGCGGAGCTCCCTCGCTGACGTGCAGCAGGGACGGCACCCGTACCTGGTGTCCCGCCGCCATCAGGTGATCGGCCACAGGCTGCCAGGTCGAGGGACCCACGGACGGACTGTGTACGAGAACGAAGACCGGTTGCATGGGACGATCCTGTCGCCTGGGCCACGGACGGCGGGGCAGTCTCGGCTGACAGCAGAACGCTTCGTTTCCGAGACGCCGGGCGCCGACGCTCGAGGGGTCGGGCAGGTGATGCTCGTCCACTCATCCCAGAAGGACCGGCGGGCGTTCTCGGCCGGTGGGGCGACCATCACCTCGTGGTCGAAACGCGGCCACCGTCCGTCGTTCCGTTTCTCCGGGCCGGCGGCCCAGGACTCGCCGACCGCTCCGCCGTCGAAGAAGTCGAGGGCCGCCCGGCGTGAGGGGAACGGTGTCGGCCGTCCGTCGAGCAAGGCGCCGGTCTCGGCCTTCACGTTCGGGTTCGGACCGCCGGGGCCCGCCTCGACGAAGGCGAGCGCACCGACCGGGCCGGGATGCGCGGCGACGGTGGGCATGGTGGTGCGGCCGCCCGGGGACCGGCCCACAGGGCGGGCCGGTCCAGGTGGAGTTGGTCTGCGACGGCCGTGATGCCGACGACGTGGGCGGCGCGGCTCTCATCGCGCGGGGGGCGTTCGCAGGCGTCGTGACCGCGCTGGTCCACAGCGACGACACGGTAGCCGTGCCTCGAGGTTCGGGCGAGGTCGTCCCGTTCGCCGGCGTGCCCGGCCGTGGAGCAGGACGGCGGGCCGGCCCTGTCCGCCCCGGTCCCGGCGGGAGAGGCGGACGCCGTCGCGTTCCACGGGGCGTTCGCACCAGGGCATGCGGGCCTCTTCGGCGTCCGTCGGATGCGGCGCTTCGGCGTGGCGTCAGCGGTATGCGGCAAGGAAGGCCCGGACACCGGCAGCTGTGTAGTGATCGAGGTCGGCTTCGGTGTGCTGGAGCGAGCCGGTGAACATCGCCTTGTTCACCGGGATCCACAGCAGCAGACCGGCGAAGTGGTTGGCCGCCAGGAGCGGGTCGTCCGTGCGGAGCAGCCCCTGGCCGGCCAGGCGCCCGAAAGTGGCCGCCAGCGTGTCCAGGACCCGCTCGAAGCCCCTTTCGTACCAGGCGGTGCCCAGTTCGGGGAAGGCTTCGGCGTTGGCGATGATCAGGCGCCGCAGCTGGAGGACCTCGGGCTGGGTGAGGGCACCCAGGAACCGGCGGGCGAGCCGGTTCAGGTTCTCCTCCATGGAGGCGGCGTCGGCGGGGATGTCGGCCACCAGATCGACCATGGCGTCGACCCGGTCGGTGGTGGCCAGGACGATCTCCGCGAACAGCTTCTCCTTGTCGGCGAAGTGCTTGTACACGGTCTGCTTGGACACCGCGGCCAGCTTGGCGATGTCGTCCATGCTCGTGCCGGGATAGCCCTTCTCCAGGAACACCTGGGTCGCGGCCTCCATGATCGCCTGGTGTTTGCGCGCGGACCGGCCTTGCGTGGTGGGGTCCATGACGCCTCCCTCGATGAGTACTGGACAGTCCAGTTTGACTACGAGTACTGTACCGTCCAGTTCCCACCCGGTACTACACCGTCTAGTTCCGTCGCTGTTCCGGACAAGGAAGGTCCCGCATGACCCACGCGATCAGCCCCCGGGCCGCCGCAAAGACGACCCCGGCCCGGCCCGCAGCGGGACTCCTGCTGGCCGGCGGCATCGCGGCAGGCCCCCTCTTCCTCGGCGCGGGACTCCTCCAGGGCCTGACCCGGCAGGGATTCGACTTCTCCCGCAACGCGATCAGTCAGCTCAGCCTCGGCGCCCTCGGCTGGATCCAGGTCACCGTCTTCCTGCTGACCGGCACGCTGACCATCGCCGGAGCGGCCGGGCTGCGTCAGGTGCTGCGTGGCACGCCGGGCGCCACCTGGGCACCGCGTCTGGTCGGCGTCTTCGGCGCCTCGTTCCTCCTCGCCGCCCTCTTCGCGCCCGACCCCGGAGCCGGCTTTCCGGCAGGCGCTCCCGAGGCACCCGCCGGGACCCTGAGCACGCACGGCGCCATCCACATGGCCTGCGCCATGACCGGTTACCTCGCGCTGTGCGCCGCGTCCCTGGTCCTGGCCCGGCACTTCACCGCCCTGGGTCAGCGCGGCTGGACCCTTGCCTCCCGGCTCGTGCCGGCGGGCGTCCTCGCCGGCTTCGCGGCCTCGTCCGTCACGGTGGCGGCCTTCACCGCCGGGGCGGGACTCGGCCTGCTGTGGCTCAGCGCCCTGACGGTCCGACTGGCCCGATCGGCTTCCCTGACGCGGCAGTAGCCACTCGATCCCGCTTCGCCACCCGCACCGCCGCACACCCCGCAACCGAACCGAACCGAACCGAACCGACAGGAGATTGCGCCATGGCTGCACCGGTCAAGGGCCCCGCCAGCTACTTCCCCTCGATCGAGAAGAAGTACGGTCGCCCGATAGCCGAGTGGAAGGACCTGATCCGCACCTCGCCGCTGACCAAGCACATGGAACTCGTCACCTGGCTCAAGACCGAACACGGCCTGGGACACGGTCACGCCAACGCCCTGGTGGCGCACACCCTGGCCGAAGGCGCCCAGCAGTAGCCTCCCCAGGACGCCGGGGCTCGACCACCACCGGCGTCCGAACGCGCAGACCCCCGCGTCCCGCGGCACCCGGGGCGACCGCCGCAGCCGCGGTGGCCGCCCCAAGGCCATTGATCTGATGCGGAACGCCGGTCACGTCAGGACACGGGAGAACCTGCCGCACGGCGCCACCGCAGGTAGCCCAGTGCGCCGGCAGTGACCATCAGCGGCCAGAGCAGGTACCAGCCCGTCATGACGAGCAGCACCGCCACCGCGACGAGCGCGACAAGTGCCGAACGGTGGGGCAGGGCGCCACGAGGAAGCAGGCGCAGGGCGGCGGCGGTACCCAGGGCGTACACGGTCACGAACGATCCGGTGGTGAGCAGGACCAGCGGCCGCGGGCCGACGGCGGCGGCCGTGGTGGCGGCGAGGGCGAGATACGACAGCCCCGACACGACGGCCAGGCTGCGCCGCGGCACCTCGCCGACACTGCTTCCCTGACTGAACCAGAGGGGCAGCGCGCCGTCCCGGCCGAGCGCCGCGCCCAGTTTCGCCGCTCCGGCGAAGTAGGCGTTCATCGTGCCGAGAGTGAGCAGCACGGCAGCGGCTGCGGCCAGTGCGTGAACGCCTCCGCCGAGGCCGAGGGCGAGCAGTTCGGCCAGCGGGGCGCCGACGGTGCCTGCGGCCGGACCGAGTACGAGCACGCTGGTGGCGGCGACGGCGAGGTAGAGCACGCCGACCACGGCGACCGCCAGGCCGGCCGCCCGGGGCAGATCTCGCGCCGGACGGCGGAAATCGGCTGCCAGGTGGGTGATGGCCTCCCAGCCTGCGAAGCTCCACACCAGCAGTGCCGCGGCCGAGCCGATCGCGGGCCAACCGTGCGGTGCGAAGGGCCGCAGGTTGCGCACGTGCGCGTGCGGCAGTGCGCTGACCACGGCGGCCAGCAACAGCACCACAAGCCCCACCGCGAGCGCGAGTTGCATACGGCCCGTGAAACTCACTCCGAAGCCATTGGCCACCGCGACGAGAATCACCAGCACGGCCGCAGTGGCCACCACCGTGCGTCGGCCGCCGCCGACCGACGCCTCGACGTAGGCGCCGGCGAACATCCCCGCTGCCGGAGCACCGGCGGGTACGGCGAAGTAGAAGCACCAGCCGACCACCGCCGCCGCCCGTGCGCCGAAGGCATGCCGGACGTAGGTGGAGACGCCGCCGCCGTCCGGGTACCGGGCGCCCAGCGCGGCGAACGTGGTCGCCAGGGGCACCGACAGCAGGACCAGTGCGAGCCAGGCCAGCAGCGAGGCCGGTCCGGCCGCCCGTGCCGCCAGCGCGGGGAGGGCGATCACACCGGTGCCGAGGACGGCGCCGACGTACAGCGCCGCTCCCTGCCACACGGTCAGTGTCCCGGCCGGCGGGGCCGCGCCTTCCCGCGTGGCCTGCACCCTGCTCACGCGGAGCCTTCCCCGGTCCGGCGGAAGTCCATCGTCCAGTTGGTCTCCCAGCTCTGCCCGCCGTCGGCCGAGAACGCCTGTTCCCAGCGGGCCGACGTCGGGGTGATCCGCGACCAGACGAAGCGGCACAGCACCGGCCTGCCGTCGTGGGTGTCCTCGCCGTGGAACTCGCCGCATCCGTCGTCGCGGAACCGGCCGACGACGGGCGGCTGCAGCAGCCCGGTCCGGCTGCTCACCCAGTTCAGGGACCACTGCGCGTGGACCGGGTCGAACAGGCGGAGCGTCAGGCCGCTGAACCCTCTGGTCGGAAAGCTGATCTCGTCAAGGTTGGCGGCTCCGCCGAACAGAGTGCCGTGACAGACCACGGTGCCCGGGAACTCGTCCCACTCGGTGCTGCCGGTCAGCGGCGCGATCAGCCGCCGGTTCGTCACCTCCCAGGTGCCCACGAGGAAGTCGAAGTCGCCGATGCCGGGTTTGCGGAGGGATGAAGTACTCATCTGCGCCTGTCCTTTGCCGTGTCCGGTGCGCTGGGTGTGCGCACGGCCGGAAAGCTAATCCGGATTCCCTGACATCCCATGTCAGTGGAGTGCGGCAGACTTGCCCCGTGCGTGCGAGTCGACTGCTGAACATCCTGTTGCTGCTCCAGGCCCGCGGCCGGATGACCGCCCGACAGCTGGCCGACGAGCTGGAGGTGTCCGTCCGCACGATGTACCGGGACATCGAATCGCTCGCCGCCGCCGGAGTCCCCCTCTACGGCGAGCCCGGTCACGACGGCGGTTATCGGCTCGTCGACGGCTACCGCACCCGCCTGACCGGGCTGACCCGCCAGGAGGCGGAGGCGCTCTGGCTGGCCGGACTGCCCGGGCCGGCCGCGGACCTCGGGCTCGGCACCGTACTCGCCACCGCCCAGCTCAAGCTGGCGGCGGCACTGCCCGACGAACTACGCGAGGACACCGCACGGATACGGCAGCGGTTCCACCTCGACACCTCCGGCTGGTACGCCGAAGCAGACTCCACCCCGCACCTGGCCGCCGTGAGCGACGCCGTATGGCGGCAACGTCGCATCCGCGTCCGCTACCGGCGGTGGAAAGCTCCCCAGGAAGTCACCCGGACCCTGGAGCCCTACGGGCTGGTACTCAAGTCCGGCCGCTGGTACCTGGTCGCGGGCCGACGGGAGCAGGTGCGCACCTACCGCATCTCCCACATCCTGCGGATCCAGGTGCTGGAGGAACGCTTCGAGCGGCCCGCCGACTTCGACCTGGCCGCGCACTGGCAGTCCTACCTGGCCGACTTCGACGCCCGCCGGCACACGGGCGAGGCGGTGGTACGGCTCTCACCACGGATCCTGAACCAGCTGCCCGACCTCTGGGAACCGGCAGTGGCACGCGCCGCCCAGGACAGCGCCGGCCCGCCGGACGCCGACGGACGCATCCAGGTCGTCGTCCCCACCGAGTCCATCGAACACGCCGTCGGCATGCTCCTACGGCTCGGCGCAGAAGCCGAGGTGGTAGCCCCCGCCGGACTCAGAGCAGCCATGGCGCAGACCATCACCGCCCTGGCCGCCGTCTACCGGCAACCACCCGCCGCCCCGTGACACTCAGCTCCTCGTGGCCGATGTGCACGCGGCGACAAAAGCTCCGTCATGCCTTCCGGCCCGGTCACTTCGCATCGAGACGCTGTCGACCGCCTTCTTCGTAAAGGTAGGTGTAGTAGTTCTCGTCTCCCACCAGGACCGAGGTGACGCACGTCGGCAGGCCGTCGGCGTCACGCTCGACGTTCTGTGAGGTCTGTCGGGTGAAGCCCAGCGACACCCCGGGGATCACGGGGTACTCGGGCTGCGACGTATCGACCGTGCTGCCTCGCTCGGCGGCTCGCTGGAAGAGGGTCGCGGCGGGTGTGGTGAACACCTCGTCCCCCTCGAGCAGGACGCGTGTGCCGGACACACGGCCCTCACCGGGCCACCACAACTCGACGGCGGTGACATGGATTCCGTCCTCGGCCAGGGCCTGTACGGAAACGTGGTCGAGGGTCCAGGACGCCTTCGCCGAATTTCGGCCCGGGCGTCGCGGCACGCGGGGCTCGCCCCAGTCGGACGCCGCGGCAACCGCCTCGTCGAGCGTCATGCCGAGCAGGATCGGCGCAACTCCGCGCGGCGGGTCGAGTACCAGATCCATCGCCAACCCCTCACTCTCTTCCCAGCGTTTCCGGACTGATCCCAGCCGCCCTGCGAGGACGCGTCCCCGACCAGGGGACATGCGTGTGGTCACGGCACGGCCAGACCAATAATGGGTGTCGATGCCGACGGTGGTGCTCGCCTGTACGGGCGTACGCCGTCGCAGTGGCTGACGTTGCCCGATCCCACAGAAGGTCACGGAGCTGCTGAAGTGCCGCGCGGAGGACGGCCTGCGCCGACTCGATCACGCTACCGACGGCGAACGCGCCTGGAGTGCCAAGGACCGAACGCCTCCAGCAGGGCCCCGGGCCCCACCATGCCTACCGAAGCTGTTTCTCCAGCAGCGTGAAGGACTTCGGCGTCCCGCCCGGCTGTGGCTTGCCCTCCTTGAGGCCCACCACGCGGTAACCAGCGTGCCGGTAATAGGCGTTGAGCCGCGCGTTTCCGGCCAAGCAGTCCAGGCGTACACAGGTCCTGCCCACCGCCGCCACCCGGTGTTCCGCCGCGTTCAGCAGCGCCTTCCCCGTCCCCGGCCCGGCGACGCCCCGGTCCACCATGAGCCGGTGCACATAGCCGGCCACGGGCGGCTGCGGCCCCCAGGCGCCCTCGTCCTCCCACCACAGCTCCCAGGCCCCGGCGACGCGCCCGCCGGCCTCCGCGAGCCAGACCTCGCCGTACTCCATGACCCGGGAGAAGTGGCCCGTGTCCAGCTCTCCCGGCCGCCACTGTCCGGTGATACCGCGGGCCAGCATCCAGCGTGCCGCGTCGTCACGGAGGCGCACCAGGACGGCCAGGTCCGCCTCACCTGCACGGCGAAGATGCAGATCGTTCACACCGGGATCCTCGCACACCCCCCTGCGGCCCCGTGTGGCTCAGCGGGACAGCAGCCACAGGGCCGACACCAGATGGACCGCGGCGAGCCCGCTCGCGCTGATCAGCATGCCCACGTTGCGGCGGGCGGCTCCGATGGCCGCGTCGCCGAGCTGCGCCAGACCCGCGACCATCAGCACCGGACCGGGCAGGTCCCAGGAGCCGGCGGCCAGAAGCACCAGAACGACCGCGCTGAGAGGGACGGCCCGGGCGGCGTGGGCACGGGCGTACAGGACGACACCGGAGTGGACCGACTCCCCCGGGTTCAGGGCCGGGGCGGGCAGCCGAACCAGCCCCACCACGCTGAAGCTCCCTCACCGACCGGGGCCATGAACTCCTGTCCGGCTGCGCCGCCGAGGCCCGGGCCCTGGACGAGGAACTCTCCGCCCGCCTCGACGACTCCCAGCGGGAAGCGCTCCACGCAGCACTGGGCAGCCTCGCCGCATCAGCAGGCCTGCCGACAGACTGATGCCGTGACCGCCGAGGTCGCCGACCGCGAGGCCGTCGACGGCATGGCGGCGCCGGAGTACTTCGCCCGGGTCGTACGGCCCTCCGCACGCACCGGTCGGACGCCTCCGGTCACGGCACCGCATGGCACTCGCCGACACCGGGTCCGAACGGTGCGGTGCGGCGGGCGCGTCAGGCGGAACCGCCACGCCCGGAGGCTCCGCGTGGTCCGTAACCAGATCCGCGTGCACCGCGGAGCCTTCGGCAAGCCCCAGGTCCTCGACGGCATCGAGGGTGATCGCGGCGGTGATGTGCTGACCGCCGTCGAGACGGGTCCGGCCCGGGTCATGGTGTGGTGCCTGCCCGCCCGGTCGCCGCCCTGACAAGATGGGGACATGGAACGTGTGCTGGGAATCGGCGGATACTTCATGCGGGCCGGCGACCCTGCGGCCTTGAGTGCGTGGTACCGCGACTGCCTGGGCCTGGACGCCGACGAGAACGGCCTGTGGCGTCAGGAAGCCGGGGTGACGGTCTTCGCGACCTTCGAGTCCGAGACCGACTACTTCGGGTCCCGCGCCCAGCAGACCATGCTCAACTTCCGAGTCCGTGACCTGGACGCGATGCTCGCGCAACTGCGCGCCCAGGGAGCGGACGTAGCCCCGGAGACCCAGGAAATGGCGGGCGTCGGTCGGTTCGGTTGGGTTACCGATCCTGAGGGCAATCGGATCGAACTGTGGCAGCCGGCCTGACCGCGCGAGAACCGGCCGCCGCCACCGGCCCGCACCTACAGGTGCGGCTGGGTTCTGACGCGTCACCAGCCCTCACGCCCACCTGAAGCAGTACGTCGTCTCCCGCACCCTCCCCTGCGCCGACCGGGAGGTGGAGGTCGTCGCCTACGACCCGGCCGCGCTGGTGCGCGAGCCGAAGAAACAGGAGGGCACGGACGCCGCAGCCCGCGTCCCAGGGCGGCCGTCCGACGGCAGCCGCCCTGGCCCGTGAGGGGTACGGCTGGTCAGCCGCGGACGATGTTCTGGGCCTGCGGCCCCTTGTGGCCCTGCCCGATCTCGAAGGTGACGCGCTCGCCCTCGGTGAGCTCGCGGAATCCGCCGCCCTGGATCTCGGAATAGTGTGCGAAGACGTCAGGTCCTCCGCCCTCCTGGGCGATGAAGCCGTATCCCTTCTCGGAGTTGAACCACTTCACGGTGCCGCTGGCCATCGATCGATCCTTCGTTCATACCGGGAGCCGCCCGGTCCGGGCCTGCTCCAGCTCCCTTGGCACTAGGAGCCGACATCGTTCTACCCCGGGCACCGCCGCCTATCCGGTTCACGACACGGCACACGGTGTGGCGTCATCACAGGATCGACGCCTGGTCGGGATCACAGGATCGACGCCTGGTCGGGACCGCGACAGCGGCACGACCCGGCGACACGGGAATGGTGTCCGCAAGGCGGGGCACATGCGCCGGTGGACGACCCATGTGAGTGGTGACTGCAAGGGAGACCTGCGATGCTCATGGCACACCCCGCTGTGCTGAAGAACTTGATCGAACAGTACGAGACGCTGCGCGTCCTGCACGCGGACGAGGGCCATGAAGAGGTGCGCCGGCGGATGAACGACATCGCTTACACGCTGTGCGTGGCGACTGGAACCAGCGATGTAGACGCCGCCCTCATCGCGGCCCGGCACCGCCTGCCCGGTGCCCGTACCGAAGACGACTCACTCCTTGCCACCTGACGGGTTCGTTCATCCATCCGTGCGGACCCTCACCTCCTGGTATCGGCACGGGGCGCCGATTGAAGCCGGCGGTCGGGGGAATCCGTGCCGGCATGGCTGTCGACCACACCCGAGCACCCGTTCTCGAAGCGCTGATCGAGTACCGCCGTACGGGCCAACTGTCGTTCACCCCGCCCGGTCACAAGCAGGCACGCGGTGCTGATCCCGCGGTGCGGGAGGTCCTCGGTGACGCGGTCTTCCTCGGCGATCTGCTGGCCTCGGGCGGCTTGGACGACCGGCTCACTCGTGGGCGGGTGCTGGAGCGGGCCGAGCAGTTGATGGCGGACGCGGTCCGTGCCGAGCACACCTTTTTCACGACGTGCGGCAGTTCGCTGTCGGTCAAGGCGGCGATGCTGGCGGTCGCCGGACCGCACGAGAAGCTGTTGATCGGCCGGGACGCGCACAAGTCGGTCGTGTCCGGGCTGGTGCTGTCCGGGATCGAGCCCGTCTGGGTGGAGCCGCGCTGGGACGCCGAGCTGTCGATCGCCCATCCGCCGGCGGCCGGCGACTTCGAGGCGGCTTTCCAGGCCCACCCCGACGCCAAGGGCGCGCTGATCACCAGCCCCACCCCGTACGGCGCCTGCGCTGACCTGCGGTCGGTCGCCGAGGTCTGTCACCGGCGCGGTCTGCCCTTGATCGTCGACGAGGCGTGGGGCGCCCACCTCCCCTTCCACCCGGACCTGCCGTCGTGGGCGATGGACGCGGGCGCCGACATCTGCGTCACCAGCATCCACAAGATGGGCAGCGGCCTGGAGCAGGGGTCCGTTTTCCATCTACAGGGTGATCTCGTCCCGCCGGAGCTGCTGAAGATGCGTTCCGATCTGCTGAGCACCACCAGCCCGTCCGTCCTCATCTACGCCGGCCTGGACGGCTGGCGTCGCCAGATGGCCCTGCACGGCCGGGAACTCGTGGGCGGAGCGCTGGAACTGGCGGCCGGCGTCCGGTCGGCCGTCGAGGACATCGACGGCCTCCATGTGAACGACCGTGACGACTTCTGCGGCCCGGGACGCGCGGACGATTTCGACCCCCTACCGGTGGTCATCGACGTTTCCGCCCTCGAGATCACCGGGTACCGGGCCGCCGACTGGTTGCGCGAACACCACGCGATCGATGCCCACCTGGTGGATCACCGCCGCATCAGCGCCCAGATCACGCACGGCGACGATCCGGACACGACCGGGGAACTGGTGGCTGCCTTGAAGGCCCTGGTCCAGGCCGCTGCCGGACTTCCGCCCGGCCCCCGGGTGGACGTGCCGGCGCCGGCCGACCTGCGCATGGAGCAGGTTCGGCTGCCGCGGGACGCCTTCTTCGGGCCTGCGGAGCACGTACCGATCACCGAGGCGGCGGGCCGCATCGCAGCCGAAATGATCACTCCCTACCCGCCCGGCATTCCCGCCGTCGCGCCCGGCGAACGTCTCACCGAACCGGTGCTGCGCTATCTCACCACCGGCCGGGAAGCGGGCATGAACCTGCCGGACGCCACCGCCGCGCAGCTGGACACGGTCAGGGTGGCCACGTCGCCGGCGAGCTGACGAAGAACGGTCACCGTCGAGCCGCGGGGGCATCGTCGTGGTCCCCGGTGCTCTTCGCCTCACGACCTGGAGCGACGTGGGACGTACGACGGCGACGGCGACGGCGGTGCCGAGGGCTGCGGGCGACCAGCTGCAAGGCGCGTGCATCGACTGAGGCCGGGCACACGGGGGTGGGGCATGGGTGAGCAACGCGGCGGCACGGCGACGACGACCGTGCCGCCGCGTTGACTCGTTCCACGGCGACCGTGCAGTCCGTCACTGCACCGACCTGCCCCCGGGTCCCGCAAGCTCGGACGGCCGTGGCGGTCGGCGCACCGCAGGGCGACCCGGACCGCGGCTACCGGCCGGGCAGGAGCCGGTGCGCTGGGTCAGCCGTGCCGGACAGCACGGCAACGGGGAACCCGGGAAGAGAAGCGGGCGAGACATCCCCGTACGTACGCTTGAGCGACGCTGAGGGCGACAACCCGACGCTCTGGGAGGTGACCATGGTGGGGCCGGAGTCCACGGGGACCGAGCGGGAGCGGTCCCCGGCGCTGCCGTCCACTGAGCCCGGTACGGCCCTGGAGGCCATCGGGGCGGGAGCCTACGTCGTGGACGAACAGGGCCGCGTCGTGGCGGTCAACAGCCACGCCGAACACCTGCTGGGCCGCCGGGCCGGCGAGCTCATGGGGCAGGACGCCCACGACCTGCTGCACCGAGGGCCTCAGGGCCAGCCGCTGTCCACGACGCAGTGCGGCATGCGGAAGGCGTTCCACGCCGGGAGCCCGGCACAAGGCGGTGACGAGTACTTCGAGCGCGGTGACGGGACCCTGCTGCCCGTCCTGTGGACGATCACGCCCTATGACATCGGCGGCCGACGCGCCGGCACACTCGTCATCTTCCACGCCGAGGACCAGGCGCCCGACAGCACGGGACCGCGCCGGGGGCCGACCACCGAATCGCTGACCGATTTCGAGCGACTCGCGCTGCTCGCCGAGACCACCACCCAGCTGACGTCCACCCTCGACGTCGACGAGGCGCTGCGCCGGCTCGTGTCCCTGGTCCTGCCACGTCTGGCGGACTGGGCCGTCGTCGACCTGATCACCGAGCGCGACGAGGTATGGCGCACCGCCGTGGTCCACGCCGACGGCGACACCTTGGTGCACCACGAGGAGCTCGAAGGGCCCATGCCGCCGGTACCGGAGGAGTCCCCGATGCCCCTGTCCCAGGCCCTGCGGGGCGTCGCCTCGACCCTGGCCGGGCCCGACACCTACCGACGCGCACCGGACTCCGGCATCGCGGTCGAACAGCGCCGCCTCTTCGAGGCCACCGGCATCCACTCCGCGGCCATCGCCCCCATCCGCAGCACTCGCGACGTTCTGGGAGCCCTCACCCTGGGCCGCGCCGAGAAGCCCGGCGACTTCACAGTCGCCGACCTTCCCCTGCTCGAGGACATCGCCCGCCGGGCCGGCCTGGCCCTGGACAACGCCCGCCTGTACCAGCGCCAGCGCAAGGTCGCCGAGACCATGCAGAACCACCTGCTGCCGCAGATGCCACGCGTGCCCCGCCTGCAGATGACCGTCCGCTACCTGCCCGCCCCCGACGCCTCACAGGTCGGCGGTGACTGGTACGACGCCTTCAGCCTCTCCGACGGTGCCACAGCGCTGGCCGTCGGAGACGTCGTCGGCCACGACCTGGAGGCCGCCGCCGGCATGGCACAGCTGCGCAACATGCTCCGGGCCTACGCCTGGTCCCAGCAGGGGCCGCCGAGCCGGATCGTCGAACGCCTCGACGAGGCGATCATGCCCATCACCGATGTCGCCATGGCCACCCTCGTCCTCGCCCGGGTGACGGAAACCAGTGACGGCCACTGGCTGCTGTCCTGGACCAACGCCGGCCACCCACCGCCCCTCCTCGTCACCCGGGACGGCCTGGCCCACTATCTCACCGACGGTCACGGCCTCCTGCTCGGCACCGGAGTCCGCACATCCCGCGCCGATGCCACCGTCGTGCTGCCACCGGGCTGCACCCTGCTGCTGTACACCGACGGCCTCGTCGAGGCACCCGGCCGCACACTCGACGACGGCTTGCACCGACTGCGCCAGCACGCCGCCGCCCTCGCCCACCGCCCGCTGCCGTCCTTCACCGACGAACTCCTGCACCGCGTCCGGCCGCCCGGCCTCGACGACGTCGCCCTCCTCGCCCTGCGCACACCCGCACGAGGCGGCAACGGCGCTTCCTCTTCCGCTTCCTGACTGCTCGTCATCTGACTTCCGACGGGGCGTCGGCCAGGCGGCCACCTCCGTGCCCGCGCCCGTGGCAAGTGACCGCTTCGCGCACGCTCAGGGCACGCCGGGGCCTGCTGTCGAGCGAGCCCGGGGCGACTCCGCCGGTCGGGCCGAGGAGCAGTAGAGTTCACCGCAGCGGGACTGCGCCGGGCGGCCGGCAGGCCCGGCTGTCATCGAGGCACCGACTCCGGCCGGATATCCGAGACGGCCTGGGGTACCCGCCGCGCAGCACGGCCGATGGCCGAGTCCGGTACGCGGTGACAGCAACGGAGACCCAGATGAAGGCCCGCCGACCAGCAGCCCTGCCGGATCCCGCGCCGGTTCCAGCGGATCCGCAGTCCCCTCATGTCCTGTCCGGCCGCTACCGGTTGGGCGCCAAGATCGGGTCGGGAGGCATGGCCGACGTCCACGAAGGCGTCGACACGCGACTGCGGCGGCCCGTGGCCGTCAAGGTCTTCCGGCCGGGCGCCGACCCGCGGACCGAGGACCGTCTGACCGCGGAGGCCGTCCTCCTCGCCCGTCTGCAGCACCCCGGACTGGTCACCGTCTACGACGCCGGCCGCCACGACGGCCGCGCCTACCTGGTGATGCAGCTGGTCAACGGCCCCACGCTGCGCGGCCTCCTGACGCGTGGAGCGCTGTCCCAGCGGCGCGTGGCCGATCTGGGAACCGCTCTCGCGCGGGCCCTCGGACACGTCCACCGGGCCGGCATCGTGCACCGCGACGTCAAGCCGTCGAACGTCCTGCTCGACACGGCCGGCGTCCCTCACCTGGCCGATTTCGGCATCGCGCGCCTGGCCGACGCCACGCGTCATACGTCACCCGACGTGCTGACGGGCACCGCCGCCTATCTGGCCCCCGAACAGGTCGAGGGACGGCACGTCGGATCGGCCACGGACATCTACGCGCTGGGTCTGGTCCTCTTGGAGTGCCTGAAAGGGGAACTGGAGTACCAGGGCACCCCGTTGGAAGCCGCGGTCGCCCGCCTCCACCGTCCGCCCGCGGTCCCCGCCTGGGTCCACTCGGACCTGGCGGCCCTCCTGCGGGCCATGACCGCCCGGGAGCCCGAGGCGCGCCCGAGCGCCGAGCAGTGCGCCAAGGCACTCTCCGACCTCAGCGCCGGGAGCGACCCGAACCGCCCGCCGCTCTCGGCCCCTCTCCCGGCCCGCCTTCCGGCGGCCCGTGCCGCTCACCCCGACACCGAGGAACCCGTACGGACGGAAGAGCTGGCCGTCACCCTGCCCGGCCGTCCGGGCGGCACCCGGCGCAGTCGCCGGCGGGCGATGGGGACCGCGCTGGCCGCAGTCTCCGTGGCTCTCGGGACGACCCTCACCGTCGCCGTGGGCACCAGCGGCGACAGCGACAACGGCGCCGCCACGCCCTCGACCACCGCGCTCGCGCCCGCGCCCGCCGACACGGCGACTCCCGAAAGCAGGCGCAGCGCCGCCCCGCCGACCGGATCCCCGCGCGCCCAGCCCGATTCCGGTTCGCCCGAGACCTCCGGTCCGGCAGCCGCGCCGCCCGGATCCCGTACCGAGCCCGTCGCCATGAACATGGGCTCGTCCGACCGGACGACTCCGACGCATCAGGCACCGGCCCGACATCACCGCGCCGACCCCCGCAAGCCGGCTCCGCATCACCCTCAGGACACCGACGGCCACACCCGGGGCACACCCCACGGCGACCCGAAGCCGCCGGCCAAGGCCGGCAAGCCCCCGCCTCGACCGCCCCGGAAGGACGACGACTGAGCCCCGCGTGGCCTGGTGACCGACGCGTGCCCATGACGTGCACGGCGGAGCGGGCGACCACGGTCATCGGCGGTCGCCGGATGTGTGCGTATCGAAGCACCGCGCGACAAGGGCGTTTCAGGGCTTGAGCGCATCACTGAGGGTGGGGCGGCAGGGGATGACCTCATCGACGCCGACGAGCTGCAGGGTCCGCAGCACGGTCTCGGTCGGCGCCGCCAGCCGTAGCCAGCCCCCTGCCCCGGTGACGTCGCGGTGAGCGATGAGCAGGATGTTGATGCCGCTGGAGTCCATGAAGGTGACCTGCCGCAGGTCGACGACGACGCGGGGACGGGCTGTGCCCGGGGCCTCCAGCGCCTGCCGCAACTGCCCGCCGGTGTCGTGGTCGACCTCCCCGGCCACGGTCAGCACGCGGATGCCGTCCGTGGCGGTGGCCACGACCGACAACCTGCCCTGGAGGGGCGCATGATCAGCTGATTCGGCATCCGTCCTTCGTCCTTCGGCCATGCCGGAGATACTGGCACACCCGGACCTCGCCCGGAATGGGCTCCAGGCGTCACCCGAAGGCTCAGCGGGTACGCGCAGAATGTGAACGGGGGAAGTGAAGGTAGCCGCTATGGAAACAGTGCCCGTGGGAGAGGACGGCGCGACGCCGGACGACCAGGCGCAGCGCATGCAGGCCACCGTGGCCCTGGACGGCGACGGCACGTGCATCGCTCAGGCCCGTCATCTGGCTGCCGAGTTCCTCGGCCGTGTTCAGGCCGAGCATGGGCTGCCCGTCTCGCAACGGGCCATGGATCTCACACAGTTGGTGGTCAGCGAGCTGGTGACCAATGCCCGCAAGTACGCGCCCGGCCCGGTCTTGATGGATCTGCGGATCGTCGGCACTCTCGTCGAGGTGGTGGTGTGGGACTCCGAACCGGAGCTGCCGATTGCCCGGGCGGCGGATGTCGGACGGGTGGGCCAGCACGGCTTGGAGATCGTCATGGCCGTCGCGCAGCGTTTCGAGGTGCAGCGGGAACCGGTAGGCAAACGCATCAGTGCCCGCATCGCCCTCATGGGCGACCCGGGTGAGGCGGTCACGGGCAGCGGACCTCTGTAACGGCGCTCCCGCCGACTCACCCTCCGTTCGACGGCCCGGCGGTGTCGGCCGAGCCAGGCCGAGGAGCCGACGCCCTTGCGGCAGAGGCGTAATACGGCGGCTGCGGAGCGATTGACGCAGATGGTCGTAGTCGTATCCCTGGCCGGCATGGAACCAGGAGCTCTCTTACGCGAGTCTCCCGTGATGAACAGCACGCTCGTCAACTTCGCTTAGCACTCCAGCCGGACTCCTGTATTTCTCCTGGTCAACGGCCTGGCGGTGGGGAGTGTAGCGAGGGTTTGGCATGCGTGGGACGATCTTGGACGGGCTGTCCCACCAACGTGTGCCCGCGCCGCATGTAATGACAGTGTCGGGCACGTGCTTGGTGGCGGCGTCGCCATCGCGACCAGTTCACCGCGTGGTCGCGGCGTGCAGGAGGGCGGCGGGGTTCAGTTGCCAGCAGACGACGGATTTCGGCTGGTGTGAGGGCCACGAGGTCGGGTGTGTCGGCCTGGTCACCCCTTTTTCGCGTTCCTGCACGGCCATCACCGCGAGGAAGACGTGGGCGAGCATGGCGAGTGTGATGTGCCGGTACCAGCCCACGTACCGGCGGACCTCGTACTGGTCCAAGCCGCACTCGTTCTTCGCGCTCTGGAAGCACTCCTCGATCTTCCAGCGGCAGCCGGCAACACGGACCAGATCGGCGACGGTGGCCTCCAGCGGGGCGCAGGCGAGGTAGTAGGCGATCTCGTCGGGCTTGCTGATGCTGCGGCGAGCCAGCATCCACCGCTGCCGGTCGGCTCGCCGCCGTCGAACTCGGCCACTGCGGGCAGACGGGCGGCGGCCCAGTCGTAGAACCGTTCGCCCTTGGCTCCCGGCCCCGCCGACAGGCGCTGCCATGCCTCGGGCGGGGCCTGGGTGAGGACGTGGTCGATGCGCGGGCCGTGGACGGGCTGGGACTTGGGCACGGCGACGACGTAGGAGAGTTGGGCATCTTCCAGGAAGCGTCGGAAGTGGGAGTCTGTCCGTAGACGGAATCCGCGGTGACCCAGGCGATGGGGAGCGGGGAGGACAGGGCGCGGCGGATGATGTCGCGGGCGAGGTCGCCCTTGGTGGCGAAGGTGCGCTCGTCGGGATGCGGGCGGCTTGGCAGCGTTTCCGATCGTCTGTCCAGGACTTGGGCAGGTGGAGCTCGCGGTCCACCAGGGCGTGGCCCCGGGGGGTGGCGTAGGCGGCGAAGACGCCGATCTGGCAGTTCTCGGTCCGTCCGGCGGTGCCGGAGTACTGGCGCTGTACTCCGGCGGAGGTGGTGCCCTTCTTCACGAAGCCGGTGTCGTCGAGGATCAACACAACGCCTGCGTGGCCGAGTTGTTCGGCCCGCAGTGCTGGACGCGATCCGGGTCCCGCGGGCCGGAAGCGGACGACCCCGCACCAGGCCCGGCCAGGTCGTGGCTGACCGGGCGTACTCCTCGCGGAAGATCCGTCAACTGCTGCGCCAACGGAAGATCAGGACGGCGATCCCCGAACGGCGGGAAGATCGCCAATCGGGTTCGCCGGGGCGGGCAGGGCGGCCGACCTCCCGCGTTCGACGCACAGGCGTATCGCGGCCGGAACGTGGTCGAACGGTGCTTCGCGCGGCTGAAACAGTTTCGGGCGGTCGCCACCCGGTTCGACAAGCTTGCCGCTCGCTACCGTGCGGGCGTGCTGATCGCATCGCTGGTGCTGTGGTTGCGGAACACCACGGGCTGACCTGTTTTCGACGGGTTATTGAGAGCTAGTAGGGGGCCAGAACGGGAGTCAGCGATGGCCGGGGACCCGCGTGGCTGGCTGCGGTTGGTTCTTGATCGGCAACGAGTTTCGGAGTCACCCCGCTCGAGTGACGTTGAGCGACGCGGGCATGGCTCGCTCGGCTTGTGGCGGTGGCTCCGGACAGGTTCAGTGCTCCGGGTTCGTTCGGACTGCGCCCCTGACAGGCACTTCGCCACGTGCGCTCAGGTGCCCTGTCGGGTGCGCGCGTAATGGCGCCGGGCTCGGTCCCGGTTGCCGCAGTCGCCCGAACTGCACCAGCGGCGGGCGCCGTTGCGGCTGCGGTCCAGGAAGAACCAGCCGCAGCCCGGCCCCGCACAGCGGCGTACACGGGGCAGCGCACTGGCGTCGCCCAGCAACTCCTCCGCCAGTAGCGCGAGTTTGCCGGCGATGGTCGCCGGGACCGGGCGCAGCGGGAAGCTGCGGGGCAGCGTGGCGTCCTCGCGGGCTGCGAGTGCGGTCTGGCGCAGGGCGTCCCAGGCGTGGGCTGGGGGCACGGTGCCGTCGACAAGGGCGTCCAGGGCCGCCGTGAGCGCCTCGCGCAGGCCGTGCAGGGACGTCTCGTCGGGGAGCGGGGTCGCGCCGAGCCCGGCTGCGGCGGCCCAGCGTGTCCAGGCCGCGGCGTTCGGCAAGCGCTCGACTCGACGGCTGTCGTCGGTGCGCCAGGCCACGGTGTTCACGAAGTCCAGGACAGGGTGGCCCGCGATGTGCGACGGCTCGATGTTCCCGGTCGTGCCGGTGGTGCCGGTCATGCCGGTCGTCTTGGCCATGGGTTTCCGCTCGTCGCTCACGCCTCCACCTTAACGGGCCCCGCATTGAACCTAACGAGCAAAAGCGGAATAGCCTGTTAGGGTGCCGGGATGGACAGCCCAACGCGGTGCGAACCCAGCACCCCCCACGACAGCACCAGGAGCTTCCGGTCCGGGCTCAGCACGGGATCCGGTCTCGCAGCCGCCCCGTTCCTGCTGGCCATCAGCTTCGGTGCGCTCACTCAGGCTCAGGGGTGGGGTCCGGTCGCCCCCGTCATCTGCTCCCTTGTCGTCTTCTCCGGCTCCGCGCAGTTCGCGATGGTGGCGACCCTGGGCGCGGGCGGCGACGCGCTCGCCACCGTGATCGCCGCCGCACTGGTCAACAGCCGCTACGTCCCGATGGGCATAGCCATCGCCGGGGACCTGCGGGGCGGACGGCTGCGCCGGGCACTCGAGGGCCAGGCAGTGGTCGACGGTTCGTGGGCGGCGGCCCATCTGGGCGGTGGCCGCTTCGACAGGTCGCTGCTCCTCGGCGCAACGGTGGTCCAGTGGCCGGTCTGGGTGGCGGGCACGGCCATCGGTGTGGCCGTCGCCCCTGATCCCGGACTCCTTTACACCCTCGGCCTCGACGCCCTCACCCCGGCACTGTTCGCCGTCCTGCTCCTGGACGAGCTGAGGCGGGGACGGGAGGGGTGGCTGTCCGCTGGCATCGGCGCTGGAGTCGCGGGCGCGGGCATCGCTGTCGTCTCGGCAGGGCCCGCCCTGGTCGCGGGTGCGGGGGCGGCGGCGCTGGTCGCGCTCGCGCGTGCGGGCCGGACCGGCCGGGCGGAGGAGGCGGCCCGGTGAACACGGCACACATGTGGGCCGCGATCGCCTCGGTCGCCCTGCTCGGCTTCGCCCTCAAGGCCGTCGGCCCCGCCGTCTTCGGCGACACCGAGCTGCCGCCCCGCGCCAGGTCGGTGATGGCGCTCATGGCTCCGGCGCTGCTCGCCGGCTTCGTCATGGTCGACCTGGCGGGGCCCGGCTGGTCCGCGCTCGACCTCACGGTGGCCGGCGGCGTCGCCGCCGGCATCGCCTTGCGGCTGTGCAAGGCCCCGCTCCCGGTGGTGATGGTGGGCGCGGCGGTGGTGACGGCGCTGCTGCGCTGGGCGCACTGAGCGGACCCAGCACAGCAGACAGCAACCACAACATGGCGGCGACCGCGGTACGTCGTATCCGCCTGGCGGTGCATGGGTCGCGGTCTTGTTCCACGTGCCGCGCCGGACGGCGGTCAGGCAGTGAGCCAGCCACGGCGGCGGGTGGGGGGAATCAGCGCGCCGTCCGGAGTGCTCGGCGGGTCTCCTCGCCTGCGTGTCAGCCGAGGGGGAGACGGTGTGTTCGTAGCCGCAGTTACGCTCACCGTGATCAACATAAGAGGTCGAAGGAGGCGCGCGTATGGATCTCGCTGGGAAGACGGTGGTGGTTACCGGGGCCGGGCGTGGGTTCGGGAGGGCGTTTGCGTTGCACGCCGGCCGGATGGGTGCGCGCGTGTTCGTATCCGCTCGCACGCTGGCTGCCGCTCAAAAGGTTGCAGTGGAGGTGGCAGCCGACAAAGGCGGTGCGCAAGTGGATGCGTTCGCCTGTGATCTGGCTGACCCGCACACCATACGAGGCTTCGCGGATGGGGTCGCCACTTACACCGCCAAGGTGGATGTACTGGTCAACAATGGCGCCCGATACCTGGAAGGCCCAGACCTGTGGGACGCCGACGACGAAGCGATCACCGACACCATCGCTTCCGGAGCCACAGGCACACTGCTGACGGTCAAGCACTTCCTTCCCCTGCTGCGTGCTTCTGAGGGTGCGGATGTGGTCAACCTGGTCTCCTCAGCTGCGGAAGCCCGCAACCACCGGTCTCAGGCGCACCCTGCCTTCTACGCAGCCAAGGCCGCCCAGGCCGGCTTCGCTGACGTCCTCTCTCATCGTCTCCGCCCCGAGGGCATCCGAGTCATCTCGCTCTACCCGCCGGATTTCACGGACGGCGACCCGCTCCACTCCAACTGGGACGATACCTCCCGGACCGCAGACGACCCGCTGACCGCCCAGTCCGTCCTCGACTGCGTCCTCTTCGCGATCGGCCAACCGCGAGACTGCTTCATCCGCTCCTTTCACTTCGAGCAGCTGTTGTAGTCCCCGGTTCAAACTCAGGACGCCACGGCGGACTCTCCCCCGCCGCCGGCCTTCCTTCGCCAGGACGCCCAACTCGGCGCGGTGCCTCGGCGCCACATGCGCCCCGGTCCTACCAGCTCCTGGAAGCACGTACTTGATCATTTATGAGACACGACCTAGCAGCTGCACCATGTCCATCGCGCGCTCGGACAGCGGCAGACCGTGAAACGGACCGCAGGCGCACCAGGAAGTTCGGGCCAGATTGCGGGCCCTGGCAATGCCACCTGGCTTGCCCTCGTAGGCGGCCGACTCCTTGACGAGCTCGCCACCTTGGGGTGGTTGATCGGGGCGGTGTGCCGGTAAGGGGCGATGGCCGGGGTTTGGCTTGAAAGGCGGGCCAGCCGAGTGCCGTGTCAGTGCTCGTCGCGTTTGACGCCGAAGTTGAACGTCTTGCGTTTGATGATGTGGGGTTGAGGTGTGTGGGGCGACTGTCTCGGTTACGACGTAACCGTGATCGCGCGGGGTTTTGAGGGCGGATCGAGTTAAGGAAGAGTCAGCGGTTCATGGTATAGGGAAGCGGAGCTACTTGATCGTTTTGGCGGCACGGCTCATTTTGGTTTTCTGATGGCCGGATCTGGCGTCTTGACGGACAGTGCAGTGCCTTCTTACTCTGCATCGAGTCGGCCCTGAATCAGATTCTTGAGCGACTTCGGAAAGCTGACCCAATGTCAGGTTAGGCGTTTTTCGACATCAAGTACGCGCCAAGCGCCTCCTCGGGATTTCGCTTATTTCTTTGACGGGTTCGGCGCTGAGGGAATGTCATGGTGAACCGAATGTGTCTTGCTGAACAACCACATTCCAAGTGATACCAATTCATGGCGTTTAACGGCCAGCGACCATCCATCTCTGGGAGTTAAGCTCGGATCCGATGTTCGGCCATCTGAGAGCGTTCCCTGCGAAGGCGTGTTATGGCGCGGATGCACGGTCCCCTACGCATGCGTGAGGCAGGCGCGCGTCGGATGCGTCTGGCACGAGACAGCAGAGAGGTCAAGCCCAATCGTGACTATTCCCTCCACTGACGCGCTGTCAAATTCATTGAAGGTCGCCTTACTTGAGGAACTCGGCGTGCTCACACATCGGCTAGTCGCTATGGCGTCGGTGAGCGGCAGTGAGCAGCGGATCTGCGATGCCGTCGAGAAATTGCTCCGCCAGGCATCCCACCTGAGCGTCACCAGGACCGGGAACTGTCTTGTCGCCCGGACGTCAATGCTCCGCCCGCAGCGTCTGCTGCTGGCGGGACACCTAGACACCGTGCCGCCGACAGAGCCTCCGCAACCTCCTGTACGGGAGGGCCGTTTCGTGGAGGGGCGGGGTGCGGTCGATATGAAGGCCGGAGTGGCCGTCATGGTGTGGCTGGCCCTGACCGTGGCGGCCGATGCCGTCCTGGACAGCACCTTCGTCTTCTATGACCGAGAGGAGATGGGCAGCCACACCAGCGGCATGAACCGTCTGGCGCAGCAAGCGCGGGACATGCTGGCGGCCGACGCCGCCGTGCTTCTGGAACCGACGGGCGGCTGGCTGGAACCGGGGTGCCAGGGCAATATGCGGGTGCGGATCGGATACCGCGGCAGGAGCGCGCACACTGCCCGTCCCTGGACAGGGGCCAACGCCATCGACCGGATGGCGCCGGCTCTGGCCAGGTGCTCGGCCCATCGGTCTGAGCAGGTGGTTTTAGACGGGCTCGAGTACCCGCAGGCTTTCGAAGTGGTCGGTGTCCAGGGCGGGGGAGACAGCAACGTGCTGCCGGACCGCTGTGCGTTCCATGTCAACGTTCGTTATGCCCACTCCCGATCGCACAATGCTGTGCTGGATGAAATCAGGCGGTTGGTGGGGCCGGAGGCCGATGACATCGAGGTCACCTTGGACTCCCCGGCGGCGCCTCCTTCCCTTGGGCATCCGCTGCTCGGTGCCCTGGTTCGCGGCGTGGAAGGACGCATCCGGCCGAAGCTCGGCTGGACCGATGTGGGGCGTCTGGCCCACATGGGCATTCCCGCAGCCAACTTCGGTCCCGGTGACCCGGCCCTGGCGCACACGGCATATGAACGTGTGGATATGGACGAAGCGGCTCGTGTCTGCCGTGTGCTCGCCCGAGTGCTGGCACACGGCGGGGGTGCATGACGGTGACAGGAGCTGCGCACACCGGTGGCGGCGCGCAACAGTCGGCACCGCCCGCGCTGCCGCAGGATGTGGTGATCACTGACGTTACCTTGCGTGACGGCGGCTACCTCAACGGCCACAGTTGGACGCCGGCCCAGCGCCGCGAGGTGGTGTCCGCCGTCGCCGCAGCCGGAGTCAAACGGATCGAAGTCGGCTACGTCGACGGCGCAGGACCCGTGGAGGTCCGCAGGTCAGGGATCGCCACAGAGGCAATCCGAGAACTCGCCGAGCGGACGGACGACGTCCATGTGGTCGTCATGGCTCGGACCACGGACCGTGCCCCTGACCTCGCGGCGGTCGGCGCAGCCGGTGTGCGTACCGTGCGGCTGCCGACGAGTGTCAACACGGTGACGGCACTGCGTGACGTCGTGGCCCGCGCCACTGATGCCGGACTGCACACCGTCGTCAACTTGATCCGAACCAGTAGCGAGACGCTCGCCTCGTTGCTGCGGGCCGGTTCGGAGGCGGTGAGCATGGGAGCGGACGCGCTCTGCGTCGCGGACTCCAACGGCAGCCTGCTTCCGACATCCGTTGGCCGGATCGTGCGCAGTCTGTGCGCCGAACTCCCTGTGCCCATCGGCATCCACACCCACGACAACCTCGGTCTCGCTTTCGCCAATGCGCTGGCCGGCCTCGCTGCGGGCGCCACGCACGTCGACGCCTCCTGCCGAGGCATAGGCAAGGGTGGTGGCAACCTGGAGCTTGAGAGACTCCTCGCTTACCTCCAAGGACTTGGTCGCCGCGACCTGCAGGTCGCGGCCCTCGAGCCGGTCGGCACGACGGTCGACAAGGAACTCGGCATCAAACGTGACCAAGCCACGGCTGCTCAGATCGCGGCCCTCGGCGACTTGGACTACGAGCAGGCCCTCGGCTTGCAGGGATTGTCCGAAGCCGCCTCGTGGGCCAGGAGCCTGTCCGGTTCCACGAAAAGGCGTGCCGACACGATCTGGGCTCTTCAACGTGCCCATTTTCCCTTTGGAGACTGACGTGGACGCGACCGACTTCGTCGACGGCCTCGACCGACTCATCCGCGATCGCCGGAAGATGACCAGCGAGCTGTATCAGACCATACTGGCGGGCAAGGCGACCGAGAGGCTCCTCAAAGGCTTTGTTCTGCATCGCTGGCCGATCAAGAGTCTTTGGACGCGAAACATCCTGGGAATCGCCTCACGGATCGCGGACTACCGGCTACGGGCCCTGCTCGTGGAGAACGTGTACGAGGAAGAGACCGGCGCCCTTACCCGGTCAAAGCGCCACCTGGAGACCTTTGCGGACTTCGCCGGCGTGGTCGGCGTGGGCAGGGCCGACCTTGATCAGGCAGAGCCGGCTCCCGAGACTCGCGCGGTAATGGAACACAATGTCGCGGTCTGCAACTCCTCTGCACACTTCACCGAGGGCGTCGCTTCGGTACTCCTGCTGATGGAGGGCCAGCCCCCGATCGTCAGCGCGACTGGATCGAGCATGCTCACGGTGATGCGAGACACCTATCGCCTTCCACCGGAGGGCCTTGAGTTCTTCGTCCACCATGCCTCCTGCGACGTCGACGCGGAGAGTGTCAGCGAGTTGGAAGACGAACATGCTGAAGCTGCACGTGAGCTGCTGAGGCGTTACTGCGACACTCCGGAGTGGCGCGATGCCGCTCGCGCCGCACTGATCCGAGCACTGGACCTCAGGCACAAGCATTTCGACATGATCCTGCGCACTGGGTACAACGCAGCCGAGCCGGTGTTCCGCTATGGGGTCGCGCCGTGAGCCTTCCGGACGACGTCGTTTTCCACGACGAGAAATTCGTCCCCGCCGCCGACGCCACGGTTCGGGTGGACAGCCTGGCGCTGCGGTATGCCCTGTCCGTGTTCGAGGGGGTGCGTCTGTATCGGACGGACGCAGGCACAGTGCGGCCCTGGCTGCTCGAGGAACATCTGGAACGCCTCGCACACTCGCTGACACTCATGCACGTGCCGGTGCCTGATCTGTCCGGACTGCCCGTCATCATCGCCAAGCTCGTGGAGATCAACAGCCTCAGCGACGACTGCTACTGCAGGATCGTGATCAACGCGGGCAACGTGGGATTGCTTGCCTCCCCGGTGGAGCCACTGCTCAGCGTGACGGTGCGCCCCATGGGCCGCAAGAAGTGGCTGGCGCAAGGCAGGGCGATGCGGCTGACCGTCAGCACGCGTCAGCGCGCAGTGGCAGAGGCGTTCCCGACAGACGTCAAGAGCATCTGCCAGTACGCAGGCGCGAGGCTGGCACTGTTGGACGCACAAGCGGCCGGGTTCGACAGCTGCCTGCTCAGCACGTCTGACGGCTTCGTCAGTGAGGCACCCACTGCCACTCTGTTCGCTGTGCACAGCGGAACGCTGACCACACCGCAGCTGGCCGACGGGCCACTGCCCGGCATCACTCGCGCCTGGGTGATCGCCGCGTGCATGCGGCTCGGCATCCCCGTGCGCGTCGGGCGTCTCGCTCCATCGGATCTGTACCGAGCGGACGAGGCGTTTCTCTGCGGCACCGGCCTCGAGTTCGCCGCCATTGGAAGCATAGACGCCGCGTCCTTCCCCGATGCGGGCCGCACCCGCGTATTCCAGAGGTTGGTGAGGCAGTACTTCGCCGAAGCCCGAAATCGGTCGACGCCCACGGCCCTTGGGCGGTGGCACCGTGATTGACAGGGCGGCTACCGAGGCATCAGCGGACATCCTGGCCGCGGATCCGGGGCGGGTGAATCGGGAACTCGAGGCGCTGCTCGCATCGTCGCCGCCGGTGCAGAACCGAACGTTCCCCCTTCCTGCCAGCGCCATGTACCTACGGCTGGAAGCAGCCAACGAACACTGCCGACGTGTGGAGGAGTACACAGAGCTGCTCGACAATGTGTTGGCGCTCTACCGCGAAGACGCAGGTGTTCGTGCCTTCTTCGGACTCGCATCCACTGCGGAGCGTCTGGTGGACGCCACACGTGCTGAACGGGATCGGGTCGTGGTCGCCCGCATCGACGGCTATCTCGACGCCACGACGCAGGGGGTGCGCTTCCTGGAGAACAACACGGACGCGCCGGCCGGTGCACTCTTCACGCCTCGTATCAACGCGCTGGTCGACAAGGTGCAGCGGCGCTCGGGGTACCACAGGCCGGATACTGCGGCGTTCTCCTTTGACGATGACACCGCCTTCGCACGGTTTCTGATCGGCCACGGCGTGAGCCAGGGCCTCCCCGCTGAGGGGGTCCGGATTGCGGTGTTGCAGCCGGAAGGGGCGGCGAGCGTCGAATCCGTCGAGCTGGTCTCCCAGTTGAACACCCTCGGTGCCGATGCATTCCTCGCGGATCCCCGCAGTGTGCAAGTCGGCAGTACCGGCGTACGGTTCGCCAGGCGCCCCGCAGACCTGTGCTGGAACAAGGTGAACACCGGCCCTTGGAGCGCCTTGGTGGAGACTGACGAGGACCTCGTCGATACGTGGTGCCGGGCCTTACGCCACGACGGGTTCGTCCACGTGAACCCCATGGGCTCTCGTTATGTCACGGAGAGCAAGTTATCCCTGGCGATGGTGCAGGAACCCGGCTTGGCCGGGTACTTCAACGACGAGCAGCGTCGTCTGGTGGCATCGGTGCTCCCGTGGTCGCGTCGCCTCGGCGGGGGGTGCGCCCACTCCGAGGGCAACGGCGCCGTCGCCGAACGACCGGCCCAGGAACTGGTCCTCAAGGCCCCGTACGACATCAGGGGCGAAGGGGTGACGGTGGGGCGCACGGTCGACGCGCGTGCCTGGGCTGCGGCCGTGGCCCGTGGGCTCAAGGAGAACCATCTCGTGCAAGAGTACGTGCCCCCGCTCGCCTGCCCGGTGCTGACGGCGGACGGGACCTTCCAGCCCATGTCGGTGAGCCTTGACTCCTTTGTCTGGGGTGGTCGATTCGCTGGATTCGGTGCCAAGGCCGGTACCGGGGCCCGTGTCAATGTCTTCCAAGGAGGCCGCAAGCTCGCGGTCCGCGTCGTGCAGGAGCCACCGTCATGATTCTGCTCCCTCATCCACTGATCGACGCAGACACAGCGTCGATCAGCGACGCCCTCGACCTACTCGGGATCGACGGCTGTCTGCCGGGACTCGCCCGTGTTTCGGGATCCGGCTTCGTGGCGGGTCCCGCGTTCACCGTTCGCTACCGGCCTGTGGAGCCCTCCGAGAGCGGGCCCGCCGGCGATTTCATCGATGACGTGCCGCCCGGCTCCGTCGTCGTGATCGCCAACGGTGGCCTGATGGACAGGACGGTGTGGGGCGACGTACTCAGCACCGTGTCCAGGGCCAAGGGCGTTGCTGGCACCGTCATCGACGGAGTCTGCCGCGACGTGGACCGTTCCCGAGAACTCGGCTACTCCCTGTGGGCCCGCGGCGGATACATGCGCTCGGGCAAGAACCGGGTGCGCCTGGCGGAAGTCGGTGGCGCGGTCGAGGTGTGCCGTGTGCGGGTGGTACCCGGCGACGCGGTGTGTGCTGACGGTTCCGGGGCCATTGTGGTCCCCCAGGAAGCCGTGCCTGCCGTCGTGGACTTGGTGGCCAAGGTACGCAATGTCGAACGCCAGATCGTGGCTGCAACCCTGGACGGCGAGCGCTTGTCCGATGCCCGGGCGCGTTTCGGCTACCACGCCCTGGCTCGCCCGCCGCGAGGAGGGTGACGGCTTCGCTGCGACGCCGGCAGCACTACGCCCGTGTCGTTCGGACATGCGTCGTCGCGCCAGTCGGGACGGTACCGAGAAGTAGCGTGGCATCCGACAAGGGTGGTGAGAGTGGACAGCGCATCCCGGCTGGGCCCCGAGATCATGGAGCAGGTCTTCCAAGCACGTCACGGCCCGGCCGAGAAGATCGGCATCGAGGTCGAACTGGGGGTGGTGGATCCCGAAACCGGTCGCGCCCGCCCGTACGAGGGTCCCCGTGGTGCCCGCGCCCTGCTGGAGGCCGTGCGGGAGCACGGGGGCGGAGTTCTGGTCATGGACGGGACATTCCTCACCGGACTACGACGGGTGGACGGCACGAAGATCACTTTGGAGCACAGCGGAGCGATCGAGTACTCGTCGCCGCCGATGGCGAACCTGACCGACCTCGTGACCTCGTTGCGCAGCGAACTGACAGCCATCTCCCGGGTCGCTGAAGGAATGGATATCGCACTGCTGCCTAACGGGAACCTGCCCTTCGACACCCTGGAGGAGGTGACATGGATCCCGAAGAGCCGGTCCTGGATCATGCGGCGGTACTTCACCGAGTACGGCGGTGCCACGTCACACACCCCACCGGTCACCACTCGTACCCTCTCGACGCAGGTAACGCTGGATTACCTCTCAGAGGAAGACTGGCGGTCCAAGTTCCGGATGCAGGTGCTGGTCGCGCCCGTGGCGGCGGCGCTGTTCGTGAACTCACCTCTCGAAGAAGGAGAGATTTCCGGCGCGCTCTCCCGACGGCTGGAGTACTGGTTCGAACTTCCGCAGCACCGCTGCGGCGTGCCCGATATAGCACTGTCCGGAGAACTGAGCTTTCGCCGCTTCATCGAATGGGCTTCGAGCATCTCGATGGTGTACCGCTTGCGGCAGGAGGAGTACGTCGCCGCCCCACCGCTGCCGTTTTCCGCTCTTCTTCGAGAGGGCTTCGGTGACGGAACCTTCCCGACGGACGAGGACTGGAAGTCCCTGCTGTCTCAGATCTGGACGGACGTTCGAGTACGGGAAACCCTGGAGCTGCGTGCCATGGACGGCCCAACACTTTCCGAAATTCCGGCGGTTCCAGCCTTCTGGACCGGGCTGACCTATTGGGGACCGAGCCGGGAGGCTGCTCTACGCCTGCTTGCAGGCCGGACAACGCAGGACTACCAGAGGGCAATGCGTGAGGCCGCTACGTCCGGTCTCCGCGCGCGTTACGGGCCGGATCGCATTATCGATCTCGCAGCCGAACTCGTCCGACTGGCCAGGGATGGGATCGAAGCCAGAGTTGCGGCCGGCCTCGATAAACCGGGGAGCGCGCGGTTCATCGAACCTCTGGAGGAGATCGTCAAGACCGGCAGGACACTGGCCGAGCAGCAGATCATCCGTTGGAACGACGAGTTCCACACGCGTCCGGATCTGTTCGTGGCGGCCATGCGAGTGCCGGGGAGCTAATACTCCAGTGAGGGTTCGTGTTCTGAGCTGGTTCTTCTTCGGTAGTGGCATCTGCGGGCTGTGGCCTGGTGATGTCTGCGCCAGTGGGACCAGTTCAGTGCGTGATCTCGTGGATGGATTCGGGGCCGGGGGCGGGCCCGGAGAATCTCCAGGAGCCGTCGGATTTCTGCCACGGTGAGTGGGATGATCCTGCTGATGGGGTCGTTTCTGCAGCCCCCTTTGCGGCCTCGTCTGCAGCCATGCCGGCGAGCAAGGCGTGGGCAAGCATGGACAGGGTGATGTGCCGATACCAGCCTGTGTAGCGGCGGACTTCGTACTCGTCCAGTCCGCATTCGTTCTTCGCGGCCTGGAAGCATTCCTCGATCGCCCAGCGCGTCCCTGCCGCCCGGGCGAGGTCTGCAGCCTGTCGACCGCGGTCGCCACGGCTCCAAGCACCATGTGATCGTCGACCGCCACGGCACGCCCCTGGCCGTCTCCCTGACCGGCGGGAACCGGCACGCCATCACACAGTTGATCCCCCTGCTGGACGCGATACCCCGCATCCGAGGGGTGCGCGGACGTCCCCGCAACCGACCCAAACGGCTCTTCACCGACCGGGGCTACTACTACGACAAGTACCGCCATCTGCTGGGGAAACGCGGCATCAGACCCCTGATCACCCGGCGCGGCGTTGCCCACGGCTCCGGCCTTGGCGGCACCCGCTGGGTCGTCGAGCGGACCTTCGCCTGGCTCCATCAGTTCGAACGACTCCGTGTCCGCCACGAGCAACGAGCCGACCTCCACCAGGGACTACTCGGACTCGCCTGCAGCATCATGTGCCTTCGACGGCTCCGCAAGTCATTCTGATGAGATCAGTTACAAGCCTGTTCTCACCGGTGAAAGGGTCCTGTTGCGCCCCTTCACGGGGGACGACGCGGACGCCATCGCCGAGATCATCAAGGATCCCGAGGTGATCCGCTACACCTTCGAGCCTTCTGGCGAACTCACTTCGGAGCGGTTGCGCGCCTGGTACGGATCGCACGGTGACCAGAACGACCGCCTTGACCTCGCAGTAACAGACAGGGCTACTGGGGAAGTTGTTGGAGAGGTCGTTCCATACGATGTCGACTAAAGTAACCGCAACTGCACTTTTCGGACCCCGATCGGCCCTTCCGGCCGAGGAAGAGGTCTGGGTACGGAGGCCACTCGCCTCATCGTCGGGCACGGCTTCGAACACATTGGACTGCGCAGAAGTCAGTTGGACGTCTACACCGACAATCACAGAGCCCGCCGGGTGTACGAGAAGGTGGGCTTCACTGCCGAAGGCGTGCGGCGGCAGGTCCAGCTGCGTGAAGGTACCTGGCGAGACGAATTGGTGATCCTTTCCCAGGGGTGGAACGCCCTCAGCGAGCGGACCGGATGAAGATGTCGGCGACATCGATCCGGGACCGGTGACCACGGCTGAGCTCGAGTACCGCGGACGGCACGGGTACGAGACGTCGGAGCGTCTCCTCGACGAGGCAGAGATCGTCCTCACCGATCCCCTCAGGGCATCAGTCGCCCGAACTCCCGGCTTTGACGGTCACCCTGCGCCCCGACCGTTGACGACTCTCACGCGCGCCTCTACATTGCGGTCGCACCCTTGGGAATGAAACGTTTCAACACTCCCGATCGACATCGAGAGATCAGCGACACGGCACCGGCTCACCCCCCACCCCTCCGCACTCCAGCGGTCAGAGAGAAGGAGCACGGCCTTGAACAGTGACGCGACGCCTCCCAGAGGTTCGGCTCGACCGGATGTGGACCGAAGTCGGCTCAGCAGGCGGTACTTCCTGAGCACCGGCTCGGGCGTCGCGGTCGGCGCCCTTGCAGCCGGCGTGCTGTCGCCCCACATTGCCGCAGCGGCGGCCCCGCGCGCTGCCGTCACCGCGCCCGTCGGCCTGACCAGCGCCCGCTGGATCTGGCACGCCGAGGGGAACCCTCGCGTCACCGCTCCCGCCGCCCACCGCTACTTCCGCAAGACGTTCAGCGTCCCGGCCGGTGACGCCAGTGACGCCCAACTGGTCATCACCGCGGACGACACCGTGGACATATGGCTGAACGGGCAGCACCTGGCTGCCTCCGCCCGCACCACGGACTCGTGGCGGAACGCCCTCTACGTGGACCTGCGTTCCGCGCTCACCACGGGAAACAATTCGCTCGCCGTCGCCTCCAGGAACAACGGCGGCCCCGCCGGGCTCATCGGGCACGCTCGTATCACGACGGACGGCGGCACGACCGACCTGATCACGGACGGCACTTGGCGGTCCGCACAGAGCGCCCCCGCAGGGTGGGAGACCCCCGGCTTCGACGACTCCGGATGGTCAGCCGCCATGGATCTGGGCGCCTACGGCATCTCCCCGTGGCACTCCGACGTCGCCGCCCCCGACCTCTCGGCCGCGTCTCCGCTGAGCGTGACAGGCCTGACCGTCGAGCACCAGAACACTCCGCTCGGGGTGGACGCGCCACAGCCGCGGTTCGGCTGGACCCTGCACTCCACGGCGCCGCAGCAGCACCAGGCGGCGTACCAGGTGCAGGTCTCCTCGACCAGCGACGCCACAGCGGACATCTGGGACAGCGGCCGTGTCTCTTCGGCGCGACAGATCGACGTCGCCTACAACGGCCCCTCGCTGCACAGCCTCACCCGGTACCACTGGCGGGTACGCGTGTGGGACACCCACGCCCGGCAGAGCGCCTGGAGCGTTCCGCAGTGGTTCGAGACCGGGTTGCTCGACCCGGCCGAGGAATGGCACGGAGCCCTCATCGGGCAGGCCGTCGCACCGAACTTCGCGGGAGCGAACTGGATCTGGTACCCGGAAGGCAGTCCCGCGTCCTCGGCACCGGCCGGCACCCGCTACTTCCGTCGCACCCTCGAGCTCGCCGACACCCCGTCCAGCGCGCTGCTGATCGTCACGGGAGACGACACGGCCGACGTCTGGGTCAACGGTGTACTGGTCAGCTCCTCGCCGAGGGTCGCTGACTCCTGGCAGATCGCCGCCCTCGTCGACCTCACCTCGCACCTGACGGCCGGCACCAACACCATCGCGGTGTCCTGCACCAACACCAGCGTCTCCCCCGCCGGTCTGCTCGCCAAGCTCATCCTGCCTGCCGGTCAGGTCGTCGACAGCGACGCCTCCTGGAAGGCCTCCCGGTCCGGGCCGACGGGCTGGAACACCCCCGGCTTCGACGACAGCACCTGGACGGCCGCGATGTCCGTCGCGGCGGCCGGGGGCGGCCCCTGGGGCGTCCAGGTGCGGGTGACCACGCCCGCCCCGCTGTTGCGCAAGCGGTTCACCGTCTCCAAGCCCGTCGCCTCCGCCCGGCTCCTGACGACCGCGCTGGGTCTGCACGAAACCCGCCTCAACGGCGCCAAGGTCGGCTCCGAGGTGCTGGCCCCGGGCTGGACCGATTACAAGAAGCGCCTGCAGTACAGGGTCTTCGACGTCACTTCCCGGATCCAGCAGGGCGCCAACGCCCTCGCGGCATGCCTGGGCAACGGCTGGTACAGCGGCGGCGTCGGCTTCGCGGGCAGCCGGCTCTACGGCTCCCAGCCCTGGTACTCGGCCCAGTTGCTGCTCACCTTCACCGACGGCTCCACCCAGACGATCGCGACGGACAGCAGCTGGAAGACCACCACCGGAGCGATCCGAGCCGACGACCTCTACAACGGCGAGACCTACGACGCGCGTCTGGACGTCCCCCACTGGGACGACGTCGACTTCGACGACACCTCCTGGGCGGCCGTCACCGTCGCACAGGTCTCCCTGCCCGCCCTGGTGTCTCAGGTCGACGCCGGCGTCACCGTGCAGGCGGAACTGTCACCCGTAGCCATCACGCAGCCGCAGCCGGGCGTGTGGATCCTGGACCTGGGTCAGAACTTCACCGGCTGGAACCGGCTGTCGGTGACCGGCCCGGCAGGCACCACGATCACGATGCGACACGGCGAGGTCCTCAACGCCGACGGCACGCTCTACACCACCAACCTGCGCAAGGCCCAGGCAACCGACCGCTTCGTCCTCGCCGGCACGGGCTCCGCCGAGACCTACGAGCCTCGGTTCACCGTCCACGGCTATCGCTACGTCGAACTCACCGGACTCCCCACCGGCGTCACCCCGACGAAGAACACGCTCACCGGCCGGGCCGCCTGGACCACCGCGGAACAGCTCGGCACGTTCACCACCTCGAACACACTGCTCAACCAGCTCCAGCGCAACATCACATGGGGCCAGCGCAGCAACATGCTCTCCATCCCCACGGACTGCCCACAGCGGGACGAGCGCCTCGGCTGGACGGGCGACATCGCCGCCTTCTGCGCCACCTCCACCTTCAACCTGGACGTGCACCGGTTCCTGGCGAAGTTCGTAGACGACCTGGTCGACGACCAACAGTCCAACGGAGCCTTCACCGACGTCGCACCGGCCGTGATCAACGGCTCCGGCACGGCCGGCTGGGGCGACGCAGGCGTGATCATCCCGTACACCCTGTGGCAGCGCTTCGGGGACGTACGCATCGTCGACCGGCACTTCCCCGCGTTCACGCGCTGGGTCGACTACCTGCGCAACACGGCCGGCAGCAACCTCATCCGCAACCAGCAGACGTACGGCGACTGGCTCAACGTCGACGACGAGACACCTCATGACCTCATCTGCACCGCGTACTTCGCCTGGGCCGCACGCCTGGTCGCGCGGATGGCGGATGCCACCGGCCGGGCGGCACAGGCCACCTCCTACGGGCAGTTGGCCGATCGGGTGGCAGCCGCCTTCGCCGGCCGCTACGTGGGAGCGGACGGCTCCATCGGCTCCAACACCCAGACCGGGTACGTGCTCGCGCTCGCCTTCGGCCTGGTGCCCGAGGCCCTCGTCCAGCGGGCCGCGGACAAACTCGCCACCAAGGTCACGGCGTGCAACGGACATCTGACGGTCGGATTCCTCGGCGTGGAGAACCTCCTGACCGTCCTGGCGGACAACGGCCACGCGGGCCTCGCCTACAAGATCCTGCTCCAGCCCGACCACCCCGGCTGGGGCTACATGATCAACCACGGCGCCACCACCATCTGGGAGCGCTGGGACGGCATCCGCGCCGACGGCTCCTTCCAGGACCCGGGCATGAACTCCTTCAACCACTATGGCCTCGGCTCGGTCGGCGACTTCCTCTACCGACGCGTGGCAGGGATGGGCCCGGCCGCCCCGGGCTACCAGGCCCTCCTCATCGCCCCCCAGCCCGGCGACGGGCTGACCTCGGCCGCGGGCACCTACCGGACGCCCTTCGGAACGGCCGAGAGCAGCTGGTCCGTCTCGGGAGGCCAGGTGACGCTCGACGTCACCGTTCCCGCGAACGTGACCGCGACCGTGGTCGTGCCCACTTCCCGGCCCGGTTCGGTCGAGGCTCCCCCGCAGGCCGTCCCTGCCGGTACCGCCGCCGCGTACCACCTCCCGGCCGGCAGGTACACCTTCACCGCCGCCACCTGAATCACTCGGGACCGCGGCTCCGCCGGCAGGAGGCCGCCGTTCCCGGTCAGCGGTCCGGGGCGCCCGACCGGGCGCTCCAGCCGCCGGCTCCGCCTGAGCCGACGGTCTCAGTCGAGGACGAGGGGATCGGGCAGGTCGGACTCGTGGTGCATGCGCAGCAGGGTGTGCAGGACTCCGGAGAGGCCCGACATCAGGCTCGGGGAGAACGCCTCTCGGGCCAGGCCGCCGACCGGGCCGCGTTGTTCCAGCCCGGTGAGGATCTCGCCGTCGAGGCCGGAGGGTGTTCCGTGGCCGAGGGAGGTCAGGAACTGCCAGAGGCCGAGGTCACCGTGGCACAGGGTGTGGCTCCAGCCGAAACCCTCCGCGGCGCAGGCGTGCGCGGCCCGTTCGGCCATGTCGAGGCGGGCGGGGTCACCGGTCCGCCGGTGGAGGTCGAGCATCCCGACGCCGATCCCCGCGCTGCCGTGGCACCAGCTGGTGAAGAAGTCTTCCTCGGCGCCGACGCGGGCGTCGAGCCAGTTGCCCGCCTCCGGCTGGTAGAGCGATTCCTGGTAGGCGAAGGCCTGTCGGGCGAGGTCGTCCCAGCCGCGCCGTTCGGCGGCGGATCCGGCCTCGCCCAGCGCGAGCCGGGCCAGCGCCCAGCCGAGGCCGGTGGCGCCGTGGGCGAAACCGCCGATGCCTTCGGGGTTGAGGCGGGTGGTCCAGCGGGCGCCACTCGCGTCCAGCGTGACCTGCCCGGCGAGCCGGCGCCCGATGTGGGCGGCGGCGTCCAGCCAGCGGTCCTGTCCGGTCGCACCCGCGAGATTGAGCAGGGGTACGACCGCACCGGCCGCGCCGTTCAGCAGATCCACCTCGATGTCGTCCTCGACGAGCCGGGCGCCCGGCATGAGCAACGACGCGCGTTCCGCGGCCCGTTCGAGCATCCACTCCTCCCGCGTGACCCGGTGCAGCGCCATCCAGGTCCACACCTGCGAGGCCGCGCCGCTGAACGCGCCGGGAGACGGCGTGGGGGTGCGGTCCTCGGTGCTGACGAGGACCCGCAGCGCCCCTTCGAAGAGTTCGGCGGCACCCGGAACCGTGTCCGCCCGCCCGGCCCGTTCCTCCTTCAGGTACTCGGCGAGGGTGAGCACCACACCGCCCTGGCCTGTGTACAGGTCCGCGGGGAGCACGCGGATGGACCAGCCCGCGGGGGTGAAGACCGGGCTGATCCAGGTGACCGTACCGTCGTCCCCGCGCACCGCCCCCTCGGACAGCCGCCGTACCATCTCGGCCGCCAGCGCACGGCGGCGCCGCTCCCGGTCGCGGGCATGCGGATCGCGGGCCGCGGCCTGCACCCGCGCGGGCAGCGAACGCTCGTTGAGGTAGGCGCCCACGAGCGCATCCTGGATCGTCGACTCCTCGAGTGCCAGGTCTGCGGTGCGCCAGTCCTCGACGGTGTTCCGGATCGCGGCCTCGTCCACCGTGAACCCGAACATCGGTACGTCGCCTGCGAGCAGGTCGGCTGTCTCAGCGTCGACGGTCGCCCGGTCCGACGGTGCTCCTGGCAGGACTTCGGCGTTGCGCCGCAGGATGTCTCTTGCTCGCTCGACGGCCGCCGGCTCGTCGTGCAGGGACGCCGGATGCCACAGCATCCGGCCGATGTCGACGTAGGCCTGTGTGGGCCGCAGGATACGGCGCGCCCAGGCTCCTTCGAAGCGGCGCAGCAGCTCGGCCGGATCCGTTCCGGGCCGGCGCAGGTGTGCGGTCATCTCGCGGAATCCGTCGAGGACACGGTCCCAGTAGGCGCTCAGCACCGGTGTCGGGCTGGGGTGGTTGCCGGCGACGGGCATCGCCACGAGGTCCACCTGGAAGCGGGCCGCCGCGGTTCCGGCGTCCGCGATCACCGGGTTGGGGATGAGCGGCTGTTGGCCGGGCAGCGAACCGACGCCGGAGATGTCGACCCCGCCGAGCGCGAAACCGGTGCCGCGCACGGGGAGCAGCCCGGTCCGCAGCACCGTGCGGCGGATGGCGGCCGCGGCCACGTCGACCGCGTCGCCTCGGCCGCTGGGCGGGAAGGGCGCGGGGGCGTCGAAGAGCGTCTCGGCGTCCACGATCACCGGCACCGGCCCGTCGGCGATCATGTTCTCGGCGTGCATGTCGGTTCCGCCGGTGAAGCGGAGCACGGCGAGCCAGTGGCCGACGTTGCGGTAGAACGCGGCGAGTTCGGCGTCGTCGGCGCAGTAGCGGTGGCGGACGAATTCGGCCCATCCGTAACCGGCGCACGCGAGCGTCCGCGGGACGCGGATGCGCTCCTGCGGTGCCGGGGCGTCGGGGAGTGAAGCGAACAGTTCCTCCAGCAGTGCACCGAGCGCCACGTCCGCCTCGGACGGACGGGGTTTGTACATGACGGTGCCGCCGTCGAAGTCGATCCGGGTGACGGTGAGTCCGCCTCGGTGGCTGTCGCCCGCGCCGAAGGAGACCGCACGCACGGCGCCCGCGTCTCCTTCCAGCAGCGGACGCAGCAGCTCGCGGTCCGCCGCGAGCCGTTCCGCGAACGCGGCCGTGGCCGTCGTCCACAGGCGCGCGACGGCCGAGATCCGGGGGCCGACGGCCGGGTAACGGTGCGCCAGCCGGTCGAGGTAACGGTCCTGGTCGGCTTCCTCGATGAACGCCGCCCAGGTCTCCGTGTCGGCTGCGGCCTCGACGGGGCCGTTGCCTGCGGCCAGGCGCAGCGCGTGCAGTTCGATCAGGAAGAGCCGGGACAGCTTCGCGTGCAGGGACTGCAGGAGGGCGTCGTGTCCGGCTTCCAGGACCACGTCCCGCTCCGCCCGGTCCAGGCCCTCCACTCCTGCCAGGCGGTGGGCCAGTCGGTCCCGCCACGGACGGGCGATGCGCCGCACGGGTCGGGCGAACCCCGAGGAGTCGGCCTTGTCGTGCTGCTCGTGCGGTGCCACTGCGCTCACCCTCGGTCTCCCTCTCGTCGTCGTACTGGGCCGTACTGCGAGGTGCTCCGAGGCGCGGAGAACGCAGAGCCGTTCCCCGCGCCGGAGTTCTTCGGCCGGCCGTCTGACGCCCCGTAAGGCGCAGGGGGTCAGACCGACAGGACGGTCAGCAGCACCAGCTGCCGTGCGACCCGCTCGGGCTGGAACAGAAGCCGTAGAGCGAGTCGCTGGGGTCGGTGAGAGCGGCCTCGGCGGCGGAGCCGCCGACATAGAGCGGGCCGGCGGGGTTCAGCTGGCCGAACGCGTTCTCGGCGCCCGTCAGCCAGGCGTCGAGCACCGCGTGGGCCTGCACACTGCTCTGGGGCATGGACGACCTCCGAAGGTGACAAGGGATGGAATGTGCAGGCTTTGAGTATGTTGGGGGGCGGGCAGGTGTGAGACGGCCAATCCGGCCACAGTCGCCTGCGCAGTGTGAGGTGTTCGGGGCTCGCGGGACCGGTGGCTCGACATCACGGTTCAGCGTCGGCCGAGGTCAAGGGCGCCGTTCGACAGGCCGACCACATCGGGCGGCGCATGGGAGCGAGCGGAGGGGCCCGACCGCGCTGTGCCGTGCCGATGCCGCGCATGCCACAGGGCCCGGCCGGCCTCCGCGGCCACGCGATGTGAGGGTCGGCCGCAGTCGGATGCGGCTGGCGTCGCGTCGGCGGCCGGCCCTCCGTCCCCGGCGCCATGTGACCTGCCCTGTTTCCTCCTTGCGGTCGGTGCCGTCGGGAGAGGTGCCGGCAGGTCTACGGCGTCGGCCCCGCCGGCCGTGACCGATCGCAGCGCGACCGGCCGTCCCAGCTCATCCGCCGTTCGCATGCAGCCCGGTCGTCGGCAGGCATGGACGATGCAGCTGTCGAGGTCGGACGGTGACCGAGGACGGTGCGGACGACACGGCGGCCGCGGCGGACGGACTCGGACCGTGCTCTGTCGCAGCGTCAGGAACACGCCGTCGCTCACCTTGCGTGGAGGATGGGCGCACGCTTCGTAATATGAGCCGATGATCAGGTCCGGCAAACGGAGCGCCCGACGTCATGGGCCGAAGAAGGCGGTGCATCGTCACCGCCCGCTCGTCCTCGGTCTGGTCGGGATCGGCATGGTCGTTGCGGCGTTCGCCATCCGCGACGGCTCCACGGACCCGGCCCCCGCCGACTCCGCGTTGACTCCCCCACGGACAACCCGGTCCACGGCCTCCGGGACACCGGCCGCACCGCCGGCCGCAGCGCCGCCACGCCCCACCGGCGATGTACGGATCGCCGCCGTAGGAGACATCGTGATGGGCTCGCTGCCGGACGACCTGCCGCCGGACGACGGCGCCTCGTTCTTCGACCCGGTCGACGACCTGCTCGCCGGTGACGTGGTGCTCGGGAACCTGGAGGGCACGCTCACCTACGGCGGCCCCAGCAAGTGCGACGACAACGACAGCCCGCACTGCTTCGCGTTCCACGCCCCGCCGTCCTACAGCCACTGGCTCAAGAAGGCCGGCTTCACCGTCATGAACGTGGCGAACAATCACATCGACGACTTCGGGGCGGAGGGGCGGCGCGAGACGTTCGCCGCCCTGCGCTCCGCGCATCTGCCGTACACCGGCCGCCTGGGCCAGATCACCGTCCAGCGGGTGAACGGCCTCCGGGTCGCCGTGATCGGGTTCGCCCCCGACCGAGGCGCGAACGACCTCACGAACCTGCCGGCCGCCAAGCGACTCACGGCCCGCGCCGCGAAGATGGCGGACGTCGTGATCGTCACGATGCACGCCGGCGCGGAGGGCTCGGACCACACCCACGTGGAGCCCGGCACCGAGTACTTCCTCGGCGAGGACCGCGGCGACTGCTACCGCTTCAGCCGCGCGGTGATCGACGCCGGCGCGGATCTCGTCGTCGGCAGCGGTCCGCACGTGATGCGGGGGATGGAGTTCTACAAGGGCCGGCTGATCGCCTACAGCCTGGGCAACTTCTCCGGCTACAAGGTTCTCGGCCTCGGCGGCACCCTCTCCGTCAGCGGCGTTCTGCACGTCACCCTCCGCGCCGACGGCTCCTACGTGTCCGGGCGCCTGCACCCGACCGAGATCGTGGAGCCGGGGACGCCGGAGCCGGGCGGTGACGGGATCGATCTCGTCTCCGGCGTGTCGGAGGAGGACTTCGGTTCACACGCCGCCCGCATCTCGTCGGACGGGACGATCCGGCAGCCGTAGCGCTGCCTGTGTCAGCATTCCCTCAGCAGAGCGGGCAGCTTGCGCATGTCGTGGAAGACGACGGTGCCGGGACCTTCGAGGTGTTCGACCGGGGTGAGGCCGCCGGCATAGCCGAGGGCACGCATGCCGGCAGCCCGGGCGGCCCGGACCCCGGGACGGCTGTCCTCGACCACCACGCATGCGGCCGGAGCGACGCCCATCCGCTCGGCGGCGTAGAGGAAGAGGTCGGGAGCGGGCTTGCCGCGCGCCACCTCCGTCGAGCTGTGAATACGGCCCTCGAAACGCTCGTACAAACCGGTGCGGCCCAGGGTGTGACGCATCTTCTCGTGGGAGCCGCTGGAGGCCACGCAGGTCGGCAGCGTGATCTCTTCGAGCGCTTCGAGCAGCCCCTCGACCGGAGCGATCCCGGCGTCCACCGCCTCGCGGTGCAGTCGCTCGAATCGCTCCGCCCAGACCGCGGCTGTCTCGTGACCGAGCCGTTCGGCGACCTGCTCGCGGATGGCGGCGTGCGAACGCCCGATGAACCGGGCCACCACCTCGTCCTCGGTGAGCGGCCAGCCCAGTTGCGCACCGAGCGTCACTTGAACCCGGGCGGCGATGCGCTCGCTGTCGACGAGAACCCCGTCGCAGTCGAATATCACCAGTTCGATCGGCTTGATCATCGGAGCAGCATAGAGGGATCCACGGGCGGCCGGGCGAGGAGACCCGGAGGCATGCGCGCACGCCGGCCGGGACGCGCCCGGCCTGCGCGCACGGCTCGTCGGGGCCGCGGCCGGTCCCGTGCAGGCCGCCCGTTAGCATCTCGTGGCATGGCGACGCGGGGGTGGCGGCTGGGTGCCGCGGCAGGGGTCACGGTGCTGGCGGCGTTCTGTGCCTCAGGACCGGAACACGCAGGGATGATCCGGACAGCGCCGGACCTCGGCCCCCTCCCGGCCGACCGCTACGGCTACACCTCACAGGACTACCGACGATCCCAGCGGGCATCGGCGTTGCTGGTCCGGCAGTGCATGGCCGACCGCGGCCACCAGGACTTCCCGCTCGACCCCCGCTACCCCGCCGACCCCGTCGTCGCCACCGCGGTCGCCACCGACTACGGCGCCCTCGATCTCGACACCGCCCGCCGCTGGGGCTACGGCTGGGATCCGGCGAAGCCCCTGGTCCCGCAGCCGAAGGGCCGCCGGATGACTTCCGCCGAGTATGCGGATCTCCCCGCCTGCAACGCCGAGGCGAGCCGGCGGCTGATGCGTGGCGTCGACCTCGAGCGGGACTGGCTCTACGCGGCCACGCGGCAGGCCGAGGTCGACAAGGCGGTCAAGCGCGACCCGCGCCTGCGCGCGGCCTGGGACGCGTGGTCCCGCTGTGTCGCGGAACAGGGATTCGCCCGCTATCCCGACCCTGTCGCGGCGTACACGGACGACGCCTGGCACCGCGGCAGCGACGGCAACACCCGGCATACCGAGCGGGAACGGGCCACCGCCGTCGCGGACGTCACCTGCAAGCGCCGCCACCGTACGGCCGAGGTCTGGCACACCGTCCGGGCCCGGAAGCAGGCCGCCGACATCACACGCCACCGCGACCGCTACGCCGCCGCCCTCCAGGCGTTGCGGACGTACCGGGCCAACATCGCCCAAGTGCTGCGGAAGCTCGGCTGACCCGGCGCCAGGGCCGAAGCGGGGGGCTCGCGGGGGCTTGCCGCGCGCCCCCGAGTCTGGTTGGGTACCAGCGCCTCGGGCACGTCGGCGTGCCGAGCGGGTGGGAGTGGAGCGAGCAACGTGCACACGACGGTACGGCAGGACGGCTCATGGCCCTTGCCCGACGGGTTGGGACAGGCGATCCGGGGCACCGCCGAGGAGATCGCCACGCTGGTCCGGAGCGCGAGCGACACGGCGCTTGCCGTACCGGGATCGGAGTGGACCGTCGGCGAGGCCGCCGCCCATCTGGCCACGGCCAACGCATTGATGGCCGACCTGGCAGCCGGGCGTGAGCGCCCCTACGGTGACGGAACGCCCCAGAGCCTCGCCGCGGCCAACGCGGAGTCCCTCGCCCTCTTCGGGGAGCGCCGGGCGGAGCCTCTCGCAACGATGATCACGGAGCAGGCCGAGGCGTTCCTGGACACCGTGTCACATCCGGCGGCCGACGGCCCGGCACCAGCCACGCCCCTGGGCGTGATGAACCGGTCCGTTCTCGCGTCGTACCTCCTCACGCACATGCTCGGCCATGGATACGACCTGGCTCGCGCCCTGAGGCGTCCGCACATGATCGACCCGGTGCGGGTGGGCCTGTGCATGCCGTTCATGCTCTCGGTCATGCCACGTGTGGCGGACCCCGCGGCCACGGCCGGGCTCACGGCCCGTTACCGGATCCGGCTGCGCGGGGGCGAGGCGTTCGGCGTGTCTCTGGCCGACGGCGTCGTGCAGGTGACAGCGGATCCGCCGCCGCAGCGCGCGGACTGCACCATCCTGCTCGATCCCGTCGCCTTCCTGCTCATCGCACTGGGCCGGCTGAATCCCTGGCACGCCATCGGCCGGGGGCAGGTTCTCGCCTGGGGGCCTCGGCCGTGGCTGGCGCCTCGTTTTCCGACCCTGTTCACCGCTCCCTGAGCCACCTCGCATGCCTGCCCTCGAGGACATCGGCCCCCAAGCGGTCGGTCAGGGCGCGTCCGCCAGGGCCTGCGCGTCCGCCTCGGGCTCCGTCGACGGGGTGGACGCCGTCCGGTTCGAGCCGGCGCTCCGGCCGAGGTGCACACCGATCGCCGAGGTCGCCAGGCTCAGTAGGGCGGCTGCGCACCAGACGATCCGGAAGTCGTGCCGTGAGGCAGCACCGACGTGGGAGCCGACCACCGCGACCAGTACGGCGACGCCGACCGTGGCCGAGATCTGGCGGACGGAGTTGACCAGCGCCGAGCCGGTCGCCGCACGATGGCCCGGCAGGGCGTGCACACCGGCGGCCACCAGAGTGCCGAGGGCCAGTCCGACACCCGTACCGGTCATGATCTGACTGGGCAGCAGGTCACGCAGATAGTCCGGCGTGACGGACGCGAAGCACGCGCGCCAGACCATGCCATCGGTGAACAGCAATCCGCCCGCTGCGATCAGCGGACCGTGCCCGAAGCGCTGCGCGGCGCGGGCGGTCAGCAGGGTGACGACCGGCACGAGGGCGGGACCGGGGACCAGGGCCACACCCGTGCGCAGCGCGCTCCAGTGCCAGACCTCCTGGCACCACAGCACGTTCGACAGCAGCATGATCGCGAAGGCGACGCCGAACACGAGGGAGCCCGCGTTCGCCGCGCCGAAGCGGGGCAGTCGCAGCAGGTGCAGCTCGAACAAGGGGTGGGGGTGCCGCAGGGACCTGAGGACGAATGCGGCGCCGCCGATCACGGCAACGGCCAGCAGCAGTACGGTCCTGCCGCTCGTCCAGCCCCAATCGGGTGCCTGCACCAGTGCGCCGGACAGTGCCGCGACCGAGAAGCTGACCAGCAGGGCACCGAGGAGGTCGGGCAGCGGGCCGGCCTCTCGCGCGGCCGGCCTGGGCAGGACCGATCGGCCTGCGAGGAACGCCGCGATACCGATGGGCAGGTTGACGGCGAAGACCCACCTCCAGTCGACCTCGACCAGGAGGCCACCGGCGACGGGTCCGGCGGCCGCTGCGAGACCGCCGACGGCGGCCCAGCTCCGGGTGGCGCGGGTGCGGCGTTCGGCCGGCACCGTCGCCAGCAGCAGGGCGAGGGAGGTGGGGATCTGGGCGGACGCCCCGACGGCCTGCACCACCCGGGCCACAACGAGAGTCCCCAGGTTCGGGGCCAGGGCACAGCCCAGTGACGCGAGGGTGAAGACGGCGATCCCGGTGAGGAAGACCGGCCGCTGGCCCACGCGGTCACCGGCACGCCCGGCCACCACCAGCAGCGCGGCAAGGGTGATCGCGTACGCGTTGAGGACCCACGACAGCGCACCGAGGCTCGCGCCCCTGCCGCCTCCCGAGAAGGTCGCTCCCATGGCCGGGAGTGCCACGTTGACGATCCACAGATCCAGGTTGGTCATGAAGACGGCCACCAGGACGACCACGGTGGCCACTCCGGGTTGCTTTGAAAATCGAAGCATCAGGGGCATGACACAACCCAAGCACGGCATGGTTTGGAAATCAAACCCCAGTGGAGCGATACTGGGGCCGTGACCCACCGCATCGATCCCCAGGACATGGCCGGACGCCCCTGCTCGCTCGCCGCCGCCCTCCAGGTCGTCGGCGACCGCTGGGCCCTGCCGGCGATCCGCGAGGTCATGCTCGGCAACCACCGATTCCGGCAGATCGCCAGGAACACCGGCGCCCCCACGGACCGCCTGGCGGCGCGGCTGAAGGCACTGGTGGAGAGCGGTGTCCTCGAACGGCGCCCGCTGCCGGACGACGCACGCCACAGCGGCTACTACCTGACGGAGGCGGGGCGCGACCTGGCGGGCGTCACCCGTGAGCTCATCGGCTGGGGCGACCGCTGGGCCGTCACCTCGCCGCCCGTCCGATTCCGTCACCGGGACCACGAACTCGTCACCCGCCCGGCCTGTGAGACCTGCGGAGAGCGGGTCCACGCCGAGGACGTCCACCGGGAGGAGATGATCCCCGGCTGGGACCGGTCCGGCCCGGTGCAGGCTCCATAGACCGTGCGGTTTCCTGAGCGGCGGAGCCTCTCGGAGACGCAGGTCAGGCAGCTGGTGACGTCGGCCGTCCGTTCGAGGCCGTGAGTGGTGAGGGGACCTGGTGCAGGCAGCGGAGCAGCCGTTCCTGATGGGTGTCGAGGATGTCTTCCCCCGCGATCAGGGCCGGAGGGTCATGCTGACGGGGCGGATCGAGCGCGGGCGGGTGCGCAGGGGTGACGAGGTGGAGATCGTCGGCTTCGAGGGCGGCGTGACCGTCACCGTCGAAGACATCGAGGCGAGCCGCCGACGTGTCGACGAGGCGAGTGCCGACATGAACGTGGGCCTGTTGCTGCCCGGCGCGGCGGCGGGCGCCGCTGAGCGAGGACAGGTACTCGCTGCGCCCGGGTCCATCGGCGCACATGCCGGCTTCACGGCGGACCTCAGCCTTCTGGCCGAGGAACAAGGCGCTGCCGAAGTGCGCACCGGTGACCGCCTCCTGTTCCACCTGCGCGCCGCTGTGGTTCTGGGTACTGCGGCACTGGCCCCGGAAACGACCCGTCTGCCGCCACTCCACAAGGGCACGGTGACGGTCACGCTCGAACGGCCCGTCGCCCTGGAAGAGGGACAGCCCTTCGCCTTCCGGCACCACGGCCGGGCCGCCGGCTCGGGGACCGTGACCCGGCTCCCGGACTGAGTCCCGCCGGCGGCGGCCCTCCCTCATGACCCCCGGCCCAACGGGGGGCACCGACTTTTGGGACACGCTTTACACGACGGGTGCAACTGCGATCCGATCTACGCTGTCTGACAGAAAGTCGGGCCCGTCAGGGCCGAGGAGCGAGAGAGCGGGGCAGAGCGTGGGACGGCGCAAGGGCAGCATAGGGATCGCACTCGTCACGGGAGCGATGCTGGTGGGCGCGACTGCCTGCGGCGGAGGCGGCAGCGACAAGGCGAGCGGCGGCGACGCGAAGACGTCGGGCAAGCCGAGTGCGAGCGCCTCTCCCTCACCGACGAAGCCCGCGGGCCCGCCGATGCTGCTGGAGACGATCACCCCGCAGACCGGCAACACGGTCGGCGTGGCCATGCCGATCTCGGTGGTCTTCACGAACCCGGTGGCGGCGAAGGCCCGGGCCACGGTCGAGAAGCACATGAAGGTGAGCGCCTCTCAGCCGGTGGCCGGCGCCTGGCACTGGTTCGGCGACAAGCGTGCCGACTGGCGGCCGAAGACGTACTGGCCTTCCGGCACGACGGTGAAGATCGACGCCGACCTGACGGGCGTCGGCAACGGCAACGGACGCTACGGCGTGCACAACTACACGCACACCTTCAAGGTCGGCGACGACGTGCGCGCGGACGTCTCGGTGACCGGCCACACCATGAAGGTGACCCGGGGCGGCAAGCTGGTGCGCACCCTGTCGATCAATGCGGGCAGCCCGCAGTACCCGACGTGGAACGGCACGATGGCCGTCATCGACAAGCAGGAGAAGGTCCACATGACCTCCTGCAGCGTCGGTATCAGCTGCGACAAGGGCAGCCCCAACTACTACGACCTCACGCTGCCCTGGGACGTCCACCTCACCCAGTCCGGCACCTACGTGCACTACTCCACCGGCGACCCCAACCCGGGCAGCGGAAGCGCCCGCGGCTCGCACGGCTGCGTCCACCTGTCCATGTCGGACGCCAAGTGGTTCTACGGCCAGGTCAAGCAGGGCGACCCGGTCACCATCACCGGCTCGTCCCGTGCCAAGGCCTCGGCCGACAACGGGTACGCCGACTTCAACCTGGGATGGGACGAGTGGCTCGCGGGCAGCGCGTCCGGTGAGGGGACGACCGCGACGCTGTGACGCGCTGCGGTGGCGCCGCCGTTCAGCACGCGACGATGTCGGCCGCACGGCCACCGTCGCCCTCGCCTTCGGGCCGGTCGGAGACGGCCGGCCCTTCGGCATGTCCCGCTCGCCCCCGCTACTCGGCCCGTCCCCGATCGGCGTCGTCCCGTCGACAGCCCAGGTAGGCGTCGAGTGCGGCGGCACCGGTGAGCATGGCGCGGCCCCGGGCCGAGAGGCGGGCATGCCAGTCGCGCAGCATCGACTCCAGAGGGGCGACGCCGCCGGCCGAGCGGACTTGGACGATCAGCGGAGCGATCTGCTCCAGCAGGTAGCCGCCTCGTCTGAGCTGGCGGACGAGCAGCGCGTCGCGCACGTCGGCCGCGCTGTAGACCCGGTAGCCCGTCTGCGGGTCGCGGCGCGGGTGGACCAAACCGGCGCGTTCCCATGTGCGCAGGGTGGCCGGGCGGATGCCGAGCCTGCTCGCCAGCGGCCCGACGAACGTGTCGCCGCGTTCCTGCGGTACAGGACCGAGATCGCGCAGCGCGCCTTCGACGGCCTGGAGGGTGCGGCGGTCCTCCAGGAGCTGGGCGTGGCTTTCGTCGATCAGCCGAAGAGCGTCCTGCGTCGTGCCCCGGTTGATCGACTGCATGATCGACGTGGCCGTCTGGTGGCCGTGTCCGGGCACGAGGGCGAGGAAGGCGCGCAGCGCCTGTGCGTGCAGCGGCGTATAGGTGCGGTAGCCGTGCGGAGTGCGTTCGGCGCCCGGCAGGATCCCGGCCGCCTCGTAGTTCCTGACCGCCTGCGTGGACAGGCCGTGCGCACGCGCCAGGTCAACCGGCCTGAGCCGAGCACCGTATTGAGGGTTTTGCCTCACTGTCCTGCCGATATCGCGGATAAGTTTCAACCGAAGCTTCAACGATAGCGTTGAGGGCATGACCGCTGCCATCGAAAACACCGCCCAACTCGTCGAAGCCGGTGCCGTCATGGGGTTGCTCCCGGCCCGGCCGCGACTGCTTGCCCTGGGCGAGCCCACCCATGGCGAGGACGTTCTGCTCGAGGTGCGAAACGATCTCTTCCGGCAACTCGTCGAGCAGGAGGGCTACCGGACGATCACGATCGAGAGCGACTGCCTGCGGGGCCTCGTCGTGGACGACTACGTCACCTCGGGAACCGGCACCCTCGACGAGGTCATGGAGCGCGGCTTCAGCCATCCGGAGATCGGGCTCGGGGCGTCTGCGGCCAACCGCGAGCTCGTGCGCTGGATGCGGGCCTACAACGACGGCCGGCCCGAGTCGGAGCGGGTGCGCTTCGCCGGTTTCGACGGCCCGCTGGAGATGACCGGAGCCGAGAGCCCCCGCCAGGCCCTCACCGCGCTCCACGCCTACCTCACCACCCGGGTGGACGCCGGCCTGCTCCCCTGCACCGCGGAAACGCTCGACCGCCTGCTCGGCGCCGACGACCGGTGGACCGACTCCACCGCCATGACGGACCCGACCCGGTCCGTGGGGCAGACACCCGAAGCCGCACGACTGCGGCTGCTCGCCGACGCCCTCGTAGCCCTGCTCGACACGCAGGTGCCACACCTGATCGCGACGTCCTCGTCGGACGACTGGGACCGGGCACGCATGTACGGTCGTACCGCCACCGGACTGCTGCGGTACCACTTCTGGATGGCCGACACGTCACCGAGCCGCCTGGCACAGCTGCTGGGCGTGCGGGCGTCGATGATGGCCGCCAACCTGCTCGCCGCCGCCGAACGCGGCCCGGCGCTGGCGTACGCCCACAACGGCCATCTCCAACGGCACAGGAGCAGGATGGAGATGAGCGGCCTGCCGCTGGAATGGTGGAGCGCCGGGGCGATCGTGAACGCCCGACTGGGCGAGGGGTACGCCTTCATGGCCACGGCTCTCGGCACGATCCGGCATCACGGGGTGGACACCCCGCCCCCGGACACCGTCGAAGGGCTTCTGTACGCGCTCCCGGAGGACCGGTACGTCGTCGACACCCGCCGGCTGGCCGCGGCCCTCGGCGACGCGACGCCCGCGCCCCGCGTGTCCCCCTGGTTCGGCTACTCCCCGCTGGACCCTGCGCACATGACGGAACATGACGGGATCGTGTTCGTCAAGGACGTCCTGCCGCGGTAGCCGGTGAAGCCCGGCGCCCTCGCGGCAGGCACACGTGTGTGCCGAGCGTGGTCAGCCGATCGTCAGCTGCCATCTGATCTCGCCGTCGTGCCGCTGGTCGGTGGGGGTGAGTCCCGCCGCGGCGGCGACCGCGGCGGATGCCTTGTGGTCCGGGTGGATGTGGGCGACGACCGTGTGGACCGGATGTTGCCGTAGCCGGGCGACCAGGCCCTGGGCCGCCTCGGTGGCTATGCCGCGCCGCTGCCAGGGAGTTCCCACCACCCACGCGATCTCCGCGGCGGCTCCGCGGTCGTCGGTGGTGATCGTCGCCTGGAGCGTGCCGGTCATACAGGCCTCGTCGCGGAGCCGGATCACCCAGTTGCACCAGGCTACGGCAGGATCGGGCGAGCCGGTCACCCAGCGTTCGTAGCGGGCGCGCAGGTCCTCGGCGCTTGCCGGAGTGCCTCCGGTGAAGGTGTGCAGGGCAGGGTCGGACAGCACCACGGCCATCTCGTCGGCGTACTCGGCCCGCAGGGGGAGCAAGGTCAGCCGGCTGGTGCGGATGGGGTCCGGGCTGAACGTGGTCACGGTGCCTCCTGGTGGGGACGTTCGACGAGTATGCCGCGTGGCGCGGGGCAGGCCCGGTGAACGGGCCCTGCCGAGGCGGGCTTCTCACCCGGCTACCCGGCCGCCGGCCAGACGGCGGCGCCACCACAGGTCGGAGCGCCACTGCCGATGCGCGGCGAACGGATCCGGCAGCGTGCGGCTGACGTACCTGCTGTCCAGAGCACGCAGTTGGCGTTTCAGCTCTGAGCGCGGCCGGGGAGGCAGCTGTCCCAGGACCTCCTCCAGGACGTCGCGGGCATGCCGCACGGCGTCGAAGGAACAGCCGCGGCACGAACACTCCGCGTCCTGCGGATGGAGGGGCCGTCGCCCCGGTGTTCGCAGAAACGCCCGGTACCGCCACAGAGCGCGGTCGGTGGCACCGGGGTAGATGTAGTAGGTGCCCGGGAGCCGCTCCACTCGATCTGGTCGCGGCGCTGGTGCGGGCGGAGAGCCCGTGGATACGGTCCGGAGGCAGGCTCCGTGCGACACGAGGAGACTGTGTCCCGTGTCCGGGCCCATGTCGTGGACCGGTGCCCCGGCCATGGCCGCGAGCGACGTACCGATGGCACGACCGGGAGTGAGCGATCCGACGAACTGGTCGGCTGGGGACGGGACATCGGACGCGGTGCCGCACCTGATGTACGGAATGGTGACCTGAGGGGTCACGACGGCGTTCGAGCCTGAGCCGTGAGGCGTGTGAGGCGTTGACGTCCCGACCGATCCGTCAGGGGCATGCCATAATCTGCCCTGATGAGCGGCGTGATCGACTACGGCAGGTTCGGGGAACGCCTCAGGAGCGTGATGCCACGCTGGGGCGAGCGTGAGCGGATACCTCCGGCCGAGTTCACCGCGCACCTCGCCGACACGGCACCACGGTGGGAACTCCTGCGGAGCTTCCAGGAGGAGTGGGGCTACGAGGTGCCCGCGGACGCCGTTCCCTGGCAACGCTGGTCCGAGAGCGAGCACAAGCTGTACCTGCGCCGTCTTCGCGGCGAGGAGGCGGGCGAGGGGGACGACGACCCGTTCGAGAGCGTGGACCTGAGCCTGCCGGTCCCGGCCGCGCTGGACGAATGGTGGGAGCTGCCGTTCAACTCCTTCACGCACAGCCCGCGCCTGTACTGGACGAACCCCGAGTACCCGCCGACACTGCGGCCCGACCCGGGCGGATACGGCGTCGCGGGTGGGCTGCCCGACGACTCGCCTCTGGTGCCCGCCGGTGCCGACCGGCGGGTGTGCGTGTTCAAGGCCGAGTACGAGTACTGCAACGAATGGGGGTATCCGGCGGCCGAGGCAGGTCTGCCGGACCCACGGGTGCTGGTCAGCGTCTCCGAGAAGGAGTGGGTGCTCCAGGCGGGGTCCCTCTCGGAGTTCTTCCTGCAGCTCGCGGTGCAGCGGCTGCCCTCCCACTACGGCTGGACGGTGTACGGCGACGACGACACCGAACGGATCGTGAGCTGGGTCGAGGAGGAACTGCCCGCGCTGGGCTTCCGGCCGTGGCGGGAACTCGGCCGGCACATCACCGTGTACGGCGCGCCCGACGCACTCGTGTTCCACGACACGGGGCACGGTGACTTCGAGTTGACCGTGCACGGCCGCACCGCGGAGGCGCTGGAGAGCCTGGGCGCCCGCATGGGCCTCGACTGGTCCGACCGCATCAGGACGCCCAGTGCGGTGCGGGAGGCCCCGAAGCCGATCGCGCTGCTTGCCGGTGACACGGACGAGAACGGCCGCTGGACGGTACTCTCGAGATCCCCGGAGACCGTGGAACCTGGCACCGGGACATCTCCGGCGAGCGACGGCGACGGCTCCTGGACCGTGTCCGGGACCCTGGCCGTCACCAGTGACGAGAACGGCACGCTCCGAGCGCGCCGGCTCGACGGTGACGCCGTTCCCCTTCTCGCCGACCCGCAGGCCGGACCCGCAACGGCCCTGGCCTGTATCGAACTTCCGGACGAGGGACCGCTGATCGCGAGCGGGCACCGTGACGGGACGCTGTACCTCTGGATGCCTGACTCCGACGAGGGGCCACTGCAGGTGGCGCGACAGCGACCGGCGCTCACCGGGCTCGCGCTGACCGCCGTGGCCACCGGGACGGTCCTCGCCGCGTGCTGGCGCGATGACGTGGTGGCCCTGTGGGACATCGCGTCGGGCGAACGCGCCGACCTCGACCTCGGCCCCGGCATCACCGGGCTGCGCCTCGACACGGAGCTGCGTCTGACGGTCGGCGGCCCGAGCGGACACGCCGTCGTCCAGCTCGACGCCGACGCGCTCTGGCCGGCTCGTGAACTCATGCTGCGGGTGGTCTCCTTCGAGGACGCGGCCTGTGCGAGGGACGGCGACCCGGAGGCCGTGCCGCGGCATCTCGCGAAGCTGCTGTCGTGCGACGCCGATGACGCGCGACGCGCCATCACCGAGCTGGACCTGCTCCTGGACCCGCGAAGAGGGCTGTGCTCGGCCGCGGTACTGGCCTTCGTCTATCTGACGCAGATCGGCTCGGCAGTCGGAGTCGGTGCACACCCCTGCCACGTCCGGCGCCAGGTGCTCGGCCTGGCACTGCGCGTCGTCCGGGCCATGCACGAGGGCGAGGGACACTGGCACGGGGTCGGCCGCCAGATGCTCGGGGAACTCCCGTCCGTGCTCCCCGACATGATGGAGGAGGAAGATCCCGCCACGCGCACGGCAGGCGCCCTGCTCGTTGCGGCGCTGCCGGAACGGGCCGCGAGGGCCGACGTGCTGTTGCGGGCGCTCTCCGCCGGTGATCCCCATCCCGAAGTCTCTGCCGCCGCCGCGCTGGCGCTGGGCGATGCCACCGCCGTGGATGCGCTCGTACCGGTCGGCTGGGAGCGGGCGGATGTGGAGTGGTTGCCGCGAGGACGGTGACGCGGTCCCGCGTCCGGAAGCGAGCGATCATGGCGAACGGCAAGCAGCACCCTCTACATCGCCAACAAGCCGCACAAGAAGCAGAACCGCTGATCATAAGAGGAAGAGGGAGACAGAAGGATGGATGTCGAGCTTTTGCCGCACGTCGGTATCGCTTCGTTCCCGCTCGGAATGCCGTTCGACGACGTCATGACCGAAGCCCGGGCCTGGGGACGCGTCGAGCACTCCCCCGCGGGGGGACGCCCGCCGGGCAAGTACGTCGTCGTCAACGAGCCGTTCGACTTCGAGTTCGTGCTCCTCTTCGAGTCGGCACAGAAGGAGGTCCTGACGGGTATCGAAGTGTGGCGCTTCCGCGACGAGTCCGCGGACATCCGCTTCCTCCTGGACGGCATCGACGTCTTCCGTACGCCGTCGGACGACCTGCCGGAGGTCCTTCAGGAGCGAGGGCACGAGGTCGGCGAGAGCGATTACGGATTCGACGAGGTCACCGACCTCGCCGTGCGCTTCGCCAACGGCAGCAGCTTCGAATACCCGGTGGACGAGGAAGGCGACCCGCTCTACTACGACCACGTTCTGGTCTTCGACCAGGACTTCGTTTCCGCCTGACCGCCGTCGTGCTGCCTGAAGCCGTCTTCACCACCCAAGCGCTGCCCGCGAGCGACCGTTTCGAGGCGTGGACGGAGCAACTGGGGCGTACTCACGCGCCGATGTACCTGAGCAGTGACCGCACCGCCGACTACCGGGGGCACCAGCGCGTGATCGGGCTGGGCGACGTGACGGTGTGGCCCGCGACCTTCGACCATCTGGTCTTCCGCCGGACACCGAGGCTCGTGCGCCAGTCCGACCCGGAGGTCTTCCACCTGTCCCTGTTGCGGCGTGGTGACGGCGCGGCGAGCTGGGGCAGGGAGCAGGTGGGGTACCGGATCGACGACTTCCACGTCAACTACTCGTCCCGGTCCTACGAGATATCCACCGGTCCCGACCCGGTCACCATCATCGGGGTGGAGATCCCGCGCGCCGCGGTGGATCTCCCTGCCGGCCGGGCGTGCGGGGTGGTCGGACAGCGGATCTCCGGTCGCGAGGGCATGGGCGCGCTGCTCGCGGGGATGCTCGTGCAGCTGACCTCGGACACCTCCTCCTACCAGGCGGCCGACGCCGAGCGGCTGGGCCGGGTCGTCACCGACCTCGTCACCGCCGTCTTCGCCCACGTCCTGGACGCGGAGCCGCAGCTGTCGCCCGAGACGCACGCCCGCGCCCTGATCCTGCGCGTCAAGTCGTTCGTCCGGCGGCATCTGGGCGATCCGGACCTGACCCCCGCGAAGATCGCCGCGGCCCACCACATCTCACGCAGCTACCTCTACCGCCTCTTCCAGGGCGAGGGGCTGACCGTGGCCTCGTACATTCGCGACCAGCGGCTGACCAGCGCCCGCCAGGACCTCACCGACCCCGGTCTGCGTCAACTCCCCATCCATGCCGTAGCCGCCCGCTGGGGTTATCCCCGCCCCGGCGACTTCACCCGGGCCTTCCGCACCGCGTACGGCATCACACCGAGCGAGCTGCGGGAGCAGGTGCTGAACCGGACCGCCGTGGACGCTCGGCACATCGGCGTGGACGCTGCGCGAATGACAACCCCCGACGCACACCAACATCATTGACCCCGGTCGCTCACCAGGCCCCGTGCCCGAAGCGTGCCAGGGCCACGGGGGTGCCCTGACTCGCCCACGGCACGGCGGCACCCCGGTGCCGGCGGCGTCGATCCCGTCGACGGAGGGACGCCGTCGGCGCGGCGACGCGGTGTCAGGCCGCCTCGGCACCGCGGAGGGGCGCGGCGTCGTCGGCCCGTGGACCGGTGCCCTGAACGTTTTCGAAGCCTTCGGCGTCACAGAGGCAGTCGACCGAAGGGGCTCACCATGACCACCGGACATTCCCTTGCCCGTTCCCTCTCCGCCGTCGCGGTCACAGGGGCCTTGATGTGCCTCGTCACCGCGTGCGGAGCCGAGACTTCGACCGGCGCCGGGGCGCAGCGCCCAGTCGTGTGGGAGGAGCCCGTCTCGTACGCCTACACGCTGACGTCGACCTCGGACGTCCTGGCGGGGAGCTTCCGGGTGGAGGTCCACCACGGCAAGGTGACGAAGGTGGTCGGGCTGGACGAGGACAGCCGGCGGCAGGTACGTGAACCGCGCGTCCGGGTGCCCACGATCGGTGAGCTGCTGAAGAGACTGGACGAGGCCCGCAGCGGCGGCGCGGACACAGCCGAGGCGGAGGTGGCGGCCGACGGGCACCCCGTGCGGATCTCGCTCGACCGGGACACGAACGCCGTCGACGACGAGGCCCTCTACCTGATCAGCGCGTACGGGCCGGTCCCCGCGTCCGGTCAAGGGGATGATCGGCACCCCTCTGCGGGCTGACGACGGCGCACATGGAAACCTGTCCGCATGGATGCGTTCACGGCCCGGCTGGAGGGTGCGTGGGAGTGGTGGTCCGCCGCCGTCGAGGAGGCCCAGGAGGGGCGCTGGGCCCGAGACGCCGTGGAACGGCAGGTGATGGCGGACATCAGGGCTGCCACCAACGCCCTGCACGGCGGCCGGACGGCGCCGTTCACCGAGGACTCGTGGCACGTACGGATCGGGCGGATCGCCAACTGGGCGGGCGTGCTCCGGCTGGCCGCTCGTGCAGGTCGGTGGGAACTCCGGCCCGTCGTCGGGCACAGTCCGACGTCCCCTGCGGGCATGTCCGAGCTGCTGTCCGGGATCTATGCGATCGGTGAGCAGGGCGAGACGTGGATGAAGCAGCTCCGAGACGGCAGGTTGCCACCGGAGCGCGAGATCGCCCAGGCAGAGGGTTTCCTGACCGGACCAGGGTCCGTCGAGGATCTCGAGCTGTTCTTCTACGACTGACGGCCGGCTCCGTCCTTGCGGAGTCCGCCGTCAGCGGGCGGTCCCCCTGCCGAGCAGCGGTGGGCAGAGCGGGCGGCCACCCGTGTCTTGCCTATGGATGAGGCGTAGGGAATGCTTTGTCGGCCGCGACCGACCGGTCCGGTGTGATTGGCATGTACCTGACAATCCTTGGGAGATTCCCGGACATGCTCTTCCTGCCACGGCGCAGCCGACCCACCCCCCACGTCCTCCGGCGCTCGGCGGGCACGATCTCTGTGCTCAGTGCACTCGTCCTGACGCTGGGCCTGTTCACCGCCTCCCCGCCGGCGTCGGCCTTCGACCTGCCCTGGTGGCCCGGGCCGTCGACGCCGGCTTTCCACAGTCTCACCAGCGCGAGCAACCCGGACTGGATGAGCCGGCTCCCCGACTCGACAGGCCTGGGACGGATGTCGATCCCCGGGACCCACGACACAATGGCCGTCCACGGCGGGCTCGCCCCCTGGTACTACCAGACCCAGGAAAACCACGGCGACAGCGCGGACACCCTCACCGCGCAGCTGAACGCGGGAATCCGCTCCCTCGACATCCGCGTCCGCATCGTCAACGGCAACACCGCGTTCGCCATCCACCACACGAACGTCTACCAGAACGCCAACCTCGACGACGTCCTCACCAAGACCCGGGCCTTCCTCACCGCCCATCCGGGCGAGACCGTGCTCATGAGCCTGCACGGCGAGTGCGACGGCGACACCACCGAGGGGGGCACCGGCGGCCCGCAGATCGGCAAGTGCGTCGACGACCCGGCCGACGCCACGGGGGCCGACCGCATCCGTATCTTCAGCAGCTACCTGGCCCGCTACCCGGGCCTGTTCTACGCACCCACGGTGACCGGCACCAGCACGGCCGGAACGCCCACCCTGGGCCAGGCACGCGGCCACATCGTGCTCACCGGCTTCAGCGGCCCGAGAGGGCAGGTGTACGACGGATTCGGGCTCTCCCGGTGGCTATCCACACCCTTCATCCCATGGACCGAGTGCAACCTGGACACCAGGTGGTCGCTGGTCACGGCCAGCCTCCAGCAGGTCGCCGCCGACACGACCAACACCATCGGAGGCACCGGGCTCTCGGCCAGCTGTCCGCCCTTCGGCGCCACATACACGCAGGTGGCCAACGGGTACGGCGGCAAGCCGGGCATGAACCAGCGACTGCTCGACTACCTGCGCACGACCGCGGGTCACACCGGCGTCATCGGCATGGACTGGCCGGGCGGCCCGCTGATCGACGCCGTCATCGCCCACAACACCGACGGCGCCGCCGCAGGCTCGTGACGCCTTCGAGCAACCACGCACGGTGCGGTCTGCGCTGCGTCGTGCGGGTGGCCTCGGCTCCTACGGACGTCGAACTGACAGAAGGTCAGCCCGAGCTCGAGCGGTTGATCGCCGAGGTCGAGGGGACCGGCGAGCGCGTCCGGCTCACCCGGGACGGCGAGCCGGCGCGAGTCCTGCTGCCGCGGCCGAGCCGGCAGTACTGGAGTACTGGGCCGCATTTTCACCACGAGGGCGCGCGGCCGGAGGACGAGCCGGCGCAGGAGTACCCGCCGGGGCCGACGGCGTACGGGCCCTGCACCGGCTACAACCACCCGCACGTCGCCGAGTTCCTCGCCCGTCAGGCACCGGTCGGCGGCGAACACGACCGGTGACCGGAATCGATCTTCACTCGGAAGGTTGAAGCCGATCGATCGGTCGCTGCCTTCGGAGGACCGGCGCCGGGCCGCCCTCGAAGTCGCCGGTCCTGCGCGACCTGCGCTCACTCCTGTGGCCTACGCGGCTTCGGAGGAACGGTGTCTGGGCGGGCGGCCACGCCTTCGCTGGGTGAAGCTGAAGGCGTGAGCACCAGTAGCAAGCGCCCGGTAACTGCTGAGCAGATCCACGCAGCGCTGGCCGCCCTGGCCGCTGAGCCGGTGGCAGATCCGCAGAAGCGACCCGCGGGGCCGCAGGAGGAAGACCGCCTGCACCTGCTGGGCAGTCTGCTGGCCAAAACGGAGCTCGAGATCACCGCCGCGACCCGCCTGACCGAGGAAGGGGAGGTCGAGGACGTCCTCGAGACGCTGCAAGGCTGGGGGGAACAGCTGGGAGCGGATCCCGGCGTCGCGGTCAACGTCCTGACGAACAGGCTGCAACGCACCGCACTGCAGGTCTCCGAGCCCGAGGCGGAAGAACTTCCACCCGGCCGGGAGGCCGCGTTCGCCGCCGTCATGACGGCGGTGTACGCGCTCGGCGCCCAGCTGCACGCGGACCGCGGCGATGCGGAGGGAACACGTCACGCTCTGAGCGGGGCGGAAGAAGCCCTCATCGACATCCTGCAAGGCATGCATGACCTGCGCGTCGCCATCGGCGACACCGCCGGACCGGAGGAACAGGCCGACGAATGACGGCTGGGCCGTGGAACACGCTTCCGGACAGGGCACGCTCTCGCTGGACAACCTGGACCGCACGAGGACCGACGCCCCGCGAACCCCTCACATACCGGACCACGACGCCTCATGGCCGAAGCGGGGACTCGACGATGACCGCTGTCCGCAGGCGGGCCGAGCGGTCCACGGTGAGACTGGAAGGGTGGGAAGGAGACAGGGGCGAGTCACGTGGCGCTTTGTGTCCGCTTCACGTTGCGCGAAGGGCCCGTGTACGGCCGAAGGCGGTCGATCTCGGTTCGGTTCCCTGCCGGCTCCGCCTAGCGGCTCCCCCGTCCGCAAGGTGGCTGTCCCCACCACTCGACGGCCTCCGGCCCTCAGGAGGACTCATGACGTCTGAGCCATCCGCCGCCCCCACCCCGCGAGGCCCGGCCCTGCTGGGGCAGACCCTCGTCGTCATCGGTGGAAGCGCGGGCATCGGGCTGGCGACCGCCAAGTACGCCCGCGCCGAGGGCGCCGATGTCATCATCACCGGACGGAACGCGGAGCGGCTGCGCACCGCGGCCGCGGAGGCCGAGGCGGCAGGCACCGCCTCCTTCGACGCCCACGACCCGACGCAGCTCGCGCGGTTCTTCCGGGAGCTGGCCGGGCCGGTCGACCACGTGATGGTCACGGCGGGAAGCCCGTCGTACGGCCGCCTGCTGGACCTGGACGCCGAGCAGGCACGCCAGGCGATCAGCGCGCACATGGTGGTGGCGCTCGAAGTCGCGCGACATTGCGTCGACACGGTACGCCCCGGCGGGACGCTGCTGCTCCTGGGCGGCACGGGTGCGCGGCGGGTTCGGGCCGGCCTCGGGATCGCGCCCGCGGTCACCGCTGCGATGCCCGCGTTCACCGCCGGCCTCGCACTGGAGCTCGCGCCGGTCCGGGTCAACCTGATCGCCGCCGGGTTCGTGGACACGCCGCTGTCGGCGAGGCTCCTCGGGGAGGAACTCGACGCACGCCGCGAGAAGTTGCGCGCGACACTGCCCATCGGTCGCGTCGTCGGCCCTGCCGATGTCGCGGCGCTCGCCGTTCACCTCATGACCAACACCGCGCTCACCGGCGCGACCTACGACATCGACGGCGGCCAGCAACTCACCGACTGACGGCGACGAGTCCGGCGGAGGCCCGGAGTTCGGCGAGTCGGTCCGAGGCCAGGAGGGAGGACTCCTAGCACATGTCACACCATGACGGCCGGGCTGCCCGGCGGAGCCGAGGGGGCAGGCGGAGACCCGTCCTGGCCGAACATGCTGGAGGGAGCGCTGAACGGCACTGACACGGTGTTGTTGATCTGGCCCTTCCTCACGACCGGGGGCGCCCCCGGTCGTGCTGGAGGCGATTGCGCACCATGGCCGCCGCATCGTGTACCTGTCGTCGTCCGGCGTGCACGAAAGCACCGAACGGCAGACTGACCCGGTCAACCGGCTCCACGCCGACATGGAGCGCCTGATCGAAGGATCCGGCGTGGAGTGGACCTTCCTGCGGTCGAACACCATCGCCTCCAACGCGCGAGCTGGGCCGATCAGATCCGCGCCATCCGCGTCGTTCGCGGACCTGACATCGCGGCCACGGCGGTGGTCCACGAGCGCGATGTCGCGGCCGTGGCGGCACCTGTGCTGACCCATGACGGGCACTCGGGCAAGAAGCACGTCCTGACCGGAGCGCCGCTTGCGCACGTTCCGGTCATGGGCGGAAGAGCATGCGGCCGGGTCCGTTGAGTCGGACGAGCCCGGACACTGCGGCTACCGGGGCACCACGGCGTTGAGCCAGTCGTCGACGGTGACGACATCCGCCCACCGCGGGAAGAGCTTCTCGGTGAGCATCCGGTGGACCTCGGGGTCGGTGTCGAGGCAGGCGTCCGTCAGGACGGTGAGGTCGAAGTCCAGGTCGCCGGCCTGGCAGAGGGTGTACAGCACCACCCCACCGGTGGCGATACCCGCGAGAACGAGGCTGTCGATGCCGCGAGCCCTGAGCACCATGTCGAGGTCGCTGCCCGAGAATGCGCTCCCCCGCCGCTTGGTGACCACGACGTCGCCCCGCCGGGGCGCGATCTGGGGATGGATCTCGGTGCCGGGGTCTCCCTCGACGAAGAGGCCGGCGCCGGCGGCCGCGCCGAGCACCCTGTTGCGCGGGCTGACTTCCGGATGACCGGGACGTAGTTGGATGACCACGTAGATCACCGGGATGTCAGCCGCCCGAGCACCGTCGATCGCCCTGCGCAGGCGCGGCACGTACCCGGAGCCGTCGTCGGCGATGTCCACGATGTCGCGTTGCACGTCCATCACGAGGAGGGCGCTGTGCGCCATGTCCGCCGTCCCTTCTCCACCGGGAAAGAGCAAGTCCGGAAGGGAACCGTAGCTGCGACGGTCACCGCACGTCGTGCCGTCGCACGGACGGGATTGCCAGCACCGCCCCGACCGCCGCCGGCTGCCACAGGGCGCCGAGCCCCAGGAGCCGTTCCGCTCCCACGAGCCCGGACACGGGCCCGGCCAGCGCCAGTCCGAGCGGCCCCAGGACGAAGGCACCCAGGCTGCGTCGCCCGGCGCACCCCGGAGGGCGACCTGGTGGTGACCGGCCGCCTCGAGCGGCGCTCAGGTCGTTCCGCGGGCACAGCCTGGCGGATGTGCCCGCGGGCCCCCTGGCCGGGAACGGCCAGGGGGCCCGCGGAGCGCTGCCCTTAACCGCTACCGGGACGTGTCCTCGTGGGACAGCTCGACGTCGAACTCGGTGGTGCCGCTGCCGTCGACGCGCAGTGACGCGGCGACCGGGGCGTAGCCGCTGGCGATGACCGTGTACTCACCGTTGTCGAGGTCGGTGAACCCGTACGCGCCGTCGGGACCGGTGACGGCACTGCCGGTCACGTTCCCGGCCGAGTCCAGCAGGATGACCTTGGCGTCGCCCAGCGGCCGCCCGGTGGCGGTCGTGATGACGCCGTGGACGCGGGCACCGGGTTCGAGGCGGATCTCGCAGGGTTCCGTCGCTCCCGGGGTGACGTCGACCGGGAGGGCGGCCGGGCGGTGTCCGGGCGCGTTCACCACGAGCGTGTAGGTGCCGGGGACCAGTTCGGCGAGGGCGAAGGCGCCGTCGGCGTCCGAGGTTCCGGAGGCCACGACCTCGCCGCGCACATCGGTGGCGACCAGCAGCGCCCCGGCCAGCGGACGTCCGTCGGCGGCGTCGCGGACGGATCCGGTGAGGGCGACGGTGCCGCTGAGCGCGAGGTCGTACTCGACCGGCTCATCGCCGACGACCACCGTGACGGCCTGCGGCTGCCGGGCGCCGGCGGCGCCGATCAGGACATAGGTGCCGGGGCCGGTGACGGCCAGCGTGTAGTCGCCGTCCGCGCCGCTCACGGCACGGCCGAGCTGCCGGCCGTCGACGCCGATCAGGGTGATCACGGCCTGGGCCACCGGTGCGCCCGTGCCGTCCAGCACTCGGCCGCGGACACCGTGCCGCGGGAGGCCGTCCACCGGCTCGAACCGGTCGGCGGCCGGCCCGGCGCCGGGCCGGGTTCCCTCGGTGGCGGGCTCGGCGGCGGCCGGGACTCCGTCGGTGACGGGCTCGGCCGTGACCGCCGCGGTGGTGATCGCGGCCGCCTGAACGGCCTCCGGAGCCGGGGCACCGCCTTCCTCGGCGGCCCGCGCCTCGAGTCCGGAGACCTTGCGCAGGGGCACCTCCTTGGTCCACACGGCGACCAGGAAGCCCAGCACCATGACGGCCGCCGCGATCAGGAACACGAGCTGCATCGAATCGGTGAAGCCGGCCTTGAACGGCTGCGCCAGGCGCGGGTCGAGCCGCTGGATGAACGAGGAGTCGTCGAGGACGCTCGCACCGCTCCCGCCGCCCGCGTGCGGGTGCTTGAACATCTCGAGCACCGGCGCGTTCGCGGGGTTGGCACGTACGGCAGGGTCGTGCAGCGCGGCCCGGAACGCGGGCGTCTCGTACGCCGACCGGAAGGCGGAGCTGATCTTGTCGCCGACGGTGCTGAACAGCACGGAGAGGAAGATCGCGGTGCCGGCGGTGCCGCCCATCTGCCGGAAGAAGGTGGCCGAGGCGGTCGCCACGCCCATGTCCTTGGGCTCGACGGCGTTCTGCACGGCCAGGGTCAGGATCTGCATGCAGCCGCTGAGGCCGATGCCGAACAGCGCCATGTAGGCCATGGTCTCCGGCAGTGCCGTGTCCCACTGCACCCGGTAGTGGAACAGCAGCATGGCAGCGATGATCAGCGCGCTGCCGACGATCGGGAAGACCTTGTACTTGCCCGTCTTCTGGATGATGCGACCGACCACGATGGTCCCCGCGATCATCCCGACCATGAGCGGCAGCATCAGCAGACCGGACTTGGTGGGGCTGACCCCCTTCACGATCTGCAGGTACAGCGGAACCATCATCATTCCGCCGAACATGCCCATGCCGATGAGCACGGACAGCAGGCTCATCTTGCTGAACACCGCACTGCGGAACAGCCGCATCGGGATCAGGGCCTCCTCGCCCATGGCCCGCTCGACGAAGACCCACGCGAGCAGGCCGACCACGCCGACCGCGTAGCAGGCGTAGGCCTTCGTGGAGGTCCAGCCCCAGTCCTGGCCCTGCTCGGCGACGAGCAGCAGCGGCACCACGCCGATGGCGATGGTGAGCGCGCCCCACCAGTCGATGCGGTGGTCGCGCCGGGTGTGCGGGATGTTCAGCACCTTGGCGACGACGAACAGCGCGACGATGCCGACCGGCACGTTCACCAGGAACACCCAGCGCCAGCCGGTGATGGCCAGGATGGTGCCCCGGCCGGCCAGGAAACCGCCGATCAGCGGGCCGAGCACGCTGGAGGAGCCGAACATCGCGAGCATGTAGCCCTGGTACCGGGCCCGCTCGCGGGGCGGCACGATGTCACCGATGATCGCCAGCGCCAGCGACATCAGACCACCCGCGCCGATGCCCTGGAAAGCCCGGAAAGCGGACAGTTCCGTCATCGACGTGGCGAACGAACAGGCCGCCGAGCCCACGATGAAGATGGTGATGGCCGCCAGGAAGAAGGGTTTGCGGCCGTAGAGGTCGGACAGCTTTCCGTACAGCGGCGTGCTGATGGTGGAGGTGATCAGGTACGCGGTGGTGACCCACGCCTGCGCGCTGAGGCCGTGCAGATCATCGGCGATCGTGCGGATCGAGGTGCTGACGATGGTCTGGTCGAGCGCCGCGAGGAACATCCCCAGCATCAGGCCGCTGAGGATGGTCATGATCTGGCGGTGGGTCAGCCTGCCGGCCGGTGGAGCCGGCGAGGCTATCCCTGCGGTTCCCCCACGGGCCGGGGACGCGGACATGGTCATGCGTGCAAATCTCCTTGCCTCGCCTCGCCCTGGGCTCTGCCCGGCTCCGAGGCTGTGTACGTGCTGTCCACTGGTCGTCGAGGCGCTTCAGCAGACGGGCGAGCCCCTGCGCCGGTCGTCACCCATGTTCCGTTGCTTGCGGCTACCAAGTAAGTGTAGGGCCTGGCCGGAACGCCTCCACCACACGTCCACCGGGCCGGTTCGGGCGCATACGCCCCGCCGGTCAGTGGTCCACGGACCCGGGCGGGCGGAAGCAGGCGATCACGGTCTTGCCGCGAGGGCAGGGGCGGGCCTCCCACTCGTCGGCCAGGGCGTCGACGAGGAGCAGCCCCCGGCCCCCGGTGCGTTCCGTGTCCGGCGTACGGGGTGCCGGCAGTTCACTGGAGTCGTCGTGCACGGCGATGTGCAGGCAGCTGTTGTCCCAGGTCAAGATCAGCTGCGCGGCGCTGTGGGCGTGGGTGTGGGCATTGGTGACCAGTTCCGAGACGGCGAGCAGGACCGCGTCCACCGTCTCGGGCGCGCTGGTGGTCCATCCCAGAGACTCCAGGTGCTCACGCGCCCAGTCCCGCGCCGCCTTCACCTCGCTGTCGAGCGGCAGTGAGCGTGCCCACCCCACCGCGCGCAGGGACGATCCGTCCATGTGAGGCCCCCTCCGATCCAGCCTGTCCGTGTGCGCATACCCGCGGTCGCGGCCGGCAGCGGCGCCCTTTCGAATTCCCCATATCGCCCTGCATAAACAAGGCATACCTGATGAATGAAGAGAGGATCGCAGGGAAATCGGCGGTCAGGAGGTTGATAAATATGGTTCCCCTGCTTCTCGTTCTGCTTCTGGCCCTGATTCTCTTCGGCGCCGGTTTCGCCCTCAAGGTCCTGTGGTGGGTCGCGGTCGCCGTTCTGGTGGTGTGGTTGCTCGGGTTCGTCATGCGTTCCACGACGACCGGCGGAAGCCGCGGCCGCTGGTATCGATGGTGACCTGACGACACCCCCGCGTGGAGGGCCCGACCGACTGCCGGTCGGGCCCTCCACGCATGCCGGCTCAGGGGGGACCCTTGTCGCCCACGGCCGGCGGCGGGGGCTCGCCGAAGCGGACGTAGATCTTCTCGAAGCCCTTGAAGGACTCCGTGGCCGCGTAGGAGCGGTAGGCACGCACGTCGCCCGCGGCGAGGTGGACGCGATCGGTGAACGGTGTCAGCAGGCTGCGTGGCCACAGCCGCAGGCAGCGTACGGCGATGATCTCCGCCGTGGTGAGGTACACCGTGGCGGCGAGGTAGATCCAGGCGAGCAGACCGAGCACGATGCCGAACATTCCGTAGGTCGCCGTCGTCCCCCGCAACACGTGCGCGACGTAGTAGGAACCGCCCCACTGCAGTGCCTGCCAGGCGCACGCCCCGCCCAGGGCCGGGCCGTACGTCAGGCGCAGCGGCAGTCTGCGCCTGGTCATCAGGCGGTAGCTCAGCAGGAGGAGGGCGGCGTTGAGGACGATTCCCACGATGCCCACCGCGACCCTGATGCCGACGGCCAGGCGTGTTCCGAAGAGGGTGGCGGCGGACTCCGCGGTGGACAGTGCCGTCGTCAGGCACAGGCCGGCCGCGAGCAGGATCAGGAAGTAGAGGCCCCTCGCCCGTGAGCGCAGCGGGTCGGGGCGGGCGTGCCGGGGCACTGCGAAGATCTTGTTCAGCGCGTGCTGGACCGCCTGGGCGATCCCGAGGGCGCCGTACACGCTGCCGGCGACACCTACCGCGAGCGCGGCGCCGCTGCCGTGGAACGAGTGGATGTTGTGGCCGAGCTGGTCGCCGATCACCGGGAACTCACCCAGCGCCGAGTGCAGCATCGTGTGCTGCAGCTGCGGATTGCCGTGCAGGGCGGCGCTGAGGACGGCGACGAGGAACAGCAGCAGCGGAAAGAGGGAGACGAAGCCGTAGTAGGCCATCAGCGCGGCCAGGTAGGTGGCCTGGTCGTCGAAGAACTTGTAGACGACCGCGACCGGCATCCCTGCCCACCGGTGCCGTCTCTGGTATCGGTCCAGCCGGGCCAGCACGTCCATGTGCCCTCCCACACCCCCGGGTGCGAGTCCGCGCGTCAGCGGAACGCCTCGCCCTTCCCGTGCCCCGGTCGGGGTTTCCCACACCGGCGACCGTGATCACCGGTGCGCCGGAGGCGGAGGCACGGCCGCAACGCGGCCGGGAGGGGCGCGCGCAGGAAGGTGCCGGCCCGGAACGCACCGGCCGTGCACCGTCGGTGACCTGGTTGGTTCGCCTGTCCCTGGGCACCCGGTGAGGCCCGTGCCAGCTCTCGGCCAGGAGGCGCACATGGCGGTCCGTCATCGCTTGATCAAGGCCGATCCGGCCACCGTGTGGGATGTCCTCGCCGACGGCAACCGGTATGCCGAGTGGGTGGTGGGCACCGGTGTCTCACGGCCGAAGCGCGGCCGGTGGCCCGAGGAGGACGCGTCGATCGCCTACGAGATCCGGTTCGGGCCGTTCCGAGTCGGCAACGAGACGGTCGTACGGGAGTGCCGGCAGGGTGCCGGTCTGGAACTGGAGATCCTCGCGGGTTTCCTGGGCACGGCCCGCTTCTCCATCGAGCTGCGCGCCTGGGGCCGGGACTGTCTGGTCATCGTCGACGAGCACCCGCTGCAAGGGGCAGGAGCCGCCCTGCACAACCTCGGTGTGGAGGCCCTGATCCAGGTGCGCCACCGTTCCATGCTCGCCCGGCTGGCCCGGTGCTGCGAGGACGAGGAGGACGGACGCCGCCGGGCGTCCGCGCGGCGGACCGGTGACAGACAGGGAGCAGCCGGAGATGCCTGACGCGGTGGTGATCGGAGCGGGCCCCAACGGGCTGGTGGCCGCCAACGTACTGGCGGATGCCGGCTGGAGCGTCCTGGTGATCGAGGAACAGCCCGAGCCGGGGGGCGCGGTCCGTCACGACCGAGGTGTGCATCCCGCCTACGTCAGCGACCTCTTCAGCTCCTTCTATCCCCTGGCCGCGGCCTCCCCCATCCTGTCCACGCTCCGTCTGGAGGAGTACGGGCTGCGCTGGAGCCACGCACCGCACGTACTGGCCCATCCGCTCAGCGACGGCCGGTGCGCCGTGCTGGACCGGCGCGTCGACGCCACCGCCGCCTCCCTGGAGGCGTTCGCACCCGGCGACGGAGCGGCCTGGCGACGCCTGTTCGAGCTGTGGCAGACGCTGGGCCCGGATCTGCTCAAGGCCCTGTTCACGCCGTTCCCGCCGATCAGGGCCTCGGCCCGGCTGCTGCGGACCCTGCGTGCGGCGGGCGGCCTGCGCGCGGCGCGGTCCCTGCTCCTGCCGGTCCGCCGGTTGGGCGAGGAGGAGTTCCGGGGCGAGGGCGGCCGGCTCCTCCTCGCCGGCAACGCCCTGCACGCCGACCTCGCGCCCGAGTCGGCCGGCAGCGGCGGCTTCGGCTGGCTGATGTCGATGCTCGGACAGGCGTACGGCTTCCCCGTTCCGGTCGGTGGTTCCGGCGCGCTGACGGATGCGCTGATCCGGCGGCTTCGCCTGGGCGGCGGAGAGATCCGCTGCGGGGAACGGGTGCAGAACGTCGCCGTCCGCGGAGGGCGCGCGGTCGCGGTGCGCACCCGCTCCGGTGAGACGGTGCCCGCGGGCAGGGCCGTACTCGCCGACGTGGCCGTGCCCGTCCTCTACCAGGAACTCGTCGGGCCCGAGCACCTGCCCGCGCAGGTCCTGGAAGACCTTCGGCGTTTCCAGTGGGACTTCGCCACCTTCAAGGTGGACTGGGCGCTCGACGGGCCGGTGCCCTGGCAGGCGGAACAGGCCCGGCGGGCCGGGACCGTGCACCTGGCCGACGGCGTGGACGAGCTCACCCGCTTCGCCGCGCAGATCGCCATGCGCGAGGTGCCCGACCGGCCCTTCGCCCTGTTCGGGCAGATGACCACGGCGGACCCGTCCCGGTCGCCCGACGGCACCGAGTCCGCCTGGGCGTACACGCACGTCCCGCACGACGTCCGGGCGGACGCCGGTGAGGAGGGTGTCACCGGCGCCTGGGGCCCGGACGACCAGGAACGCATGGCGGACCGGGTTGAGCGCCAGGTGGAACGCTTCGCCCCCGGCTTTCGCAGCCGCATCCGAGCCCGGCGCATCCTGGCGCCGCCCACGCTCGAGGCGCTCGACGCCAACCTCCCGGGCGGTGCCATCAACGGGGGCACGACCGCCGTGCACCAGCAGCTGGTCCTTCGACCCGTACCCGGCACCGGGCGCCCGGAGACGCCCGTCGCCGGTCTCTACCTCGCCTCCGCCGGTGCCCACCCCGGAGGCGGAGTGCACGGCGGCCCCGGCGCCAACGCGGCCCGCGCCGCCCTGCGCGCGGGCCGGGCGCCCGGTCTCGCCGGTGCGCAGCGCCTGCTCAGCCGCCGGGACCGCACCGGGCGCACACGCTGATCCCCGCTCCGGCAGGCGCCGCATCCGGCCGGGCGGTACAGCTGGAAGTACCCGACAGACGGGCTCAGGCCCACCGCACCAGGGAGTGTCCATGAACGACCACCAGGACGGACTCGACCCCCGGCACCGACGGCCCCCGGGCGTCGACGACATCACCGTCGAGGCCCTCGGCTCCCTGTCGAAGGCGCTGGAGACCGTGGAGCGGGCCCGTGGGCACCTGTACAGCTTCCACCAGCTCACCGGCGGCGCCGATCTGGAACTGGACCGGGCGGTGCGCATGCTGCGCGAGGCCGGGCACCCTGAGTGGGCGGACAAGATCGAGGCCGAGATCCTGGGCCGCAACGTCCTTCCCGGTTACTGGACGTTCCAGATCGTCGAGGCCTACAACGACACCTACTACCGCCCGTTCCAGGAGCTGGAGCGCAGTGCGGTGGCAGAACTGGTCCAGGGCCGGGACCACCTGTACGAGGCGGAGATGAAGGAGGCGCGGCGCACCCCGGGCCATCCCGACCACACGGCGTGTCCCCCGCCCATGGAGACCTGACGAGCAGGCCTGACGCGCAGGCCGGACCGGAGCGCGCCGGGCGTACGACAGACAGGGACCGGGGCAGCGCCCGACAGCGAAAGGCGGAGGTCGTGCGAAACAGTCCCCTGACGGGCAGGACCGTCGTCGTCACGGGTGCCGCCCGCGGCGTGGGAGCGGCGCTGGCCTGCGAGGTGGCCCGGCGAGGGGGCCGTCCCGCGCTCCTCGGACACGAGAAGCACCTGCTGGACGAGCTGGCCGACCGGCTGCTGGCACCGTCGCTCGCGCTCGAGGCGGACGTGACCGACCTCCAGGCCCTGCGGGAGGCCGCCGACGAGGTGGGGCGCCGTCTCGGGCCACCGTCCGTCGTCGTGGCCAACGCCGGTGTCGCGGACGGCGGGCCGTTCGCCGCCACGGACCCGGCCGAGTGGCGCCGGGTGATCGACGTCAACCTCACCGGCAGCGCACAGACCGCGCGGGCGTTCCTGCCCGACCTGCGGGCCACGGCCGGCTACTTCCTGCAGATCGCCTCCCTCGCCTCGCTCGGGGCGGCTCCGCTGATGAGTGCCTACTGCGCGTCGAAGGCCGGCGTGGAGGCGTTCGCGCACGCGCTGCGCGCGGAGGTGGCCTGCAGCGGCGTCGCCGTGGGCATCGCCTACCTGAACTGGACCGACACCGACATGATCCGGGACGCCGACCGTCATGCGGTGCTGCGGGAACTGCGCGGCCACATGCCCGCGCCCGCCCGCCGTGTCCGTGGCGTCGAGGAGGTCGCCGCGCGGATCGTGCGCGGCGTGGAGCACCGCAGGACCGCCGTGTACGCACCCGGCTGGCTGCGGCTGGTGCAGCCGGTGCGTGCCGCCCTGCCGCCCCTGGTACTGCGCGTGTCCCGGCGCGACCTGTCCCGGCTGGAGGCCGAGGGGTGCCTCGCGCCGACCGGACTGCTGGGCGCCGGCGGCGACGCCGACGCCGCGGCGCGTCGGCGTGCCCCGAGCCCGGAACGGCGCTGATGCAGACCTTCCTGCCCGATCCCGACTTCCGGCGCTCCGCCCTGCTGCTGGACCGCCGGCGGCTGGGCAAACAGCGGGTCGAGGCGCTGCAGGTGCTGCGCGGCCTGACCGTCCCCGGCTACGGCTGGCGGCGGCACCCGGCCGTGCGCATGTGGCGCGGGTACGAGGAGGCGCTGGTCCGCTACGGCCTCGAGGTCTGCCGGGTGTGGCGGGAGCAGGGGCACCAGGACAGCTGCGCCGCTTCGCTGGTCGCCGGGTACGCCGCGAGCCGTCCGGGCGCCGCCGTACGCGACCAGCCCGCGCTCGCGGCCGCCGGGGAACTCCCGCCGTGGCTCGGTGACGACGCCTTCCACCGCAGCCACCGCTCCGCGCTCGTCCGCAAGGACCACGACACCTACGCCCACGCCTTCCCCGGAGTGCCGGACGACCTGCCCTATGTGTGGCCGTCCTCGGACCGGGAGGGCAGCGAGGTGACGCCGGACAGGTGAGAGGCGGCGGCGCCTCATCAGCCGTCGACGAGCATGCCCTCGCGCAGGCGGGCCAGCAGGCGGGAGATCAGGCGCGAGACGTGCATCTGCGAGACGCCGAGGCGTTCGCCGATCTCCGCCTGGGTGAGTTCCTCGACGAACCGCCAGTGGATGATCTTGTGGTCGCGTTCGTCAAGTGCGGCGATCATCGGGGCGAGGGCGTGGAAGTCCTCGACCAGGCCGAGGGCAGCGTCCTCGTCGCCGATGAAGTCCGCCAGTGCCGACTCGCCGTCCTCGGTGCCGTTGATCGCCGCGTCCAGGGAGGCCGACTTGTAGCCGTTGGAGGCGAGCTGGGCCTCGACGACCTCCTCCTCCGGCAGGCTCATCAGCTCGGACAGTTCCCGCGTGGTCGGCGTCCGGCCCAGCCTGCTGCTCAGCTCCTCCTTGGCCCGCGCCAGTTGCACGCGGGCCTCCTGCAGCCGCCGGGGAACGTGCACGGCCCAGGACGTGTCGCGGAAGAACCGCTTGATCTCGCCCACGATGTACGGCACCGCGAAGGAGGTGAACTCCACCTCGCGGGTCAGCTCGAACCGGTCGATCGCCTTGATCAGACCGATCATGCCGACCTGGACGATGTCCTCCATCTCCTCCGGGCCCCGGCTGCGGAACCGGCCCGCCGCGTAGCGGACCAGGGACATGTTCATCTCGATCAGCGTGTTCCGCGCGTACTGGTGCTCCGGGGTCCCCTCCTCCAGCACCGCGAGCTGGTCGAAGAACACCTTCGACAACTCCCGCGCGTCCTTCGGCGCGACCTGGGACGGGTCGGCGATCTCCGGAACATCCACTGCCTGCCCGGCAGACTTCACGGTCGTCGTCATGATGCGCCCCTCCCTGTCGATCAGCCTTGTGCCGGTCGCTCCACGACCGATGATCAACCGCCTACCCCGACCCGGCGCGTGCATGCCCGGCTTTTCGAAGCCCGATGCGGGGACAAGTGATCATTCGAAGTGATCATTCGAGGACCCCGACCGAAGGAAGCCTGCATGACCGCACCCGCACGCCCGTCCCTGCGTACGAGGGACGACAGGCGCTTCGACCTGCGCACGACCGCGCTGTTCTTCCTGCTGCTCGCTCTGCTCCTGTGCGTTCTGGCCTTCGTCGTGCGCACCGCGGCACACGTCGTCGAGCACCGCCCGGCCTGGGCCGGTGTCCTGGTGGTGCTCGCCGTCGCGGCCGGTCTGACCGGCAGGTCGAGGTGGCGGCGCTTCTCCGCGGCGAGAGGCGCCCGCCGAGCCGCCCGCGCGCTGGAGGAGGCTGCCGAGAAGGCGTCCGACAGCCTCGCCGCCCCGGCACCGCTCGAAGCGGATGCGCCCACCGAACGCCCCGGCGGGCACGAGGAGGTGTTCGCCGCCCCCGCGTCGGACATCGGCGCCTACGCGGTCGCTCCCGCGCGGATGATCTCCTGCGCCGAACTCGACCCCGACGAATTCGAACAGGCCATAGCCGAGCTGTGCGCCCGGGACGACTGCACCGACGTGGAAGTGGTCGGCGGCGCCGGGGACTTGGGCGCGGACGTCGTCGCGCTCACCGCGGACGGGCGGCGCGTGGTCATCCAGTGCAAGCACTACGGTGACGGCAACAAGGTCGGATCCCAGGACATGCAGCGTTTCGGGGGGACCTGCTTCACCATCCACCAGGCCGACATAGCGGCGGTGGTCACCACGAGCGACTTCACCGCGCCGGCTCTCGAGTACGCCCGTCAGTGCGGAATCGTGTGCGTGAACGGCCCGGATCTGCAGGCATGGTGCGAAGGCGGGGGTCCGAGCCCCTGGGACCGGGCCGACGTCTGAACCCGTCCCGCCCGGTCCGCTCCACCGCTCAGCCGGTCAGGTGCCGCTGCAACCAGTCGGCGGCGGCACGGCGGAACAGCCGGCGGTTGTCCGCGCGGAGGAACTCATGCCCTTCGTCGCGCAGGGTGAGCAGTTCGGCGGTCAGACCACGTTCGCGTGCCGCCCGTACGAACTGCTCCGACTCCCCCGGCGGGACATTGGTGTCGTGTTCCCCGTGCACGGCGAGGACCGGCGCGCGGAGCGCGTCGATGCGGCTCATCGGGGACAGGGCGTGCAGCAGCTCGCGGTCGCGTACCGGGTGGCCGTACTTGTGGGCGGCCGACTGGGCGATCCAGGGTTCGGTGCCCGCGAAGAACGACGCGAAGTCCGACATGCCGCACACCGCCACCCCGGTGCGGAACAGGTCCGGGTGCCGGACCAGCGAGGCGAACGTGAGGTAGCCGCCGTACGAGCGGCCCATGACCGCCAGCCGGGAGGGGTCGGCCGGGCCCTCCAGCACCGCGTGGGCGGCGCAGTCCGCCACGTCGTCGAGCGCGGCGAACCGGCCCCTTCCCAGGTCCGCGTCGACGAACGACCGGCCGTAGCCCGACGACCCGCGTACGTCGGGGGCGAAGATGTCCAGTCCGCGCCCCAGGATCTCGTGGTACAGCGGGGACAGGACGGGGCGCTCCTGGTCCTCGGGGCCGCCGTGCAGATGGATGACGCAGGGCGCCGGTTCGCCCGGGCCGCGCCCCGGTGCACGGTAGTACCAGCCGCCCAGCGGCAGCCCGTCCCGTGCGTTCGGACGGAGGGGGACCGGTCGCACGGGCGGCCGGCCCGGCGGCACGGCGTCCTCGTCCCGTGACGACCACGGGGTGCGCACCGGGGTCACGCCCTCGGGCAGCCACCAGATGCCGGGGCGACGCCGGGACCCCGACAGGGCCAGCAGCAGCCGGTGGCCGGCGGCCGCGATGCGGGTGACCACTTCGTGGGGCAGGGAGACGGACCGGGGCGGACCGGCGGTGACCCCGGCCGTGGCGGACGGGTCCGTGTCGAGGACCTCCAGTTCGCTCGTGCCCCGGACGTTCCAGGCGAGCACGGCGGCAGTGCCGTCGTGGGCGTGTCGCAGCAGCTCCAGTTCGCTGTCCTCGCGGGACGCCCCGACCGACCAGCCGCGTGGCCGGCCTTCGGGGTCGAGGTCGGCGGCGAGGAGCACCGCGAACTCCCGGTGGGCGTTGCTGCGCAGCCACAGGGTGTCCGCACGGGGTGAGAAGCTGCCGATCCACGGGTCGCCGTCGGCCACCGGCATGACACAGGTCGTCACGTGGTCGGCGGTGCGCAGCACGAACGCCTCGCGCCGCCCGCGGGGTCCCCGGCGCAGCAGCGCCAGGCCGCCGTCACGGCTGAGATCGCACACGCGGAGCGTCGCCGCGTCCTTCTCGGTGGCGAGAAGAACGGGGGCGGTCACGCCGTCGGGGTCGATGAGGTAGGCCGACAGCCCGTCGCCGAAGCCGGCCCCCGGGGCGGTCTGCCGGTCACCCGGGGCACGGATCGTCGTCGTGTCGACCGTGGCGGGGGCCGAGGGCAGTCCGATACCGGGATCCGTGTGGGGTGCCGCGCCCAGGAGTTCCGCATCGCCCATCCGGCTCTGCCAGTGCTCCGGCAGGCGGCCGGGGGCCGGTCCCGGTTCCGCCGGACCGGACTCCGCCGTGGCGTCCGCGGCCGGCACGATCATGGGTGCGGCGGTGGGGACCGCGACGGTGACTGCGATCGCCGAGCCGTCGTGCGCCCAGCAGCCCAGGTGGGCGGAGCTGCCCGGCTCGGCTCCGGCGAGGATGTGCCGGTCGGTGCCGTCGGGGCGTACGCACAGGACCCGCGTGTGCTCTCCGCCGCCGGGGGCAGTGGTGTAGGCGATCCAGCGGCCGTCGGGCGACCAGGACACCTCCTGGACGGGGTCGGGTCCGTCGTCGAGCAGACGCACCGCTTCGCCGTCGACGGGCCCCACCCAGAGCTGGGGCACACCGCCTCGGTCGCAGATGAAGGCGGCCTCGGTCCCTGCCGGGTCGGCCGAGGGGTACCAGCAGCCGTGCGCGATGAGCCGGGTCGTGGCGTCGCGCGGTCCGGAGGCGTCCGGCAGCGGGATGCGGGCGGGCGCGGCGAAGGCGTGCGCACGACCGTCCGGGGGCTGGGGAGCCGGGCTGCCCCTCCGGTCAGGGGCTTGCGGAGCCGAGCTGCCGGTCCGGTCCAGGGCCTGAGGAGCCGAGTCGCGGGTCCGGCCCGGGGCCGGCGACGTGAGGCCGCCTGTCCGACCCGCGGCCTGCCTGCCGGCGCCGCCCCCCGCCCACTCCGTGGCCTGCGGATTTGCGCCGCCCCCGGTCCGGTCCGCGGCCTGCGGGGCCGGGCCCCCCGTCCGCGTCGGATGCGCCGTGGGGGGCCGCTCGGCAGGAGGCCTGCCCGTGCCGGGCGTTCGTTCCGTGAGGGGTTCCCCGGTCAGATTCCGTGCGTCTGCAGCCATATCTCCAGCAAAGCCACTTGCCACAGCGCGTTCGCTCCGCGCTTGGTCCGGTGTCGGTCAGGAGCCGCCAGGAGTCCGGCGACGTACGAGTCCTGGAAGAGCCCGCGCCGTTTGGCTTCGGGGGCGCGCAGCGCCTCGCGCACCCTTTCCAGGACGGGTCCGGCCATGTGGGTGATCGCCGGGACCGGGAAGTAGCCCTTGGGACGGTCGACCACGTCGTGGGGCAGCAGTTTGCGGCCGGCCTCCTTCAGGACGCCCTTGCCGCCGTCGGCCAGCTTCAGCTCCGGTGGGCAGGCCGCCGCCAGTTCCACCAGCTGGTGGTCCAGGAACGGCACGCGGGCCTCCAGGCCCCAGTCCATCGTCATGTTGTCGACCCGCTTGACCGGGTCGTCCACCAGCATGACATGCGTGTCGAGCCGCAGGGCCGCGTCGAGTGCGGTCTCGGCCCCCGGCGCCGCCATGTGGTCCCGGACGAACCGGCCGGAGACGTCCTCCCGCGGCAGCATGTGCGGTTGCAGCATCGCGGCGAGGTCGGTGTGCGGCCGGTCGAAGTACGTCTCGGCGTACCTCTCCGGTTCCTCCTCGCGGGCCGCTTCGGCCAGCCGCGGGTACCAGTGGTAGCCGGCGAAGACCTCGTCGGCGCCCTGCCCGCTCTGCACGACCTTCACGTGCCTGGCCACTTCTTCGGACAGCAGATGGAACGCGACCACGTCGTGGCTCATCATCGGCTCGCTCATCGCGGCGACCGCCGCGTCCAGGGCCGTCGACACCTGCCGCGAGGGGACCACCAGCTGATGGTGATCGGTGGCGAACTCCTTGGCGATCAGGTCGGAGTACCGGAACTCGTCCCCCTCGTCGCCGCCTTCCGACTCGAAGCCCACGCTGAACGTGGCCAGGTCCCGCTGCCCCTCGTCGGCGAGCAGTGCCACGATCAGGCTGGAGTCCAGTCCGCCGGAGAGCAGGACACCGACCTGCACGTCGGCGACCATCCGGCGGCGTACGGCGGTGCGCAGCGCGTCCAGCACCGCGTCCCGCCACTCGGTGGGGCCCATGCCCGCGTGCTCGGGGCGGCGCGTGTACGACGGCTGCCAGTAGCAGTGGTCCTCGTGACTGCCGTCCGGCTGCACGATTCGCACGGTGGCCGGGGGCAGCTTGCGCACACCGGCCAGGACGGTGCGGGGTGCGGCCACGGTCGCGTGCCAGCTCAAATACTGGTGCACGGCGGCCGGGTCCAGCGAGGTGTCGACGTCGCCGGCCGCGAGCAGGGCGGGCAGCGAGGAGGCGAACCGCAGCCGTCCGGGGGTCCGTGCCAGGTACAGGGGCTTGATGCCGAGCCGGTCGCGTCCCAGGATCAGACGGCCGGTCCGGTGCTCGACGAGGGCGAAGGCGAACATGCCGTAGAAACGGTCGACGCAGTCGGCGCCCCACTGCTGGTACGCCTTGAGGACGACCTCGGTGTCGGAAGTGGACCGGAAACGGTGTCCGAGGCCCACGAGTTCCGCGCGCAACTCCTCGTAGTTGTAGATGCAGCCGTTGAAGACACCCGTCAGCTCCTGCTGGGCGTCGGACATCGGCTGATCCCCGCGCTCGGACAGGTCGATGATCTTCAGTCGGCGGTGTGCCAGCGCCACGGCGTCCCGCGACCAGATGCCGTGGCCGTCGGGGCCGCGGGCGGCGAGCCGGTCACTCATGCGCGCGACGGCCGCCAGGTCGGGCCGCGTGCCGTCGAAACGCATCTCTCCGCTCAAGCCGCACATCAGGCGCCACCTCCCCGTTGCGGGTGGGGGTGGCGCGGGGCGCTGTGCGCGGGCCCGCCCGTCGGTTTGTGGCCGGGGCCGGTCGACACGGTGATGCTCCTCCTTCGGGACGGCAGCGGGTACGGGGTGGGTCTGGGGATGTGCGGAACGCGTCCGGTGCCGATGGGAAGGGTCACGGACACTCTCCTCGGGGTGACGGACGGACGCCTGGCTCTGCACCTCCGACTTCCCACTCGGCCCACGACTAAGCGAGGACGCTCCACAGAGACAACTGCATCACAGATGAGCGGGACTCGCGCCTTCAGTGGATGCCTACAGTGGAGACGTGGCCCCGATCCCCGACGACCGCGGAACCCCGGACGCCTTGTTCGACCTCGACGCGCTGGACGCCGCCACGGCGGCAGGCGGGGCACCGGGCGGCGGCACGGTTCACGGGCAGGGCCCGCAGAACCGCCCGCTGTTCCGTGACTCCCCCGCGGCCCACCGTCTGCTGCCCGTACGGGCCATCTACGCGGAGCCGTCCGCCGCCGCCTCCGCGCGCGGCCGGCAGATCCTCGCCCGCTTCCCCGACGCCGCCCTGATCGAGGTGGACTCCCACTGGGGCATCCCGGGGCTGCACGGCAACGAGGGGAACGTCGAGCGCTGGGTGCGCGTGAAGGGGGAGACGCTGGTCCTGGGCGTGCGGAAGACGCTGACCACCCGGCCCAACGGACGGTCCGCCGACTGGATCGCCCCCGGGGGCTCCAACGGGTGCGCCATGGCCTGCGCCTACTGCTACGTCCCGCGCCGCAAGGGGTACGCCGATCCCGTCACCGTCTTCACCAACATCGACGCCGTCATCGCCCACCTGGCCCGGCACGTCGCACGCCAGGGGCGCAAGCGGGAACCCAACCAGTGCGACGAGTCGGCCTGGGGCTACGACATCGGGGAGAACGGTGACTGTTCGGTGGACGCGCTGATCTGCGACAACACCGCGATCTCGTGCGGGCCTTCCGCCAGTGGCCCACGGCGAAGGCCTCGTTCGCGACCAAGTTCGTCAACCCTGACCTGTTGTCGCTGGACCCCCGGGGCCGCACCCGCGTCCGCTTCTCGCTGATGCCCGCCGCGGACTCGCGGCTGCTGGACGTACGGACGTCACCCGTGCGCGACCGCATCGCCGCCGCGGCGGACTTCCTGGACGCGGGCTACGAGGTCCACTTCAACCTCTCCCCCGTGGTGCTGCGCCCCGGCTGGGAGGACGCCTGGGCCGAGGTTCTCCGGCACCTCGACGACGTCCTGCCCGACCGGGTCAAACGGCAGGCGGCGGCCGAAGTCATCATGCTCACCCACAACCGGGATCTGCACGAGGTCAACCTCGGCTGGCACCCCCGCGCCGAGGAGCTGCTGTGGCAGCCCGCCCTGCAACAGGGCAAACGGTCGGAGAACGGGGCGTCGAACGTCCGCTACGCCGACCACGTCAAGGCGGCGGCCGTGCAGACCCTGCGCGCACTGGTGGCGGCCCGTGCGCCCTGGCTGCGCATCCGGTACGCGTTCTGACGGCCGCCACCCCCTACGGGGACGAGGTGCAGTGCGGGTTCAGGCGTGCCGTCGGGCCCACATCGGGGTCACGAGGGCGATGAGTACGGCCGCGACGCCCACCTGGAAGACATGGCGGATCCAGTCGATCCCGCTGGTGTCGGCCACGCCGAAGGCGCTGGCGAGCGCGTTGCCTGCGACTCCTCCGACGATGCCGAGGAGAACCGTCAGCCACAGAGGGATGGGCTGACGGCCCGGAAGCACCAGCTTGGCCAGAAGGCCGATGATGAGTCCCGCGATGATGGCCCACAAGAACGACACGTCTTCTCCTTCAGGGATGCGCCGACGTTTCGGTACATCCCCGCGTGCCCGTGAGTCACCGCTCTACGCCTGGGGGATCGACGGGGCGGCGCGGTGGACCTCGTCCTGCGCGAGCAGGGAGAGGAGCGAGGCCACCGTCAGGCCCAGTCCGGCCTCGGCCGGGTGGCGCAGGATCTTCGTGGGGTCGATCCGGTAGGTGTTGCCGCGGCCCTCTCGCGTGTGGGAGAGATATCCGTCCTGCTCCAGGTCGGCGATGATCTTCTGCACGGCGCGTTCGGTCAGCCGACAGTGCGCGGCGATGTCTCGGATGCGCGCGTTCTGGTTGTCCGCGATGGCCGCGAGTACGCGGGCGTGATTCGTCAGGAACGTCCATCCGTTGTGCGGCTCGGGTACTCCGTCCATGCCCCGAGCATACCGGCCTCAGGTTCGCGTAACCAAAAACACGTACTACATTTCGTGCATCAGTTGACGTGTTTCGGGTTTCCGGGGGAATGTGGAAGCGGACCTCGGCCAGCACATGAGCAATCAGATGAGGGAGTGAGCCATGCATGACCCCGCCCGCCGAGCCCAGTCCCTCACCGCACCGGACCCCGAGCGCACAGGAGACGAGGCCGCCGCCCGGCCGGTGCCACCCGGTCGGGCGAGCATGTCGTACGGAGCGGACGGACACCGCGTCAGCGTGACGGTCAGGGGTGAACTCGACCTCGACTCCGGCAGGCAGCTCCGACCCGACCTGCACGAGGCACTGGCCGGGTCGGCCGGTGACGTCGACCTCGACCTGAGCGGGCTCGACTTCTGCGACTGCGCCGGTCTGAGTGTGCTCCAGGATCTGCGCCAGCGCGCCGTCGCACTCGGCAGAACCGTGGTCGTCCGGTCCAGCAGCCCCGCGTTCGACAGGCTGCTCCTCCTCGTCGGAGCCCAAGAGCTGTTCACTTCCGGCCCGGAGCACCAGATCCCCGCGAACCGCGACCGCCCGGACCACTGACGCGGCGACCCGCGGCCACCACGGTTACCGGCCGGTAGGGATTGGCACGCCCACGGGCTCGAACACCATGACCGACCGTGCCTGCGCGACGCCATCTCCCCTGCGCCCGCCCGTACATGAGGCCGGGACGCTGCCCGGATCTTTGTGGGTTCGCCCAGTACGACGGCCCGCCGGGATGTGGAGAGACTGCCCGTCGAAGGCCACGGCATGTCACCGGGCACGGGGGCCGGGCCTCGGACACGACCGAGCAACCGGGGAGGACGCACGGTGAGCGTGCAGCAGTACGACGAGATCGGCGAGGCCTACGAGGGGTTCAAGGCCCTGCCACTGGAGCAGTACGCGGTGGTGCCCAGTTTCCTGGGCATGGTCGGGGACGTGCACGGCACGTCGCTCCTCGACCTGGCCTCCGGCACCGGCTTCTACAGCAGGGAGTTCAAGCGGCGCGGCGCCACGGATGTGCTGGGAATCGACATCTCCGCCGAAATGGTCGCCGTGGCACAGCAGTTGGAGGAGCGCGAACCGCTGGGTGTGCGCTACGAGGTGGGTGATGTGGCCGAACTGCGTCCCCTGGAGCAGCGGTTCGACATCGCCCGGGCGGTCCAACTGCTCAACTACGCCGAGGACATCGCCGCCACGGAGCGGATGTGCCGCACCGTGCACCGGAGCCTGAGGCCCGGTGGCGAGCTCTTCGCGCTCAACCAGTCGCCCGACTTCCGCTTCGACGGGCCGCCGCCGGACAAGTACGGCTTCCGCAGCGAGCTCACCGGTGCGGAGGCAGAGACCGGACCGCAGGTCAGGACCACGGCGCTGCTCGACCCGCCGGTCTCGTTCATCGCCAACCTCCCGCGTCGCGAGGTCTACGAGAAGTCCCTGCGGGCAGCCGGATTCACCGAGGTGACCTGGGTCCCGCTGACGGTGTCCGACACCGGTGTGCGCACGTTCGGCGCCGACTACTGGGACGACTTCCACACCAACCCCCCGCTGGAGATGCTGCGCTGCCGCGCCTGACGATCCACGGGACACCCCGGCGGCCCGATCCCCCGGAATCGCGCGAACGGGGGCCGGGCCGCCGGCCGTTGCGGGCCGCCGGGCAGGTGACGGGGCATCGCGTCGCTCCCGTGCCTGCCTCGGCCGGGTACCCGGTCGTCTGCCCGGACCCGCGCGGGAACGGCCGGTCGGAGAGAAAGAGCGGTGAAACATTCTGGCGGGTCCGGCGCATCAATGGATCAGGAACACCGCACAGGACCGGCAGGGCCGAGGGGGACGCATGAGATGGGGCCGCAGCAGCGGGCGCGACGGACACGAGGGGTACTCGGAGTTCGCGGCGGCGCGGGCCGGACATCTGTACCGGTCCGCCTGCCTGCTCACCGGCGGCGACACCCACCTCGCCGAGGACCTCGTCCAGGAGGCCCTGGGCCGGGTGTACCTGCGATGGGACCGGGTCTCCCGGGCGGACAACCCGGCCGCGTACGCCCAGACGGTACTCACCCGCAGCTTCCTCACCCACCAGCGGCGCCACAGCACGCGCAGGGAACGCGCGACCGACGTGCTTCCCGAGGTGTCCGGACCGGACGCCGCGGGTGAGGCGTCCCTGCGGCTGACCCTGCTGGCGGCGCTCGGGCAGTTGTCCGCGAAAGACCGCGCCGTGGTCGTCCTGCGGTACTGGGAGGACCGAAGCATCGAGGAGGCGGCGGCCGCGATGAACACCAGTCCGGCCGCCGTGCGGACGCGCTGCGTCCGCGCCCTCGCCCGGCTGCGCGCGCTGCTGGGCGACGCCCTCGGCGAGTACGTCAGCCCCTGACGCCGTTCCGTCCGCTCAGCTCCGACCGACCAGCTATCCGTGAAAGGGCGGTTCGCCATGCCCACTCCAGACCACGACCACTTCGAGGAACGCTTCGCCGACGCCCTGCGGGATGCCGGCAGGGCCTTCGGCACCGACCGGCAGGACCTGGTCGCCCGCGGTGCGGCGCAGGGCCGTCGGCTGCGGGTACGGCGACGGGCCGCCGTGGCGGGCGGTGTCGCCGGCGTCGCCCTCGTCGGGCTCGGCGGGGCACTCGTCCTCCCCGGCGGACAGGGGACCCACGCCGGACGGCAGCAGTCCGCGGCGAGCGACCCTGCCGGAAACGCCTCCTCCGGGACCGCGACCCCCGCCGTCTCCGGCGAGAAGCTCGTCCGGACGCTCGAGAAGCTGATGCCCCAGGGGCGGTTCAGCGGCGCGGAAGGGCACGGCACGGACGACTCGGCCGCCGCCCGGGCCGTCTACGACGACGGCCGGGGCAAGGCCGCCGTCGCCGTGTCCCTCGGTCGCCTCCCCGCCGGAAGCCAGGAGGCGCAGCAGGCCACCCGGTGCCCCGACCAGGTGTTCATCGCCTACGACGCCTGCACCAGCACCAAGCTGCCCGACGGCTCCGCCCTGATGGTCCTCAAGGGCTACGAGTATCCGAACCGCCGCGGCGGCACGAAGCTGTGGACCGCCGACCTGGTCACGCCGACCGGTCAGCACGTCTCCGTACAGGAGTGGAACGCCGCCGCCGAGAAGGACTCGCCCGTCACCCGGGACGAACCTCCGTTGTCCGCCGCCCGGTTGAAGGCGCTCGTCACCGCGCACCAGTGGCGCGACGCCTTCGCCGCCGTTCCCGCCGGGTCCGCCGCGACGGCCGCGCCGAGCAGCGCGCCGAGCACGGGACACGGGTCGGCCCCCGCGACGCTCGTCCGTCTGGTGCCGCACGGGCTCCGAGTCGTCGCGAAGAGCCGCAACGACGACCCCGAGTTCGGGTACGTCGTCGTCGACGACGGCCGGGGCGCCACCCTGGTGCAGATCAACGTCCAGCCCGACATGCGGGACGTCGAGGACCAGCTCTTCGGGGCGGGGGCGAAGACGCTGCCCGACGGAACCAAGGTCGTCCGGCGCAAGTCGTCCGGCGAGAAGGGTGTGCCCGGGATCGTCATGTGGACCGTGGACACCATCCGGCCCGACGGCCGCCGAGTGGTGATCAGCGCCTTCAACTCCGGCGCGCAGAACACGCCCGCCACCCGCAGCGCCCCGGCCCTCACCCTGGCACAGCTGGAGAAGATCGCCACCGACCCGGCGTGGCTGAAACTGGGCTGACCGTCCGTCGTGTCCTCGTCCCGGTTCCTACCGTCGGATGAGGCCGAGTTCGGTGGCGGTGGCGACGGCGGCGGTGCGGGAGTCGACCCCGAGCTTGACGTAGGCACGGGCCAGGTGTGACTTGACCGTGCCTTCGGTGAGGTGGAGCCGGTTGCCGACGGCCTGGTTGGACAGGCCCTCGGCGACCAGCGCCAGCACCTCGGTCTCGCGCCGGGTCAGGGCGGTGCCGGGAGCACGCAGCCGGTTCACCAGCCGGTCCGCGACGGTGGGTGCCAGCGTGGTACGGCCCGCCGCGGCGGTGCGTACGGCGGCGGCCAGGTCCTCGGGTTCCGCGTCTTTGAGCAGGTACCCGGTGGCCCCGGCCTCGATGGCGGGCAGCGTGTCGGCATCGGTGTCGTAGGTGGTGACGATCAGCACGCGGGGGGCTCGCGGACGGGCCGTGATGGCGGCGGTGGCCTCGGCGCCGTTCATGCCCTTGCCGAACTGGAGGTCCATGAGGACGACGTCGATGTCCCCCTGGCCGGCCCGGGTGACGGCGTCCTCGGCGGTGGCGGCCTCGGCCACCACCGCGATCCCTGGTTCGGTCTCCAGGACGGCGCGCAGTCCCGCCCGTACGACGGGGTGGTCGTCCGCCAGGAGCAGGCGGATCGGGGTGTCGGTCACGAACGGTCCTCGGGTGTGGTGTCGGCGGTGGGCTGGTACGGCAGTCGGGCGGCCAGGGCCGTGCCGTGGCCGGGGGCGGATTCGACGGTGAGCGCGCCGCCGAAGGCGTGGACGCGAGCGCGCATGGCGGCCAGCCCGAACCCGCCGGCCTCGGGATCCGGCGCGGGCAGGTCCGCGGGATCGAAGCCGCGTCCGTCGTCGACGATGTCCAGGGCGACCGCGTCGCCGAGGTAGCCGAGGGTGACCTCGGCGGTGGCGGCGTCGGCGTGCCGGACGGTGTTGGCGAGGGCGGACTGGCAGACGCGCAGGAGCGTGACCTCGTGCGCGGTCGACAGTGGTACGGGCTCGCCCGTGAGGCGGAAGCGCGCGGTGAGCCGGTGGCGGCTGCTGGTGGTGACGCACAGGCGTTCCAGGGCGTCGGCCAGAGTGGTGCCCTCCAGGGCGGGTGGGGTCAGGGCGGCGACGAAGCGGCGCGCCTCGGCGAGGTTGTCGACCGCGGTGTGCCGTGCCTGGACGACGTGGCGGACGGCGTTCTCCGGAGTGTGGGGCAGGGCCCGTTCGGCAGCGCGCAGCAGCAGTTGGATGCTGGAGAGGCCCTGTGCGAGGGTGTCGTGGATCTCGCGGGCCAGGCGCTCGCGTTCGGCCAGCACGCCGGCGGTGTGCTGGGCGGCGGCCAGATCGGCGCGGGTGGCGGTGAGTTCCTCGATCAGGCGCCGCCGGTGCTCGCTCTCCCGGTACAGCGCCTGGTACCCCCACACCACCGCGACCGCCACGGCGGCGCCGAGAGCCGGTCCGATGGCCATGGCCGCGCTGAAGGAACCCTGGTGTGCCGCGAAGCCTGCGACGGCCGCCACCGCCGTGGCGGCCACAGCGGCCAGTCCCGCACGGCGGGGCAGCAGGTGGAGCTGGAGGAAGTACAGCGGGAACGCCACCCATACCCCGTCGGCGGACAGCACCAGCAACGCCAGCCACGCGGCGCCCACGGCGGTCAGCCACAGTGCGGCGGCCCGCCATGAGCGGCGTGCGCGGAGCAGCGCGGGCCCCGCCGCGTAGATCAGGCCGCAGGCTGCTGCTGCGGCGACGGTCGCCGCCGGGTGCGGGCCGTGGGAGGTGACGGCCCGGCCGGCGGCCAGGGCGAGCAGGGCGACGACCAGCAGGTGCAGACACCAGGTCAGGGCCCGGGTGGTGGGAGTCGAGGCGGGAGCGGTGGCGTTCACAGTGCTCCCAGGCTAAGGAACGGCCGCCTGCCGGGCCTCCATCGAAAGTTACAACCGGTGGGCCGCCTTTCGGTGCGGCAAGTGCCGTCCTGGGGCGGATGCCTGCGCGGGGTGTGAGCGACGACGGTGGAGACCTACCGTTCCACCCCGTGAAAGGGCAGGTCGAAGCCGTGTTCGTCGCCTGGAGAGACCTGAGGTTCGCCAAGGGGCGCTTCGCCCTGATGGGTACGGTCATCGTGCTCATCACCCTCCTGGTCGGGCTGCTGTCCGGGCTGACGGCCGGACTGGGCCGGCAGAACGTCTCCGCGATCACCGGGCTGCCCGCGGACCGGATCGCGTTCGGCGCGCCCGGCCGCGGCGGGCACTTGTCGTACGCCGACTCCACCGTCACCGCGAGGCAATGGCAGCAGTGGGCCAGAACGCCCGGTGTGCGCGGCGCCGAACCGCTGGGCATCACCACCACCAAGGCGAGCGCCCGTAAGGACAGGAGCGCCGGGGTGTCCGCGTTCGGCGTCCGGCCCGGCTCCGCGCTCGCCCCCGACAGCGACAAGATCGACGACCGTACGGCGGTCCTGTCGGCCTCCGCCGCCGACGACCTCGGGGTGACGGCGGGCGACACCCTCACCCTTGCGGGGCAGAAGGTGACCGTCGCGGCGGTGACCGGTGACGCCTTCTTCAGCCACACCCCCGTCATCTGGACCAGTCTCGACACCTGGCGCAGGACCGCGCCCCCCGCGGGCCCGGCCGGCGCCCCGGCCGCCACCGTCATCGCCCTGCGCACCTCCGGCGCCGACCTGCGGGCCGCCGACGAGGCAGCCGGCACGAAGACGGTCTCCAAGGACGACTCGCTGTCCGCGATCGGTTCCTACAGCTCGGAGAACGGCTCGCTGCAGCTGATGCGGGGCTTCCTGTTCGCGATCTCCGCCCTGGTCATCGGCGCCTTCTTCACCGTGTGGACCATTCAGCGCAGTGGTGACGTCGCCGTGCTGAAGGCCTTGGGCGCCTCCACCGCCGGCCTGCTCAGGGACGCACTCGGCCAGGCCGTCGCACTGCTGGCCTGCGACACCGTGATCGGTACCGGCATCGCCGTCGGCGTGGGCGCCCTCGTCAGCGGCTCGGCGGTGCCGTTCGTCCTCAGCCCCGGCACCGTGCTGGCCCCGGCCGCCGTGATGATCGCGCTCGGTGCGCTGGGAGCGGCCCTGTCCGTCCGCCGCGTCACCTCCGTCGACCCGCTGACCGCCCTGGGGAGCGCCCGATGAGCCTGCACCTGACCGGCATCACCCTCACCTACCCCGACGGCGCCTCCCGCCTGACCGCGCTCGACCACGTCAACCTCCAGGTGCCCAAGGGCAGCCTGACCGCCGTCGTCGGCCCCTCCGGGTCCGGCAAGTCCAGCCTTCTCGCGGTGGCCGCCACGCTCGTCACCGCCGACGCCGGCACCGTCACGATCGACGGGACGCCCACCACCGGCATGACCCGCGGCGAGCTGAGCGGCCTGCGCCGCCGCACCATCGGCATCGTCTTCCAGCAGCCCAACCTGCTGCCCGCTCTCACCGCCGTGGAACAGCTCCAGGTCATGGCCCAGATCGACGGCCGCAAGCCGGGTGCCGCCCGCGGCCGGGCCATGGAACTGCTGGACGCCGTCGGACTCGCCGATCAGGCCGGCCGACGGCCCCACCAGCTCTCCGGCGGCCAACGGCAGCGGGTCAACATCGCCCGCGCCCTGATGAACGACCCCACCGTACTGCTGGTCGATGAGCCCACCAGCGCCCTCGACCACGCACGCGGTGCCGCCGTCATCGAACTGATCACCCGCCTCACCCGTCAGCGGGGCACCGCGACCGTCCTGGTCACCCACGACCGCACGCAGCTCACCGCGGCCGACCAGATCGCCGAGGTCCACGACGGACGTCTGCGCGTGCCCGCCTTCCGGCCGAGCGGTGACCCGCGCCCCGCTCGCTGACGGCTACGATCCGATCGCCCTCTCCCGGTCCTGCGGTTCGCGGACCTCGCCCGTGCCGAGGGTGATCACGGCCCGGGGTCGCATGGGCTCGTCGTCGCGCCGGGAGAGCAGGACGATCTCTCCGACCTCCGCCGACAGCGTGCCGAGCCGGACGGCGCACTCGGCGGCCAGGCGCTTCGGATCATGGGTACGGCCGAGGGACAGATGCGGGGTGAAGCGGCCGCCCCGCCCGTGGCAGAGCGGGAAACGCACCTCCAGCTCGCGGTGGAGGCGGGCCCACGGGGCCGGGTCCGCCGCGGCCGGATCGAGCCACACCGTCGCGGAGTGCCGGTGCCGGAAATACCGCACACCGGCCAGGCGCGCCGGGAAGGCCGAGCACTGTGCCGCGCCCGCCGACAGCACGGGCACCGCCCGGTCGAACTCCTCCTCCGGCACGAAGCCGAACAGCACGTTCACGTGCGGCGGCCACCGCCGTACCTGCGGATCGTGCTCCCAGCGGATGTCCTGGATCACGGGCCAGAGTTCCGGCGGCGGCATCCACGCCACCGCCGTCCGGGGCGTCGGCGCCACCTCGAGCGCGTCCACCGGCCCGCCCGACAGCGGATTCCCGTCCACGGGCCCATGGTGTCAGACAGCTCGGCGCAGCGTCTCCTCGACTCAGGCCTCATCCGGCTGGCACTGCGGGCACCACACCGTGCCGCGGCCTGCCAGGCGGCAGCGGCGCAGGTGGGTGCCGCAGCGGGGGCACACCGGGTCGGGGTCGTCGCGGTGGCCGGTGAGCCAGGAGTCGCGCGGAGGGACGCAGCCCGCGGGCACCGCGGAGCGCAGGGTGCGCCGCATGTGGGTGTACAGGCGTCGGCGCTCGGCCGCTGTCAGGGCGGCGGCCCGGGTGCTCGGGCGCAGCCCGGCTCGCCACAGGATCTCGTCGGCGAGGAGGTTGCCGAGACCGGCCAGGACGGACTGGTCGGTCAGCGTTGTCTTGATGTGCCCGCGCCGTGCGGAGAGCGCGGCCTCGAAGTCCTCGCGGGACACCGCCAGCGCGTCGGGCCCCTGACGGCCGAGCAGCCGGGCGACGTCGGAGTCGTCGTGGGCCAGCCACAGGCCTTGGAGCTTGCGCTGGTCGCGGTAGCGGAGCTCGCGGTCGCCGCTCAGGCCGAACAGGACGCGGTCGTGGGCCTCGGTCTCGTCGTCGGGGCGGGCGCACAGCAGTCGGCCGGTCATGCCGAAGTGCAGCAGCACGGTGGGGCCGCCGGTGTGGGCGAGCAGCCACTTGCCGTGCCGCTCCGGCTCGGTGAACCGCCGGCCCTCCAGCGCGTCACGCAGCCGCTGCGCGCTCACCCCGTGCAGGACACCTGGGTCGCGCACCTCGATGCGGCGGATGGTCCGGCCCTTCGCGCAGGACACGAGGACCTCGCGGAAGCCTTCGACGTCCGGCAGCTCAGGCACGGTGGACATCCCCAGGCCGGCTGACGGCACCCCTCCGGTGGCCGGCAGACCCCTTCGCCGCTCCCATCCTCGTCTCCCGTCGAGTGGTTGCTGCCTCCTGCCGACCACCTTCCTCCGTGCCGCTCCCTCGCGCGCGTCGATGAGGAAAGGGGGGCGAGCCGGACGGCGGGCCTGTCACATCGGTTCGGCGGCCGTGCCGATGGCGGAGAGGAGCCGGCCGCACCGGGCGGTCATGTCCTGCGCGGAGAGCTGGGGGTGGGAGATCCACCAGCCGATCAGTGCGCTGACGGTGCCCGTCCACACATGCTTGAGCGCGTCCGCGTCCAGGGGGTCGCGGTTGCCCTGGTCCCGCAGCAGAGCTGCCGTCCCCGAGGCCGCCAGTGCGTCGATCGCCTCACGGTGGCGGCGGGCGGCGTGCCAGGGGTCGGAGCCCGGCTGCAGGGTTCGGTCGTACAGCACGAACCAGGCGTGCCGCTGGTCCTCCAGTGTCCGGAAGAGGGCGGCGAGGACCATGTGCGGCAGTTCCTCCTTCGGCGGGCGCGCCGCCATGGCCTGCTCGATCCCCGTCAGCAGGCGAGGGCCGACGTGATCGACGCAGGCCGCGTACAGGCCGTCCTTGGAGCCGAAGTAGGTGTAGAGCATCGGCTTGGTGACACCGACGTGCCGGGCGATGTCGGCCATCGACGCCGCCGCGTGGCCGCGCCTGCCGAACTCCTCCATGGCCGCCGCGATGATCTGTCGTTCCCGGCGGGCACGTGGGACGCCCTTGGTGCCGGCCGGTCTTGCCGTCGTCATGACAAGACTATACGTTGCGGTAACTTACCAAGCGGTAAATTACCGGAGGGTCACATCTCATGACCGACAGCACCGCCCCGAGCTCTTCTGCCTCCGGCACCTGTGCCGTCCGCTCCTGGTGGGGCTGGGGCACCGTGGACCAGGCACTGTCCGACGCCGAATGCACCGCGCTCGGCAAGCTGGTCCCCGGCGCGGCCGACACGCCGCTGCCTCTCCCCGACGTCAGTGCTCTCGCGCTGCCGCCCGTACGTGTCCGGCCGCCCGCCGCCCTCGCCCCATTGATGTCGGACTCCCCCCACGACCGGGCATCGCACACCTACGGCAAGGCGTACCGGGACGTGCTCCGGGCCCTCACCGGCGATCTCGGCGCAGCCCCCGACCACGTCGCCCGCCCCCGGACCGAGCAGCACGTGATCGACGTCCTCGACTGGGCGACGCAGACCGGCGTGGCCGTCGTGCCGTACGGGGCGGGCAGTTCGGTCGTCGGCGGGGTCGAGTACCGCGAGGATGCGTACCGGGCAGTGGTGTCCCTGGACCTCTCCGCCCTGGACCGGGTGCTGGAGATCGACCGGGTCAGCCGGGCCGCCCGCATCCAGGCCGGCGCGCTCGGTCCCGGCCTGGAGGCCCAGCTGCGTCCGCACGGGCTGACCCTGCGTCACTTCCCGCAGAGCTTCGAGTTCTCCACGCTGGGCGGCTGGCTCGCGACCCGGGCCGGAGGCCACTACGCCACGCTGTTCACCCACATCGACGATCTCGTGGAATCCCTGCGCGTGGTGACGCCCGTCGGGATCAACGAGTCGCTGCGACTGCCCGGTTCGGGCGCGGGCCCCTCCCCCGACCGCCTCTTCCTGGGCTCCGAGGGCACGCTCGGTGTCATCACCGAGGCGTGGATGCGACTGCAGGAACGCCCGCGCCACAAGGCGTCCGCCACGGTGCTCTTCGACGACGTGCACACCGCCATGGACACCGTGCGCGCCGTCGCGCAGTCAGGGCTGCACCCGGCCAACTGCCGGCTCCTGGATCCCGGGGAGGCCGCGCTGGCAGGAGTCGCGCAGGGCGGTGAGAGCGTGCTCGTCCTCGGTGTGGAATCGGCGCACACACCGGTCGACGGCCGCCTGGCCGAGCTGATCACCCTGGCCCGTGACCACGGCGGCAGCCCCGCGCCCGCGGATTCCGGCGGCGGGGACGCCGCCGCACGGACGTGGCGCTCGGCGTTCTTGAGGATGCCCTACCTCCGGGACGCCCTCGCCCGCATGAGCGTGGTCACCGAGACGTTCGAGACAGCCTGCACCTGGGACCGCGCGCCGGAGCTGTACGAGACGGTCCGCGACCGGCTCGCCGAGGTCGTGCGCGAGGTGACGGGGGCGGCCGGCACGGTCAACTGCCGGTTCACCCACGTCTACCCGGACGGACCCGCTCCGTACTTCACCGTCATCGCGCCGGGCCGGCGCGGCGCGGAGGTGGCCATGTGGGACGAGATCAAGTCCGCGACGATGGACCTCCTGCACGATCTGGGCGCGACCGTCACCCATCATCACGCGGTCGGCCGCGACCATCGGCCCGGCTACGACCGCCAGCGTCCGGAACCCTTCGCGCTGGCGCTCCGCGCGGCGAAACGGGCGCTGGACCCGGCCGGGATCCTGAACCCGGGTGTGCTCATCGGTCCGGCGACGGCCGACTGACCCGGGCCCGCGTCACCCACCGGCCTCCACAAGGTCGTTCGCGCTGAAGGTACGACGGTAGGAGGCGGGCGAGACCCCGAAGGCCGTCCTCATGTGCGCGCGCAGGGAGTTGGCGGATCCGAAGCCGGCCCGGTGCGCGACCAGGTCGATCGACAGATCGGTCGCCTCCAGCAACTGCTTGGCCAGTTCCAGGCGTTGGGCGGTGAGCCACTGCACCGGGGTCATGCCGACCTCGTCGCGGAATCTGCGGGTGAAGGAGCGCAGACTCATCCGGGCGTGCTCGGCGAGCCGGGCGAGGGTCAGCGGCTCGCCGAGGTGCTCCAGGGCCCAGGCGCGGGTCGCGGTGGTGGTGGCGACGGTGGGTTCGGGGACCGGACGGTCGATGTACTGGGCCTGCCCGCCGTCCCGCCAGGGCGGTACGACACACATGCGGGCGGCCCGGTTCGCGGCGGCGGCCCCGTGGTCGCGGCGGATCATGTGCAGGCACAGGTCGACGCCGGCGGCCACGCCCGCGGAGGTCAGCACGTCGCCGTCGTCGACGAAGAGGACTTCCTCGTCGACCTTGACCCTGGGGTAGGCACGGCGGAACTCCGGGGCCAGGTTCCAGTGGGTGGTGGCGGGCCGACCGTCGAGCAGTCCGGCCGCGGCGAGGACGTAGGACCCGGTACAGATGGACACCAGCCGGGTGCCGGGCCGGATGCCGGCGATGGCCGCGGTGACCTCGGGGGGCAGCGGGCCGCCCTCGCCCAGTTCGGGCATGGCGTGTGTGGGCGGGACGATGACGGTGTCCGCCGCGGCCAGGGCCTCGGGGCCGGCCGCGGGCTGGACGGTGAAACCGGCGTCGCTGAGCACGGGGGCGCCGTCGGAGGTGCAGACGGTGACCTCGTAGAGCGGACGGCCCTCGGCGTCCTGCACGCTGCCGAAGACCCGCGAGGGGATGCCGAGCTCGAACGGCGGGACGCCCGGCAGGGCGAGCACGGCGATCCGGTGCCGCCGGGGCGCCCCCTCCGGCCGGTCCCGCTCGCTCACCGTCGCCGTCCACCGCGCTTCGTCCATGGCCAGATCCTGTCACATAGTGGCCGGACGGCCAACACCGCGGCCGGGCGGAGTGCCGGATCGTGGACTGCGTCGCGCCGGGGAGGTCCCGGCGCCGAACCGATCGAAGCGAAGAACGAGGAACAGAGCATGCGTGCGGTGGTCGTGGAGCAGTGGGGTGGAGCCGAGAACCTGGTCGAGCGTGAGGTCGAGCGCCCGGAGCCGGGACTGAACGAGGTCCTGGTCCGGGTGCACGCGGCCGGCGTGAACCCGGTGGACTGGAAGACCCGCGCGAGCGGAGCCCTCATCGAGTGGGGTGCCGTGCCCGCGGTCGGCTGGGACGTGTCCGGCACGGTCGAGGCCGTCGGCCCCGGTGTCGGCATGTTCCGCCCGGGTGACGAGGTCTTCGGAATGCCGCTGTTCCCGCGCCAGGCGGGCGCGTACGCCGAGTACGTGGTGGCACCGGCCCGGCACCTCTCCCCCAAGCCGGCGGGTCTGACGCACGTGGAGGCGGCGGCGCTGCCGCTCGCCGCGCTGACCGCCTGGCAGGCCCTGGTGGACACCGCCGACGTGCGTCCCGGGGAGCGGGTGCTCGTGCACGCGGCGGCCGGCGGGGTCGGCCACCTCGCCGTGCAGATCGCCAAGGCCCGCGGCGCGTACGTCATCGGCACGGCCAGCGCGGCCAAGCACGACCTGGTGCGGGAGCTGGGCGCGGACGAGGTGGTCGACTACCGCGCGGTGCGGTTCGAGGACGTCGTGAGCGACGTGGACGTGGTGCTGGACGGGCTCGGCGGAGAGACGGCGGAGCGCTCCCTTAAGGTGCTGCGGACCGGCGGCCGGCTGATCACGCTGCCCGGCCCGGACGACGTTCCCGCCGCCCAGCACGGGGTGCGGGCGGTGTGGGTCCTGGTGGAGCCCGACCACCTGGGCCTGCGCGAGATCACCGCCCTGGTGGAGCGGGGCGCGCTGAGGCCGGTGGTCGACGCGGTCGTACCGCTGGCCGAGGCCGCGAAGGCGCACGAGATCGGTGAGCGGGGCCGCACCACCGGCAAGATCGTCCTGACGGTCGCCTGAGCCGCCCCCGCGATCAGCCTCTGCCCAGGTCAGGTGCTGCCGGTTCGCGTCGCGGCGACAACCAGGGTGGCGTAGTGCATCGTGAAGTCGCCTCCCACGGCATCGATGGCCGCGCCGACACCCGCCAGCACCTCCTGCAGCTGGGCCTGCGGGAGCCGGGTGAAGGCGCCTTGGGTGGGCAGCTGGTCCAGCCACTCGTCCCGTGTGTAGGACTGGTCCCAGTCGTACCGCCATTGCTCGGGCTCGGCGAATGCGCCGGTCTCCCTGATCCCGTCGGCCGCCTTGGTGCACAGCGGCGCGTACCCGTCCACGGCCGACACCGTCCCCTGGCGGGCGGCCAGCGAGCCGGGCAGCACCCTGCGGTAGACCTCGACGAAGGCTTGCGCCACTTCGGGCAGGGGCTGGCCCGCGTTCCAGAACAGGGCCAGCAGACCACGAGGACGCAGCGCCTCGGCCGCCCTGGCGGCGCCGGCGACCGGGTCCAGCCAGTGCCAGGCCTGTCCGGAAACGACGGCGCCGAACGTGCGACCGGCCGGATCCCAGGCCTCGAACGACGCCACTTCCACGTCGAGTCCGCGCCGACGCGCCAGGTCGGCCATCCGGGCGTCGACGTCGACGCCCAGCACCCGGCAGCCGACCGCTGCGAACTGCCGGGCCACGATGCCCGTGCCACAGCCGACGTCGAGGACGTCCGGCCCGGCGCCGGAAGCGACGATCCGGTCCACCATCGGGCGGGGGTAGTGGGGCCGAGCCCGGTCGTAGCGTTCGGCGTCCGAACCGAACGATTCCGCCGTCCGACGGTTCTCATGGAGCGCTTGCGCGGAGCGAGGCGATCGCCCCGGAGGTAAAGTGGGCATGCGCCCACTATGAGTGGGCGCATGCCCACTCGTCAATCGGAACGAGCCGATCCGGCGGACCGAAGGAGATGCGCGGTGCCCACAGGAGTAGCCATCCGCGACGTGCGCGACCAACTCTTCGACGCGGCCGAGCGCGTCCTGCTCCGGGACGGAGCCAGCGCGCTGACCAGCCGGGCGGTCACCACGGAGGCGGGCTGCGCCAAGGGCGTCCTGCACCGGCACTTCGCCGACTTCGACACCTTCCTCGCCGAGCTCGTGCTGGACCGCATCGCCCGGTTCGACGACCGGGCCGCCGCCCTGCGCGGTGCCGCCGGGACCGGCACCGTCGCCGACAACCTCACCCGGGCGCTGATGGACCTGTTCGGGCCGGTCGCGGTGGCGATCGTCAGCCTCGTCACCTCCCGGGACGATCTGCGCGCCCGGCTGCGCACGGCCAGGCCCACCGGCGTCCCGGTCCTGAGCGACGCCGCGACCGCGATCACGTCCTACCTCAGCGCCGAGCGTGAGCTCGGCCGCATCACCGCAGACGCCGACATCGGCACACTCGCTCCCACTCTGATCGGGGCCGTCCACATGCTGTTCGCCGACCGACAGGGCACCCCACCGGCCGCCGGGGCCGTCCACCGGGTCGTGACCGCGGTGACGGCCGGCGTCGAGCGATAGCCCCGAGCCGCCCGAGCCGGAGCTGAGTACCCGTACTCATGCACCCTCTTCGGGCACGCAGGCAAGGTGGCGGTCATGAACCTGCCCATCGCCCCGCCCGCGTTCGACGCCACCACCGGGCCTCAGCCGCGCCACCGTGCCGACCGGGGCGCCGACATCGGAGCCGGGTGCGGTCTGGTGGCCCTGGAACTGCTGGCCCTGGTGGCGATCTTCGGACTCTGGTTCCTGTCCGGATTCGAGCTCGACCCCACCAGGACCGTGCACACCGACTCGCTGTGGAACTACCTCGCCGCCGCCGGTGGCGTCGGACTCCTCGCCCTCGTCGCGGCCGCGATCGCCGCACGGGCCGGGGCCGTCGTGACGGTCGTCGCCCAGGCCACGACGGCCGCCCTGATCTGCGTCATCGTCGGCGGCGGGGCTACCGCGCAATCCCACCAGGACCGGTTGTGCCATGACATGCCGTCAGCAGCGGGCTGCGGAGGCCAGGTTCAGGGCCGACCCCGGCCCGGCCGCCTGGACGATCAACTCATGGGTGAGATCGTCTCGATGTCCGATCCGCGGGTTGCAGCGATACCCGCGCACGAGTGCGGCGAACGGCTTGTGGACGTGCGCCTCGGCGGTCGGTTGCTGGTCGACGAACACGAGCAGGACGGCTCCGGGGTCTTCGCACGAGCGCCGGGGCAGCGGTGGATCTGCCGCTCGCCGATGCTGAGGGCGGGGAGCTCGACCTGGACACTCGGCTCGACACCGATCCGGAAGAAGGCGAGGGAGCCTGCTGCACCCACGCCGACAACATCAGCGAGCAGGCTCGTGCTCACCGGCGGATCCCCGCGGACCTCATCGGCCGCCGCCGGTCTGCTCAACTACCCGACGGGAAGGGCGATGCAACGGCTTTCCTCGAACACTCGGTAGCCGGCGCTCGTGTACAGGTTCATGGCCACTTCGTTGCCGCCCCACACCGTGAACATCAGCGTCGAGTCGCCGCCCGCGAGCGTGGCCTGTTCGCCGACCACCATCGCGGCCCGCCCGTACCCGTTGCCGCGGTGCTGCTCGTGGATGTACAGCGAGTAGCCGTATGTGACACCCGGCAGGTACCCGTGCTTCAACCAGCCTGTGCCGATCCGTTCGTCCGCGGCCTCCAGCACCAGCAGGGTGGTGTCGGGCGTCGCCACGCCCTCGGGGAGCAGCTCCGCGAAGTCGCGCTCCGCCTTGCGTTCGGCGTCCTCGGGGCTCGAGGCTCCCGAGCGGACGATGTCACCGACGTAGGCGGCCTTCTCCGCGGTCAGCCACTCGGGATACTCGGCCGGTGTCATCGGCCGAGCGGTGACGCCGTCGAGCGGTTCCGGCGGGGAGCTGACGTGCCTCATCCTGAGCTGGCCCTGGACGCTGTAACCGGAGAAGAGTTCACCCGCCGGCCCGGAGAGCCGTATGTGCAGTCGTCGTGCGCCGCGCTGCGTGCACCATGTCTCGGCCCACTCCCGTGCGGCCCGCTCGTGCCCCTGACCTGCGTACGGGGCGTCGACATGAAGGTCGCCGATACGCCCCACGGGCACTCCGTCGTCGTCGGCCATGGTCACGGCGACGTACCCCACTCGGGTCGCGGCGTCCGTGATCTCGGCGACGGTCCAGTCGTGGTCGAACCGTGCGTTCTCGAGCATGCGCTCCGCCGCGGCCGCGCCGAGCCCGGCCGCCGTGTAGGAGGCGCGTCGCCGCTGCTCGAGGTCCTTCTGCCATTCCGTGATGTCACCGAGGATGCTGAATACCGTCATTTGATCACCGTAGCCGTGTTGTCCAACCCCTTGCAGCTGGGAAGTGTCGACCTGCGCTGCTGATGTGCAGTCGGAGATGGCCGGGGGTGAAAGGTGCTGAGGATCTTCTGCGGACCGGTGCCCCCCGCGGGTTCCGCCCGCCCCCATGACGCCCCCGAGCCCTGAGGAGGAAGAGGAACCGTGAGCCGATCCACCGCCGCCTACTGGGAGCCGTTGTGGGCCTCCGGACGCCGCTACCTACAGATTGACGACTCCGAGACCCGCCTCCTGGAGCGGCATCCGGGCCCCGGCCTCGGCCGGCCCGCACTCGACATCGGCTGCGGCGACGGGCAGCTCACCCACCACCTCCACCACCGGCTCGGTTACCGCGCCACCGGCATCGACTGCTCCCCCAGTGCCCTGGCCCTGGCACGCGCCCGACCCCAACCGGCCCTGCCTGGGCCGACGTACCGGCTCGTCGACGTCACGTGCGACGGCATCACCGCCATCCCGGAGCCGGCATACAACGCGATCACCTGCCGGCTGGTCTTCTCCTTCCTGCCGGACAAACCCGCCTTCCTGTCCCTGGTACGCCGGCTCCTCGCGCCGGGCGGCACCTTCTGGGTCCTCACCGAACTCGCCGAGCGCTGCCCGCCCGAACGGCGCTCCCTGGGCATCACCGCCCAGGACGTCGAGCTGCTGACCACCGGCTGGTCCCGGGTGCGGGGCGCGGACCTGGGTCGGCTGCGCTGCTACGCCCTACGCCCCTGACCCCGTGAGCGTGAACGCGAAGGACGGCCGCTGTGGATGCTGAACTGATCAACTCCGACGCCTGGACCACGTACGGGGCGCACCACCTGTCCAGAGGGACCGAGGTGCCGGAAGTGGACCGTCTCACCTGGGGGTTCTGGCCCAGCGGGCCCGGCGCCGAGGTTCTCGGCGAGCTGCGCGGCCGGCGCGCTGCGGATCTCGGATCGGGCCTGGGCCGGTACGCCGCCCACGTGGTCCGCGCCCATGGCGCCGTCGTCGACGCCGTCGAGGCCTCCCCCACCCAGCACCAGCGCGCCGCCGCCCGCTACGCCCACCTGCCCGGGCTGAACCTGGTCCTGGCGGACGCCGTCGACCATCTGCGGCAGGCGGAGCCGGGACCGTACGACGTGATCTACTCGATCCACGGATTCGCGTACATCGACCCGCTGCGGCTGCTGCCGGCGGTCGCGGGAGCGCTCAAGCCCGGTGGCCGCCTGGCGTTCTCCGTGCTGCACACCAACTCCCACGGCCGCGGGCCCTCGGACACGGTCGTCGCCCGCCCGGAGATCCTGCCCCTGGCCGGCGGCGGGCAGCTCACGGTGCGGATGTGGGTGCCGACGCCCGAGCTCTGGGAGGACCTGTTGGAGCAGCACGGGCTCATCGTCGAGCGGATCGAGACTCTGGACGCGCCGGAGGACGGCAACCCGGTCTCCTGTCGCCTCTTCCAGGCACGCCGGCGCACCCGGGTCACCAGCCGGCCCCGCACCAGCGCCCCTCCCGCACCCCGTACCGCCCTCGGTGTGGGAGCGATCCTGCACGGCCCGCGCGGCCTGCTGCTGGGGCGGCACCGGCGCCGCACCTGGGAGTTGCCGGGAGGGACGGTGGAGCCCGGGGAATCCCTGACGCACACGGTCGTACGGGAGGTACGCGAGGAGACCGGCTGCATCGTGCGGGAGGACGATGTGCTGCTCCTCGGCATGCTCCTGGACGACGTCGCGGGAGTGGTGCGGGTCACCGTGGCTGCCCTGGTGACCGCCTGGGAGGGCGAACCGGCCGACCAGCCGGACGAGGCCGTCGGCGACTGGCGCTGGTGGCCGCTCGACCGGCTGCCGAACGGGCTGTTCGTCCCGAGCGCCCAGTGCCTCACCGCCTGGCGTCCCGATCTGCCGATCAGCCATCCGCCCGCCGAGCTGTACCCACTGCGGGACGAGCGGCCCCCTGCAGTCGCTTCGCACTCGGCGGCGGACGACGGCTGAAGGCCGGTGGACGGATGCGGCCGTTAAGGTCGTTCCGGACGGGACACGGGAAGGACACCGGCAGGGCCGCGGACGGATCGGCCGGCGGGGTCGGGTGCGGAGGCGGAATGCGCGGTATCGGGGTGGCACAGCGGCGGGCGCGGCTTGCGTGGCGCCACCGGCTCACGGCCGAGGCACGGGCGGCGGACCCGGTGGCGGTCGCCGGCAGCATGCTGGCACTGCACGGCACCGACCCCTCGTCGGTGTATCTGTCGGCCTGGGCGCGGATGACCGACGGGAGTGTCACCGCGGTCGAGCGGGCGCTCTACGACGACCGGACGCTGATCCGGCTGTTGGCCATGCGGCGCACCGTCTTCGTCACCCCGCTCGGCCTCGCGCCGGTCCTGCAGGCGGCCTGCTCGCGCGCGGTGGCGGCCCGGGAGCGCCGCAAGCTGCTGGGGATGCTGGCCGAATCCGGGCTCGGCGGCGGCGACGAGGCCGGCGCCGAGCGCTGGCTCAAGGGTGCCGAGGAGGCCGCGGAGCAGGCGCTGAAGGCACGCGGCGAGGCGACGGCGAGCGAACTGGCGGGAGACGACCCGAGGTTGGCCGCTCAGGTGGTGCTCTCCCGGGGCAAGAGCTACGAGGGGCGGCAGAACGTGGCCAGCCGGCTGCTGTTGCTGATGGCGGCCGAGGGACGGGCGGTGCGGGGCCGGCCCCGTGGCTCGTGGACCTCGCACCAGTACCGGTGGTCCCCGCTGAGCCGCTGGTGCCCCGACGGTCTGGCCGAACTGCCCACCGACGAGGCCGAGACGGAGCTGGCGCGCCGGTATCTGTACGCCTTCGGTCCCGCGCCCGCCGAGGACCTGCAGTGGTGGGCCGGCTGGACCAAGACCCGGACGAGGCGGGCCCTGGCCGGGGTGCGCACCGCCGAAGTGGACCTGGACGGCACGGTCGGGCTGGCGCTGGGCGACGACCTGGACGAGGTGCCCGAACCCGAGCCCTGGGCGGCCCTGCTGCCGGCGCTGGACCCCACGCCGATGGGCTGGCAGCGGCGCGAGTGGTTCCTCGGCCCGCACGGGCCCCGCCTGTTCGACCGGGTCGGCAACATCGGCCCCTCGGTGTGGTGGAACGGCCGCATCGTGGGTGGCTGGGCCCAGGACGCCGACGGCGAGATCGTCTGCCGCTTCCTGGAGGACGTCGGCGCCGACGCGCGAGCCGCCGTGCACACGGAGGCCGCGTGGCTGGCCTCCCGGCTGGGCGGCACGCGCCTGGCCGCCCGCACCCGGGGCCGTACCTGGCTGGAGGAGGAGCTGGCCGGGAAGTGAAGCATGCCGGGACCGGCGGTTCCACCACCGGCCTGGCAGGTCCCGTCGTGCATGCTGTGCTGCATGGCCCCGATCCACCGCCGCCCCGACACGCTGGCCGTCGGGGCGCTTCTTGCCGTAGTCGGCGGGTTTCTGGACGCGTACACGTACGTCCGGCACAGCGTCTTCGCCAACCTGCAGTCGGGCAATGTCCTGCTGTTCTGCGTGGAGGCAACCGCCCGCCACTGGCGGCGGGCCGTCCTCCTGCTGGTCCCGATCGCGGCCTTCAGCGCCGGTGTCCTCCTCGTCGAGGTGCTCGGTCTGGCGCGGGTGGAACGGCTGGTGCGCCGGCCGTTGCGGCTGGTGCTCACGCTGCAGATCGCAGCCCTGTCCGTGATCGCCGCGCTCCCCGCCGATGTGCCGGAACCGGTGACCACGATCACCGTGTCGTTCGTGGCCGCGTTGCAGTTCTCGACCTTCACCACGCTGCGCGATGCCCCCTACACCACGCTGGCGGAGAGCGGGAATCTGCAGAAGGCCCTGGCCGCCGCGCACCGGTGGATGGCGTCGAGGGAAGCGGCGGCCGCGCGGCGCGCGGGTCGCTACGCCTTGATCGTCGCCGCGTTCGTGGCCGGCGCGGCGATCGGCGCGATCACCACCCGCCTGGCCGGCGCGCCCGCGGTCGGTGCGGCCGCCGGACTGCTCGCCGCCGTCCTGCTGCTGGAGATCCGCGAGACGCGGCGGCTGCGGCGGCGCGGGCCGGCACCGAGGCCCTCCTCGGACCCGCCTTCGCCCGGTCGCTGACCCGCCTCACCGCGCCGAGGAAACGCGCCGGGAACCCGCGCCGGAAAGATTTCGCAGGGCGATGTCGAGAACCCGTGACCGGCTCCGTCCCCGGGGTGAACGCGACCACAATGGGTCGCACCAGGACCGAGGAGAACCACGATGGCCAAGTACCTGCTGCTCAAGCACTACCGCGGCGCTCCGGCTCCGTGCAACGACGTGCCGATGGACCGGTGGACGCCGGAGGAGATCTCGGCGCACGTGCAGTACATGCAGGACTTCGCGGCCCGGCTCGAGAAGACCGGCGAGTTCGTCGACGGTCAGGCGCTCGCCCCCGAAGGGACGTGGGTCCGGTACGACGGTGAGGGGCGCCCGCCGGTCACCGACGGCCCGTTCGCCGAGACCAAGGACCTCATCGCCGGCTGGATGGTGATCGACGTCGACAGCCACGAGCGTGCCGTCGAGCTGGCCGGGGAACTGTCGGCTGCTCCCGGGGCGGGCGGGAGGCCGATCCACGAGTGGCTCGAGGTGCGCCCGTTCCTGGCCGCCCCGCCCACCGTCACGGAGTGACCTCTTCGATGGACGAGGCACTGCTCCGCAGCCTCACCCCGAGCGTGCTCGCGATCCTCGTCCGCCGCGGAGCCGACTTCGCGGCGGCCGAGGACGCCGTACAGGACGCGCTGGTCGAGGCGGTCCGCGTCTGGCCGGACGACCCTCCGCGGGACGCGAAGGGCTGGCTGGTCACCGTGGCCTGGCGCCGGTTCCTCGACGCGACCCGGGCGGACACGGCCCGCCGCCGGCGTGAGGGCGTCGTCGACCAGGAACCGGCGCCCGGGCCCGCGCCCGAGGCGGACGACACGCTCCAGCTCTACTTCCTGTGCGCGCACCCGTCGCTGACGCCGGCTTCGGCGGTCGCGCTCACGCTGCGCGCCGTCGGCGGGCTCACCACGCGCCAGATCGCCCAGGCCTATCTGGTGCCGGAGGCGACCGTGGCGCAGCGGATCAGCCGGGCCAAGCGCACGGTCTCCGGTGTGCGGTTCGACCAGGCCGGCGACGTCGCCACCGTGCTGCGCGTCCTGTACCTGGTCTTCAACGAGGGTTACTCCGGAGACGTCGACCTCGCCGCCGAGGCCATCCGGCTCACCCGGGAGCTCGCGGCGGTGATCGACCATCCCGAGGTGGCCGGGCTGCTCGCCCTCATGCTGCTCCACCACGCCCGGCGCGCCTCCCGGACCGCACCCGACGGCAGCCTGGTGCCGCTCGCCGAGCAGGACCGCAGCCGGTGGGACACCGCCTCCATCGCCGAGGGCGTGGGGATCCTGCAGGCGGCCCTCGCCCGGGACCGGCTGGGCGAGTTCCAGGCCCAGGCCGCCATCGCGGCGCTCCACGCCGACGCGCCCACCCCCGAGGAGACCGACTGGGTGCAGATCGTCGAGTGGTACGACGAGCTCGTACGCCTGACCGACAGCCCGGTCGTCCGGCTCAACCGTGCGGTGGCCGTCGGAGAGGCCGACGGACCGCGCGCCGGGCTGACGGCGCTCGCTGCGCTGAAGGACTCCCTGCCCCGTCACGCGGCGGTGGCGGCGTATCTGCACGAGCGCGACGGAGACCTGGCGACGGCGGCGCGGCTGTACGCCGAGGCGGCCCACAAGGCGCCCAACCTCGCCGAGCGCGACCACCTGATGCGCCAGGCCGCCCGGATCAACACCCGGAGGGGTCGAGGAGGTTGAGGAACGGGGGCGTTCCCGTACCGCACGCTCACCAGAGCTCCGTCGCCCCCGCGGGAGTCAGGACGCACAGCCGCTTGGTCGGGCGCGTGAGGGCGACGTACAGGTCTCTCTCGCCGCTGGGCCCGGCCGCGGCGATCTCGTCGGGCAGGACGACGACGGAGTCGAACGCCGGGCCGCGGGCCCAAGAGGCCGGGACGACGCGCGCCCATCGGTGGCCCGGGCCCGGGCCAGTTCGTCGGTCCTGGCGTCCGGGCACAGGACCGCGAGCAGGTCGCCGGGGTGGACGGCGGCCTGTGCCCGCAGCTCGCCGGTCAGGGCGGTGACCAGGTGCGGGCGTGCGGTGAGGGTGCGGGGAGCCTCGCCGTGACGGATCGAGCGGCTCGGTCGCCGGCCGGGGGCGATCCGTGCCAGGAGGCGCCGGTCGCGGCCAGGATCTCGTGGGTGGTGCGGTAGTTGACGGTCAGGGTGTGCACGGTGAAGCGGTCGCCCAGGTGCGGACCGGCCGGCGCACCAGCGCGGTCAGGCGTCCGGCCTCCACCTCACGCGCGTACGCCTCGCCCGGTCCCCCGGCCTGCCGCCGCCGGACCTCCGCCAGCTGGGCACGTGCCTGCGCGAGGCGCTCGTCCAGCAGTCCGTACATGCCGTCCACCCGGATCTGCTCGCTCACCACCTGATGCCCGGCTTCAGCATCGACCTGCGGAAACAACCGGCCTCCGCTCGACACGGCTCCCCACTGTGCAGCCGGCGTTCCGAGAAAGTAAGGCTTGACTCACCTGGATGCGTCAGCCGCCCTCACGGTGCGCGAGGTCCCTGTCCCGGAGATCCGGGACAGGGACGCGCGGGGCGTCAGAGGGCCACGTCGTCGAACAGCGCGGACATGTCGGGTTCCGGCGCGCGGTCCAGCGTCTGTTCGGCCCAGATCACCTTGCCCCGCGCCAGGTAGCGCGTTCCCCACGCCTGGGTGAACTGGGAGACGAGGAACAGGCCGCGGCCTCCCTCGTCGGTCGTGGCCGCGCGTCGCAGCCGCGGGGAGGTGTTGCTGCCGTCGGACACCTCGCAGACGAGCGTGCGCCCCAGCAGCATCCTGACGCGTACGGGCGGTGCGCCGTAGCGGATCGCGTTGGTGAGGAGTTCGCTGACGATCAGTTCCGTCGCGAACGCCTGCTCCTCCAGCCCCCAGTCGGTGAGCCGCCGGGTCACCTCGCCCCGTACCCAGGACACGGACGTCGCGTCGTAGGGCACGTCCCAGGTGGCGACGCAGGCCGGGTTGAGCAGGCGGGTCCGTGCCACCAGCAGCGCGGCGTCGTCGCTGGGCTGCTCGGGCAGCATCGTCTCCACGAGGGCCTGGCAGATCGCCTCGGGTGTCTCGCCCGCACGGGCGACGGTGGAGCGCAGCGTCTCCAGGCGCTCGTCGATGTCACGGCCCCGGTGCTCGATCAGGCCGTCGGTGAACAGCACCAGTCGGCTGCCCTCGGGGAGGTCCAGCTCGCCGACCTCGAAGGGGATGCTGCCCACTCCCAGGGGCGGGGACAGCGGGAGGTCGGCGAAGGTCACCGTGCCCTCGGGGTCCACCACGGCGGGTGCGAGGTGCCCCGCGCGGGACAGGGCGCAGTGCCCGTCGACGGGGTCGTAGACGGCATAGAGGCAGGTGGCTCCGGTGAGCGGAGCGCCGTCGTCGGCGGCGTGGTCCGCCTGCGAGTCCAGCCGGGCCACCATCTCGTCGAGGTGCCCGAGCAGCTCGTCCGGTGCCAGGTCGAGCGAGGAGAAGTTCAGCACGGCGGTGCGCAGCCGTCCCATGGTCACGGCCGCCTGCAGCCCGTGTCCCACGATGTCTCCGACGACCAGGGCGACGCGGAAGCCCGGCAGCGGGATGACGTCGAACCAGTCGCCGCCCACGCCGGACTGTGCCGGCCGATAGCGGGAGGCGATCTCCAGCGCGTTCTGGTCCGGGAAGCCCAGGGGCAGCAGGTTGCGCTGCAACGTCACGGCCATGGCGTGCTCGCGGGCGTAGCGGCGCGCGTTGTCGATCGCCACGGCGGCACGGGCCACCAGTTCCTCGGCCACGGCGGCGTCCTCCTCCTCGAACCGGGGAGAGTCGGCGGCCCGCCAGAAGTTGACCATGCCGAGAATCACGCCGCGCGCCCGTAGCGGCACCGTGACCAGGGAGTGGATGCCGTAGTCCAGCGCCTGCCGGGCTCCCTGCGGATCCTGCGCCCGCCAGTCCCGGGCGGCGTGCAGATCCGGTACCAGGGCCGCCTTCCCCTCGTGCAGTGCCGCCGCCATCGGCGTGTCGGCCATGACGAACCGGATCACGTCCCCCACCGGCTGCAAGGGCACCCCCGTCCGCGATCCGCGCAGCGCGGTGCGCCGCATCTGGTGCACGGCACCGGTGGGCTCCTCACCGTGCAGGACGGACTCGAGAAGTTCCACGGTGACGAAGTCGGCCAGGCGGGGAACGGCGACCTCGGAGAGTTCCTCGGCCGTGCGCCGTACGTCGAGCGTGGTGCCGATGCGCATGCCCGCCTCGTAGAGGAACGAGAGCCGGCCCCGGGCCACCTCGGCCTGACCCGAGAGGGCTCTGAGCTCCGTGGTGTCACGGAAGGTGGCGACCAGCCCCTGCGCACCGCCGAACGGCGCGGTGAGCCGGGTGTTCACCGCCAGCAGCCGCTCACCCGCCGGGATCACCTCATCGGAGGCGGACTTCCCCGCGAGCAGCAACCGCGTCAGCACGGGCCCCAGGCCCAGTTCCGGCACCGTCCGCCGGTCGGCGTCCTCGGGGAGGTCCAGCAGTCGGCGTGCCTCGTCGTTGGCGAGCAGCAGCCGTCCGTCGCCGCCGACGATCAGCACGCCTTCCCGCACGGCGTGCAGCACGGCGTCGTGGTGCTCGTACATGCGGGTCATCTCGGCCGGGCCGAGTCCGCGGGTCTGCCGGAGCAGGCGGCGGCTGACCAGTGCGGTGCTGCCGGTGGCCAGCGCGAGCGCCACCGCTGCCGCGCCGAGCAGCATGGGCAGCTGCTGGTTCAGCACGTGGCCCAGCGTGGCGTACTCGATGCCCGCGCTGACCATCCCCACCACGTGCCCGTTCGCATCCGTCACGGGTACGACTGCCCGCACGGCGTCCGTCGGGCGGCCGTGGTACGTCTCCGTGTACGCCTCTCCCGCAGCGGCGCGGCCGACGCCCTGTGCCTTCGTTCCGATCAGGGCGGGGTCGGGGTCGGTGAGCCGGACGCCGTTCTTGTCCAGGACCGTGATGAAGTCGACGCCGGAACCTTTCCTCGCCCGCTCCGCCGCCGGCTGAAGCACTGCGGTCGGATCCGGTGACCGCAGCGCCGGCGCCGTTCCGGGCGCCTGCGCGAACGCTTCGGCCGCGGCCAGTGACTGGTTTCCCGCGTCGCGTTCGCCATCGTGCCGGCCCTGCACCACCAGGGCGGTGGCCGCCAGGACGACCAGGACCAGCACGACGAGGGCCTGGAGCAGGAAGACCTGCGCGGCAAGGGTGCGGACGCTCAGGGACGGCGACATGGAACGCCCGGGTGAGGGGGCGGGCCGTGACCGACGGAAGGGACCCCGTGACCACCGTGTGCCGGGCGGCGGTGCCGCTCTGGTCCATGACCGGCGGAAACGTCCGCTCATGTCCCTTTTCTAGCACTCGCGCTCCGTGCTCGGCGAGCGGCACGTCCGGCGCCGCGCCTTCCGCGCGGCTGCCACGGGGCGCGGGAGGGCTACAGCCGGACGAGGACCAAAGCGATGTCGTCGCGCCCCCCATCGGCCACGCCGAGGCGGATCAGCAAGGTGTCGGCCGGCTCGGCGGGGCCCATCCGGGCCTGCGGGCCGCGGGTGTCGGTGAGGCGGTGGAGCCCGGCGTCGATGGCCTCGCCACGGCGCTCGATGAGTCCGTCGGCGTAGCGGACCGGGGTGTCGCCCGGGCGGTGGGACAGGGTGACCTGAGGGCGTGGGGCCTGGTCGGTGGGGATGCCCAGTGGCGGTTCGGTGGCCTGTTCGAGCCCGAGGGCGCCTTCGACGGCGTGGACCTCTCGGGTTCCGAAGGATTCGCGGCCTACAACCGGGTGAAGGAGGAACTGGGTGTCCCCGACACCTGCCGGGCCAACGACATCGCGGCACCGCTGTCGGTCGATCCCGGGGCGCTGGAGACCGGCATCACGGCCTCGGGCCCCGGAGTCCTCGCGCTGACCGCGTGCGGCCGCGAACACGGCCGCCCGGCGGGGGCACTGCCCGTGTGAACTACGGGATCAGTAGGCGGAGTTGACGTTGTCGATGGAGCCGTAGCGGTGTGCGGCGTAGTTGGCGGCGGCGGTGATGTTGGCCACCGGGTCGGTGACGCTGTGGGCGGTGCCGTCGACGTGGTAGGCGTTGAAGGTGGGGTCGATCACCTGCAGCAGGCCCTTGGACGGGGTGCCCTGCTTGGCGTTGACGTCCCAGTTGTTCTGCGCGCTGGGGTTGCCGCCGGACTCACGCATGATGTTGCGCTTCAGGCCCTCGTAGCTGCCCGGGATGCCCTTGGACTTCATGATCTGCAGGGCCTGGTTGATCCAGCCGTCCAGGCTGCCGCCCTTGGAGCCGGCGGTCGCCTCGGGGTCCGTGTGGCTGCCCTGAGCGACCTGGTGGACGGCGGTCGTCCGCGGCGCCTCGGCGGCCTGCGCGGAAGCCGGCATCACGACGAGGGCAGCGGCGGCGGCGCCGGTGGCGGCGAGACCGGTCAGGGCGATCGTACGAAGTCGGGCAAGGCGGCGGGTACCGGTGATCGCGGTCATGAGGGGTCTCTCCTGGGGGACGTCGGTGAGGCCGGCCGGATGGCGGTCGCGGCCCGCAGGGGCGTCGGGGGCCCCGCGCTGCAGGGTCAGCAGGCGGATGGGCGGTGTACGCCCGGTGCGGCCTGCGGCTCCCGGCAACGGGAAACATGGTTAGCGGGGGCCGGAAGCCGTGGCAAGAATGTGACGTACTACCCAACTACGGAGAAATGTCCAGTATTGGCCCGCCTGAGGCTTTCCGATGCCGTTAGGGGCGTGGCCGCTCTACGATCCGCGATAGAACGTGATGTGCCTCTCGTGGGCCGGGTCACCCGCCGGACCCCCTCCGGCTCTCTGCGGATCCCCGCCGCACCCGGTCGCCTCAGCCGCGCGCGACCACGTACAGGCTCTGCGTGCCGTGGCCGAGCGGGCCCTTCTCGTCGTGGAGAGTGGAGGCGGCCAGACCGATGCCCGCGCCGTCCACCATCGTCCGGGCGTCCAGACAGACCCACTCGCCCTCGGGATGGCGGTGCAGGCTGACGGTGAGGTCGGCGTTGATGAAGACGTAGCGGCGGAAGTCCAGCTCGGCACTGACCCCGTTGCCCGAATCGGCCGCCGTCAGCACCCGGCTGAGCGGCGCGATCTCCTCCCCCGCGACCAGGGGCACCCTCATGCGCATCCACGCCGTGGCGGGGCCCGGCTCGAGGAACGAACCGGCGGCGAAGCGCAGGTCCATCGCCGTGTGGTAGCCCTGGTCCCACGGAACCGGGAAGAATGCCTTCTCGGGCACGGCCCCGGGCCCGGGCACCTGCCGGCCCGGCGAGACCTGCGGTACCGAGTCCGGCGTAGCTTTCATCAGCAGCGCCGTCGCCCGCATCACGTCCTGGCCACCGTCGGGCGTCAGTACCGCCTCGAGGAGTTCGACGCTGCGCCCGGCGCGCAGCACGCGCGTGGTCACGGTCAGCGGCCGTATCGGCACCGGGCGCATGATCTCGTACGTGATCCGGGTGAGCCGCATGTCCGGCCGCGCGGCCGGCCGCTCCTCGACGGCCAGTGCGAGCAGTGCGGCCGGCGGGCCGGCGTGCTGGGAGTCGGCGTCCCAGGGCCCCCGGGTGTAGCCGGTGGGGAGGAACCGCTCGGGGGCCTCCCGCTCGTAGAAGGCCTCGGCCTGCGACGTCGCCATGACTGCCCCTTCCCTGCCGCGTGGACTGCGCCCCACCTTACTAAGCGCTTGTTCAGGCGCATGCATCGTGGGGAACACCCGCAGGCCTCCAGGAGAAGAGACCGGCCGGCTCACGAGGGGATGACCCCCGGCCGGAACGGCTCCACGCCGACGATGTGGCGCACTCGCTCCGGCACGACCAGGACGTGCACCCGCTGCTCGCCTTCGATCAGCCAGGGATACCCGTTCAGGCCCAGGTACTTGCGGGCCAGCCGGTCCATGCCGCGCTCGGCCTCCTCACCCTCCACCAGGCGCACCGCACGGCCGGAGATCTGCACCCGGTCGTAGGGGTTCTCGGTGTCGGCGTGCGAGAGGTGGACCCGGGAGTCGTTGCGGAGGTTCTCCTCCTTGATCCGGCCCACCGAGGTGTTGAAGACGATCAGCCCGTCCTCCAGTCCCACCCACATCGGCGTGACATGCGGTGCCCCGTCCGGCGTCACCGTGGCCACGTACCAGAAGTTCGGCTCCTCCAGGCGCTTGAGCACCTGCTCGTTCAACTCGGCCGTCATGGACCCTCCTTGTCGTCGCTCTGTCGGTGGGCGAGTGCATGATCGCTACCATGACACACGACACCGCCGACCGACTTCGGCTGCTCGCCCGTACCCACCTGCCTGAGCACCTCGCCCAGCGGTGGATCGGACTGCTGCGGCCCAGCCTGCGCCTGCACGGGCACACCGGAACGCCGACGGCCACCGTCGTCGGCCGGCTCGGCGGCCTGCCGCGACTCCCGGACGACGAGCCGTGGCCCGTGTGGCAGGGGCACGGGCCGCTGGCGTTCGTCGCCTCACTCGACTGCGGCCTGCTCCCGTCCGCCGACCTCGACATCGCGCTGCCCTCCGACGGCACCCTGGCCTTCTTCTACTTCGACGGGCAGCTCGACGACGGCTGTGCGGTGGTCGATCCGGGCGATCCCGACAGCTGGGGAGGCGCACGGGTGCTGTACATACCCGCGCACGTCCCTGTCGCCGAGCGCGCAGCGCCGCGCGGGATCCGGCCCAGTCCCGAAGTGCGACTGACGGCACACCTGGAGACGACCGCGCCCCAGCCGCATCACCCGGTGGTCTCGCGCGCGTTCGCCTCGACGCCCGACGACCACCGGGCGCGCCACCGGGACTTCGAGGAAGCTTTGTGGAACTTCTTCGAAGGCACCGAACACCGTGTCGGCGGCTACGCCACCCCGGTGCAGGGTGAGGTGGAACTCGAGGTGGCCCGCGGCGCCCTGGGCAGTCCGCCCTGGGACGACCCTCGCATCGACGAAGAGGCCTTGCGCTGGGTGCTGCTCGCGCAGTTCGACACGGACGACGACGCCGACATGATGTGGGGGGACTGCGGCGTCCTGTACTGGCTCATCCGCCCGGAGGACCTGGCCCGGCGCCGCTTCGACCGTGCGATGCTCACCTGGCAGTGCGGGTGACGGGCACCGGCCGCCGCGGCACGTGCCGGTCCGCGACCGCGGGAGGTCCCCTCAGACCCGCGCCGCCGTGCGGAGTTCGGCCAGCAGAGCGGGCCCCGTCCAGCTCTTCGCCGCGCCGGTCTCCGCCTCCTTCACCAGGGTCACCAGGCGGCCGTTGACCGGCGCCCGCAGACCGTGCCGGGCGGCCAGCGCAACGATCTCGCCCTGCAGCGTGTCGATCTCCGTGGGCCTGCCGCGCTGCAGGTCCTCCCACATCGAGGAGCGGGCGTGCGCGTCGATGCGCAGCGTCGAGGCCGCGACTGTGCGGAACAGCGCGTCCGGCAGACGCAGCACGTACGGGGTGAGCCGGGCCGGCGAAGGACCGAGCCGGACGGGGCGTATGCCCGCGGCGCGGTAGGTGGCGAGGGCCTCGGTGTGGCACATGGCCAGGCACAACCGGTACGGGCGCTGCCCCAGCTGTGTGCGCAGGGGCAGCCCGGACAGGGCGTTGACGGCGTTGTTGAGGTTCATCAGCAGCTTGGCGTGCTGCACCCCGGTGATGTCGCCGCGCGCCTCGACGGCCAGACCCGCCTCCCTGCAGGCGGTCATCAGGCCGGCCGCCTCCGGTGCGTCCTCCACCATCAGCGTGCCCGGCATCCCCTGGTGCACGGTGCCCGGCTCGGACTGCACCACGTTGTACGGCACCATCCCCGCCAGCACCCGGGCTTCGGGGAGAGCGGCACGCAAGGTGGCCGGATTGTGCAGCCCGTTCTGGAAACTGACCACCACCGCGCCGGGCTCGAGGTGGCCCGCCAGCTCCCGGGCGGCGGCCTCGGTGGCCGCGGTCTTCACGGTGACCAGCACGTAGTCCGCCCCGGCTGCGGCGTCGGGCGTGGTGGCGACGACCAGGCCGTCGGACGGCAGATGGCGGGGCGGGCGGCCGGAGCTGCTGAGCGTCAGGCCCTTCTGCCGCAGGACGTCCATCGCCGCCGGCCGGCCGATCAACGTGACGTCGGCGCCCGCGGCGGCAAGGCTGCCGCCGATGTGGCAGCCGATGCTGCCCGCGCCGAGGACGACGAATTTCCCACGGGGCTCGGACATGCGGTTCACTCCCGGAAGGCTCGGTGGAGGGTCCAGCATGGCCGAGGGCGGCCGCGGTGACCAGGGGTGATCAGGTGCTCCGCCGGCCGCTGGACCGACCGCTCCGGGAAGGCCCGTACGAGGGCGGCTGCCTGTTCCCGGGCCGCGCGGCTCGGCGGACGTCCCCCGTGGCACCGGGGACCTTCGGTGTCAGTGGTCTCCCGTACGGTCTGCGCATGGTTGATCAGTCAATCGCTCCGAGCTCGATACACGACTTCGCGACCTGGGAGCCCGTACTGCGGCTGCTGCGGGACCGCGGCGCACAGGCGCAGGCCGACCCGTCCGTCCACGCGGCGGGACGCATCGGCAGGCGAAGCTGGAGTCTGCCCGTGCAGCGGCAGGTTCCCGCGCCCGGTCGAGCCGTGCAGGCCGCGGACACGCGGGAGGAGTTCCAGGCAGTGGAGCGGGTGCAGCGCGGGCTCGTGGACGCCGGTCTCGAGAGCATCTCGTTCACCGCGCGGATCTCCCCTGCCGGAGAGGCTGCACTGAGCCTGCTCGGGCCCAGCCCCGCTGTGGAGTCCGGCATCGGCACCCCGCACCCGGGCGCCCTCATCCTGGTCGAGGGCGCCGTTCCGCAGCCCTGGCGCTGTCTTCCCGATCCGGTGCCCGGGGCCGTCCCCGCCCCTTCGGCGGATCCGGAGCTGCTGGAGCGGACGCTGCGTGAGCGGTTGCCCGACGCCGTCGGCGCGACGGAGGCGGAGATCTCCGCTGCCGAAGCCCGGCTCGGCATCACCCTGCCCGAGGAGCTCAAGGCGCTCTACCGGGTGACGCGGTCGCGGTGGGAGGACCGGACCGACGACTACGAGGCGGTGGTACGTCACGTCACGGTGGTCCGCTGTGAGCTCTTCCCGTTGGACGACCTGTACGTCGCCGACGCCGCGTCCCGCCGCTGTCCCTGGAGGTTCGCGGCGAAGGAAGCGGTCGTCACCCCGCCCGACGCCACAGTGCAGGGGCTCGTCGGTTCACCCGGCTGGATCGTCTTCGGGGACAACGGCGGCGGCGACCGGCTGGCGCTCGATCTGACACCCGGCCCCCGGGGGCACGTGGGACAGGTCATCATGCTCAGCCACGAGGAGAACATCGGCGCCGCTCTGGTCGCCGACTCGCTGACCGACCTGGTCATGGGCCGGCTCAGCGAGCCGACCGGCGGCCCGGCCGGGCACGAACGGCCCGCCGTGGCGCACGTCAACATCCGGAGCCTGCCCGGCATCGAGGCCGCCGCGCACCCGAGGCTGGAGGTCCTGTCCATCGGTGTCTGGGAAGCCGAGCCGCTCAGCCTCGCCCCGGTCGCCGGGTTGCCCCGCCTGCGCACCCTCAGCGCCTACCCGGGCACGCTCGCCGACCCTCTGGAGATCGCCGGGCTGACCGGACTGGAGTTCCTGGAACTCGGTCCGCGGGAATGGCGGGTCCTTCTCGACGCGGGGGCCGTCCCACCGGGCCTGTCGGCCGCAGCCATCACGGTGCAGCACGACCAGTCCCCCCTGTCGATCGTGGCCCTCGCCAATGAGCTCCTGGCCCTCTGGGACCGGCCCCAGATCATCCGGACCGTCCTCGAAGGCGACCTCGGACCCGTGTCGTAGCGAGCGGGCCCGGTCGTCGCACGGCACCGGGCCCCGCACAGGGGTCGGCGGACGCCCCCTTCCACGGATCAGCCGATGAGCGAGTGGAACTGCTCGAGCGTGCGGCGCCGCATGGTGAGGAAGGCGAGCCAGGAGCCGTCCACGCAGTGCAGCCGGAAACGGGCCATCAGCTGTGTCCGGGGCCGGCGTTCGACCCGCGTCACCCAGCCCCGCGGCACCTCCCAGACCGGGGTGCCGTCCAGGGGCTGGACCAGCCCGACACGCTGGTCGGTCACGCGCAGCAGCAGCGCGCCCGAGGTGCGCGGCATCCCCGCCGCGATGCTGCCGCCCCCGCCGGACTGCCCGCCCACGCTGCTGACCAGCCGGCCCGCGACGGCTCCGCCGACACCGATGCCCTTGGCGCTCTTGGCGGGGACGACGGTGCCGTACCCCAAGAGCCGCTCACCGGCGGCCAGTTGACTCAGGGCGGAACGCTCACGCAGGACGGACATACCCGTGATCATAGACGGCACAGCGACCCAAGGACTTTCGAGGAGGAGTGCTCCCCGTATGACGAAGAGGACTCAGGGCCCGGCCGAGGGACTCAGGACCCGGCCGAGGGGTGGGCCGGGCGGTCGGCTGTGACCAGCCACGACGTACTGCGCAGCCGCACCGTGCCGTCCGCCGCCACATGGTCCCGCAGATGGGCCGTCAGGGCACGGCGGGCACGGGTCCGAGCGGTCGTGTCGACCTGCTCCAGCAGATGGCGGCCGGGGCCCGTGCCCAGCAGGAACTCCGCCGCGTCCGCGGCCCCCTCGCCCCATGTCCCGTAGACCTGCGCCTGGTTGACGGCGATGCCGGTGAAGCCGGCGGCGGTGAGGATGTCGCGGATGCGGTCCGGTGCGGCCAGGGAGAACATGCCGGGCAGGCCCGGCGCTCCGAAGTCGCCCACCGGCAGGAGATCACGCAGTGACGCCACCGCAGCCACCCAGTCGTTGAGCGCGGCGTCCGCCGGGCAGACGAACGCCAGGCGCCCGCCGGGCCGAAGCGCCCGGCCGACGTTGCCGAAGGCAGCCACCGGATCAGCGAAGAACATCACCCCGTAGCGGCTGATCGCCGCATCGAACGCGCCCGCCTCGAAGGGATGCACCTGCGCGTCGCCTTGGACGAAGGAGGCGTTCCCGAGGCCCTCCTGCTCCGTCCGGGAGCGCGCCTCGGCCAGCATCGGGCCGGAGAGGTCCAAGCCCAGCACCCGGCCTCCCCGGGCCCGGCGCGCGGCGCGGCGGGTGGTCTGCCCGGAGCCGCAGCCGAGGTCGAGGACCTGGTGGCCGCCGGTGATGCCGGCGGCGTCGAGCAACGGCTCGTCGAAGCCTTCGTTCACGGCGTTCCAGCGGTCCTGATGGCGGGCCCAGTGCGCACCTTCGGGACCGTTCCACGCCTGCGCCTGCTCGGTGTTGACGACGTCCGACACGGTTCCTCCCGCGATGGATGACGGAGAATGGGCACGCGCCCAAACAGTATGGGCGCGTGCCCAAACTGGCAACCCCCCGCTAGCATCTGAGGAGTTGCCCCTGGAGAGAGAACGGGAGGTCCACCCATGTCACCGCGCGGAGTGGCGACGCCGGACGTGCGCGAGCGGCTGTTCGCAGCAGCCGAGCGCGTCGTGGAGAGGGGCGGCCCGGGCGCGCTCACCAGCCGGTCCGTCACCACGGAGGCGGGCTGTGCCAAGGGGTTGCTGCACGCGCACTTCGCGGGGTTCGACGAGTTCGTGGCCGAGCTGTGCCTGGACCGGTTCGCGCGAACAGCGGCGAAGGCGCAGGCCCTGTCGAGGCTCGCCGGGCAGGGCACCGTGGCACGGAACCTCGACGCCGTCGCCCTTGCGCTGTTCGACTCCGGTGGCCCCGCCATAGCCGGTGTCGCCATGACCCGTCCCGCGGCCGCGCTGCGCATCCGCAAGGCCCTGGAAGGCGGGGCACCCGGCTTCGCCGCGATCCAGGAGGCCATCACCGGCTACGTGGAGGAAGAACGCGAACTCGGCCGGGTGGCCGAGACCGTCGACCCGCACACCGTGGCGCTCGCCGTCGTCGGCACCGCCCACCACCTGCTGATGACCAGCTGGCCGGGCACACCCGACCCGCGGCCCGCCATGACGCGCCTGGTGGCCGCGCTCGTGGAGGGATGACGCGGCGGGTCGGCTGCCGCTTCGCGCCGACCGTCGAGGAGCGCGGCGCTCAGCTGCTGCGGAAGCGGCGGGCGGCAGCCACGAGTTCGGCGGGAAGTTCGGGACCGGCACATGCGTGGTCGATCAGCAGGTCCCGGTACGAGTCGTTCGGCAGGTCCGGCGCCAGCTCCACGAGTTCGTCCAGCGCGGCCGGCGAGCCGGTGAGCCGTGCCCGGTAGGCCGCCCCGGCCGCGCGGAGGGTGAGCTCGGTCGGCTCGTGCTCCAGGCCCTGTTCGATCAGCCCGACAGCGGCGGCGAAGTCGCCCTGCTCGGCTCGCACGTCGGCCAGGTCGAGGTAGAGCGACCAGTTGGCCGGATCCAGGTCGAGGGCGCGCTCGAACGCCGCAACGGTCTGTCCGGGATCACCCAGCTTGCGCCACGTGCCCGCCCGTACGACCTCCGTCAGCATGATCCGCTCGACGGCGTCCGCCTGGTCGCAGAGCGCGAACGACGCATCGGTGAGACCGCATGACCGCAGCAGGATCGCCATCCTGGCCAACGCCTCCGGCGACGGCTCGCGGGCGGAGACGACGTCGATGGCGTGGAACCAGGGCCGGAAGCGTTCCCGCATGCTGTCCGTGTCCAGATCGTGCCCATGGTCCGTCGTCCGCAGGGCGGCCTCGGCCAGCGCGCCGGTGCTCACCGCACCGAGGAATCGCTCATCGCCGAACCACGGGGCCCTGGCCCAGGCGATGTCGGGTCGCACCCCCGTGACCGATCCGACGGCCAGGGCGGCGTTGTCCATGTCGCCCTCGAGGAAGCTGATGCAGGACGACGCCAGGACCGTCCTCAAGGTGCGGGCGTGCCGCACGACGTCGGCCAGCTCCGACGGTCTGTCCCGCCACAGTTCGGCCAGCACCGCATAGGGCTCGGGATCCTCCGGCGCGGAGGCGATGGCACCGGCCACGTAGTCCACGGCCGCCGCCGGGCTGCCCCCGCAGTGGGCCAACACGCGGGCGATCCCTGTTCCACCTGCCACCGCTCGATTCGACACGGTGCGAGGGTATCCCTGGTCCCGACAGCGTCCGGTCCCGGGTAGGCGACCGGACCGGAGGGAGGCTCAGCGGGAGCGCGCCCGGTGCAGGCGGCGGCGTCCGGTGCGTGGTGGAGGTCCTGACGCGTCGGCGGCCCTGCGAGGAGGGGTCCACGCCCCCTCTACCGCTCGATCTGCCCGACCATCCGATGCGCGAGTGAGGCCTCGAGGCCATTGGGGCGGGCTTGACCTGCCCATGGCTCGGCCGATCTCCCGCGGCAGAACGATCACCATCAGTGGTTCACGTACAAGAACAGTGCACATATGGGTGTACGAAGTGGTGGCCACCGTGCCAGACTCGCCCAACGTCCTTGCGAGATGGGCTGCTTGTTGGAGGTCACCCATGAGCATGTCCCGGCGTGCTGTGCTGACGGTGGCGGCCGGCGCCACGGCGACCGCCGCCTCACCGGCACGGGCCGCGGAGGCGTCCGGCAACCGTGAGCCGGTGCCGGATCCGGCCGCGCTGCGTGCGGCGGCCGACTACGCGGTGGAGAAACTACGGACTGTCGCGCCGAGCGTGAGCGCCTTCCCCGTCGGGACGAAGTTCGAGAAGTGGGTGTACTCCCAGAACGGCGACTGGGTGGGAGGGTTCTGGCCGGGAACGCTGTGGATGGCGTACCTCTACAGCAAGGACGAGGAGTTCCGCACGCTGGCACTCGACTCGGCCCGCAGGCTCGCTCCACGCCGCTACGACACCACCACCCACGACCTCGGCTTCCTCTTCTGTCCCTCCTGGGTCACCGCCTGGCGGCTGACGGGCGAGGACAGCTGGCGCGCCGGAGCCCTCCAGGCAGCCGATTCTCTGATCCAGAGATACAACCCGCGCGGCCGCTTCATCCGGGCCTGGGGAGCGCTCGACGACCCGAAGAACGCCGGCCGCGTCATCATGGACACGATGATGAACCTCGACCTGCTGGCCTTTGCGAGCCGGCAGACAGGCGACGGTAAATACCTGCGCATCGCCGTGGAGCACGCCAGGACCGCCCAGCAGGTCTTTCCCCGCCCGGACGGCTCGACGCCCCACGTCTTCGACTTCGACCCCGACAGCGGCGCACCGATCGGCCCGAACACGGTCCAGGGCTACAGCCCCACCTCCTGCTGGTCCCGCGGGCAGGCCTGGGGCATCTACGGGTTCACCACCATGTACCGCCGCACCGGAGACCAGCAGTTCCTGTCCACGGCACGCAGACTCGCCGACTTCGCGGTGGGAGCGCTGAGCGCGGACCATGTCCCCGTGTGGGACTTCCGGGCGCCGCAACAACCGCACGACGTCAAGGACGCATCAGCGGGAGCGGCCATGGCCTGCGGGCTGCTCGACCTGTCGGCCGCGAGCGGCCGGCCCGCGTACCGGCAGGTCGCCGTGCGGATCCTCACCGCACTGTCGGAGACCTGCCTGACGAGGAAATCGTCCCGCGCGGAAGCGATCGTCGCCCGCTGCACCCGCAACCGGCCGGCGGAGGACGGGATCGAGATCTCCCTGCCGTACGCCGACTACTACCTGCTGGAAGGCATCATGCGGGTGCTGCAGCCGAAGGACGTCGACCGGGCCATCGACCTGTCGACCGTCTGACGGCCGCTGGGCTTCCGCCTGTCACGCGCCGGCGTCCACGAAGGGTCTCAGCGGGAGCAGCGGGCGAGGCTGGAGCCGTTCCTGTCGGCGGCGCCGGCCGGTGCTCGACGAGGGCGCCCCCAAGGCGCGGACACCTCGTGCGGTGGCGCCGGGGATCAGACGCCGGGACGGAACCGGAGTGCCGACCAGGTGTCGTCGACGGCGATCTGCCGCACGGGCCGTACTCCCCGCTCGGACAGCGCGGCGGCCAGGGTGTCGCGGTTCAGATCCGTGCCGAGCTTGCCGCCCTTGGGATAGGCCACCCAGGCGAGGGCGTCGCGCTGCGCGGCGGCGAGCACCGCCTGCGCATCCGCTTCGAGGAGGTCACCGGAGGTGGTCACGAAGGCGACCACCACATCGGCCGAGGCCGCGTCATCCGCGGCCTCGACCTCCAGGTGGACGTCGTCGGGCTTGCCCAGTACCGCGACGCTCTGACCGGGCTTGATCTGCAGCTTGCTGATGACGGACACCCTCTGATCCTCCCATTCGAGGCGTGGCGCCGCACGCTTCCTCAGCCACGGGTGCCCGTGCATCGGCCATGGCGCCGCCTGCGCCGGGGTCCGCCTCAGCTCGGGTCCACTCAAGAGCGTTCGCCAGTAGGTCACCGGATGCGGGGGCTTCGTGGGCGGTTGGGCCAGCGACAGAGAGGCCACGCCCGGCGGATGAGGTTACGGATGGTGATGATCGCGGTGATGCCTCGAGTGTCGAGGTCGGCGTGGACCGGCCGGCAGTCGTAGCCCGCGTCCGGGCTCGGCGCCGGTTGTTCGGAAAGTGGGCCCAGCGTCTTGGCGAGGTCGTCGTAGCGGTCGAGGGTGCCGGGCAGCAGAGCGTGCTCGCGGATGTTGGCTGGTGCGGGCTCGGTGACCGGTGGGATGCCCTGGGCATCGGTGAGCTGTGAACGTTTGACACCTTGTTCGGCCCGGTCGACGGGGCTCTTGCCCGCACACTCGGCGCCCGACGGAGCCTTGGTCCGGCAGCCATTGGCGGCGAGTTGTTCCAGGCCCAGGCCGATCATGCGGTCGTAGGCGGAGACCGCGGCCAGGCGCAGGGCCTCGCCGGCGCCGGCGGCTATCCACTCGTCACGGCGCCTGCGCAAGGTGGTCGCCGAGCACGTCGCGTCCGCCGCTCGCTCGTACCCCGTCCCGGAAACCAGCACCTCGATGAGCTTGTCGAAGATCACCTCGTTCGGGACGCGTCGACGATGGCATCCCAGTGGACGGGTAGTGACCCGCTGCGGCAGGGATGCAAGGAACACCTCGCGGATGGGAGCGATGATCAGCGATGGCACGACAGGCACATCTCCCCCTGCGAACACAGATCCTGCCCGATCCGGGGCGGCGTCGCCGTCTGCTCAGCGAGTGGCGTTCTCGGTGACCGGCTCCTTCTCGGCCGCTGGACGCTGTGTCGTGGTGGGGGAGCGCAGCAGAGTGGCGGCGAGGAGGAGAGCAGCGACGACGATGCACGAGCCGATGCGGAAGGCGAGTTGGTAGCCGCCCGTGAGTGCGGAGGTGGTGGTGGTCCCGTCGCCCAGCAGGGCATTGGCGTGCGAGGCGGCCAGGGTGCTGAGGGCCGCGAGGCCGAAGGCGCTGCCGACCTGCTGCATGGTGTTGAACATGCCGGAGGCGATCCCCGAGTCCTGGGGGGTGGCCGCTGACATCGCGAGCGTGGCCAGCGACGGCATCGCGAGGCCGAAGCCGATACCGAGCGGCAGCAGTGCGGGCAGGACGTCCACGAGGTAACTTCCGTCTGCCGGTACGCGGCCGAGGACTGCGAGGCCCGTCGCGATCAGGAAGAGTCCCGGAAGGAGTACGGCACGGGGGCCGAATCGTGAGATCAGCCTGGGTGAAAAGCCGAGCGACAGTGCGCCGATCGCGACCGAGACCGGGAAGATGCCGAGGCCGGTGTGGACCTCGTCGAAGCCGAGCACCTTCTGCAGGTAAAGCACGCACAGGAACTGGAAGCTGAACATCCCGGCCACCATGAGGGCCTGGATGCCCATCGCTCCTGAGACGTTGCGCGAGCGGAACACACGCAGGGGCAGGAGCGGGTGACTCGCCTTCGCCTGGCGGGTGACGAATGCCAGGAGCAGGGCGAGAGCCGCGGCGCCGAAGCCCAGTGTGTGCGCGGATGCCCAGCCGTAGCTGGTGGTCTCGACGATCGTGTAGACACCGAGCATCAGTGCGGAGGTGACCAGGAGCGCGCCCACGACATCGGCCTCCTCACCGAGGCCGGTGCCGTGCTCGGACGCGAGTATGCGCCCGGCCGACAGGGCGGCCACGATGCCGATCGGAACGTTGACGAAGAAGATCCAGTGCCAGCTGATGGTCTGCGTCAGGACACCGCCGGCGAGGAGACCCAACGAGCCACCGGCTGACTGGACGAAGCTGTAGACGCCGATGGCCTTGGCCCGTTCCTTCGGCTGTGGGAACAGCGTTACGACCATGCCGAGGGTGACGGCGGAGGTCACCGCGCCGCCGGTGCCCTGGACGAACCGAGAGGCGAGCAGCATTGCCGCATCCTGCGACACACCGCACAGCAGTGAGGCGGTGGTGAAGATGCTCAAGCCGGTGATGAAGACGCGTTTGCGCCCGATCAGGTCGCCGAGCCGACCGGAGAGCAGCAGCAGCCCACCGAAGGGGACCAGATAGACGTTGACCACCCAGGCCAGAGCCGAGGAGGAAAAACCGAGGTCCTGCTGGATGGCCGGCAGCGCCACGTTCACGATGGTCCCGTCGAGGATGACCATCAACTGACCGGCGCAGAGCACGGCCAAGGCCGCCCAACGCGATGTCTGCGCTGATGAGACGGTTCTGGGCACAAGCCCCCCTTCCAATGGTGCATGACTTGTTACAGCAGTCATCTTCTGTAACCATGACGGGCGGCGGAAGGAGGCACTTTCGTGTCACGCAGTCACACCGATGTGTCCGACCAGGTCAGCAACGAGGCGTGCCCGCTCACCGAGGTCCTCGACCATGTCGCGGGAAAGTGGAGCATCGGAATCCTCGTCGCCGCCGCGAACGGTCCGGTCCGGTTCACCGAGTTGGAACGCGCCATCAAGGGCATCAGCCGACGCATGCTCACCTTGAACCTGCGCAAGCTGGAACGCGACGGCCTGCTCATCCGGACCGTCTACCCCACCGTGCCGCCCAAGGTGGAATACAGCCTCACGTCCATGGCCCGCGAACTCCACGCGACCCTTACTGGGCTCGTCGGCTGGGCAGAACGCCACCGAGCCGACATCACCACCGCCCGCGCCACCTACGACGCCGCCGCATCGGATTCCTGACGCCTGCGGAGGGGCCCAGCAGGCGTTGAACGGTCACCTATCGGCGGACGCCCGTAGAACCCCTAACGAAATGATCTTCGAGGAGGTTGGACCACTCCGGGACTGATGAACCGGGGGTGCGGGGTGGCGCGGCCGAAGCCGTGGGAAGCCGACGACGCGCTATGGGCGGTGATCGAGCCGCTGCTGCCCAAGGTCGAGCGTCGGACCCGGCACCCGGGACGCAAGCGGCATCCAGACCGGCTGGTCTTCCAGGGCATCTTGTTTGTCCTGCATACCGGGATCTCCTGGGAGCATCTGCCGCAGGAACTTGGCTTCGGCTCGGGCATGACCTGCTGGCGCCGCCTGGCCGAGTGGTCCGAGGCCGAGGTGTGGCCCCGGCTGCACGAGGTCCTCCTCGCCAAGCTCCGCCGCGCGAACGCCCTGGACTTCTTCCGAGCGGCCGTCGACGGCTCCCACATCCGGGCGTTGAAGGGGGGTTCCAAGACGGGCCGAAGCCCAGTTGACCGTGGCAGAACCGGCAGCAAGCACCACCTGATCACCGACCCCACCGGAATCCCGCTCGCCGCCACCCTGACCGGTGGCAACCGCAACGATGTCACCCAGCTCATACCGTTGCTCGAAGCGGCGCCGCCGGTGCGGGGCAAGCGAGGCCGGCCTCGGCGCAGGCCGGACGTGGTGGTGGGCGACCGCGGCTACGATCACGACAAGTACCGCCGCAAGGTCAGGGATCTCGGTGTGAAGCCGCTGATCGCCCGCCGCGGCACCGAGCACGGCTCCGGTCTGGGCACTCAACGCTGGGTCGTGGAGCGCGCGTTCGCCCACCTGCACTGGTTCCGCCGCCTGCGGATCCGCTGGGAGATCCGCGACGACATTCACGAAGCCTTCCTCACCCTGGGGTCTGCACTCATCTGCTGGCGACGTCTGCGCTCACGCTGTTGGCCCCTCTAGCAAGTTGGACGAGCGGACTGCGGGTCGGGAGCGCATGCTGCTTCCTGGGCGGCCATAACCTCATCGCCGTGCTCGAAGGCCCATGCGCCGACGGCGTCGATGGGCGCCAACAAGGTCCGTCCCAGAGCGGTGAGCTGGTACTCGACCCGTGATGATGCGTCGGGGTGTGCCTGCCGATCGACCAGTCCGTTGAACTGCAGCCGCCGCAGCGTCTCGGTGAGGACCTTGGAGCTGATGCCCCCGATCCGCTCCCGCAGTTCGACCGGGCGTCTGGGGCCGTCGCGCAGCGCCCAGAGCACCACGGCGTTCCAGGTGTTGGAGAGCAGGTCGAAGGCGAGGCGGGCGCGGCAGTCGGCGAGGAAGGCGTCGGTCGTCACGTACCAAATGGTGCCCGAACGGCCTTCTAGCGTCGGTACGAACCGTCAAAGCAGGCACGGAGAGGGAACGCGTGATGAGAATCGGCGTACTGGGAACGGGCAACATGGCTGACGCGCTCGCCACCCACTGGGTGCGGGCCGGGCACGAGGTGATCATCGGGGGACGGGACGCACACAAGGCGGAGCGGCTCGCGACGCGCATCGGAGGGAGCGTGAAGCCTGCCAGTCTGTGCGCGGCGGCCGAGTCCGGTCAGGTGGTACTGGCCGCGTTGCCCTTCGGGGCGGGAGTAGACGTGGCACGGGACCTGCACGCAGCCCTGGAGGGCAAGGTGCTGCTCGACTGCTCCAACCCGGTCGGGCCGGGCTTCCGGCTGCTGACGGAAGGAGGCCCCTCAGCCGCGCAGCAACTTGCCGCGGCGGCACCGGGAGCCCACGTGGTCAAGGCTTTCAATCTCTGCCACGAGGACGTGTGGCGCATGCGGCCGCCCGTCTTCGACGGGCGACCACTGGCCGTGCCCATCTGCGGGGACGACGAGACGGCCGTCGCGCGTGTACGCGAGTTGGTGCAGGACGTGGGCTGCAAACCCGTTGCTGGAGGCGGTCTCGAACGGGCAGGGCTCCTGGAAGCAACCGCCGCGCTGTTCATCGCCCTGTGGGTAGGCGAAGGGGCGGATGCGCAAGCAATCGCGCCTCCGCTGGCATACGCGGCCGGACCGAGCCGCCAGGAAACGGAAGGCGGCACGGGGGCTTTCCGTTAGGGGTTCTTAGGGGTTTCGTTCGGTCGGAAGAGGTCGGGACGCTCGCTCGCGGCGTCGGAAGCCCGGCCGCGTACACCTGGACCCTCATCCCATGCACCCCCACGCACTCGCACCATCATCAGCGCGGTCGAGCTGTGCGACCGTGCTCCTCAGGTCCACCGACTTTCCCGGGGCTCGCGGCCGTCCTCGTCGGCGCTGCCGACGGTGTAGACGCCCTTGGTCTTCACCTCGGTGACGCCACGTCCCTCGGGGAACACCGCGCGCCGGTCACCGATCACATGGAGTTCGTCGGTGCCCATGACACGGACGACCATCAGACCCTCGTCGTAGGCGCGGTGGGCCTTCCACCACAGGTTCACGAACGCCTGGGAGCGGATCAGGTGCATCCAGTCGGTGCGGTACAGCTCCCGGTTGTAGTTCGACTCCCCCATCGTGGAGACGAACTTGGAGTACATGGCCTTGACGTACTCCAGCGTCACCTCGTCGTCGGCGGCGATCGCCCGGTCGCGGGCGTCCTTCAATGCGACGCGGAACTTCTCCAGGAGGCCTTCGGTGGCACCCGAGGTCCAGGACTCGTGGATCTCGGGCGGGGCGCACAGCTCGTACTTCGGGCCCGACAGCCGCAGCAGCAGGCGCAGGGTCGGTTCGGTCACCCACAGCGGTCCGGGCTCGTCCCTGCTGCCGATCGGGTGGGGCAGGTAGGCGTCGTGGTCCCAGCCGGGCGGGGTGATCAGGTGAACGCCGGCGCGACGGCGGTCGTGCTGGTTGCCGGTGGAGTGTTCCAGCTGGCCGAGCGGCAGATGGGTCTTGAGGGCGGACAGGTAGGCGCCGTTGACGTCGAGCGCGGTCACCTCGTGCTCGCCGGGCGGCAGTTCGGTCCGTGACCACTTGGGCCTGCCCTCCCAGATCTGGTCGGCGCCGCGGGCGGTCTGCTTGCGCAGGATGTCGGGCAGCCACGGGTGGGCGACGACGTCGTACCGGCCGCCCTTGCGGGTCTCGTCCAGCAACGCCACCGCGTCCGGGATCGCCCGCTTCACCAGCGCTGCGGTGGCCGCTTCGACATCGCCGGCATGTGCGGCGAGGGCGGCCGTGACGGCGGAGCCGATCAGGTCCGGGGTGTCGGCCGTCTTCAGGCGGCGGCCGACGGGCACGACCTTGACCGCACGCGCCGCGGCGCCGACCTGCCCGCCGGGGGGCGTGGGGCGCTGCGGTGGGGTGCGTCGCGCCGGTTGCTCAGGGGGCGTGGGCCCGGCCGTCCGCTGGAGCGCGGTTGCGGGCGCGGCCGTCGACTCGGGCGTGCCGCACTCGGCAGGGTCCAGGTGCTGCGGGAATCCCGCGACCTGGTGGTGGGCGGGCTGTCCGCACAGGGCACAGGGTTCGGGCGAGGACAGTGCCGCGTCGTCGTGGGGGCCTGTGGCCTGCGCGGCGGTGTCCGGGGGCGTCGGCCTCGCTCTCCTCGGCCGCAGCGTTCTCGGCCGGCGTGTTCCCGGCCGCGAAGGCGGCCGGTTTCGTCCGCGCTCCTTCGAGGAAGTAGGCGTACTTCTCGCGTACTTCTCCGCTTGGGTCCCGGCCGGACTCCCAGCCTCCGACCGTGAACGGGCTGACGTTCAAGGCCTGCGCGAGCTGCGTGCGCGAGAGATCGAGCCCTTCGCGCAGGGCGCGCCGCTCCTCGGCGGAGGGCAGCGGGGCCTCCTGCTTGGCGCCGGCGAGCAGGGCGTCGATGGCGTCGAAGTCGGTCACCGGGCTCCCCCGTCCTGTCGGGCCGCGGTGCGAGCGGGGTCGGCGAGGCGGCCGGGAATGCGACGGCGCGCCGGGGGCAGTGACTCGGTGGCCCGGGTCGGGCCCGCCATCAGGTCGAGGACATCGATGCCGTAGTGCGCGGCGACCGCGTCCACGCGGCCGTACCGGACTGACGGCGGCTGACCTGCGCCTGGCTCACTCCCAACGCGGCGGCGAGATGGGTCTGCGACTCGCCGGTCGCATGCAGGAGCGCCGCCACCGCGGACCGCACCCGATCATCGAGGCTCATGCCCATGGCGTACGCAGCACGCCGGGAAGGCAGCCGATGCGATACGGAGGTCGGGCCGAGGCGTGGGCGGCGGTGCCGGCGGCCCAGGAGGCAAGCAGGCGCGGGCCGTCGTGGGTGGGGGGCAGGGTTCCGCGGTCCACACGATGAGGTCGGCCGGGGTCGATACCGGCGGTGAGGGTGTCCCAGTCCAGGGTGAGCTGTACCAGGGCTCCCGCGCCCGCAGCCACTGGCAGCCCGCACATCCTGGCCAATCCCGCCCCGGCCGACCGACGGGAGTGGCCGCCCCGTTGACGAGGTGTCGGCTCTCGGCGAGAAAATAGTAGCCATGGCTATAGTAGCCATGTACTGTACTTATCGTCGAGAACGAGAAGGAGCAGTCACATGACCACCACAGCACCCACGGTCAACGGCCGAGTCATCGCCCTGGCGCACTACGCCGGGCGCGCCCTCCTGGAAGGCGTGCTGGCCCGCCACGGCGCCACGTTCCACCACAGCGTGACGCTCCGGGCCGTCGTGGTCGCGGGCGAGGTCGTCGGCCGCGACGAACTCGTCGCCGACGTCGCCGGCTCACTGAAGACCGACGCGTCGGTCGTGCACGACGTCGTGGAGGAACTGACGGCCGCGAGGCTGCTGGACGTCGACACCGCGGACGCGTCCCGGATACGGCTCACGGACGCCGGATGGGACCTGTACGAGAACACCACCGCCGAGACCGCCGAGATCTCCGCCCGGCTGTACGCCGGCATTCCGGCCGAGGACCTGGCGATCGCGGGCCGCGTGCTGGCGCTGGTCACGGAGCGGGCGGACGCCGAACTGGCCGGCGGCTGAGCTCCACGGCCCCTCCGGGGGCCAGGCCTCACCGCCTGTGGGACACCCCCGACTCGATGAGGTGGCCCTTGGCCACCCGGCCGCCGCACCGTCCGTCGATCAGGCGCGCGACACACCCCGACAGCCCTTCCCTGGCGGCTTCCGGCAGCGCCCGGTGGCCGGAGTAGGTGCACAGCACGTCCAGGTACTCGGCGGTGGTGTACGTGCGCGGTCGAGCCAGTGGAACGAGTGGGTCATGCCCCCAGGTCCTCCGTCACGGGCAGGCACTCGGCGAGCAGGTCGACGACGTCGCGCCAGGCTCGCTGCGCGTGCGGTGGGTGGTAGCCGACACCGGGGACCACGGGGTGGTCGACCGGCGGGTGGTGGAAGGCGTGCAAGGCGCCGCCGTAGACCGCGAGGCGCCAGTCGACGCCCGCGGCCTGCATCTCGGCGGTGAACGCGTTTCGTTGCGCGGGCGGCATGATCGGGTCTTCCGATCCGACCCCGGCCCACACCGGGCAGCGGATGCGCGCCGCCTCGCCCGGTCGGCCCGTGGTGGTTGCGTTGACTGTCCCGATCGCGCGCAGGTCGACGCCGCCTCGCCCGAGTTCCAGCGCGATGGCGCCCCCGGTGCCGTAGCCGATGGCGGCGATCCGGTCGGGGTCGGTCCGGGGCTCCGTGCGCAACTCGTCGAGTGCCGCGTGGCCGATGCGCCGCATCCGGTCGGGATCAGCGAGCAGCGGCATGCAACGGGCCAGCATCTCCTCGGGGTCACCCAAGTAGCGCCCGCCGTGAAGGTCGAAGGCCAGCGCTACATATCCCAGCCCGGCGAGAGCATCGGCCCGGCGGCGCTCGACGTCGCTGAGCCCCATGCCCTCTGGTCCGAGCAGCACCGCGGGCCGACGGTCGACACCGGCCGGGAGCGCGAGGTGCCCGATCATCGTCAAACCGTCGGCCGGGTACTCGACCGTACGCGTCGTAATCGTCGCCATGAGACTGGACTGTAGTGATCGTCGAGCTCGGTCCGGCCGGTGTTCTGCCGCCGGCAGAGCAGCGTAGGTGTCCCTCTGAAATACGGGACGGGCCCGGCGCTCAGGGCTTCAAGATCATCCCGTTGCCCTTTTGGCGCATGTCTCGGTCATCGCCGGCGAGGCTCTGCTCACCTTCACGCGCTGGGCACTGATCCAGATTCCGTTGAGTCCCCTTCCTACGGAGTAGCAGGTTCAGGGAGGCCAGCTCGGCCGTGGTAACCCGGTGGTAGCTCAGAGCCTCCGCGACGACCGGGGCGGGCATCTCCAGCACGTGCTGACGGATCGCGGCAGCGCGGCCGGCGGTGGTGGGAATGCCGAGGTCGTTGAGGAGGGCCGCAAGGACATCGGGGCGGAGCGGTTGCCCGGCTCGGCGGCCCGGGAACAGCCACCGGCAGGCGTGGTTGGTCGCGGTGTTCATGTTGTCCCGGCGGTCGATCCAGCGGAGCAGAAGTTCCGCGAGCGGTTCGGGAACGGGGGACGGCGGCTCGCCCAGCCGAAGAACCGTCTGCTCTTCGGCGTGGGCGACGTCGTCCAGGGTGAGGCGGACGACGCTGAACCCCGCCTGATCAAGGGCCGCACCCGCGGGCCTGTGTTCGTCACCCACCGCAAGCCGGACCCCGGCAAGGTCGTCAGCCCGCGCGACGTCTGCCCGGACACCGGACTCGCGCGGCTGTCGTACGGGCAGGCTCGCGCCATGCAATCCGACTGGACCTCGGTCAGTCGATGCCTTCGACGATGCGGAAGTCGCGCTCGACGCCGTCGGAGAGGGCGACCAGCGCCTCCTGGTAGGCCGCGCTCTCGTGCGCCGCGACGGCCTGCTCGAAGCTGTCGAACTCGATCAGGACGGTGCGCTCGGCGATTCCGGCGTCATGCGCCACGACCCGACCGCCACGGACGAGGACACGACCGCCCCCGGCCTCGACGGCCGGAGCGGCCAGCTTGTTGTAAGCAGCCAGCTTCTCAGGGTCTGAAATGGTGCGGTAGACGCTGACCCAGTAGCCCTTGGGCATGGAACCTCCAGTGGTGGGATGAGTGCATCTGACTTACGGGTTGGTCTCGGACGAGCGACGGCGGGCGAGCGCGAGGCTTGTCAGCGTCGTGATCGCCATGGCGCCGATGCCGACCAGCGCCGCGGTGGTGTAGGCGCTGTCGTCGGGGAAGAGGTGGCCGGGGCCGGTGCCCGCGGCGAGGATCAGGCCGCCGATGGCGCTACCCAGGGAGTACCCGACGCTACAGTTCCGCGTCCTCGTCGCAGGTCCGGCGGGCGATCACCCTCCCGGCCGTCGACCGGCCCCTGCTCGTCGGACCACCTCCGCCCGCATCCCTTCCGGCAGGCCCAACAAGCGCAGGGAGTCGGGCAGTTCGTGGCCGGGCAGGGCGGCCGACCCTGCCGCCTCCCGGAAGCGGGCCTCGGCCCCGGAGGGGTCCCCGTCGGTCTGGGCGATCCGGGCGAGGCCGACCAGGGTGCGGACGCGGTTGCCGATCCCCTTCACCCAGTGCGGGTCGAGCCGCTCCAGCGCCCGGGTGTACAGCCGGTGTGCCGTGGCCGTGTCCCCGTCCTGCAGCGCGATGTCCGCGAGCCCGCGCCGGGCCGCCGCCAGCGCGCGCTCGCTGCCGGCCCTGCGGGCGTACTCGGCGGCCCGGTCGTAGTCGGTGCGGGCCGCCCCGGGGTCGGCGGGCATCCGCAGGTCGCCGCGGTTGACCAGGAGGTCGGCGCAGTCCTCCAGGGCGCCGAGTTCCTCGGCGAGGCCCAGCGCCTCGTCGATGAGCGCGGCGGCCTCCGTGGCCGCGCCCCGTGCACCGGCCAGGCCGGCCAGCGCGTCCAGGGCCAGCGCGGCACCCCAGCGCTCGCCCAGCGCCCGGAACGTCTCCACCGCCGTCCGGAAGCCCTGCTCGGCCGCGGGGAAGTCGCCGTCGCCGAACGGGCCGTAGGCGGCGACGTAGTGCCCGGCGGCCCTCGTCCAAGGGTCGGAGCGGTCGCGCTGGGCGGAGACGAGGGCGTGTGCGGCGGGCGCGTCGCCGTCGGCCGCCTGATGTGTCATCCAGGGCAGCAGCCCGGCCGGCCACCGGCCGGAGTCCGCCTTCGACCAGGCGGCGGTCAGCGCGCGGCCCGCGGTCTCACGGTGGCGGGGGGGGGCCGGGCGGCCCCCCCCGCCCCCCCCGCCCCCCCGCCCGCACACCCCCGACACCACCCCCACCCCCCCCCGGGGGTGG
>NZ_JBIUBE010000015.1:0-35029 GCF_044593395.1 Streptomyces sp. NPDC052301 | reverse complement strand
GCGTGTTGGGTCATCCAGGGCAGCACCCCGGCCGCCCACCGGCCGGCGTCCGCCGTCCACCCGGCGGGGTTCCGGGCGGGGCCCGGGGCCCCCCGGGGGGGGCCCCCCGCCCCCCCCCCGTCCGGTCCGGACGCGGCCAGCAGCACGCACAGGGCGTACTCCTCGCCCAGCCCGTCCGGTATGTCGTCCCCCAGGGCCTGCAGTACGGCGCTGGCCCGGTCCGCGAACGCGTCCGCGGCTCCTCGGATCCACAGGTACGTCGAGGCCGCGCCGAGCAGTTCCAGGGCGGCCCTCCACTCGGCAGCGTGGACCGCCCGGCGTACCGCCGCCAGCAGTTCGGGTTGCTGCGCGGACAGGGCTGTCAGCGTGCGGAGTTGATCGTGCCCGCGCAACAACGGCTCCGTGGTGCGGAGGAGTTCGAGCAGGGCACCGGCGTGGGCCGCGTTCGCCTCGCCCTCCTCCCCCGCCTCGGCGAGCCGTTCGGCGGCGTAGGCGCGGATCGTGGCCAGCATGCGGTAGCGGCCCGCCGACCGTTCCAGCAGGGACTTGTCGGCCAGGGCCGTCAGGGTGTCCTCGTCGGTGCCGCACACCCGGCACGCGGTGTCCGTGGTCGCGCCCGCCGCGAACACGGAGAAGCGCCGGGCCGCCTGCTGCTCGGACGGGCCCAGCAGGTCCCAGCTCCAGGCGACCACCGACCGCAGGGTCCGGTGCCGGGTGTCGGCCGTTCGGCTGCCCTGCCCGGCCACGGCCAGCCGGTCGTGCAACCGGTCGGTCAGCTCCGGGAGGCTCAGCGTGCGCAGCCGGGCCGCGGCCAGCTCGATGGCCAGCGGCAGGTGGTCCAGTGCCGCGCAGACGTGGCGCACCGCTTCCGGGTCGGGCACGAAGGCGCGCCGTACCGCACGGGCCCGGTCGGTGAACAGGTCGACGGCCGCGGTGTCGTCGAGCGGTCGTACGGGGTGCAGGTGCTCGCCGATGACCCCCAGCGGCTCGCGGCTGGTGGCCAGCACGCGCAGCCCGGGGCCGGCGGTGAGCAGGCGGGCCGCCAGGACGGCGGCCTCCTCCACCAGGTGCTCGCAGTTGTCGAGGACCAGCAGGAGGGTCCGGCCGGACAGGGCCGCGATCAGCCGGTCCCGTGCACCCTGGCCGCCCGCGTCGCCCGCGTGCAGCCCTCGCTCGCGCAGGCCGAGCGCCCCGAGCAGGGTCTGCGGCAGGAGGCGCGGGTCGTGCAGCGGGCCGAGTTCGGCGAAGCACACCTCGCCGCCCTCGGCGGCGGCCACCTCGGCGGCCAGCCGGGTCTTGCCGACCCCGCCCGGTCCGGTCAGGGTGACCAGCCGGGCCGTGCGCAGCAGGCCGGTGATCTCCGCGACCTCGCCGCTGCGGCCGACGAACGCCGTCAGCGGGGCGGGTGGTGCGGCGAGGGCGGGCGTCGGATCTGCGGCCAGCAACTCCCGGTGCAGTGCGGCGAGTTCGGCCGAGGGGTCGGCGCCCAGCTCGTCCGCGAGGTGTCGCCTTACCTGGTCGTACACGAGCAGTGCCTCGGCCTGGCCGCCGTCGGCGAACAGGGCGCGTACGAGCAGGGCGGCGAACCGCTCGCGCAGCGGATACCGGCCGACGAGTTCCCGCAACTCCGGTACGACCGCGCGGTGTTCGCCGAGTGTCAGCTCGGCCTCGATGCGGTCCTCCAGGGCCGCCAGCCGCAACTCCTCCAGCCGTACGGCTGCCGCGCGTCCGTGCTCGACGTCCGCGAGGTCGGCCAGCGCGGGCCCCCGCCACAGCTGAAGTGCCGCTCGCGACGCGGTCAGGGCCCGTTCCGCATCCCCCTCCCGCAGCGCCGCCCGTCCCTGGGCGGCCAGGCGCTCGAAGCGGCCCGCGTCCACGTCGTCGGGGTCGGCGAGGAGGCGGTAGCCGGCCCCGGTCCGCTCGATGACCGCCGTCCCGGCCAGCGCCGTACGCAGGCGGGACACCTGCGACTGCAGGGCGTGCCCGGACCGGGCGGCGTCCGGTCCGGTCCCCTCCGCCAGCCGGTCGACGGGTACGACCTCCCCCGGCCGGATCAGCAGCATGGTGAGCAGGGCTCGACGGGCGGGACCACCGAGCGACACCGGTGCGCCGTCGTCGCCGCACACCTGCGTCCCGCCGAGGATTCGAAAGCGCATGCGGCCGATTATGCGGGTGGAGCAAGGGAGTCGGGGTGATCACCTCGGGGCGAGCGGGCCGAGCCATGTGCCGCCGGACACGTCGATCGTCTGACCGGTGACCCAGCGGCCCTGCGGACCCGCGAGGAAGCCGACGACGTCCGCCACGTCCTCCGGTTCGCCGAGCCGCCCGAGCGCGGTGATCGCCTCCAAGCCGGCCACCACCTCCGGGATCGAGGTGTACCCGGCGGTGAGGTCGGTGCGCACCGCGCCCGGCGCGACCGTGTTCACGGTGATGCCCCGGCCGCCGAGTTCGTTGGCCAGCGACGGGGCCAACGACGCCAGGGCGGCCTTGGTGACGGTGTAGCCGATCTGGGTGGAGACGGCGAACCTGCTGGCGGTGGAGCCCATGTTGATGATCCGGCCGCCGTCGTTGAGCAGCGCGAGGGCCCGGCGGATCACGAAGAACGGGGTGGTGACGTTGACCGCGAGCAGCCGCTCCCACTCCTCCTCGCAGACGTCGGCGATCGAACTGGTGGAGGCGATCCCCGCGTTGTTCACCAGGACGTCCAGCCCGCGGTCGCCCAGTCCGTCACCGAGCTGCTCGAACAGCGCGTCGACGGCTCCGACCTCGCCGAACGTGGCGCGGACGGAGAAGGCCTGACCGCCGGCCTTCTCGATGTGTGTCACAGTCTCCCTGGCCGCCTCCGCGTTCCGCCCGTAGTGCACGGCGACCAGTGCGCCGTCGGCGGCCAGCCGCAGCGCCACCGCCCGCCCGATCCCGCGCGAACCGCCGGTCACCAGCGCCGTCTTGCCGGTCAGAGCACCCATCGTCAACTCCCTTGTGGGGGCCGGTCCCGCTGCTGGAACCGGCGATGGGTCCACCTTCGGCGCGGCCGCTCACCGGCCGCTCACCGCACGCTCACCGACCTTCACGTCGGCTCGCCGGCCGGTCAGCTGCCACAGGCACGCTGGGCCTGGGAGGCCGTGGCGTCGGCTTGCGCCTCGGCGTCCGCGAGCGCCTGCAGCTCGGAACGGTCAGGGTGCCCTCCGTCGGCGATCCTGTCCTGCAGTTCCTTCTTGCAGGCCTCGTAGTCGTGCTCCGCCTCGTCGGCGGCCGCCACAGCCGCGGCGCATGCGTCGTCAGGGGTGCCGGGCGTGGCGTGGGCCGCCGGGGGAAGTGCCAGGAACAGCGCGGCGCCGACCGGGATCGCCGGCAGGCGGGTGCACACCATGTCCGGCCTCCGTGTCGGGAGAGGGGTGCCGGGTCAGGACGACAGAAGGATCCGACGGCTGCTGTCGCCCGAGTTGACGCATTGCAGGTAGGGGTTCGGGGCGCCCTGGCGCTGCCGGCACTTCCAGATGGTGCCGCCCGCCCGGACCGTGGCCGGTGCGTCCGACCTGCCGGTGGCCGCCTTGGTGTAGGCGTTCGCCACCTGCAGGGCGGTGCTGCAGGACTCCCCCGGGTCGGCCCACACCCCGAGCCCTGTCGCCTTGTCCGACCCGCAGTACTGGGGCTTGGCCGGGGCGGCCGCCGTGTCGGCGAACGCGTGGGCCGGGGCCCAGAGGCTCAGCGCGGCCGCGCCCATCAGCGCTGCGGCCACTCCCCTTTTGATCAACTTCATCGCATACCTCCTTTGCGGTGGCGACGGACAGCGAGCGGGGTACCGAGTACCCAGCCTCTCTCCGTGCGCATCGGGCTCACTCCGTCCCCGAGTCCGGGCCGCCCGTGTCATTTCTTTGGACGCTTCAGCGTGCGACGTATCGCGGCCACGCACGAACTTCGACCGAAAGGTCGAAGGAGCATCGGCCGAATGGCCGATCGTGAAGGGAGCGTGGTCCGGGCCGGTCCGCGTCCCTCGGGCCCCGGCGGCAGCCATCCGGCGCTCAGACCCCGACGGCCACCATCACGATCAGGACGACCAGGAGCAGGAGGACGTAGGCGGCGGAGTGGACGCGGTCCGGGACGCGGCCGGTGACCCGCCTCGCCACGGCGATGGTGGGCAGCGATCCGAGGAGCAGGGCGGCGCCCGCGGTGAGATCGACGTAGCCGAGGTGTGTGCCGGTGGGGGCGCTGTGGGCGATGGGGGCGAGAGCGTAGACGAGGGTCCCGGCCACGGCGACGGGGACGCTGAGGGGGTTGGCCATGGCGGTCGCCTCGGCCATGGGCAGGCCCCTGCGGCGCAGGAGGGGGACCGTCATGACGCTCCCGCCCACACCCAGCGCGGCGGCCACCAGGCCGATGCCCATGCCGCCGAGGGTCGTCGTGCCCCGGCCCAGGGGCTGGGGACGCGGCTGGTGCGCCACCGAGAGGAAACCCTTGCGCAGCAGACTGTCGGTGATCGTCACCAGCAGGTAGGCGGCGAACAGCAGGCGCAGCGCCGTACCGCCCACCGCGGTGGCCGCGAAGGATCCGGCGGCCGCGCCGACCGTGATGTACGCCGCCAGCGGCCAGACGTACGCGCGGCGCAGCCGACCCTGGCGCCATTGGGCCAGCGCCGCCGCGGCGGCGTTGACGGCCATGACCGCTGCCGAGGTCGCCACGGCCACGTGCATGGCGTCGGCGCCGGTTCCCGGACGCGCCGTCACGCTCAGGACGCCGTAGACGACAGGGACGGTGACGAAACCTCCGCCGAAGCCGAAGAGCACGGTGGTGATGCCGGTCAGGCATCCGAAGAACACAAGGGTGGAGAACGAGGTCAGCACTGCTCCGACGTTAGGGATCACGAGGCTGGCGAACAATCGATGCCGTGCCAGTTCGCTACGCGCAGCAGACAGACGGTGCGACAGCCGCGTAGCCTCACGGCATGCGCAATGTCCCGCTCGCGGCGGTGGACGACCTCGATCGTGCCGTGCTGGCCATCGGTACCGACTACCCGCCCGAGCACCTGCTCGTCTGGCACGAGCACCGCCGGGCCCAGGTCCTGTACGCGGCGACCGGCGTCATGCGGGTCGAGACGGCGGACGGCAACTGGACGATTCCGACGGCCCGTGCCGTGCTGATCCCTTCCATGACCCGGCATCAGGTCACCATGACGGGAGTCAGCACCCGCAGCCTCTACATCGAACCCGCTGCCGTGCCGTGGTTTCCCGCCCGCTGCCAGGCGGTCGACGTCTCCGCCCTGCTCCGGGCGCTGATCCTGGAAGCCGTCGAGATGGAGCCGCGGTATGCCGAGCACAGCCGGGACGCGGCGGTCGCGGCCCTCATCCTGCACGAGCTCAGGACTCTCACTCCGCTGCCGCTCGACCTACCGCTCCCGTCCGATCCACGGCTGCGCGCCCTCTGCGAGGCGTTCCTGCAACGGCCGGACATCCATGACCCGCCCGCCCGTTGGTGTGCGGCCCTCAACATCAGCGAACGCACCCTCGCACGCCTGTTCCGGCGCGGCACCGGCCTGAGCTTCTCGCAGTGGCGGCAGCGGGCCTGCGTCCTGCACTCCCTGCAGCACCTCACCGCGGGCATGCCCGTCACCCGTATCGCCGCCCTGCTGGGCTACGACAACCCCGCCGCCTACACGGCCGCATTCGGCAGGCTCCTCGGCCGGCCGCCGACGGCGTACCGGAATCCGTGACCGGATTCCATCAAGCAGGCCGGTAGGGGCTGTGCATGGTGAGGAACCGGATGTCGAGGTCCGTCTCCCGGTAGGCACAGGCGGCTACGGCCGATGTCCTCGGGTCGTGTCAGCCTTCACCCTGCGCGATGGGCAGGTGGACCGGACCACGAAGGCCGGCGGCGCATGAGGTACCGCCCTCGGCCCATGCCTCGGCGCGCAGCCGCGCCGAGCGGCGGGCGACCTCAGCGTCGTCGAGCACAGCGTGCAGGGCCGTACGCAGGCTCTCGGTGAGCAGCGCGTCAGCGGCGCCGGGCGATGGTCACTCCGTCACGCACCGGCAGCACGACCGAGTCCGCTCGGGCGTCGGCTGTGATGAGGTCGTTCAGCCGCCGCATCGCGGGGTGGCGGTCCTCTCGGTACGCGATGCCGACGACCGGCCCGGCGTCGAGCGTGCGCAGCGTCGCCGGCGCGGGGGCGAGGCGCACGTCGATCCGGTCGGCGACGCCCGCGCGCTCCCCGTACGGGCGGCCGATCGCGGCCCACTCCCTCGCTGACGTCGCAGGCGGGCAGCCGGCCACCGTCGGTCAGGCCGCGGGCGATGCGCAGGGCCGGGCAGCCGGTGAAGACGCCGACCTCGACGGCGAGGCGGCCGCCGGTCGGCCGGGTGAGCGTGGTGAGCGGCGTGCCCTCGTCGGCGGAGACCTGCATGTGTGCGGCACCGACCCTCTTCGACCGCCCGCCCGGGCGGCTCGGCTGCGTCCGCTTGTACCCCGGCTCCTTCCGTCCGCCCGGAGGCGGACGGCGCCGCCCCTGGCCGGAACTCAGTTCCAAAAGCCCGCGGCGGCCGCCTCGCTCACGAAGGTCTCGAACGTCCTGGGTGGGCGTCCCAGGGCCTGTTCCACGCCGTCGGACGGTGCGGCGCCCGCGCCGTTGCCTACGGCCACGAGGAGTTCCGTGAGGAGCCGGGCCACGTCGGGTGAGGTGCCGGCGGCGACCTGACGCTCGACGAAGACCTCAGGGTCGACGTCGACGTGACGGACCGGCCGGCCGGTGGCCCGCGCGATGAGTCCGGCCGCTTCACCGAAGCTGAGCGCCCGTGGGCCGGTCAGGTCGTAGACCTGGCGGCTGTGGTGGTCCTCGGTCAGCGCCGCCGCGGCGACCTCGGCGATGTCCGCGGCGTCGACGAACGGCGTGCGCCCGTCGGCGGTGGGCAACGCCAGGGTTCCGGCGAGGATCCCGGCCCGCCACGGGCCCTCGCTGAAGTTCTGTGCGAACCACTGCGGGCGCAGGATGGTCCACTCGACACCGCTGCCGCGCACGGCCTGCTCGGCGGCATGCAGCGGATGGCCGTCCTCGCCCGCGCGCGGGGCGGACAGCAGCACCAGTCGGCGTACTCCCGCGGCGACCGCCTCGGTCACCAGCCGGGGGATGCGCGCCTGGTGGTTTGTGCTTGCCGACAGGCTGGGTTCCACGAGATAGGCGGCGGTGACGCCGTCCAGCGCGGGTGTCCAGCCGGTCGGGTCGTCGAGGTCGAAGTGGACGTCGCCGCCGGCGCGGGACGCCGTACGGACCGGCAGGCCGGCTGACTGGAGGCGCCGGGCGATGCGGCTGCCGGTCTTGCCGGTGCCGCCGAGGACGAGGATGGTCTTCATGCCGTCCAGACAACCGCACGGCGTGTGGACGATCCATGGGAGAACGTCGCTGCTGCCTTTGTGATCGTCTAGCGTGGGGAGCGTGGACGTCCTCAGCGATCTGCTGCACCGGGCCAGGGCCAGGAACACGTGGGTCAGGCAGCTGATCCAACGCCCCCCGTGGTCGCTGACCTTCACCGACCCGCCCCCTCTCACGGTGGTGACCACACTCGCCGGCCATGCGTCCGTACGGACCGACGGCAGGACCGCCGCACCGGTACGGCTCGCGGCGGGCGACGTCGCCCTGATCACCGGCCCCGGCCCCCACACGGTGGCCGACGCCCCCTCCACCCCTCCGCAGATGGTGATCCACGGGCGGCGGAAGAGCGTCGTGGACGGATCCGCCGAAGACGCGCACCGACACCGGAACTTGGCGCCCCGCACCTATGGCGACGGTCTTCCCGGTGCCACGATCATGCTGCGCGGCGCCTACGACCTGAGCGGCGACGTCGGCGACCGCCTGCTGGGCATGCTGCCGCCGCTGGCGGTCGTACCCGCCGGACCGACGACCCGGGCGGCACTGGACCTGCTCGCCACCGAGGCCACCCGCGACGATCCCGGCCAGGACGCCGTGCTGGACCGGCTGCTGGACCTCTTGCTCGTGCTGGCGCTGCGCGCCTGGTGCGCCCGAGCGGAGACGGCCCCCGCCTGGTACCGGGCACTGGCCGATCCGGCGATCGGCGAGGCGCTGCATCTGCTGCACGAGGATCCCGCCCGCCGGTGGACGGTCGCCGGACTGGCCGCCCGGGTCGGCATGTCCCGTGCCGCGTTCGCCGCCCGCTTCACCGCTCTGGTCGGCGAACCGCCGCTCACCTACCTCACCGACTGGCGGATGACGCTGGCTGCGGACCTGCTCCGGGACGCCGAGACGACCGTCGCCGCCGTGGCTCACGAGGTGGGGTACGAGGACCCCTTCGCCTTCAGCGTGGCGTTCAAGCGCACCCGGGGCGTCAGCCCTTCGGTGTGGCGCCGGCAGATCCACTGATCGTGCGCTCCTCGGCCCGCTCTCCCGGCAGTGATCGATCCGCGCCCGGGATGTGGCCGACTGCCATGACGCGGCGTCAGATACCCGGCTCGGCCCAGATGTCGGGCGGGACCACCCCCGTCGCCCGGCCGTACGGGTCCAGCAGGCGGCCGAGGAGTTTGTCGTGGCGCAGGGTGATGACGCGGTCGACGACGTCCAGGCTGGGATGGGTGGTGGCGAGATGAGTCTCCAGGCGCAGGGCGTCGTCCACGGAGTGCAGGCCGGCCTGCAGGATGAGGTTGTGGGGGCCGCTGACGGCGGCGCAGTTGCGGGTCTCGGGCAGGCGGATCAGGGCCTGGCCGACGGCGGGCAGGTCGGTGGGCGGGACCTTGGCCCAGAAGGTGAGGGCGACGGGCCAGCCTCCCAGGGGGCGGGCGAAGTCGCAGCGGAAGCGCAGGACGTCGAGTCGGACCAGCTGCTCCACGCGGCGTTTGACGGTGGACAGGCTGACGTCAAGGGCGGTGGCGAGGCCCTGGTAGGAGGCGCGTCCGTCGTGAGCCAGCCGGGCGAGGAGGGCACGGTCGAACGCGGTGATGTCGCCGGGGCCCTGCCGGGGCGGCTGGGTGGCGGGCGGTGCGGTGAGTCGGGCGCGTTGGTCGGGGGCCAGGGCGGCGATGCGCCAGCGGCCGCCCTCGGTGAACGTGTGGGTGACGATCCGGACGTCGACGGCGGTGATGCCCGGGACGTGCGGCAGCAGGTCGAGGGTGTAGCGGGACAGGGCGGACAGGTCGCGCGTGGCGACGGTGGCGAGGATGTCGTGACCGCCGGCGGAGCGTTCGAGGGTGAGCATGTGGGGATGACCGCTGAGGGCTCGGGCGACCGCGGCGGTGGCGGCCGGGGCGCAGTCGATCTGGGCGAACGCGAGGCAGATCCGGTCGAACAGGCGTGGGCCGGGTGAGAGACCGACCCAGGCCGTGCCGTGCTCGGCAAGTCGGTTGAAGCGGCGGGCGACGGTGACGGCATCGACCCCGAGGGCGCGGCCGAGTTCGGTCCATGAAGCTCTGGGCCGCAGCTGAAGCGCGTTGATCAACGCGAGATCGTCCTCGCTCAGCGGTTTCGCATCTTCCTGCATCGGTGGCCCCGTCTTGGCGAGAATCCTGCGTTCCTCCTCGTCCTGGTGGCTAGTCTCGCACCGTAGGTCCAGGAGCTCGTACCGGGCGGGCCGGAGCAGGAGGACCGGAGCGTGGCGTTCGCCGACTATCAGAACGAGATCTACTTCCATGGGCTGCACGGGGTGGTACCGCGCCTGCCGATGACGTACGCCGAGCTGGAACCGCTGGCCCACGCCGCGATGCCCCCGTCGGTGCGGTCGTACGTGGCCGGTGGTGCCGGGGACGAGTACACCCAGCGGGCCAACGTCACCGCCTTCGAGCAGTGGGGACTCGTGCCGCGCATGCTGGTGGGCGCGCGCGAGCGGGACCTGTCGGTCGACCTGTTCGGCATGCGTCTGGCCTCGCCGCTGTTCATGGCCCCGATCGGCGTGATCGGCCTGTGTGCCCAGGACGGCCACGGCGACCTCGCCACCGCGCGCGCCGCCGCCCGCACAGGGGTGCCGATGGTCGCCTCGACCCTGGCCGTGGACCCGATGGAGGAGCTCGTCCCCGAGTTCGGTGACACCCCCGGCTTCTTCCAGCTCTACACCCCCACCGACCGGGAGCTGGCCGAGAGCCTGGTCCACCGGGCGGAGAAGTCCGGGTTCAAGGGCATCGTGGTCACCCTGGACACCTGGATCACAGGCTGGCGGCCGCGCGACCTGTCGGTCAGCAACTTCCCGCAACTGCGCGGGCACTGTCTGACCAACTACACCAGCGACCCGGTCTTCCGCTCCCGTCTCGCCAAGTCCCCGGAGGACGATCCGGCGGCCGCGGTGATGCTCTGGGCCCAGATCTTCGGCAATCCCCTCACCTGGGACGACCTGCCCTGGCTGCGGTCCCTGACCGACCTGCCGCTGATCCTCAAGGGCCTGTGTCACCCCGACGACGTCCGCCGCGCCAAGGACGCGGGTGTGGACGGCATCTACTGCTCCAACCACGGCGGCCGACAGGCCAACGGCGGACTGCCCGCGCTGAACTGCCTGCCCGGCGTGGTCGATGCCGCCGGGGACCTGCCCGTCCTGTTCGACTCCGGCGTCCGCACGGGTGCCGACGTCGTCAAGGCTCTGGCCCTGGGCGCGACCGCCGTCGGCATCGGCCGCCCCTGTGCCTACGGTCTGGCCCTCGACGGCACCGACGGCATCGTGCACGTCCTGCGCTCCCTGCTCGCCGAGGCGGACCTCCTCATGGCCGTCGACGGCTATCCCACGCCGGCCGACCTCACGCCCGACGTCCTCCAGCGCATCCGCTGACACGCGGCGCGCCGGCGGGGCCTGCCCGGGCCCTCACCGGCGCGGCTCGACTCTCGGGGCACGGGGGGTCTTGCCGCGCGAGGCGGCGCTGGCGGTCCGGGGCTTCGGCGGCGGTGCGGGGTTCGGTTCCGACCGGCACGGTTGCCCGGCGGTGTGTCGATCCCACAGGAACGGCTGTCCGTCGCCCGAGTGGACAAGCCCAGGCCTCGGGCGGCATGGTGTCGAACCCTCGCTCCAGGCGGGCGACGTCCTGGCCACCGACGTCGCGCTCCCCGCCGACGTACGCCCCGGTGACCTGCTCGCCGTGCCCGTGGCCGGGACGTATCACCTGTCCATGGCCTCCGGTTGCAAGCTGGTCGGCCGCCCGCCCGTGGTCGCCGTACGCGACGGCCTCGCCCGTCTCCTGGTCCGCCGCGCGTGGTTGGAGGACATCCGCAGCCGACGTGGGCTGTGACCGGACTCCGGCCGGCTCGACGTGCTGTGGCCGCCGACCACGGCGTGCGGGCGTCCGTCGACGAAGCGCATGCGACGGCGTCCGCGCCGCCGGTGCCGGTGTGGAGCGCGGCACGCGGGGCGCGTGCGCGGCCGGTCGTGCTACTCCGTTGCCTCCGTCTGGGCTTCGTCCCCGCCGGTCCGGCCCGCCGGGCGGCGGCCGCGCGGCTGCTGCGGTTCGGGGAGTGCGGGGGCGGGGGGCATCGGGCGGTCCACCTGTTCCTGGGCGGTGACGGTCAGCGGTTCCCCGTGGTGCAGCACCACCAGCGGATCGCCGTCGACCAGCCGGTAGCGTACTCGGGTCCCACCGATGTCCACCTTCAGTCTGCGTCCGCGCACCGCCACGGTGAACGCCACCCTGGACAGCGCTTCCGGCAGGCGCGGCGTGAACCCGAGCAGGTCCGGCTTCCCGTCGTCACCGAGGTACCGGCGCAGGCCGCCGAAGCCCACGACCAGGGCGATCCACGTCCCGGCGAGGGAGGCGATGTGCAGTCCGTCGCGGGTGTTGTGCTCCAAGTCGTCCAGGTCCATCAGCGCCGCCTCGCCGAGATAGGCGTAGGCGAGCCGCAGGTGCCCGGTCTCGGCGGCGAGCACCGCCTGGCAGCACGCCGAGAGGGAGGAGTCGCGGACGGTGAGTGTCTCGTAGTAGGCGAAGTTGCGGGCTTTCTCCTCGTCGGTGAAGGCGTAGGGGCACGCCAGCATCGCCAGCACCACGTCGGCCTGCTTGACGACTTGTTTGCGGTACAGGTCGAAGTAGGGGTAGTGCAGCATCAGCGGGTAGTTCTCGGGCGGGGTCGCCTCGAAGTCCCAGCGCTGGAACTGCGTGTACCCGGCGGACTGTTCGTGCACGCCGAGGGTCTCGTTGTACGGGACCGCCATGCGGGCCGCCGCGTCGCGCCAGGCGGCGGCCTCCTCGTCGTCGACACCCAGTTCCTCGGCGCGCTCCGGATGACGCGTTACCATGTCCGCCGCCATGCGCAGGTTCTGACGAGCCGTCAGGTTGGTGTACAGGTTGTCCCGGGCGATGGCGCTGTACTCGTCGGGACCGGTGACCCCGTCGATGTGGAACACGCCCTCCGCGTCGTGGTGACCGAGGGAGCGCCACAGCCGGGCGGTGTCCACGAGGAGGTCGAGGCCTTCATGGCGACCGAACTGCTCGTCGCCGGTCATCATCACGTAGCGGACCGCGGCCATGGCGACGTCGGCGTTGATGTGGAAGGCGGCCGTGCCGGCCGGCCAGTAGGCGGAGCACTCGGCGCCGTCGATCGTCCGCCACGGGAACACCGCCCCCGACAGCCCCAGCTGGCGCGCGCGTTCCCGGGCCGCCGGCAGCGTCCGGTGCCGCCATCGCAGCGGCGAGGCGACGGTCTCCGGGGCGGTGAAGGTCAGCACCGGCAGGACGTAGGACTCGGTGTCCCAGAAGGAGTGTCCGTCGTATCCGGTTCCGGTCAGCCCCTTGGCGGGGATCGCCCGGTTCTCCCCGCGGGCCGCCGCCTGGAGTACGTGGAAGAGGGCGAACCGCACCGCCTGCTGGATCTGCGCGTCGCCCTCGACCTCGACGTCCGCGCCGGCCCAGAAGCGGTCGAGGTAGGCGCGTTGTGCCGCGACCAGGCCGTCCCAACCGGTGCTGACCGCGGCGGCCACCGCGCCGTCCACCTGATCGTGCACGGCCGGCAGCGAGCGCTGCCCCGACCAGCCGTAGGCCACGAACTTGACCAGCCGCAGCGGCTGCCCGGGGACCAGGTCCGCGGTCACCGTCAGACGGCTGACGTCGGGCTCGCACTGCGCCGTCCAGCGGGTGCTCTCGGGTCCCTCGACGAGATGGTCGGCCGCCGCTCCCACCCGCAGTCCGCTGCGGTCGGTGCAGTGCACGAGCCGCAACCGGGTGTCCTGCGCGAAGGACTCCTCGGCCAGCAGCGGGGACTCGGTCGCCGCGGCGACCCGCGGATCGCCCTCGACGCGGGGCAGTTGTTCGTTGGCGACGAGTTCGGACTGCACGGCGACCGTGGTCGGTCCGTCGACCGCCTCGACCTCGTACACGATGGCGGCCACCGCGCGCTGGGTGAAGGACACGATCCGCCGGGAGGTGATCCGCACCGTACGGCCGCCGGGCGAGGTCCACCGCGCGGTGCGGCTGAGAATGCCGGAGCGGAAGTCCAGGACCCGCTCGTGCGCCAGCAGCCGACCGTAGCGCAGATCGCACGGGTGGTCGTCGACCAGCAGCCGGATGATCTTGCCATCGGTGACGTTGATCATCGTCTGGCCGGACTCGGGATATCCGTAGCCCGCTTCCGCGTACGGCAGCGGATGTCTCTCGTAGACGCCGTTGAGGTAGGCGCCGGGAAGTCCGTGCGGCTCTCCCTCGTCGAGGTTTCCGCGCCATCCGATGTGCCCGTTGGACAGGGCGAACACCGATTCGCTCTGGGCGAGCACGTCCAGGTTCAGCTCGGTCTCGCGCAGGCACCACGGCTCGACCGTGAAGCTGGGATGGGTGATCACCGCGACTCCAGGAGTTCGGCCAGGTCACGGACCACCACATCCGCGCCGTGGGCCCGTAGCTGATCCGCCTGGCCGACCCGGTCGACCCCTACGACCAGGCCGAACCGTCCCGCCCGCCCCGCTTCGACACCGGCGAGCGCGTCCTCGAACACCGCGGCCTCGTCCGGCTCGACCGCCAGGCCGCGCGCGCCCTCCAGGTAAGTGTCCGGCGCGGGCTTGCCGTGGAGCCGGCGCTCGTGCGCCACCACCCCGTCGATCCGCTCGTCGAACAGGTCCTCGATGCCGGCCGCCACCAGGACGTCCCGGCAGTTCGCGCTGGAGGACACCACCGCGGTGCGCAGTCCGGCTTCCCGCACGGCGCGCACGAAGCGGACCGAGCCCTCGTAAGGTTCCACCCCGTCCTCACGGATCCGGCGCAGCACCAGGTTGTTCTTGCGGGTGCCCAGCCCGTTCACGGTCTCCGCCTCCGGCGGGTCGTCCGGTGACCCCTCGGGCAGGTGCACCCCGCGCGCGGCGAGGAACGTGCGCACCCCGTCCTCCCGGGGCCTCCCGTCCACGTACTCGTCGTAGTCCTCCACTGCGTCGAAGGGCACGAACGCGGTCCCTTCGCGTGCCGCGCGCTCGCGGAGATAGTCGTCGAACATCTCCTTCCAGGCGGCCGCGTGCACCTTCGCGGTCCGGGTGAGCACTCCGTCGAGGTCGAACAGGCAGGCACGGACGTGAGCAGGTAGCCCCAGCATGCCGTCGAGGCTAGGAGCCGCCCGCGGCCGACGGCGCGGCGACACCCTCCGGCACGCGGGAAGGCACCCGCTCGGGCCACGCGGCGGTCTCTACCCGTGGGTGGAGATGCGGGGGGCTGGTCCATCCACCCGTGGTCGGTGGTGCCTCCTACCGCCCACGGAGCAGTCTGAAGGCATGGGATCGCTCCACTCGGGACTTGTTCTGCTCACCGCCGTCTGCTGCGCGATCTTCGGCGCAGCATGGGTCGCCGGGGCCGTCTACTTCGGCATCAGGAGTCAGGACGGTGTGCGCGGCTGGATACACGGACTGCGCCGTTCGTGGCCCCGCCGAGTGCTGCTGATCGCGGGCGCCTACGTGTTCTCCGCTCTGGTCGACCGCTCTCAGGGATTCTGGCGTCACCTGCGGTACTGGCAGCCGGAACTCGCCGTGGCGGGCGCCCTGCTCGCCGTCGCCTCCACCGCTTTGCTGCTGTGGGCCCGCTGGGTCCTGGGCACCATGTGGGCCAGTGTGCCGCTGGTCCAGGAGCACCACGAGCTGCGGACGGACGGCCCTTACCGTCTGGTGCGCCATCCCATCTACACGGGGCTGCTGGGCCTGATCGTCGGTGCCATGCTGGCCTGCGGCTTCGGTGTCTGGATCGCTCTCCTGACAGTCGCGGTCCCCTGGCTGCTGCGGCGGGTCCGGGTCGAGGACGACCTGATGGCGAGACAGTTCGGCGCGGCGTACGAGGCCTACCGCGCCGACGTGCCGGCACTGGTCCCCCGGGCGGGGCCCGGCCGGGTCGGCCTGCACCGTGGTCGCAGCAGCGTGAAGCCGTAGCTGCCGGGCGGTGCAGTGTGTGCGGCCCGCCCGCCGCGTCACACCGGACGCAGCGGGCGGGTCGTGCCCGTCGTGCCGTCAGAGCGGGCTGCCGCTGTCCCCCGGCCGGATGCGTCCGCGCCAGGCTCCGCTCTCGCCGCCGGCCTGCTCGATGTACTGCTTGAAGCGCTTCATGTCGCCCTTCACCCGCCGGTCGATCGTGCCCAGCATGTCCGCGGCCTTCTCCGCGGCCCCGCTGGGGTCGACCTCCATGACGAGTTCCACCTTGGTGTGCATGTCGTCCACGCGCTCGAAGCGGACCGTGCCCTTCTGGCTGGTGTCACCGCTGGTGGTGCGCCACGTGATGCGCTCGTCGGGAAGCTGGTCGACGATCTCCGTGTCGAACTCCCTGCGGACTCCGCCGATCTTGGTGGTCCAGTGGTTGTGGCGGTCGTCCAGTTGCCTGATCTCCTCGACGCCCTCCATGAAGTTCGGGAAGTCCTCGAACTGGGTCCACTGGTTGTAGGCGGTGTGGAGCGGGACGTCCACTTCCACTGTTTCCTTGACCGTGCTCATCAGCCTGCCTCCGTAGCGTCGTTCCACTGCGGAGGCCGAGTACCCGGCATGCCTCCGGTTACCACAACCGGACTCAGGCCCGGCCATGCCTCATCCCCTCGCCGCCGATCACCTCGAAGCCGCCCCGTCCGTCGAACCGCACCTCGCGGATCTCGTCGAACCCGTCCGCCGGTGACGGCTTGCGCAGCCGCTTCAGCGTCGCCAGGACACCCACGTCCGGGACACGCTCGCGGCCCTCCCGGGCGGCGTTGCGGCGCAGGGAGCCGGCCACGTCCGGGGGGAACCAGTAGGCCGTCACCTTCGCCCCGTGGGTGCGGGCCACCTCCACCAGCGGACGCCACTCCTGCGGCGACGGGTTGGTGTTGTCCACCGCCACCGGCCGCCCGGCCGCCAGATGCTCCTCCATCAGCCCTATCTGCCGCCGCTGCTTGCTCTTCGCGCCCCGCGCAAACAGGTCCTTGCTGACCAGCGAGTACCGTCCGGACAGACACCGGACGTAGAAGGTGGTCTTCCCGGAAGCCTGCAGTCCGACCAGCACGGCCACATCCGCTCCGCTCCCCATGACCGCCACGATGCCACGCGGGACCGGCGCACGTCCCCACCCCTTGGGTCGGGCCTGCCGCGCTCACCGCTGAGCGATGCGGGTGCACGTTTCAAAAGCGGCCACCACACTGGTGCCGAAGCGCCGGAACGGAGCTCAGAGCCAGAGCTCGCAGTCCGGCACTCGAGCCGTGGGAGCACTTCTGGTGAAAACAGTGAGGGACCGGTCATGGCCGGCGATGGCGGCGTGATTGTAGGCGTACCGGACTCCCACGGGGGCCGGAACGGGGGTGACGAGACGATCCCCGCCGCGCTGCCGGACCGCACACGGGCCGGGCGGCCGGGCACTCGCTTCCTGGTCCCCTCCCGCGATCACGCGCACACCCACGGCGTCCGGCGACGACCGGCTCGCACGCGTACGAGACCCGCCGGCCGGAGCACGACCGGGCCCGGCCCGCCCGCGCCCATCCGGACCGGTGGCAGGGCGTGCACGGGCTGGGGGGCGACCGTGTACCGGGCTTCGCTCGTCCCTGCGTCGCCCGGAGCGGCGGCCGGGTCGGTGCCCGGGAAAGCCGCCGGATCCAGCGGTGAGGACCAGCCGACGGGCGAGGAGGTCCTCAGCGCTCCTGCGTTCGAGGACGCCGTGGCACGTGCGTCTACGCGGTGGACGTCCGCAGTCCGAGCGGCCGCGGCACCTCGCCCGGACGACGGCCGCGCGGCGAGTCGTACGACGCTCCCCCGCGGTGCCTCCTCGCCCTTGGCCGGGACCGGATCCTGGTGGCGGGCCGCTGCGTCTCGGGAGTCCACGGGAACCGCTCCTCCCACCCCGTGATGCCGTTCTCCACGGCCACGGGGCATGCGGCGGGCGGCTGCGCGGCCGCGCGGCTACCGGGCGCGAACAGCCGCGGATGCGCAATGTTCCGCGCACAACTCGACGAAAGGCATGTCATGAAGATCGCAGTCATCGGCGGCACCGGACTGATCGGGTCGCAGGTCGTCAAGAACCTGAACGCCGCCGGCCACGAGGCGGTACCCCACTCGCAGTCCACCGGCGTCGACATCATCAGCGGCCGGGGAGTGGACGAGGCGGTGGCGGGCGCCGACGTCGTCGTCAACGTGACGAACTCCCCGACCTTCGACGAGGCCTCGCTCGCCTTCTTCCAGACGTCGATGGACAATCTGCTGGCCGCCGCCCACAAGGGCGGCGTCGGTCACTTCGTCATCCTCTCGATCGTCGGCGTGGACCAGGTGCCGGAGCTGGACTACTACCGGGCCAAGGCGCTCCAGGAGCAGATCCTCGCGGCCGGCCCGATCCCGTACTCGATCGTCCGGGCCACGCAGTTCATGGACTTCATGGACGCCGTCCTGTCCTGGACCGCCGACGGCGACACCGTACGGTTGCCCCCCACGCCGATCCAGCCGATCGCCTCCAAGGACGTGGCCCGGGCGGTGGCGGAAATCGCCGCGGGCGACCCGGTGAACGGCATCCACGACATCGCCGGCCCCGAGATCTTCCCGCTGGACGAGCTGGGCCGGATCACCCTGTCCCACAAGGGCGACAACCGCACCGTCGTCACCGACCCCACCGCCGGCATGTTCGCCGTCGTCAAGGGTGACGTCCTCACCGACACAAACGCCCACCTCGCCCCCACCCGCTACACCGACTGGCTCTCCTCCTGAGCGAGCGAGGTACGGGGCCGCGCGGGCCCGGTGTGTGCCCGTGCCCGGGCCGGGGAACTTGGTTCGCCCGGGTACGGCCCTGGTGAGAGGAGCGCAGGTGACAGCGTCGACGTCAGCGGCAGACGGTCGGACACCGGGCGCTCGGGAAGCCGGGTACGAGCCGGATCCCAACCGGTGGCGGGCTCTGTGGGTGACCCTGGTGGCCGGCTTCATGAGCCTGCTGGACGTCACGATCGTGGCGGTCGCCCTGCCCACCATCCAGCGTGACCTGCACGCCTCTCCCGCGCAGGTGCAGTGGGTGGTGTCCGGATACGCCCTCACCTTCGCCCTCGCGCTCGTCACCGCCGGGCGGCTCGGTGACGCCCTGGACCGGCGCCGTATCTTTCTGCTGGCCCTCACCGGCTTCGTGCTCTGCAGCGCGGTCTGTGGCGCGGCTCCCGGCATCACGCTGCTGGTGTCGGCCCGCCTCGCCCAGGGACTGGCGGCCGGCTTCATGGCCCCGCAGAACTCCGCGCTCATCCAGCAGATGTTCCGGGGCGCCGAACGAGGGCGTGCGTTCGGCTTCTTCGGTGCCACCGTCGGCATCTCCTCCGCCGCCGGCCCCCTCATCGGAGGTGCCGTCCTCGCCCTGGCCTCCGGTGCGCAGGGCTGGCGATGGATCTTCTACGTCAACGTCCCCATCGGCGTCCTCGCCGTCCTGCTCGGCCGTCACCTGCTGCCGCACACCGAGCGCTCCGGCCGGGGACACGTGGACGTGCCCGGCATCCTCCTCCTCGCAGCCGGCGTCCTCGCGGTGATGTACCCGCTGGTCCAGGCCGACTCCGGCGGCCTGGACCAGGTGTGGTGGCTGTTCCTCGTCGGCGTCGCGATGCTGGCCGCCTTCACCCGGTGGCAGCGCCGCCTCGTCGCCCGCGGTGCCCAACCGCTGCTCGACCCGCGTCTGTTCACCACCGTGCGCGGCTACGCCGTCGGCGCCGGCGTCGGCACGCTGTACTTCATCGGCTTCAGCGGCATCTGGCTGGTCTTCGCCCTCTTCTACCAGCACGGCCTCAACTTCAGCCCCCTCCGTTCCGGCCTGGCCGTGACCCCCTTCGCCCTCGGCTCGGCGGGCGCGGCCGTGATCTCCGGCCGGCTGGTGGACCGGTTCGGGCGACTGCTCACCGTGTGCGGACTCGTGGGCGTGATCGTCGGTCTGGGCGGAACCGCGCTGCTGATTCGCCTCGCGCCCCTCGGTACCGCTGTCTGGGCCGCCGCCCCGATGCTGTTCCTGGGTGGCATCGGCGGCGGCTTCGTGGTGGCTCCCAACATCACCCTGACGCTGCGCGACGTGCCCGTGCACATGGCGGGCGCGGCGGGCGGCGCCCTGCAGACCGGGCAACGGCTCGGCGCCGCGGTGGGCACGGCGGCACTGCCCGGCCTCTTCTACATGGTGCTCAGCGCGAGCCACGACTACCGCGGCGCCCTCGTCACCGCGCTCGGCGCGGCCCTCGTCGGCATGGTGGCGTCCCTGGCCCTCGCGACGTTCGACTGGCGCCGCGACCGGCGGACACGCCCACCGCACGAGAAGTGCCCGGACGAGGTCGCCCACAACCCCGTGCACGCCCGGCAGACCTGACCACACGGACAGCCACGCCCGGCCGACAGCCACGCCCGGCCTGCGGGGCGATCAGGGGTGCGGCGCGTCGAACGGCAGATCGCGTCGGAAGACGACCATGGCTTGCCCCGGTCCGTTGTAGTCGTCGACGGTCTCCGCGTCGAAACCGAGCCGGCGGTGGAACGCGATGGAGCCGGTGTTGCCGACCGAGGTGATCGCCTTCAACCGCCGCGCGCCCTGCCGGTGCGCGGCGTCGGAGAACTGCGTGTACAGGCGGCGTCCGAGACCGGTGCCGCGGGCATCGTCCCGGGTCGCGATCAGGTGGACGTACCCGGTACCGGTCGGGGTGACGAACCCGACGAGGTATCCGTGGATTCCGTCCTCGGCGCGCGCGACCAGGCATGTCTCACCGAACTCCTGCACCAGGGCGAGAAGGTGGAGCGAGCGGAGGTCGCGGTCTGCCCAGTACCGATGGTGGTCGGCGAGGATCTGGTGCATGTCCGTCAGGCCGGCCGGTGTGATCCGTGAGCGCATGGCAAGGATCATGGCAGATGCGGCGAGAGCCGGGCCGTCTGGGCGAGTTGCGACGCTCAGCGAGCGGTGCGCCCCCGATGTCGAGGACGCACGGCGCGCCGGGTGCGGGGGAGTTCTCAGCCGAACAGGCCTGATGAGCCGTCCTCCTGGACCACGCACAGGGCCCAGATGATGAATCCGGAGAACGCGATCATCACGATCGACCAGACCGGGTAGTACGGCAGGGACAGGAAGTTGGCGATGATGATCAGCGCGGCGATGGCCACCCCGCCGGCGCGCGCCCACGGTGCAATCCTGAGGAGTCCGATGCTCACGGCGAAGGCGACGACGCCCAGGGCCAGATGCACCCAGCCCCAGCCCGTGAGGTCGAACCGGAAGACGTAGCTGCGTGTCGTGAGGAAGACATCGTCCTGGGCGATCGCCATGATGCCGCGGAAGATGTTCAGCACCCCGGCGAGCATCAGCATGACTGCTCCGAAGGCCGTCAGGCCGGTCGCCCACTGCTGCTTGGCGGTGCCTGCGGCCGCGGTGCGTGTGGCGGTCATCGTGCTACCTCGTTTCTCTCCTGTGCGTGGGTGCTCGGTGCGCGATGCTCAGCGCGCGGAGGCGGACGGTACGGCTCCGGTCTGCTCGGTCCGTTCGGGCTTGCCGCTGCCCGCGAGAACCAGTTCCTTCGCCCGCCGGAACTCGTCGTCGGTGATGTCGCCGCGGGACCGCATCGCGGAGAGCTTCGCGAGTTCGTCGGCACTGGTGCGGGGCACATCCTGCTGGGCGGTCTGGCGGATGTAGTCGTCGATGGCCTGCTGCTGCGCACGTGCCTGCTCGACCTCGCGCCGGCCCATGTCCTTGCCACGGGCGATCAGGTAGATGAGGACGCCCAGGAACGGCAGCAGGACGACGCACAGGGTCCAGCCGGCCTTCCCCCAGCCGCCCAGGTTGTCGTCGCGGAAGATGTCGACGACGACCCGGAAGAGCAGCACGAACCACATGATCCACAGGAAGAACACCAGCATGGACCAGAAGACGCTCAGCGCCGGATAGTCGTACGCGAGGTAGGTCGGTGCGCTCATGTCGCTTCCTCCGTCCCAGGTGTGCACCCGGTAGTCGTTGCGGACGTTCTCAGCGTGCGCAGGACAGGAACCGCGCCGCCTCACCCGGCGCGGGTGAACGGCGCTCAGGGGGCCGACGGATGTGGTGCGTCGGCAGCGGCCGGTCCCGAGGCGGCGGCCAGGACCGCCGTGACCACCAGCACCACGAGGACCAGGCAGAGGACGAGTGCCACCGCACCGACGGTCGGGTGGTTCCACAGGACGAGGGTCAGGGCGCCCGCCGCGATGATGACGCCGGTGGTCCACGACCGGTGCGCGGCCAGCCACTGGCCGCCGAGGCCGGTGCGCATGCCGCGGCGGCTCAGTTCCCGCCCCGCGGCCGTGGTGCCCCGCTGCGCCGTCGAGCGCACGGCGCGGGCCGCCCGGCTCGGCCCGTACAGGAAGGCCGCGAGCGCGGTGATCACGGCGACGACGAGCAGCGTACGGACGCTGTCGCGCAGGAAGCGGACGAACGTGTCGTAGATCGCGGCGGCGGCGTCGGGCGGCAGGGTCGTCGGAGGCACCGAGTCGAGGTACACGCGCCGTGCGACGACCAGTGCCACGAGCAGCACGATCATCATGATGCCGATGCCGATGGAGGTGACCATCAGCATCACCCGGTGCCCGGGAGCGGCCCACACGGCCGCGGCGGCCACCGCGAGGCTCACGATGGGCAGCCAGGTGCCGAGGATGTCGAGCAGCCGCATCAAGTTCTGCGCCTTGGTGAGTTCGTCCGTGCGGAACAGGGTGATCGAGCGGTCGACCTGCGGGATGGCGGACGCCCTCTGGAAGCCGGCGTCGACCAGGCGCTTCTTCACCTGGTCGATCACCACTCCGATGTCCAGCTGGACGGTGTCGCCCTGAGCCCGCAGTGCCCCCTGCCCTTCTCCGGTGAGCATGCCCACCACCGCGGACTGCGCCCGCCGGTTGCCCACGACCCAGGCCTGCTCGAAGACGTCGCTGGTGACCACGCGGTCGATGGTGCGGTGCACGACCGTCTGCACGGCCGAGCGCAGCGGACCGGTCAGCGACTTCGACGCGTCGACCACGCCGGGCGGCGCCCCGTTGTCGGCGAGCAGCTTGGTGAGCGAGGCGGTCACGTCCTGGACGTCCACCTGGGCCACCACGCGATCGGTCAGCCGGTTCACCACGGCGTTCTGGACGGCCGGTTCCGAGGCGAGCGGAGCGACGGTCTGTACGTACCGGTCGGTGTCGGCGACCGTGTCGTGGACCCAGACGGCGACGACGGCCAGGGGAGCGAGGACGAGCGTCAGCACCAGGAGGACGGAGGCGGCCACGCGACGCAGGCGCCGGTGGCGTACCTGTGAGGCCTTGCGCAGCCGCTGGTATTCGGCGTGTTCCTCGGGGGTCAGTATGTGACCGGGCGGCGGGGGCTCACCCGCAGGGGTCGGTCCGGAGGCGGTGCCCGAAGCCATGGCTCCTCCTTGGGCATGTGCACCGCTGTCGTCAGCGGTGTCGCAGGGCAGGGCGGTGATGGCTCCTCGTGGTCCTTGTGTTCGTCGCCGTCCTCGTCAGAAAGGTCTGCGGCCGGTCCGAGCGGCTGGGGGCCCCGCCGGGAACCTGCTCCCGTCCCGTGCGTACGGCCCGTGACCACGTGACTCGGTCATGGCTCCTCCTCACGTGATCACGGGGCCCGCTGCCGGACGGCCGGCGGGGCCGTTGTGGGGACCTCACCGAGCCAGCGTCGCGCGGCGGGCCGCGGTCGGCGTCACCCTTGGCGGGTGATCCGCGCGCCGGACCGGGGCGATGAGGTGGAAGCTGCGGGCAGGCAGCACGCCTGCACCGAAGCGGACGAAGAGACACACGATGACGGATCCAGCGGCTGCCCGGACCAAGCACACCTCGCCAGGCGACGCACCGCGTTCCGGCCCGTCGAGGCGACGGGCCACGGCCGTGTCCGTCGCCCGGACCGTGGGCACCGCGACCGGTCTGGTGGCCGCCTACTACCTCTTGCCGCTGAGCAGGCCCTCCACCATGGGTACCTCGGTCCTCCTGCTGGGCGGTCTGCTGGCGGTGGTCCTCGTCTTCGGGTGGGAGGCGTGGGTCGTCATGCGCTCGCCCCATCCGCGGCTGCGGGCCGTGGAAGCCGTGGCCGTCACGGTGGCCGGCTATCTGATCCTCTTCGCGAGCACCTACTACCTGATGGAACGTGCCCTTCCCGGCTCCTTCAGCGAGCCCCTGACCAGAACGGACGCGCTGTACTTCACGATCACGACCTTCAGCACCGTGGGGTTCGGTGACATCACCGCACGGTCGCAGCCAGGCAGGATCGTGGTGATGGTGCAGATGATCTGCGGCCTGTTGCTCGTGGGCGTCGCCGTGCGGGTGCTCTCGGCCGCGGTCCGGGCCGGTCTGCGGCGACAGGGACGCGAGCCGCCGCGGTGAGCCGGCCGCATCGCTCCGGCACGTGGCATCACTCCGGTACTTGGCGCATCTCCAGCACCCTCAGCCCCAGCGACTGGCAGCGGGCCAGCAGCCCGTACAGCTGAGCCTCGTCGACGACCGGTCCGAACAGGACGGTGTGACCGGACATCACGACGTGCTCCAGCTCAGGGAACGCCTTGGTCAACGTCTCTGTCATCCGTCCGTCGACGCGAATCTCGTAGCGCATGAGCTGCTCTTCCCCACGTCGCTCGGGGCATCGTGCCAGTCCCTGTCCGTGCGATCCTCCTCTTCGGGCCCGCCACCCGGCTTCACCCGGGGGAGGTGATACCGCGGCGGACGCCCGGTCGTCACAGCAGTCCCAGCTCACGCGCGCGGTGGACGGCGTCGTGACGGCGGTTCACACCGAGCTTGCGGTAGGCGCTCTTGAGGTGGGTCTTGACGGTGTTGACCGACACATACAGGTCGGTGGCGATCTCCTGCGTCGACATCATCTGGGCCAGCCGTCGCAGGACGTCGCGTTCACGTCCGCTGAGTTCTTCCACGACCGGCAACGGCGACCGTTCCTCGGGGCGCGCCGGGCCGGCCGAGGACGGCGAGCCGGGGATCAGCCAGCCCTCGGCCAGTCCGCGCAGCGACACGGTGCCGAGCAGAGGCCGCAGCCACGGTCCGGCCTCACGGAAGGGACGCCGCAACCGCTCGCGCCGCGCCTCCCGGAGCGCCTGGGCCACGAGTCTGCGCTGAGTGGCGAGGTCCCCGGCTTCGCCTGCCGCCCGGGCCCTCACCAACGCGGCCCGGACGGTGATCGCGGGGCCGATGTGGCCCTCCTGCAGCACTCGGTCGACCAGGTCGGCCGCGGCGCCGGTCCTGCCCACGGCCAACTCCGCCTGTGCGGCTTCCACCAGGCAGACCGGCTCACGGCCGGCATCCTGGCGCAGCAGCTCGACGGCCAGCTCCGGCCGGCCCTCGGCGAGGTGCGCGGCGGCCGCCACCGCCGCCGTGTGCGCCTCGGCCCAGGGAGATGCCGTGTCTGCCGCGACAGTCCGGTCCACCGCTTCGAGCGCGGCCTGCGTCTCGCCGCGGGCCATCAGGACACGCCCGGTGACGATGGCCCGCCCCGCCTGGGCGACGGGGTCCGGCAGCGGGTGCCGCGCGTCGACCGCGGCGTCGAGGAGCACCTGGGCCCGGTCCAGCTCGTCCCGGTCCAGGGCGACTGCGGCCAGGACCAGCGATCCCAGCCCCGGTCCGGGCGCCGGGGCCGGGCTGTGGCGGTCCGCCGTGGTCACGGCGGCCAGAGCCTCGCGCTCGGCCCTGTCGGGCCAGCCCTTCAGGTAGTCGATGAGGGCGAGGTGGCCCAGACACTCCTCACGCAGTCGTGCCGTCGACGGCGCCCGGCCGGAGTCGACGACCGCGGCCAGGGCCTCTCGCGCCGCCCCGAAACGGCCGGCCCACAAGCGGGTCGAGCCGAGATGGGTGAGGAGGAGGGCGTCGAGTTCCGGGTGCTCTTCGAGACGCCGGCCCGGCACCTCGCGTCGAAGGCTCTCGGCGGCCCGGGCGGCCGTCTCCGCCCGTCCCGGCGAGCCGGTCAGCCGCGCGGCCAGGGCTTGCAGGAGGGCACAGCTCAGCCGGGCGGCTGCCAGGGCGGCGGCATCGTCCTCGGCGTCCTCGGGCGACTCGCTCTGCCGCGCCAGGGTCCGAGCGGTCCGGTCCAGTCGGGACAGGCCGTGTGCGACGTCGCACCGGGACAGGTCGCGGGCCGCACGGACGAGCTCGGTGGCGGGGCTCACGGGCTGGGGACCCATGCGGGAGAACAGCTCGGAGCGGGCGTCGGAGTGCAGGCCGGTGAATATCTCCCCGATGGCGAGATCGCCGACGAGGGCATCGGCGGCGGCCTGCCAGTCGTCCGCCGCGGCGGCGTGGTCGAGCGTCTCGTCGAGGGAGCCCGAGCAGCGCAGCCAGTGCGCCGCGCGGCGGTGGAGCTCGGCTTCCAGCCCGGGGCAGCGCGCCCGCAGGTGCGCGTGGAGGATCTCCCCGAACAGCGGGTGCAGACGGAACCAGGCGTGCCCGAGGTGCTCGACGAACGCGTTCTCACGGTGGAGCCCGGACAGGATGCGTTCGGCGTCGCTGCGGCCGGTCAGGGCGTCGGCCAGATCCGGGCAGACGCGTTCGAGGATGCTGACCCGCAGCAGCAGGTCCTGCGTCTCGTCCCCCTGCCGCTCGAGCACCTCGGCCAACAGGAAGTCGGCGATCGTCGTGCGGTCGGCTTCGAACTCCTTCAGGAACATCTGCGGGTCCGTCTCCCCCTGCGCGGCCAGAGCGCACAGCCGCAGTCCGGCCGCCCAGCCCCGGGTGCGCTCCACCAGCGCGCGGACGTCATCGGCGGGGAGGTGCAGCCCGTGCAGCGTCAGCAGGCGGGCCGCTTCGTCGGGGGTGAAGGCCAGCTCCGCGTTCCTGATCTCCGTGATGGCGCCGGCGGTACGGTAGCGGTGCAGCGGGAGCAGCGGCTCGGTGCGCGTGACGAGGACCAGGCGCATGCCGTGTCCCGCGTGCTGGAGGACGAAGGCGAGCTGGTCCGTGATCTCCGGGTCGGTCACGCGGTCGTACTCGTCGATGACCATGGTCGCCGGTACGTCCCGGGCGCTGAGTTCGGCGGCGAGCCGGGTGAGGAGCCCGTCGTCCACGCGTCCGGCCTCGGCGGGGAAGCCGACGTCGGTGGACAGGGGTACGCCGGACAGGCGCAGCGCCTGGAGCAGGTACGCCCAGAAGGTGCCGCTTCCCTTGTCCGCCACCTGTGCGGTGAGCCAGGCGACGTGCCCGTCCAGCGCCGCGGCCCAGTCGGCGACCAGCAGCGTCTTGCCCGCCCCCGCGGCTCCGTCGACCACGGTCAACGGTGTCACAAGTGCCTCGTCGAGGTGTCTGGCCAGCCGGTTCCGGCGCAGGAACGTGCCGGGACGCGTCGGTATGGCGAACTGCGTCCGCAGAAACGGGTCTCCTCGGGGATCTGCGGACGGTGGTCTCGGAACCGGTCCGTTCTCGTCCAGCACGCTCATGGTGTTCACCACCACTGATGAGGTCGGGTCGCGGACAAAGTGCCTCCCATCGTCCAGCGTGTGCCCTCACGGCCGCCCAGGCACATGGGCCACTGGTCCCTCCTGCGGCAGAACAGGCCCCACGGGTCCCGTCACTGCTTCTCGGTGCGCACGATCACGACGGGACAGTGCGCGTGCTGTGACACGTGTTGGCTGACGGAACCGAGCAGCGCGCGGGCGAACCCGCCCCTCCCACGGCTGCCCAGCACCACGGCCTCGGCGCCCTCGGCGGCCCGCAGCAGGACGTCGGCGGGGTTGCCGTGCACGACGTGCGTCCGGACCGAGCCGGCCTCGTCCGCGCCGAGCACCTCCGTCAGCTCCTGCCCCATGTGCTGCCGGGTCTCGTCCTCGTCGATGTCCATGTCCACGGCGGGCGCGGACCAGCCGTACAGGCCCGGCAGCTCCCACACGGCGACCGCGTCCACGACGCCGCCGACGAGGCCGGCGTACCGGACGGCCCAGCGCAGGGCCGCGTACGAGGACGGCGACCCGTCGACACCGACCACGACCCGCGGCTCGGAGACGTCCTTGTCCATGCGTTCCACCTCTCCTGCGGCGTTCGGCCCGCCCGGCCGGACTCCTCTGCGTTCCACGCTGAGCGACCCGTCGCCACACCGCCATAGGAGAGCATCCAGCGGCATGACGGCGTATCCTGCGCGCCCGTGGTCCTCGGTTGCGAGGTGCTTCACCGCTGCAGGCCGGTCTGTTGTGGGCCCTGACGTCAAAAACCTGAGCGAACGCCTGCCCGGCACCCTGGGAACGATCAACGGGACTCCGGAACGATCAACGGGACTCCGTGGCCGGCCGTATCCCCGGTGCGACCAGGGCCGCCCCGGAGAGCTGTTCCATGCGGCGCCGGACGGACTGCCGCCGCAGCACTCCTCCCACCCGTCCTCGATCAGGAAGGTGGCACCGGCGAACGCAACGACGGAAGTCGTCATCGGGGCAGCGTCCCCGTGCGCGGTGCCGCTCCGCAAGCGGATCCGGATGGACACGGCCCGCAACGGTGATCGATGATTCCCGGCATGATCCGTGCCGCAACTGTGAACGACGTCGCGGAGATCCGCGCGATGATCCGCGAACTCGCCGAGTACGAACGGGCTCCCGAGCAGGCCCGGGCGACCGAGGAGCAGCTTCGCGAGGCGCTGTTCGGCGAACGTCCCGCCGCCTTCGCGTTGATCGCCGAGGACGACGGTACGGGCGAGACCGTCGGCTACGCCGTGTGGTTCCAGCACTATTCGACGTGGACCGGCACGGGCGGCATGCACCTGGAGGACCTCTACGTACGACCGCACGCCCGGAGCGGGGGCCATGGCAAGGCCCTGCTCGCCTCGCTCGCCGCGATCTGCGAGCGCAGCGGCTACGAGCGTTTCGAATGGTGGGTCCTGGCCTGGAACGAGCCGGCGATCGGCTTCTACAAATCGCTCGGCGCGGAGCTGCTGGAGGAGTGGACGGTGTGCCGGGTGAGCGGTGACGCCCTCAGGGCCCTGGCCGCGCAGGCACCGGCCGGGTGACCTGGTCGGGCGCCTTGCGCAGGTGCCCGACCAGGGGCCGCCCCGGTTACAGGTAGGGACGGGTGATCAGCTCGATGGCGTGACCGGCCGGGTCCTTGAAGTACACCCCGCGACCGCCGTGCTCGTCGTTGATCTCACCGGGGCGTCGCATCTGCGGATCGGCCCAGTGCTCGACGCCGCGCTCGCAGAGTCGCCGGTACGCCCGGTCGAACAGCTCGTCGTCGACCAGGAAGGCGTAGTGCTGCATCTGGATCTCCACCGGCGGCTCGGCGAATTGGAGCAGTACGCCGTCGGTGAGCTGGATGTTGGTGAAGGGGCCCCAGGACGGCGCTTCCGGCAGCTCCAGTAGCTCTCGGAAGAAACGGGCCGATGCGTCGCGGTCCTTGGCGGCGATGATGGTGTGGTTGAACGTGGCTGTCATTCGGTGGGCCTCATGGTGGTTCGACACGGAAGCGGACTCGTCGTGGTGCACGAGCACTGGGGGGTCCGCGTGCCGAATCGAGGGGGTGCCTTCTTCGCACCCGCTGTCCGATCAGCCCTCCACCGGATAGCCGATCTGTGGGTGGCGTAGCGCCGGTCCGGTGTTCACGTCGAGCAACCGTACTTGCCGCACGCCCTCATGACAACCAGTCACCCACCCGGGATCACAGGCTGCCGCCACCAGTCCGCAGCTCGTGAGCGGTACGGTTCTGCCATGTCCCGATCAGCAGAGACTGGCCCCTCCCCCACCCCGGTCACCGCGGACGACCTCGAGCTTGCCGTGCAGCTCGCCGTGGCCGTCCTTCGCAAGGCTCCCCCTGCCGCATGGGAGGGCAGGGCGGGTTCGCTGGAATGGGACTGCTGGGAGACGGCGGAGCACCTCAGCGACGACCTCTTCGCCTACGCGGCGCAACTGGGGCCCACGACACCGCCTTTGGAGGGCGAGGTGCCGTTCGTGTGGGAGAGCCGACGGCCCGGCGGCCCGGCGAACGCCATTCACGCGAACCGTGAAGCGGGGCCCGCCGGCCTGTTGCAGGTGCTGGAGGCGAGTGGCGCGCTGCTGGTCGCCATGGTGCGCACGACACCTCCGCGGACCCGGGCCTACCACGGCTTCGGCGTCTCGGATCCCGAGGGCTTCGCAGCGATGGGGATCGTGGAGACGCTGGTGCACACGCACGACCTGGCGCAGGGGCTCGGGCTCGCCTGGCATCCACCCGCCGATCTGTGTGCGCGCGTGCTGGCCCGGCTGTTTCCGGCCGCGCCGGACTCGACGGATCCTTGGCCCACGCTGTTGTGGGCCACCGGACGCGCCGAACTGCCCGGCCGGTCCCGCCTGACCACATGGCGCTGGGACGGCACACCTCGGACGTAGACCTGCCCGTCACTCGCACTCGCACGACGATCCATTCGGTCAAGCCCCGCCAGGAAGGCAGGAGCCGCGGCGCGATCACGACTCGATGCGCACCCTAGTGTTCCCGCTCGCCGCACTCGGCGGGACGGGGCACGCTGCTCGTGGTCACCTCCGCAGGGCCGTCGACGCTCAGGCAGGCGTCGCCGGGTGCGCCGCCCACCGGCTGGTACTCGACCGAAGCGGCACAGACCGAGCCGTCCTGCTGGACCTCTGCACGGACACCAGGAGCGGGGAAGCTTCCGGCCGGCCTGCCGAAGGCCAAGAGCCGGTCGCCGTCGGCCAGGGCCTCGGTGACGTCGAAACGCCAGTGCGCCTCGGTCTCCTGCAGCAGTCTCCGGCCGGGCTTGCCGAGCGACCGGACGAAGGTACGGCGGGTGCGGACGAGATCGGCCACGGCGCAGCACAGCGGGGTGCCGTGGACGCGGTTGAAACCGGCGAACGGATCCATCGCCAGGAAGTGGCTGTACTTCCTGCACTGGGCACCGCAGCGCGCCCTCGGCCCCGACGGACACCTGCGGGACGACCGCTTCCTGCCGCCCGTCCCCCACCGGCGCCGCATGTTCGCCGGCGGACGCTGCGAGATCGCCGAGCCCCTGCGTCTCGGCGAGGCCGCCGAGCGCGTCAGCAGCCTGGCCGCCGTCACTCCCAAGCAGGGGCGCAGCGGCGAGCTGCTGTTCGTCACCGAACGCCAGGAGTTCCGGCAGCGCGGCCGTACCTGCATGGTCGAGGAGCAGGACATCGTCTACCGGTCGGGCGACGGCTCTGTGTCCCGGGACCCGGCCACGCTCGAGGACTCGGCCGCGCCGAAGCCCGCGGGCCCGTGGCACCTGCCCTTCCAACCGGCCGAAACCCTGCTGTTCCGGTTCAGCGCGCTCACCGCCAACGCCCACCGCATCCACTACGACACCCCGTACTGCCGTGATGTGGAGGGCTACCCCGGCCTCGTCGTGCACGGCCCGCTGCTGGCCCTGCTGATGCTGGAACCGGTGCGGAGGAACGCGCCCGCACGGCAGGTGCGGTCACTGCCCCACCGGCTGCACCGGCCGGCGTTCGCGGGTGAGCGGCTCCTCGCCGACGGCACTCACGGCGACGGGCACGCCCGGCTGCGTGTCGCCGGCCCCCGCGAGGACCGGCACGCCTCCGCCGAGGTGACCTTCACCTGAGTCGGGCGGGCCGCCGAGCAGAGCGACCCGGGATTCGACCTCCACGCAATATCGAACGCCGGCCTTCCGGGCCGTTGAGAAAGGCAACCGGCGCCGAGAGAAAGGCAAGCGGCGCCGAGCGGTTCATGGACGACCTCGTCCCCCGGGTGCGCACCGCGGCGGGCAGGCGATCGTCGGCTGTGCGGAGCGAACGGCGACGGCCGCGATGTCGTCCTCGAGCCTGCCACCGCTGTAGTGGACCAGGTCCTGGTGCAGCCGGTCCAGCAGCTCGCGCGGCGCTGCCGGGCCGAGCTCCTGCAGCCAGTCCGGCAGCGGGAAGAACGTGCCGGTGCGGTCCCGGGTCTCCGTGACGCCGTCGGTGTAGAGCAGCAGCTGGTCGCCCGGGGTGAAGTCGACGGTTTCCACGGTGTAGTCGTCGCCCAGCAGCGCGGCGAGGTTCAGTGGCGGTGACGGCTTGACAGGCTCGAGGACGTGGATCTTCCCGTCCTGCACCAGCAGCGGCGGCGGGTGCCCGCAGTTGAGGATCCTCACCTGGCCGCCGGCGTGCGGGATCTCGGCGATCAGAGCCGTGGCGAAGTGCTCCGGCTCGTCGGGGTCGAGGAGCCCGACGCTGTAGCGGCCGATACTGGTCTCCAGGCGATGGATGATGCTGCTCAGGTCGGGCTGGTCGTAGGCGTTCTCCCGGAAGCAGTTGATCACCGCCGAGGCCGCCCCGACCGCCGACAGCCCTTTGCCGCGCACGTCACCGATGAGGAGCCGCACGCCGTACTGCGTGTCGGCCACCTCGTAGAAGTCGCCGCCGATCCGGGCCTGTTCCTGGGCCGCCAGATACAGGGACTCGATCTCGACGTCCTGGATCCGGCGTGGCAGCGGGCGCAGCAGCACCTGCTGCGCTGCGTCGGCGACGAGGCGGACCTGGAAGAGCATCTCCTCCCGCTGCATGCGCACACGGCTCGTATAGGACGCCACCAGGGTGACGACGACGATTGCCGCGGCCGTGAAGGGCGTCCCCAGATCGGCGTAGACGAGGCTGAGCCCGATCATGACCAGCAGGCAGAACACCCCGAGCAGGATCGTGGGAATCACGGGCCACATCGCTGCGGCCAGTGCGGGGGCGGCCGGCAGGAGACGGCTGAAGGCGATCTCCCTGGGGGTGGCGAACGCCAGCCCGGTGACCAGGACCGCGAGAACCATGGGGGACAGCAGTACGGTCTGGCGTCGGCCACCGTACGGAGCTCGGTGACGACGTCGATGCCGTCCTGCCCCGATCACAAAAGTATCTTAACGGGCGAACCGGGCTTCGCGCTGTGCACCCCCTCCCCGGAGTGGGGTGCCGGCCGGCTCCGCTGCGGGCATGTGTTCGACGTGATGAAACGTCTGTGTCACCCGGCTCGGGTTGCCATGGACTTAGGGTGGTGCATGTGTCGGAAGGGTACGAGTCGTTTCACAGACCGACGACGGTGCGTCCGGCCGAACCTGGTCGCGCGCCCGCACCGGGCGTCGGCGTGCCGCCCGGGCTGAGCGCCCTGCGCGCGGCGGTGACCCGGATCGGCACCACGCTCGACGAGGACACCACGTACGCGGAGCTGACCCGGGAGGTCGCCCGGCAGGTGGGCGGCGCGGCGGCCGTCCTGCTCAGCGGGGACCGGGGCGGCTCGCGGTACGAGGCCACCGTCGGGAACCCGGCGCTGCTGCCCGACGCCTGGTGGTCCGCGGCGGAGCCCCGGCAGGCCGCGGGGCCGGCGGACGGCGGCTTCCTCCCCCTGGTGACCGGGCCGGCCGGTCTCGCGGTCCGCGTACCGCTCGCCACGGCCGGCCGCTGCTACGGCGTGCTGGTCAGCGCCCGCGAGGAGGCACCGTACACGGACGCGGAGGCGGAGCTGCTGACGTTCCTCGCCGAGCACGCCGCCTCCCACATCCGGCACGCCCGCGAGCACGACGCGGTGTCCGGCATCGTCGGGAAGCTGCAGCGCGCCCTGCTGTCGCAACCCGGCCGACCGCATCCCAATCTGGACGTGGCCACCCGCTACCTCCCGGTCGGGCAGAGCGCCCTGGTCGGCGGGGACTGGTGCGAGACGGTCCGGCTCCACTTCGGCCGCACACTGCTCGTGGTCGGCGACGTGATGGGGCACGGTCTGGAAGCGGCCGTCGACATGGCCGCCTACCGCTCCTCCCTGCGCTACATCGCCTCCGCCGACCTGCCCCCGCACCGCGTGCTGCGCCAGCTCGACGAGCTCGCCGCCGACGAGCCGGACCGCAGGCCGGCCACCTGCCTCATCGCTCAGGTCGACCCCAATCGCGGACAGGTGACCTTCGCGAGCGCCGGCCATCTGCCCCCGGCCGTCCTGGACGGGCAGGGCCGCACCTCACTGCTGCCGGTTCCGGTCGGACCGCCGCTGGGCACCGGGCTGGGCGGCTACGAACCGGCGACCTGCCGGCTGGACCCGTCCCAGGCGCTGCTGCTCTTCACCGACGGGCTCGTCGAGCGGCGCGGCGAGGACATCGACCGCTCCCTGCAACGGCTGACCGAGGTGGACTTCCGGGCCGCATCGGGTCTGGAGGACATCCTCGACACGGTGCTCGCCCGCCTCGAGGCCCGGCACACCGAGGACGACGTCGCGGTACTGGCCGCGCGCCTGCGCCGGCGTGACCAGGACCGGACCACCGGGGACGGAGCGATCACAGCGTCTTGACCTGGCCGCCGTCGATCGTGAACTCGGCTCCTGTGATGTTGCCGGCGAGCGGGGAGGCGAGGAAGAGAGCCAGGTCGGCGACTTCGTGCGCTTCGGTGACCCGTCCGGTGGAGATGCCCATGCTCTTCGGCACCACCACGTCGATGGCTTCCTGCGCGGTCGTGCCGGCCTGGGCCGCGGTGGCGTCGGCGAAGCCACCGGGCGCGGTCCAGAAGGGAGTCCGGACCGGCCCCGGGGCGATCGCGTTGACCCGGACACCCCGTGGGGCGAACTCCTCGGAGAGTGACTTGGTGAGGCTGGTCAGCCCGGCCTTGGCGGCGGAGTAGTCCACGACCATGGGGAACGGCAGACGCGCGTTGATGGAGGTGATGTTGATGAGGGCGCCCCCGCCCGCGGCCAGGAGGTGGGGCAGCGCCGCGCGGCTGGTGCGGACGGCGCTGAACAGCGTCATGTCGAAGATCCGCTGCCATTCGGCGTCGTCGATGTCCAGGAAGCTCGGCCGGGGCGCCGCGGTACCCACGTTGTTGACCAGGATGTCGACCCTGCCGTGCCGGTCGACGGCGGCCCGGACGAGGGCCTGGGGCCCCTCGGCGGTGGCCAGGTCGACCGGAACCGCGGTGACGCCGTACTTCTCGTGGAGCCCTTCGAGCTCGGGAGTGCTGCTCCGGCTGCCGGCGACGACGCGCGCGCCTTCACGGGCGAACGCGTCGGCGATGGCCAGGCCGATGCCCTTGCTCGCTCCCGTGACGACGGCGACCTTGTCCTTGAGCTGCAGGTCCATGGCGGTCCTTGTCCGGATCGGCCCCCCGGACCCACGGTAGGCACAGCTCCTGGCTCATGCCTCTCGGCGGGACCGCGTGGCGCCGAAACCGGTCTCGTGGTCCCAGACATGGGTGCACGTGGGGCACTGCAGATGCAGCAGGCTGCCGGTGTTCGACAGCAGGTAGCGCCAGTGCCGGGTGCACCTGCGCCGGCTCTCGCAGGTGGCGCAGCCCCGGTGGTCCTCGCAGTTCGGGCAGGTCACCCAGGCGCGGCGGCTGATGTCGGCGTGCGGATCAAGCGGCAGCACGGCCGTCTCCGCGCTTCGGGAGGACGCCGGCCGCGACGAGCTCGTCGTAGATCCGCTGCTGCTCGTCGTCCAGGCCGGAGTAGAGCAGGTCGTAGGCCTCCTCCTCGCCGCGCAGCGCCGCGACCGGGTCCCACTCGGGGCCGACGGCCGCCATGACGTGGGTGCGCCGGAGCATTTCGTGGGCGGTGAGGTCGACGGAGAACTCGACCGGCTCGACAGGAAGGCTGGGGTCAGAGGAGGACATATCACCGAACGTAGGTACGCGTTCCCCACCACGGCAAGGTTCCGTGGGGGACATCACAGCCGGGGGGGGGGGGGGGGGGGGGGGGGGGGGGGGGGGGGGGGGGGGGGGGGGGGGGGGGGGGGCGCGGGGGGGGGCGGGGGGGCGCCCGCCCCCCCCCCCCCCCCGCGGCCCGCG